>JBEEFV010000037.1:0-33739 GCA_041166405.1 Actinomycetota bacterium | reverse complement strand
AGCAGGAGCGAAAGCTGGGCATAGTGATCCGGTGGTTGCGTGTGGAAGCGCCATCGCTTAACGGATAAAAGGTACGCCGGGGATAACAGGCTCATCTTCCCCAAGAGTCCATATCGACGGGAAGGTTTGGCACCTCGATGTCGGCTCGTCGCATCCTGGGGCTGAAGCGGGTCCCAAGGGTTGGGCTGTTCGCCCATTAAAGCGGTACGCGAGCTGGGTTTAGAACGTCGTGAGACAGTTCGGTCCCTATCCGATGCAGCCGTAAGACACCTGAGGAAGGCTGTCCCTAGTACGAGAGGACCGGGACGGACGCAGCTCTCGTGTGCCAGTTGTCGTGCCAACGGCACTGCTGGTTAGCGACCTGCGGGTGGGATAAGCGCTGAAAGCATCTAAGTGCGAAGCTCGTTCCAAGATGAGGTGTCTCACTGGGTTAACCAGGTAAGGCCCGTGGCCAGACGACCACGTTGATAGGCCGGAGGTGTAAGCGCAGTAATGCGTTAGCCGACCGGTACTAATCGGCCGAGGGCTTGGGGACAAACACACTCGTGCTCGCTATGGAGTGATCAAGGCCGAGTCCAGAAATGGACTCAGTGCCTTGCGACTCAACAGTTTCCGGTGGCCATAGCGACGGAGATATACCCGTTCCCATCCCGAACACGGAAGTCAAGCCTGTCAGCGCCGATGGTACTTGGGGGGCAACCCCCTGGGAGAGTAGGACGTCGCCGGAATAAGTCGCTGAAATGGGCCCTTGCCACAGTCACAAAGACTGGGGCAAGGGCTCGTTTCGCGCCCGGACCCTGTACGATCGCAAACCCCCTATGGCACCTCCCGAACGTCCTCCGCGCGCGCCCCGAACGCCTTCGAAAGGCGGCAAGCCGCCGTTCAAGCGCCGCGACGACGGGCCCAAACGGGAAGATCGCCCGCGCCGCACCGAGAGCAGCGACCGCAAGCCGTACCAGCGGCGCGATGACCGCCCCCGGCGGGCCGACGCCGGCGAGCGCAAGCCGTATGAGCGGCGTGACGACCGCCCCCGCCGTACGGAAAGCAGCGACCGCAAGCCGTACCAGCAGCGGCGCGATGAGCGGCCGCGGCGGGCTGAGGCCGGCGAGCGCAAGCCGTATCAGCGGCGCGAGGAGCCGCCGAAGGAGCGTCCGCAACCGAAGAAGTGGGGCAACGTCACGCGCCGCGGCGCGCGCCAGGTCCTCAACCCGACGCCCGCCTCCGACGAGTCCAAGGCGTACGAACGCCGGGAAGGGGCGCGCAGCGCGGACGCACGTCCGGTCGTCGACCGCTGGGAACGCACCGACCGCCCGGCGGCGAAGCCGCGCAAGGCGACTGCGAAAAAACCGGCGCCGCGCGCCAAGGCGCTGCCGCCTGACGTGGTCGCCGAGGTTGCGAAGGTCGCCAACACCCGGCGGGCGCCGATGCTGCAGAAGCGCCTCGGCGACGCCGCGCGCCATATCCAGCACGGTCGTGACCGCGAGGCCGCCGGGATCCTGCACCAGCTGTCGCTCGAGGTGCCTGAGGCGGCGTCAGTGCGAGAGCTGTACGGCCAGGCGTTGTACAGCCTCGGGCGGTTCCGCCCGGCGGCGAAGGAACTCGAAGCGTTCGTCGCCCTGACCGGTTCCACCGAGCAGCACGCCATGCTCGCCGACTGCTACCGCGCCGCCGGTCGCCACAACAAGGTGAAGGAACTCTGGGCGGAACTGCGCGAGGCATCGCCGTCGCCCGACGCGGTTTCCGAAGGACGCATCGTGATGGCGGGGTCGCTCGGTGACCAAGGCAAGCTCGAAGACGCGGTGAAGCTGCTTGAGTCGGCGCCGCCCGTCCGCGGTCGCGTCGCGGAGCGCCACATGCGCACTTGGTACGCACTAGCCGACTTGTACGAGCGTTCGGGCGAGTTGTCGAAGAGCCGCGCGCTGTTCCGCCGTGTCGTGCAGCACGACGCCGACTTCGCCGACGCCGCCGACCGTTTGCGGGCACTGGGCTAAAACTGGCACTGGGCTAGAAGTCGTCACACCGTGTCGATACGGTGTGCCTTGTCGCTTCCCCTCGACCGAAGAGCTCCTGCGCGCCGCGCGGGCTGAGTCAGGGAAAGACACTCATGAACATCGCAATAGTGCGCGGCGTGGTGCTGCGCGACCCAGCGGAACGAACGCTGGCAACCGGCCAAAAGGTCGTGTCGCTCGACCTCAACGTCAGCTACGAAGACCGGCCGAACGAGAACCTCGAAGTGGTGTGGGTCGACCCGCCGCGCAACCTGGTCGTGCCGCGCCAGGGCAACGAGGTATTCGCCATCGGGCGCGTGCGGCGCCGGTTCTACAAGGGCGGCGCGGGTGTCGTCAGTCGCACCGAGGTCGTGGCCGACACCGTGCTCACGGCTCGGCAGACGTCGCGCATCAAGCGTGCGCTGCAGGAGGCCGCAGCGACGCTGACGGAGAGCTAGCTGCCCGTCAGCGGGCGAAACACCATGCCCGTGCGCGGCTTGGGCCAGAAGAACGTCGTCTTCGGTGGCATCCGTTCGCCTCCGTGCGACACCGCGGCGATCTGTTCCACCGTCGCGGGCCGCAGCAGCACGGCGACGGCCGCTTCGCCGGCGGCGACGGCGTCGGAGCATTCGCGCCAGCCGTGCTGGTAGACGACGGCGGCGTCGGGGAGTTCTGCGAGCGCGACGTCGAGCCGGCTCGAGTCGAGTTCCATCGTCGCCGCCTCAAGCGTCGCCGGTGTCGGTGCCGCGAGAAAGCTCGCGTCCGCAGTGATGACGGCCAGCGCGCCGGCGTCGACCATGCGCTCGCCGATCGTCGCGTCGACGCCGTCGATCGGCGACAGATCGAAGTGACGGCTGAGCGCGTCGAGCGCGTCCGCGGGCGCCACACCGCTGATCAGGCGGTGAATCGCCCCGACGGCGAGCTGCTCCTCGGCGAGTTCGACGGCCAGCGCCATCACGAGGTCGTACGGCGCCGGGCTCTCTCCGTTGGCGGCGCGCTGCTCGTCGCGGTAGTTCTTGGCGACCTCGTAACGGTGGTGGCCGTCGGCGACGAGCACAGGCTCTTCCGCAAGCAGCTTGGTGACGTGGGCCGCGGCGTCGGCGTGGAGGACCCACAGGCGATGCTCGATGCCGTCGTCGTCGGTTGCCTCGGCGTCGGGCGCGCCGAGATCGGAGATGGCGTCGGTCAGCGCGCTGGGCGTGAGGACCCAGATCGGAGACGTGTTGACCTTCGTGGCGCGCAAGAGGTCGAGCCGGTCGGTCTTCGCCTTCGGCGTCGTCTGCTCGTGGGGCAGGACACCACCTTCGGCGACCGCCAGCGCGCCGATGACGCCCCGCGTCGTGCGAGCAACGCCGAATTCGTCGGTCCCGCGCATCTCGTAGGCGTAGAGCGACGCCTCGTCGGCGGCGAGCACACCGTCGTCGATCCACGCCGCGAACCGTTGCGCCGCCGCCTCGTAGGGATCGCCGTCCGCGCGGGCCAACTCGACGTGAATCGCATTGAACGGGCTGCGCGCCTCGAGCGCCGCTTGCTCGGCCGGACCGATCACGTCGTAGGGCGGGGCGATGACGTCGGCGAGGCGAACCCGGTCGGGCGCGTACCGCAGACCGGCGAACGGAACGAAGCGAGGCATCCGTCATGCGTAGCATCCCCCCGGCGTGACGTGGGCAATCGATCTCGACGGGGTGGTGTGGCTGGGCGAGAGCCCGATCGCGGGATCCGCCGCGGCCATCTCGCGGCTGCGATCGAGCGGCACGAAGGTGGTCTTCATCACCAACAACTCGGCGCACGTGGTGACCGAGGTCGTGCGGAAGCTGCAAAACCACGGCATCAACGCCACCGACGAGGACGTCATCACGTCGGCGCAGGCGGCGGCGACGCTCGTGAAGCCGGGCGAGACAGCCCTGGTGTGCGCCGGCAAGGGCGTCGACGAGGCGTTGCAACGCCGCGGTGTCCGGACCGTTCGCTCGGGCAGAGTCGACGCCGTCGTCGTGGGCTGGCATCGCGAGTTCGACTACGACGGACTCACCGCGGCCGTACGTGCCGTGCGCAACGGGGCGCGGCTCATCGGCACGAACGCCGACGCAACGTACCCGACGACGACGGGGCCGCTACCGGGCGGGGGAGCGCTGCTCGCGGCGGTGTCGTACGCCTCGGGTGTCGAGCCAGAGGTGGCCGGCAAGCCGAACCGCGCCATGGTGCAGTTGGTGCGCGACCGTTTCGGCCCGATCGAGGTCGTCGTGGGCGACCGCTGCGAGACCGACGGCACGCTGGCGCATCGTCTCGGCGCGCGGTTCGCGCTCGTGTTGAGCGGTGTCACCGACGCGGCGCAGTTGCCGGTCACACCCGAACCCGCCGCCGTCGCGCCCGACCTGGCGACGCTCGTTCCCGTCTAGCGGAACGCGGGCACCGGCGCCCGCGGCGTCCTGCCGGCGGCGCGCAGCAAGAGCGCGATCAATACGCCGAAGGCGAAGCCCGTGACGTGGGCGACCCAGGCGACGCCCGAACTGGGGTCGACGAAGAACTGCCCGATGAACCAGAAGCCGAGCACGATCCATGCCGTGATCGACCGGAAGAAGACGAACGGCGGGAACAGGATCAGGCTGTGGACGCGCGTCCTCGGATACAGCACGAGGTACGCGCCCATCACTGCGGCGATGGCGCCGGACGCGCCCACAACCGGCACGGTGCTGTTCGGGTCGGCCAGCACGTGGCCGAGGCTGGCGACCAGGCCGCCCACGACGTAGAAGACCAGGAACCCCACGTGGCCCATGTGGTCCTCGATGTTGTTGCCGAACACCCAGAAGAACAGCATGTTGCCGCCGATGTGCAGCAGACCCGCGTGCATGAACATCGACACCAGGAGCGCGAAGTACACCTGCTTGCCCGGGAACCCCGCAGCCGAGTGGTCGGCGGTGTTGCAGGCGTCGGCGTTGTTGCCGACGAACGTGCGCCGCAGTTCGTCGATGTGCAACGGCCGGCCGTGGACGACTTCGCACGGGATCGCCGCATGCTCGACGGTGAACGCGGTGTCGGTTTCGGCTTGCTTGCCGAGGATCGACGTGCGGCCCGACGGCTGCACGAAGAAGAAGACCACAACGCAGGCGGCGATGATCAGGACGGTGACGATCGGCCGGCGCGTCGTGGGGTTCTCGTCGCGCAGCGGTATCACGGGCCCGGAGGCTAGTTACGATCTGGGCATGCCCTCTGAACAGTGGAAGCAGTACCTCCAGGCCGGGATGGAAGTCGGCGAGATCACCCGCAAGCGCGCCGAGCAGATCGTTCGCGACCTCGTGAAGGGCGGCGAGGTGCAGGCGCAGGAAGCGCAGCAGCGCGTCGAGGAACTGCTCGAGCGGAGTCGCAAGACGACCGAGGCGTTCGCCGAACGCGTACGCACCGAGGTGCAGCGCCAGATGGAGGCGCTCGGCCTCGTGCAGCCCGCCGCCAAACCGGCGGCCAAGAAGACCGCCAAGAAAGCCGCGAGCGCCACGAAGAAGGCAACGCCAACCGGGAAGAAGACGACGGGAACGGCGAAGAAGGCCGCGGGTCGGTCCTGACGGCGCGGCGCCGCCTCGACGGCGAGCTGGTGCGTCGGGGCCTCGCGGCGTCGGTCGACGACGCGGTGGAGCTGGTCGAGTCGGGAGCGGTCCGCGTGCAAGGTGCGGTGGCGACGAATCCCGGGCGTCTCGTCGCCGGTGCTGATCCGGTGGTCGTCGACGGGCCGCCGCCGCGGTTCGTCGGTCGCGGCGGCGAGAAGCTCGACTTCGCGCTCGACGCGTTCGGGATCGACGTGACCCGCACGCGCGCCATCGACGTCGGAGCCTCAACCGGCGGCTTCACCGACTGCTTGTTGCAGCGAGGCGCCGCGCACGTGGTCGCGCTCGACGTCGGCCACGGGCAACTCGATCAGCGGATCCGCACCGACCCGCGGGTGACCGTTGTGGAGCGCACGCACGTCAACGCCGCCGACCCGGCCGCCCTGGGGGCGCCGTTCGCCACGATCGTCGCCGACGTGTCGTTCATCTCGCTCACGTCCATCGCCGGCGCCCTCTTCGAGCGCCTCGCCGCTCCGAACGCGAACGTGGTGGTGCTGGTGAAGCCGCAGTTCGAGGCGCCGCGCGCCGTCGTGTCGCGGGGTAAGGGCGTCGTGACGGATCCTGTGGAGTGGGACGCCGCCGTCGGGCGGGTACGGACCGCCTTCGAGGCGTGCGGAGCGGCGATGATGGGAACCGTGACATCGCCGATTACGGGTGCGTCGGGCAACACCGAGTTCCTGCTCCACGCGGTCGCGGGTCCGTAATGGCGACCGTCGCCTTCATCCCGCACCCGGAGCGGCCCTCCGGCATGGAGTTGGCCGAGCAGGCCGGCGAATGGCTCGGCGCGCGCGGGCACAACGCGGTGATCGTGACGGGCGGCTCGCCGCTGCCCGACGTCGACCTCGTCGTCAGCCTCGGCGGCGACGGCACGATGCTGCACTCGATCGCCCTCGTGGGCGCGCGCGAGATCCCGCTGCTGGGCGTGAACATCGGCCACCTCGGCTACCTCACCGACGTGGACCCCGATCGGTTGATCGCCGCCCTCGAGCGGTTCTTCAACGGTGAGCATCGTCTCGAGCGTCGCATGGTGCTCGACGTGTCGGTCGGTGGCACGGTCCGGCGCGCGTTGAACGAGGCGGTCCTCGAGAAGACCACCAGCGGCCACACCGTGCGCCTCGCCGTGTCGATCGACGGCGATTCCCTCGTGACGTACGCCGCTGACGGGTTGATCGTCGCGACGCCGACCGGGTCCACGGCGTACAACCTGTCGGTGCGCGGGCCGATCTGCTCACCGACGCATCGCGGCATCGTGATCACGCCCGTGTCGGCGCACATGCTGTTCGATCGCTCGCTCGTCCTCGACCCGGAGCAGGTGGTCGGCGTCGACGTCCTCGACGGTCGCGACGCGCGACTCGTCGTCGACGGCCAGGTGATCGGCACGGTCGACTCCGGCCAGCGCGTCGAGTTGGCGGCGTCGAAGATCGACGCCGCGCTCGTGCGCTTCGGACCGCCCGACTTCCACCGGGTGCTGCGGTCGAAGTTCGGCTTGGCGGACCGCTAGTGCTCGTCGAGCTGCGCGTGCGCAACCTCGGCGTGATCGCCGATCTCGAGCTCAGCCTCGGCGCGGGCATGACCGCGGTGACCGGTGAAACCGGCGCCGGAAAGACCCTCGTGGTCGACGCCATCGAGCTCTTGGTCGGCGGACGCGCCGAGGCGTCGATGGTGCGCACCGGCGAAGACGAGGCGATCGTCGAGGGACGATTCGTCGTCGGCGAGCGAGAAACGGTCGTGCGCCGCGTGGTCTCCGCGCAGGGACGCTCGCGGGCGTACGTCGACGGCGCCATGGCGACGGTCGGCGAGTTGGCGTCGGTTGGCGCCGCGCTGGTCGACCTCCACGGTCAGCACGCCCACCAGTCACTGCTGAGCGCCGCCGCGCAACGCGACGCGCTCGACGCCTTCGGCGGCGTCGACCTCACGCCGTTGCGCGCGGCGCGCGCCGCGACCTCGCAGATCCGAGCCCGCCTCGACGAACTCGTCTGGGACCCACGCGAGCGCGCGCGCGAAGCCGACCTGCTGGCGTTCCAAGTGGAGGAGATCGGTCGCGCAGCGCTCGGCGACGTGGACGAAGAAGCGACGTTGGCCGCCGCCGAAGAACGGCTCGCCAACGCCACCGCGTTGCGCGAGGCCGCCGCGTCGGCGTACGCGGCGTTGCGCGAAGACGACGGCGCCAGTGACCGCGTGCGCGCTGCGATCACCGAACTCGCGCATCACAGCACCTTCGATGGTGCACGGGCTCGCCTCGAAGGCGTCCTCGCCGAACTCGACGACGCCGCCGACGAGCTGCGCTCCACCGGCGAGGCGATCGAGGACGACCCGGAGGCGTTGGCCGAGGTGCGCGCCCGTCGGCAGCTGCTGATCGAGCTGCGGCGGAAGTACGGCGACACCGTCGCAGAGGTGATCGCGTACGGCGAGGACGCTGCGGCGCGTCTCGCGGAGTTGCAAGGACGCGAGGCTGAGGTCGCACACCTCGTAGCGCAGCTCGAGACGGCGCGCGCCGACGAGCACGCCGCGGCGACCGCGGTCCACGAGGCGCGACGGACGGCGGCGGGACCGGCGGCGGAAGAGATCGAACAGCACCTCCGGCAACTGGCGTTGCCGCGCGCCGCGCTGTCGATCAGCGTCCACGGCGACGCGCCAGGCGACGACGTCGCTTTCGTGTTCGCCGCCAATCCCGGTGAGCAGGCGCTGCCGCTGCGCAAGGTGGCCTCCGGTGGCGAGTTGGCCCGGGTGATGCTGGCGCTGCGGCTCGTGCTGACGTCGGGACCGCCGACGATGGTGTTCGACGAAGTCGACGCCGGAATCGGTGGTGAAGCCGCCGTGGCTGTCGGGCAGGCGCTGGCCGCGCTCGGCGCCGAGCGTCAAGTACTGGTCGTGACGCACCTGCCGCAGGTGGCCGCCTTCGCCGACGCGCAGGTGCAGGTCGCGAAGCAGGACGCCGGTGACCGCGTGGTCGCCGAGGCCACGCGGCTCGACGACAACGACCGCGTCGTCGAGTTGTCGCGCATGCTGGCGGGCGACTCCGACAGCGCCGCGGCGCGCAAGCACGCCAAAGAGTTGCTGGCCTCGGCGCGCAAGCGGCGGGCGGGATGAAGGCCCGCGTCTTGCCGCGAGATCCCGTCGTGACGGGCCCGGCGCGGCTCGGTCCGCGCACGAAGACGATGACACCGCACCTCCAGCCGGGCGAGGTAGCCGTCATCAACCACGAGGACCTTGATCGCGTGGCGGCGGAGGGACTCGTCGAAGCCAACCCCGCGGCGATCGTCAACGCCGCGCGCTCCATCTCGGGGAAGTATCCCAACGTCGGACCGTTGCTCATCGCGGCCGCCGGCATCCCGCTGGTCGACGGTGTCGGCGAAGATGTCATGACCCGGATCCATCACGGCGCGTCGGTGCGCATCGCCGACGCCGACGTGTACGTCAACGGCGAACGCGTCGCCACGGGGACGCGTCAGACGCTGCAGTCGCTCGAGTCGGAGTACGAGGCGGCGAAGGTGACCGTCGGCGAGGAGCTCGAGCGCTTCGCCGAGAACACGCTCGAGTTCATGCGGCGCGAGCGACAACTGCTGTTCGAAACGCCGGCGCTGCCGGACCTGAAGGTGGACGTCAACAACCGCCAGGCCATCGTCGTGGTGCGCGGCGCCGACTACCGCAGCGACCTCGCGACGCTCGGCGAATACATCCGCGAGATGCGCCCCGTCGTCATCGCCGTAGACGGCGGTGCCGACGCGCTGCGCGATCAGGGACACCGCCCCGATCTCATCGTCGGCGACTTCGACTCGGTTTCCGATGCGGCGCTGCTCAGTGGCGCGCAGCTCATCGTGCATGCGTATCCGAACGGCGACGCTCCCGGCGCCGCTCGCCTCGAAGCCCTCGGGCTGCCGTACTCGACGATCGCGTTCGCGGGCACGAGCGAGGACGTCGCACTCCTGCTGGCGTACGAGAAGGGCGCCGAACTCATCGTGGCCGTCGGCCTGCACGGTTCGATGGTCGACTTCCTCGACAAGGGTCGACCGGGGATGGCGTCGACGTTCCTCGTGCGGCTGAAGGTCGGCCCGATCCTCATGGACGCCAAGGGCGTGAGCAAGCTGTACGAGCGGCGAGTGCGCAAGCGCGACCTCGCCGTGCTCGTGGTGGCGGTCGCAGTGGCGTTCCTCGTCGCGGGCTATACCGTGCGCGACTTCTTCGCCCACGCCTTCGGCATCCTCTGGGACTCCATTCGTTGATCTCGTTCCGCTTTCACATCGTCTCGCTCGCGGCCATCTTCATGGCGCTGGCGCTCGGCATCGTCTTGGGCACGACGTTTCTCAACGACCAGACGGTCTCGGGTCTCGAAGGTCGCATCGAGAAGGTGCGCAACGACGCCGCGCAGTCGCGCGAGGCGCTCGGTGTGTGGAGCCGGTTCGGCGACGACGCCGAAGCCGCGCTCGTCTCCGGGCGACTCGATGGCGTTCGCGTCCTCACGATCGTCCCCGAAGGATTGAGCGGCTCGGTGACCGACAAGATGCGGTCGCTGCTCAGCACCGCGGGCGCCATCGACGCCGGAACCGTCACGCTCGACAATTCGTGGGCCGACAACCCGCCGCCGACCGACGACATCGCGAAGGTGCTCAACATCGTCGGGCCGAGCAGCATTCAGTCGGTAACCGACGCCGCCGCGGATCGTCTGGCGCGCGAGTTCGCCGACGGCGGCGGGCCGACACTGCCAACGCTGGTGGGAGCGAACTTGGCGCGCCTGGACCCGGGCGACCCCGCGAACACGCCAGGTGGCCCTTCGCGGTACCTCGTCATCGACGACGGTGCGCCGAGCGGCTTGTTGGAGCCGCTATCGCGGGCGTTGGCGCAGCGACTTCCGAAGAGCGTTCTCGTGGCCGACGCCGGGCCCGACGACGCCATCAACGATTCGCTCGTTGGAGTGCTGCGCGGCAAACCGGAGTCCGCGCTATTCAGCACGGTTGACCACGTGCGCACGGTTCCCGGGCGCATCGCCGCGATCCTCGCCCTGCGCGACTTCGACCGCGGCGCGACCGGCGATTACGGCAGTTGCTGCGGGGCGGACCGCGCCGCACCGGCTGCGGGATGACGCGGGCCGTCGCGCGCGACGCGGGCACCGTCACTTCGTGGAATCTCCTCTCCCGGATAACCGGGTTTGCGCGCGTGGTCGTCGTCGGTGGTGCGCTGGGAGCGACGCGCCTCGGTGACACGTACCAGGCGGCGAATCAGGTCTCCAACATCCTCTTCGAGTTCCTCGCCGCAGGAACGCTGTCGGCGGTGCTCGTGCCCGGCCTCGTGGCGCGCCTCGCCGACGGCGGGCGCGCGCGGGCCGAAGCGTTCGCCGGCGCGCTGCTGGCGCGGGCGCTCGTCGTCCTCGGCGCCATCGGCCTGATCGGTATCGCGTTCGCGCACCCGATCATGCGGGCGCTGCTCTCGGGCAACGACCACGCCAGCCGCACCGCGCAGGTGCGGTTGGGCGCCTTCCTGTTGCTGTTCGTGATGCCGCAACTGGTCCTGTACGCGTGGGGCGCGGTTGTCACGGCCGTCTTGCACAGCGAGGGGCGGTTCGCGGCGGCCGCGGCCGCGCCGGTCGCCAACAACGTCGTGATCATCGCGACGCTCGCCGTGTTCTGGGTCGGCGGCGCGACCGGGCTCGAGCTGGGAATCAGCGACCGCGTGCTGCTGGGGGGCGGCGTGCTCGGCGGTGTGCTGTGCATGACCCTCGTACCCGCGATCGCGGCGCGCCGCGCCGGCGTCGCGCTCGTCCCGCGGTGGCACGCCGACGACGGCATCGCGGCGTCGCTGCGCGACGCGGTGTGGGCATCCCTCGTCGTGGTTCCCGCGCAACTGTTCCTGCTCGGCTCGCTGGTTGTCGCCGGGCGGGTCGCCGGCGGCGTCGTGGCTTGCCAGATCGCGTTCACGCTGTTCCTGCTGCCGCACGCGTTGCTCGGTCATCCGCTGGCGACGGTGTTGTATCCGCGTGTCGCCCGCGCGTGGGCCGAGAGTGACGCGGCGTCGGTGCGCCGCGACGCCGATCGCGGGCTGCGAGTGTTGCTGATGCTGACGGCGCCGGCGGCGGCGTTGCTCGTGGCGCTGGCGGCGCCGGCGACGCGCGTCATCGCCGTCGGCGCCTTGGCGCACCACGCCGGTCCGATCGTCGTCGCGTCTGCGCTCGCCGGTTACGGAATCGGACTGAGCGCGTACTCGTGGTCGCTGTTCGTGACGCGCGTCTCGTACGCGACGGGCGACGTGCGCACGCCCGGCGTCGCCGCGCTCGTCGGCGGCGTCATCGGCGGCGCGCTGCTGGTACTGGCTGCGCGCCACACGGGGACCGCGTTGTTGTACCGGGTCGGCTTGGCGCACTCGCTCATGGTGGTGACGGCGACCGTCGGCGTCGTCATCGTCCTGGTGCGTCGTGGCGTCGTCGACGTCCTGATCAGCCGGTGGACCGGGGTTGGGCTCGCGGCCCTCGTGTGCGGCGTCGCGGCGCGCGTCGTCGCCGATCGGTTCGACAGCTCGGCTCGGTCGGGCGCGGTGGTCGCTGTCGTCCTTGGCGCCGCCGTCGGGCTCGTGGCGTTCGTCGCCGTCGCGCGCGTCACCGGGAACCGCGTCGAGGATCTGCGGACGGAGCTGGCGTGACCACCGTCGCGCTGGTCGCGGCCAAGGACTGCGCCGCCACGATCGGCGCCACCGTGACGGCGCTGGCCGCACTGCGAGGCGTCGACGAGGTGTGGGTCGTAGACGACGGATCGTCGGACAAGACCGGCGAGCGCGCCCGCGACGCCGGCGCACACGTCGTGAGCCTCGAACGCAATCGCGGCAAGGGTGGCGCGTTGGCGGCGGGCGTCGACGCCACCCCGCATGCGTCGCGCTACGTGCTGGCCGACGGCGACCTCGGCGAATCCGCTGTGGGGTTGCAACCGTTGCTCGACCAACCCGACGCAGGGCTGGTGGTCGGCGCGCTGCCGTCGGCCGGACGGCGCGGCGGCTTCGGCGTGGTGAAGGGCCTGGCCCGCGGCGGTATCCGACGCGCCTGTGGGGCCGAGGCCGACGCCCCGTTGTCGGGCCAGCGCGTCGTCGACGGTTCGGTCTTGCGATCGCTGGTGTTCGCACCACGGTTCGGTGTCGAAGTCGGGATGACCATCGACGCGGTGCGCGCCGGTGCCGGCCTCAGTGAGATCCCCGTGGACGTCGAGCATCACCACCGGGGAAGGTCCCTCGGCGGGTTCGTTCACCGCGCCAAGCAAGGCATCGACATCGCGGGCGCGCTGCTGACGCGCCTCACGAGCGAGCGCCAACGCATCCTTGCGGTGGTACTCGCGGGGCTCGCGGTGCTGGGCGCGCTCAGTGGCGTGAGCTACCTACGCCGGCCGCCGCACGCGCAGGCCGTGCCGCATGCGGCGAAGGTGGTGCTGTTCGCGTTCGACGGTTTGTCGCTGCGAGACATCGGACGACCCGACCTCCCCGCGCTCAACGACGTGGCGCGGCGCGGCGCGGTCGGCGCGTTGAGCGTTCGCACGTCGGACCGCCGCAGCCTGAGTCGCCGCACCGGATCCGAGCGACCATCACCGGCCGATGCGTTCGCGTCACTCGGTGCGTCGGCGCGGGTGCGTGCCGCGGAATCGATGCAAGCGAGTCGCTCGCTGGCGCGACGAGATCACGCCGATTCGCTGCCGGGCGCGCTCGGCGATGCGCTCCACGCCGCGCACAGGAGTACGGGGGTGGTGGCGCGGGCGCCAGCGGCGCTCGCGCTCGCCGATCGACACGGCGCGGTCGACAACACGTCTGGCGCCGACGTCGTGCTCATCTCCGGACGCGGACGGCTCGCGTCGGACCGCGAGCTCGGCGACCTCCTCCAGGACGTGTCGCCGGAATTGCTGATCGTGTTTTCGCCGACACCGCCCGGAAGCGAGTGGGAGCTCACGCCCATCGTCATCGTCGGCAAGGGCGTATCGCACGGATCGCTCCAGTCGGCGACGACCCAACGCCCGGCGCTCGTCGGCCTGGTCGACATCGCACCGACGGTGCTGCGGGCGCTCGGCATCGCGCCGCCGGCGTCGATGACAGGCTCGGCCCTGCGGTTCAGTCACACGTCGCCCGACCTCGCCGCCTACGAGCGGTTGCAGGTCGACGGCGCGGTTCGTAGCCGCTTCTTCCTGCAGGCGTCGGTTGCGTACACGGTCGCGGGCATCGTGTTCTATCTCGGCTTCCTGGCGTTGTTCCGCGTGCGCCGTTCGCGGCGATGGTTGCGGTCCGGGGCGTGCGTCGCCGCGGCCTTCCCGCTGGCGTTGCTCGTAACGGGTGCCGTGCAGCACTGGCTGCACTTCGGCGGCGAGTCGCCGCTGTTTCTCGTCGCCGTGATGGCCGCGGTCGGGCTCGTGGCGTCGCGGCTCAAGGGCGTCGGTCCGGTGTACGCCCTGGCGGCGCTGTGCGTCGTGGTGATCGCGGTGGACGTCGCCGCGACCGGCCCGTTGCACGCGTCCAGCCTCCTCGGGTATTCGATCCAGACGACCGGGCGGTACTACGGGCTGCCGAATGCTTCGTTCTCGATCTTCGCGTCGAGCGTGTTGCTCGTGGCAGCGGCGATCGCCGGATGGGCGCCGACGCGTGTCGGCGCGACCGGTGCGGCGACGGTGATGGCGATCGGGACCGCGTTCTTGGCGGCGCCGTGGCTCGGCAACGACGTCGGCGGGTTTCTCACGCTATTGCCGGTGAGCATCGCCGCGGCGTGGGCGTTGTTCGGTGGCAGGTTCAATCGCAAGACGGTCATCGTCGGCGGCGTTGTTGCGGCGCTCGTGTTCGTGGCCATTGCCGCGCTGGAGGCGCGCTCCGGCGGATCGCACTTGAGCCGCGCCGCGTCGGAGACCGCCTCGAATCGGGCGGGGCTACGCAACACGCTGACGCGCCGCGTGAACGCCAACTTCGGACTTCTCGTCGACCAGTGGTGGGGGTTCCTGTCGATCGGCCTGACGCTGTTCGTCCTCGCGCTGCTGGCGCGCACGCGCCGCTTCGCCGACTACCTGCCGCCGCGCTCCGGGCTGCGCGTCGCCGCCATCGGCGTCCTGGTGACGAGCATCGTCGGGTTCCTCGTCAACGACTCCGGGCCCGTCGTCAACGTCTTGTGCATCGTCGTGCTGGCGCCGGCGTTGGCGCTTACGGCGCTGGCTGGTCGCGTTGAACCAGTTTGAAGATCCACGTCGTGCGGTCCTCGACGTGGAACGTGTGGATCGTCTGGAATCCCTCGAGCCGGTGATCGCGGCCGTCCATCAACGTCGCCAGTTGATCGCGCCACAGCTGTGTCGTCGGGTCGAAGATGAAGTACTTCACGTTCTGGTAGCGGGCGTAGCGCCACACCTGCGCGAGCGTGCCCACGGGAGGAACGATCAGGCGGTTGTTCGGCAGGTAATAGGGCAGCGCCGTACTCCGCGTCATCACGACGTCGCCCTTGGGAATGTGATGCTCGCGGAGCCAGCGCGCCGCGATCTGGAGCTCCGGGCGTTCGCGCACCAACTGCGGGCCGTGCGGCCCTTCGAAGTACGTGCAGATCGACATGATCGACGTGACGATGCCGATCGTCACCCAGATACGTCGCTTGCGCTCGTCGAGGTCGGCGAGTCCGACGGCCGCGAACACTGCGAGCGCGGCGACCACCGGCGGCAGATAGCGGTTGAGCACGAAGAAGCCGATGACGGTCGCCAGCGACAGCGCGAGGACGCCGGCGACCGCGATCACCGTTGCCTGCGATCGCCGCTTCCACATCGCCCACAGCGCGAACGGGAACAGGGGTAGGGCGAACAGTCGCCACCCCGGCATGGTGGTCGTGTTCAGCGACAGCAGCGACTTGTAGAGCTGACGGAAGTTTTCGCCGACAATCCCGAGGTACGCCTTCGGGTGCTGACGCGCCAGCACGGTGAGCGGGTACTTCTTCTGCGCGGTCGAGAGGCCCGACTTGTTGAGCTTGTAGAGGTACGTGTCGCGGGTGGCGCGGTCCTGTGCCGCCAGCGCCCGCCACGCTTCGATGTTGACGTCGACCGACTTGGCGGTGAGTTCCCAGTGGCCGGACTTGCCGTGCAGGTACGCGACGTACGGCCCGGCAACGACGAGCAAACTCGCCAAGCACACGAGTGCGACCGCCAGGAGGCGCCGCAGGTTGCCGCCGGAGAACGCCGAGCGCTGGACGCGTCCGCCGAGTACCCGGATCGCCAGCACGACCCCGAAGACCGCCGAGATCAAGATGCCTTCGGGCCGGAGCAGGTAGCCGGCACCGATGAGCAGGCCTACGACACCGGCGCGGGCGAGCGACGGCGGATCGTCCCACGTGCCGCGGCGTCCGATGGCGACGAGCGCCGCACCGCACATGACCGCGGCGTAGATCGCCTCGGACCCGCCGGTGCCGCGCGCGAGGTTGACGCCGATGCCGGGCGACAGCGCCCCGATCCACAGCGCCAAGATCCCGGCGCGGCGGCCACTGATGCGCCACGCCAACGCGCCGACGATCATGAGCAGCGCGCAACTCGCCACGAAGGTCACGAGCACCGTCGCATGGTGCGGCTCGGGCGTCAGCTTGGCGAGGCCGCCGAGGATGACCGGCAGTAGCGGAGGGAAGTGCAGCTCCGGGCTGCCGCGGTACATGATCCCGTGGCCGCTCCAGATGCTCCTTCCGGTGCCGAGGTAGGCCGCCTCGTCGGGGCCCACGACGTTGTCGGTGAACGCGAACAGCAGGCGAATGAGGACCCCAACGGCGATCGGCACGATGACGGCCATCGGGATCTCGCGGGAACCAACACGCACCGAGCGCGCCATGAATGCTCTCAAGTGCGGACGCGGCCCCGGATCATCGTCCACGGGATGGGACGCAACACCTCTTCCACTGCGATCGACCGCCCGACCATGCGCGCGAAGCCGCGACGCGTGAAGTGCTGGATGTGGCCGGGCGTGTTGCCGAACGCCGAGACGTACCGGCCGCGCGCGAGGTTGCCGATGCGCCACACCGGTTCCCACGGCACCGACAGCACCACCGAACCCGACGCCACGCGCGCGATCTCGCGCATCGCCTGTTCGGGATCGGGCACGTGTTCGAGCACTTCGATCGCCATCACGAGGTCGAAGCTGTTGTCGGCGAAGGGGAGCGTCAATGCCGACGCCTGCACCATCGAAGAAGGCACGCCCCCCCACGCTTCCATCAACTCGACGTCGGGCAAGTCGAGACCGACGAGGTCAGCGTCGGGGAAGTGACTCCCGATCGCCGTCAGCTGCCGGCCTTCGCCGCAGCCGACTTCGAGGACGCGGCTCGCGGTGGTCGGGAGACAACGCTCGAGCGCGGCGGCGAAGCCGTCGACCATGCGCCGCTCGACCGGATTCTTCGTCGCCTCTTTGTGGACGACGTTGCCGGTGGGGACCGACGTCACTGTTCGCTGTCGGCGCCGTGGCGCGTGCGGGCGACGACGAGGTCGGCGAGCAGCGCCAGGACGATGATCTGGAATCCCGCGAACAGCAGCAGCATCGTGTCGATCGCGATTCGGAACGGATGCGCGACGAGGTCGTAGACGACCTTGGCGCCGCCGAGCCCGAGCAGCGTCAGCCCGATCGGCATGAACACGCTGAGCGGGCTGAAGAAGGTGACCATGCGCAGGATCTGCATGACGTAGACGTATGTATCGCGGATCGGGTGGAACTTCGAACGACCCGTGCGCGTGGCGTAGTCGATAGGGGTGTAGATCACGCGCTTGCCGTCCATGAGCATCGTGAGCGTGATCGTCGAGACGTGTGAGAAACCACTCGGCAGCAGCGGCAGGTAGGGCAGCGCCGCTTCGCGCTTAAAAGCGCGGTAACCGGTGTTGAGGTCGTGGATCTCGCTCTTCGTGAGAACGCTGGCGAATTTCTTGATGACCCACTTCACGGGCTTGCGCAGGAAGCGGAGCGTGCCCTCTTCGGTGCGGCGAGCGCCGATGACTTGATCCGCGTCGCCCAGCGCGTCGACGAGCTCGGCGAACTTGTCGTTCGGATACGTCATGTCGGCATCGCTCCACACGACGACGTCGCCCTTGGCCGCTTGCGAACCGATGCGCCTCGCCGCGCCCGGACCGCGGTTCACCGGAAAGTTGATGCGCCGGATCCACGGGAACTTGTCGGCGATCTTGGCCGAGTCGTCGGTCGACGCGTCGTCGACGAGAATCAGCTCCCAGGAATACTTCGACGCGTCGAGGCCCTCCTTGATGCGGAGAATCTCCTGCTCGAGGCACGCCTCCTCGTTGTGCACCGGGAGGACGACAGAGATATCGGGTGCCACGGAACCCGAGTGTCGCACGTCGCTAGTGCGCCCGACGAGTCATCCACAGCGCGCCGAGCGCGGCGCCCGCCCCGTCGGCAATGACGAACGCGAGGCGCGCCAAGAGGGCCGCGGCGGCCGCGTCGTGCGACGCCATTCCGCTCGTCAGCACGAAGATCGACTCGCGCACGCCGATGCCGCCGGGCGCCGGAATGGCGAGGAACCCAGCGCACCACGCGACGGCGGTGGCGAACATGACGTGGGCGACGGGCGCGTGCAGCCCGAGGGCGCGGACGCAGCACCATTGGGCGAGCCCGACTGCGGCCCACGCCGGGAGGTACCCGACCACGAGCGCGATGCCGTCGCGCCACGACGGCACGACGACGTCGAGTTTGCGCTTGGCGAGCCGCTCGACAAGGGCGACGGCCCGCCCGACGACCGCGGGATGCAGCGCGCCCAGCCCGACGATGAGGAAGGCGACGACGCCCACGACGGCGAGGCCGCCGCGCGCGCCCGCCGCGGCCGGAAGCAAAACGACTGACGCCAGCGCGCCCGCGAGGTAGAGCCCCGCGAGCGAACTCGCCACCGAGGCGTAGGCAGCCGAGCGCGCGACGCCGGCGCGCACGGCCAGCTCGCCGCGGCCGACGACCGCCCACACTGCGCCGGGCAGGTACTTGCCGACTTCGCCTTGGTAATAGAGCGGGATGGCGTCGCGCACGGGGAGTTCGGCGCCGACAAGGGTCGCGGCGGTCGACCAGCGCGCCGCGACGTAGGTCATGGCGGCGACGGCGAGCACGCCGGCCAGTGCGACCCAGCCGGCGCTGAGGTCGTGAAACGACCCGTCGTGAATGCCTTGCACGAGCGCGCGGCCGACGAACAAAAGACCGGCGGCGACGAACACCAGCCGCAACAGGAGGCGCCCACCGGTACGAATTCGCCCGATCTTAGGAAGGGTGCGGGAAGATTCACGGATGCAGGAAGCCATGTGGGCGATCGCGTGCGCCGCGCTCAGTGGAGCGTTCGCCTACGCGCTGGTGCCGACGCTGCGCGTCCCTGGCCTGCTGCGCACGAACTACGCGCACCGCGAGGTGCCTAGTGCTGGCGGCGTGTGCTTGCTGCTGGGTTTCGCCGTCGTGCTGGCGTTGTCGGCGGCAGCGGACCGCGGCTACGTGGTGTTCGGCGCGCAGGTGCTGGCGTTGGCGTTCGGCTTCGGACTGCTCGGGCTGTTCGACGACGTCGTCGGTACGCACGCGGCGCGCGGCTGGCGCGGGCACGTGCGGGCGCTGCGGCGTGGCCAGCTCACGTCGGGTGCGCTCAAGCTGCTCGGCGGGCTTGCGTTGGCGTGGATTGTGACCGAGCCGTTCGCGGCACGCGGCGTCGACCGTCTGACGTGCGTCGTGATCGTCGCCGGTTGCGCCAATGTCGCCAACCTGCTCGACCTCGCGCCGGCGCGCACGACGAAGGTGGCGGCGATGGTCGTCGTGTTGCTGGCGCTGGTGCGCGGCGGCGTGGACGAGGGCCACGTCAGCAACTGGTTCGTCGCCGGCGCCGTCGGGCTGGCGCCGTTCGAACTCCGCGAACTCGTCATGTTGGGCGACACCGGCGCCAACGCGTTGGGTGCCGTCGTCGGCTTCGAGCTCCTTTTCACCTCGCACGCACAGCGCTTGTGGATCGCGGCGCTGGTCGTCGCCGTGAACGCCGCCGGCGAGCTGGTCAGCTTCTCCGACGTGATCGAGCGGGTGCCGCCCTTGCGCGCGCTCGATCGGTTAGGCAGGCGGGCATGAGGTTTCTGCGCGCGGTCGCCGTGTTGCTCGTGGTCCTGGTGGCGTTCGTGTTCGCGTTCGCCAAGCTGACGTCCGACAACGGCGCCCACGTGGCCAACCCGCGGTTGGGCAAAGGCGTGACGGCGCTCGAGATCGGCACCGCCACGAAAGTGCGGCTGTCGCCTGACGGCTCGCGCATCGCCGTCGTCGAAGGCGGCGTGGTCACCGTGGTCGGATTGAACGACGCCAAGATCGTGACGCGTGCCGGCACGAACATCGTCGACGCGACGTGGATGCCTGACGGAAAGCGCGTACTCGTCGTAGAGGGCCCGATCCCGACGGGGCAGATCGCGACGATCGACATGACCGGTCACCTCAACGGCGTGGCGACGCTCAGCCCGTCGATCGGATTCGGCAGCGGCGACGGCATCGCCGTCGACGAGCGCGGGACGCGCGCCGCGGTGATCGCGGTCACGCGCGACGCGATCGGTGGCGCCGCCCACACCGATCTCGCAACCGTGGAACTGCAGACCGGCGAGGTGCGCGTGTATCCGACCGATCGCAACGAAACGCACCCGGTGTTCGTCGACGACGATCTCGTCGCCGTGGCGTCACAGGCCGCGACGGGGCCGGAGCGCCTCGACTTCGTCGACCTGACGACGGCAAAGGTCGACGCGGGTCGCCCGATCGTCGACGGGCCGTACGTCCGCACGTTTGGCGAGGAGGTCGTCGTCGCTCGACGCGCCGCGCAGGGTGCGGACCGCCTTGTCGCCGTCAGCGCGCAGGGCGGACGCGAACGGACGTTGCACGTCACGAAGATCCACCGCCACGTCGTCGCCGTGAACGCCCAAGCCACGCGTTGTCTCGTCCGCGTCGTCGATCCCGGCGGCAGCGCGCACCTCGACATCGAAACTTTCTGAGCAAGGATCCCTGAGAGGGGTCCCATCGGAGATACGATGGCCTCCCGTGGCGAAGCACATTTTTGTGACGGGCGGCGTATCGAGTTCTCTGGGCAAGGGCCTTACGGCCGCTTCGCTCGGGCGATTGCTCAAGGCGAGGGGCCTGCGGGTCACCATGCAGAAGCTCGACCCCTATCTCAACGTGGACCCGGGGACCATGAACCCCGACGAGCACGGCGAAGTCTTCGTCACCGACGACGGCGGCGAGACCGACCTCGATCTCGGTCACTACGAGCGGTTCATCGACGAGGCGCTCAAGCGCGAGTCGAACGCGACGACCGGTTCGATCTACTCGACCGTCATCGCCAACGAGCGGCGCGGTGCGTTCCTCGGCAAGACGGTGCAGGTGATCCCGCACATCACCGACGAGATCAAAAACCGTATCCGTCGCCTCGCGACCGACGACGTCGACATCGTCATCACCGAAGTCGGCGGCACGGTTGGTGACATCGAGATCCTGCCGTTCCTCGAAGCGATCCGGCAGTTCCGCAAGGACGTCGGTCGCGACAACGTGCTGTATCTGCACGTGACGCTGATCCCGTACCTCGACCCGTCCGGCGAGTTGAAGACCAAGCCCACGCAGCACTCCGTCACGGAGCTGCGCAGCCGCGGCATCCAGCCCGACGTGATCGTGTTGCGCGCCGACCGCCCGGTGTCCGACGGGCTGAAGCGCAAGATTTCCAACCTGTGCGACGTCCCGATCGAAGCGGTGGCGTGCGCCATCGACGCACCGCATCTCTACGAGATCCCGCTGGCGCTGCACGAAGAAGGCCTCGACGACTACGTGTGCCGCATGCTGCGCTTCGAGACGCCGTTGCCTGACCTGCGCGCGTGGAACGCCCTCGTCGAGCGCGTCGAGAACGCGACGACGCCCGTACGCATCGGACTGATCGCCAAGTACCTGCTTCCCGACGCTTACCTCTCGGTGATGGAGTCGCTGCGCCACGCGGGGTACGCGCACGGCGCCAAGGTCGAGATCGAAGTCATCCAAGCCGAGGAGCTGTCGGGGCTGCTCGCCGAGGAGCGCCTCATCGGCCTCGAGGGCGTCGTCATCCCCGGCGGTTTCGGCGAGCGCGGCCTGGAAGGCAAGATCGCGGCCGCCAACGTCACGCGTGAGCATGACATCCCGTGCCTCGGGTTGTGCCTGGGCTTGCAGATGATGGTCGTCGAGTACGCCCGCAACGTGTGCGGCATGACGGGCGCGCATTCGAGTGAGGTCGATCCCGCGACGCCGTTCCCCGTGATCGCACTTATGGACGAACAGATCGAAGTCGTGGACAAGGGCGGCACGATGCGCCTCGGCGCCTACGTGGCGCGTTTGCAGGAGGGCTCGCAGGTGGCCGCGCTGTACGGCGAGAACGTCGTGTCGGAGCGGCACCGCCACCGCTACGAGGTCAACGCCCGGCTGCGGAGCCGAATCGAAGAGAACGGGCTCGTCTGCTCGGGCGAGTCGCCCGACGGCCGCCTCGTCGAGTTCATCGAGCTCCCGTCACACCCCTTCTGGGTGGGCACGCAAGCCCACCCCGAGTTCAAGAGCCGACCCGACCGACCGCACCCCCTGTTCCACGGGCTCGTGGGCGCGGCGCTCGCGCGCGCCGAATCCCGCACGCCGCGTCTCATCCAACTTGACGAACCAATTTCACAAGCGCTCTGAGCGGGAGCTGCACCGCGGCGCGCTGATCTCGCTCGCCGAGGGCAGCTTCGTCGGGCCCGACGGCGACGAGTTCACCCGCGACATCGTCCATCATCCGGGAGCGGTCTCGGTGGTGCCGTTGGAAGCCGACGGCACGGTGCTGCTCGTGCGCCAGTACCGCGCCGCCATCGACCGCGACTTGCTCGAGATCCCTGCCGGCAAGCGCGACGTCGCCGACGAGCCCCCCGAGCTCACCGCACACCGCGAGCTCGCCGAGGAGGTGGGCCGCCGCGCCGGGCGCATGGAGCTGCTGGGCACGTTTTTCAATTCGCCCGGCTTCTGCGACGAGTACTCGTACACCTATCTGGCGCGGGATCTCACGGAAGTCCCGATCGAGGCGCACTCCGTCGAGGAGTCGGCGATGACGATCGAGCGCGTCTCGTTTGACGACGCGCTGGGTTTGGTGCAAAGCGGCGAGATCGTCGACGCCAAGACGGTTATCGCCCTGCTCCTTGCCAAGGAACGCCTCGCGTGATCGTCGGCGTTCCGCGCGAGGTCAAGACGGCTGAGAACCGCGTCGCGCTGACACCCGACGGCGTCACCGAACTGCGCGCGCACGACCACACGGTGTTGGTCGAGCGCGGCGCCGGCGACGGCTCCTCGATTCACGACGACGACTACGAGGCCGCGGGCGCGCAACTCGTCGACGCCGCATCAGCGTGGGGCGCGCAGCTCGTGGTGAAGGTCAAGGAGCCGCAGGCGTCGGAGTTCGCGTCGTTACGCGCCGACCAGATCCTGTTCACGTACCTCCACCTCGCTGCGTATCCCGAGGTCGCCGACGCGCTGCTCGCGGCAGGAACGACCGCGGTCGCCTACGAGACCGTCCAGCTCGCCAATCACTCCCTGCCTCTGCTGGCGCCGATGAGCGAAGTCGCCGGGCGGATGGCCACCCAAGTGGGCGCCCACTTCCTCGAACGCGCCCACGGCGGGCGCGGCGTGCTGCTCGGTGGCGCGCCCGGCGTTCGTCCCGCGCGCGTCGTCGTACTCGGCGCCGGCAACGTCGGTTGGAACGCCGCGTGGATCGCCCAAGGCATGGAAGCCGAGGTGTTGCTGCTCGACAAGGACCTCGACCGGCTGCGCTTCGTCGATCAGATCCACCAGGGCCGCATCATGACGCTGGCGTCGAACCGCGCCGCAGTCGAGCGCGCCGTCGCCGAAGCCGACCTCGTCATCGGCGCGGTGCTCGTGGCCGGCGGACGGGCGCCGCAAGTGGTGACTGAGCCGATGGTGCGCGCCATGAAGAAGGGCGCGGTGATCGTCGACGTGGCGGTCGACCAAGGCGGGTGCATCGCCACGACGCACGAGACCACGCACAAGGACCCGGTCTACGAAGTCGACGGCGTCCTGCACTACGCCGTCGGGAACATGCCGGGCGCAGTGCCGCACACTTCGACGTACGCGCTCACGAACGCGACGCTGCCGTACGTCGTGACCATCGCCAACGAAGGCGTACGCGGGGCGATGGCGGCGCACGCCGAACTTGTCGGCGGCGTGACGACGGTTGCCGGTTCGGTGACGCAGCCAGCCGTCGCCGAGGCACTGGGGCGACCTTTCGTCGACCCCGCGTCCGCACTTGCCTGACGCTCCCACCGACTGGGCTGCCAGCTTCGCGGACTGGTTGACCCGCGAAGGACGGGCGGCCAACACGGTGGCCGCGTACCGGCGCGACGTCGCTGCCTACTTGCGATGGTGTGACGCCGCAGGTGGCGCAACGTCGTTGGCCGACTACGTCGAACACGTGCGCGCCACCCGGGCGCGCAGCTCCGCGGACCGCGCCGTGGTTGCGTTGCGCGTCTTTCACCGCTGGCGCGACGACGCCGCGCCGACGCCCGAGCTCGTCGGGCTTCCGCGCCGCAACGCGCCCAACGACGAGCCGCTCCTGCACGAGGAAGACGTCAGCCGACTGCTCGCCGCCGCCGCCGGCGAGACCACCGAGCGGCGCCGCGACGTTGCCGTCGTGGCGCTGCTGTACTTCGGCGGCGTCAAAGCGAGCGAGGCGATCTCGCTCGACATGGACGACCTGTCGGGCGACGGGGCGACGCTGACCGTCGACCGTGACGGGGCGCATCGTCGGCTGCTTCCGGTCGTGCCCGCCCTGCGGGACGCGTTGGCGCGCTGGGTCGACGGGCGGGGTCGGGCGCGGTTGCATCCGCATTCGGCGGCCGTGCTGCTGAACCGGCGCGGGCAGCGCCTGACGCGCCAGGGCCTGTGGCTCGTGACCTCGGCGATCGGCCGTCGCGCAGGGCTGACCGAGACCGTCTCGCCGAACGACCTGCGGCGCGCCTGCGGTGCCCACCTCGCGGCCCGAGGCCTGCCGGCCGGAGCCGTGAACGCCTTTTTGGGTTATTCGAGGGAACAACTGCCCACTTCGGGAATCCTGAACCAAGTCGGATGGGGGAGTTGTAACCTGACGGCATGAGCGAGGTCACTTCTGTCGCGGCACGCGCCCTTTTGGAGGCTGAGCGCGATTCGCTGCGCGCTCAATTAGCGGAACTCGGCGGCCTTGACTACGACGCCAACTTCGCCGACACCAGCCAGGTAACGGCCGAGCGCGGCGAAACCGAGGCGCTTGCCAACACGCTGCAGGAGACGCTCGACGACGTCGAACTGGCGCTCGGCAAGCTGGACGACGGCACGTACGGCAAGTGCGAGGTGTGCGACGAGGACATCGCCGCGGCGAGGCTCGAGGCGATGCCCGCGGCCCGCTACTGCATCACCCACGCCTCCACCCGCCGCTAAGGCCCCGATGACTGACGCGGCAGAAAACCTGCCGCCCTCGCTGCCGGAAGATCCACCTCCGACTCCGCCGGCGGCGCCGCCGCGTCGCAACAACGAGCGCGCGGTCGTCATCGCTCTGCTCGTCGGCCTGGCAGCGCTGGCGATCAGCCGCGGCGCCATCGACCGCGAGTCGATCATTCTGCTGGCCGTCATCGTGCCGTCGATCATCCTGCACGAGGTGGCCCACGGCGCCGTCGCCTTCCTGTGTGGCGACGACACCGCGAAGCGCGCCGGGCGCCTCACTCTGAACCCGATCGCCCACATCGACCCGATGGGGACCATCGTGATGCCGGCGATCCTGGCGTTGTCCCACCTGACGCCGTTCGGCTTCGCCAAGCCCGTGCCGGTGAACGTCAGCCGACTGCGCCATCCGCGCAACCAGAGCCTGCTGGTCAGCCTCGCCGGGCCGGGCACCAACTTCTCGCTCGCGCTCATCGCCGCGCTTATCTGGCGCGTCGCGCCGCCGACGGGGTCCACTGCGCAGGAAGTGCTGCTCGACTTCGGCGTGCTCAACGTGTTCCTCGGCGCGTTCAACCTCTTGCCCGTCCCGCCGCTCGACGGGTCAGGCATCCTCGAGCGCTTGTTGCCGCAGCGGTTCTGGCCGGGCTACCTCCAGTTCCGGCGGTACTCCATGTTCCTCGTCTTCATCGTCGTGTTCGTGTTCCCCGGCGTCATCGACGCTTTCGTGAGGCCCATCGCCCGCGTATGGGAACACATCGCCGGGGTGCATCTCGGGCTGTGAGCGTTGCGCACCTGGCGAAACGCTTCGCCGCGTCCTTGTGGCCGGGCGGGCCTCCGGCTGCTGACGACGCATGGGCGACGCACTACCTCAACGCCGGCGAGACGATGCTGTGGCGGCGGATGCCGGGGTTCGATCGTCGGCACGCCGTGGGTGTCGCACGGCGCGTCTGTGCCGCGCTCGGGGACGACGCCACGCGTCCGGTCGTCGCGGCGGCGCTGCTGCACGACGTCGGCAAGGTCGAGAGCGGCTTCGGCGTATGGCGCCGCGTCGTCGCCACCGTGTGGACCGCCGTGCGCGGCCGTGAGCGCGTGCGCGGCCGCACCGCGGTGTACGTGAACCATCCCGCGTTGGGCGCGCAGTTGTTACGCGACGCGTCGGCCGATCCGTTGACCGCGGCGTGGGCGGAGCAACACCACCTGCCGCCGTCGCAGTGGACGCTGCCCGAAGAAGTTGCGGCCGCCCTCAAGGCGTCCGACGACGACTAAATCGCGGCGTTGAACAATCTCAGCGGTCGGGGCGCGCGGCCCTGTACAGTCGGACCGGGACTCGAGTCAGGCGTCCGCTGGGGGGACAACGGCAGAAGCCACAGGGGCTGACGCGCTCGGGCAGGGGCGAAAATGAAAACGACGTCAAGTCGTCGCACGAGCGCGTCCACGCGGCGCGTAGTGAGTCTGTGGGTCGCGTTGTCCGTCGTCGCGGGTCTCGCGGTCAGTCCAGCGGCAAGAGCCGCGGCGAAACCACCGACGCGATCGTTGGCTCCGCTCCGTGTCGAGCACACGAAGTCGAGGACTCACTTCGCCGACGGCGGATCGGTTGCACCCGCGCGAACGTCAACCCCAGTGGCGCTCAGCCGAGTGGCGAAGGAGATCGTCAGCGCTCGCACGCCGTTTTCCGAGACGTGGCAGCAACCGGACGGCTCTCGCGTGTTGCGTTCGTTTGCCGAACGCCGCTACTTCGGTGGGCAAGGCGTACTGAAGCCGATCGACGTCAACCTCGTCGCCGACGCGGGCGGCGGGGTCAGGACGCGCGAGAACGACTGGACGGCGCATCTGCCCGGGCGCGCCTCGGCGCCGCTCAAGTTCGATCTCGGGTCAGGCAATGTGTCCATCGGCGCCCTAGGCGCCTCCGACGCGGCGATATCAAGCAGGGGGACGGACGCCAAGTACTCGGACGTGTGGCCGGCAACCGACGTCGAATATCACGCGCTGCCCGATTCCGTTAAAGAAGTCATCGTACTCAAGGACCGGTCCGCGCCGACGTCCTTCGACTTCCGCGTGCAAGGAGTGCATCTCGAATCGGACCCGGCCACGGTGGGCGCCCTCAGTCCCGTCGGAGGACGCGACCCTTGGCGGCTTGAACCACTGTCGGCGGCCGCTGCTGATGGCAGCGCACTTACACCGCCGAAGTATCGACTGCGCTTTGACGGGGCGGACAGCATTGTGACCGTCGGCCTGGACGACGCCGCACTGTCAGCACTGCCCGATTCCGCGTTCCCGGTACGTATTGATCCATCGTTTTCCCATGGCCCGACATGGAACTGGTACGCGCTGAAGTCGGACGGGTTCAAGTGCACGAACCCCGACCAAAACACTTGTTGGCCGAAGGTCGGCGACACCGACAACAGCCATTGGCGTACGGCAATCTTCTTCCCGTTCGACGAGCTGCGGGGCAAAAGGATTCTCGACGCGGAGCTGTACGTGTACGTGTCAGATCCGGTCGCGGGTCACAACATCCAGTACGACGCGCTGCCCGTGTACGCCGGTCACGCGACGTGCGTTGACAACTTCGGCTGCCTCGATGGTGGCCGACCGCAGCCAGGAGCGCAGATCGCGAGGGCGGGTTATATCAACGTCAGCGATCTCTACCGCCGCTTTCAGTCCGACAACGACTTCGGGGCGTGGCTGATGATGTTCGGTTGCGAGAACTGCGGACGAACTACCTACAAGCTTCTCGACCCCAACTACCTCCACCTCGATGTGGCATACAACACGCCGCCGCCCGCGCCGACCCTTGTGAACACTCCGCCGGATGGCAGCCGCACGACAGTTACCCAGCAATCGCTTCGGGCGGCTGGTCCTCTCGTGGACGCCGATGGTCAGGCGATCAAGTACCGCTTCACGGTGTCGGGGGATCAGGGCGTGTACGGCCAGGTGGCGGATTCGCTGAATCTCGACACACCCGAGTGGACGGTTCCCGACGGCATCTTGCAGGACGGCGTCTCATACTCGTGGCAGGTGTGCGCAACGGACACCATCGACACGTCGTGCGCGCCGACCCAACACTTCAAGGTTGATAGCCGGCGCGGCAAGGATGCGACCCAGAGCCTCGACACGCTCGGCCCGGTGGACGTTGATCTGGCGAACGGCAACCTCCTTACCGCCGCCTCAACGCACGCGATGTCCGCGATCGGTGGAAGCCTCGGGGTATCGATGCAATTCGCGAGTCCGACCTACTCGCGTCCCGGACTGGTCGGTCGCTACTGGTCGAGCGGAGACGGCAGTTTCCCTTCGAGTCCGCCGGTGCTGACCCGTGAGGATCAGAACATCGACTTCAACTGGGGGACGGGCTCTCCGTCGTCTGCTACGCCAGGTCTCGGTTCTGACAACTTCGTCGCGCGTTGGACTGGATTCTTCATCCCGCCGGTCTCGGGGTCCTATCAGTTCGGAACTGACAAGGCCGACGATGGGATCAGGGTGTCGATCGACGGCCAGAGCCTTCTGGACGCGTGGTCGCTCGGTGGCGGTGGCGGCGCGTGGGGATCGACGACCATTCCCCTCCAAGAAGGCGACGCCGTTCCGATCAGCGTCGAGTACCGCGAGGTGGGCGGACTAGCGGAAGTCCATCTCCGGACGCGCGGGCCCGTGAACGAGCAAGTGATCCCGAGCGCCTGGCTTCGGACAGACGCCGCGCCTCTTCCGAACGAGCAGGGCCTCAACGGCGCGTACTACTCGGATCTGAACAACAACAATGTCATCGACCCGCCGGACGGCGCTCCCTTCATGGTGCGCAACGACAGCCAAGTGAGCTTCCAGTGGGGCTCCGGCGCGCCCGCGGCCGGCGCTCCTTCCGACCACTTCCTCGTCCGATGGACCGGTGTGATCACGGTGCCGACGACTGGCTCGTACAGCTTCGGCGCGACCGGCGACGACAACATCAAGGTCACTCTCAGCGACTCGACCGTCGTGGTGAATACGGGTTGCTGTCCGGGGTCACCAGCGTTCGGGAGCGCGGTTAACTTGAATGCTGGACAACCAGCAAAGATCCAAGTCGACTTCGCCGAGATCACGGGCGGAGCCGCCATCGGGCTCTTCGTGCAGGGCCCACAGATCCCAGCGCAGCAGATCCCATCGTCGTGGCTCGCGCCTAAAGCCGACGTGCTGCCCGACGGTTGGCATCTCTCGGTCGATGCCGACGGCAACGTTTCCTACGAGCGCCTGAAGGCGACGACGAACAGCGTCATCCTCCAAGCGCCCGACGGGACGACGCACGAATACACGTGGAACGGTGCGAGCTACAAGGCACCGGAGAATGAGTTTGGAGTCCTCGTCCGCAACGCCGACGGAACGTTCAACCTCCAGGACGCGGACGGGCGAACCTACACCTTCGGAACCGATGGACTACTCACGAGCGTCACCACGCCGATGGACGATCGCAAGCCCGGCGCGCTGCACTACGTCTACGCCGGTTTTCCGTCGCATCTGATCCGAATCGAAGACTCGGTCGACCCAACCCGGCGCGCCGTGTTGAACTATGCCGGCGACCCCACGCAAGGGGACTGCGGAACGCCGCCGACCGGGTTCGACCCCGCGCCGCAAGGCTTCCTCTGCTCACTCGTCACAAGCGACGGCCGAGTTACCCATCTCTGGTACTCGGGCGGACGACTCGCGCGTCTCGAGCAACCGGGATCGGCGGTTACCGACTGGGGCTACGACAGCCTCGGACGGATAACGCAGATCCGCGACACCCTGCAAGCCGACGCAGTCCTCGCGGGCGCGGCGGAGGACACCGAGGCGAACCGCACGAGCATTCTGTACGACGCGGTCGGCCGGGTCGTGGACGTCCGCCTCGCCAACCCTTCCGCCGGCCAACTCGGGCCGGAACACACCTACGACTACAACACTGGCTCGACGCTCATGCACGCCGCCGGAACAGCGGAACCTTCGGGCTTCTCGCGGCGTATCGCCTACGACTCGTTGCTGCGCACCGTCGCCGATACCGACACCCAAAATCTCACAACGGTTACCGAGTGGGATCCCGTGAAGGATCTCGTGCTCTCGACGACCACCCCGACCGGCCTCAGGTCGACGACGCTCTATGACGACCAGGACCGTGCCACCGACACATACGGCCCTGCACCGAGCGCGTGGTTCGGCGGCGACCGGCGACCGTCTACACGTGTCGTCGACGTGCCACACACGGCGACTCAATTCGACGGCGGAATTCCCGGCCTCGCGGTTGCGTACTACGGCAACAAAGACCTGACGATGGCGCCCTCGCTGCACGGAACGGGTGTCGGCCCGGCGAACGGCGATGTCTTCGTCGACTGGGGCACTTCGCCGCCCGTCACGCCCGGCTCGAGTTACAGCGGCGCGACGGGATGGGGCGCGCGCCTCACCGGATTGATCACCATCCCCGAAGCTGGCGTTTCGACATTCCGGATCGACGCAGACGACGGCGTGCGTCTCGTGATCAACGACCAACCGGTGATCGACGACTTTACGTCGACGGCGCACTCCCGAACGGGAACATTCAACAACCCGACCGCGGGCAAGCGCTACAACATCCGTATCGACTTCGCCGACTTCGGCGGATCCGCGTCCCTGAAGCTGTATCGAACGCCCCCCGGGGGCTCCGAAGTCGCAGGCCTGGGCAACCTGCTCAGCCCGGCGTATGGCCTCTCGACGCGAAGCACGGTTTTCGACCAGCAAGCCGGCGACACGGTAACGGCCACTTCGTATCAGCGACCCGAGAACGGTCTCGCTACAGCGACGACTCTCGATCCCGACGGACTCAAGCTGACCTCCTCCACTTCTTATGAGGCGCCGGGGACTGGTTTCCTGCGCCGGACCGGGCGAACGCTGCCCGCGGGGAACAGTTACACGTACACGTACTACGGCGCGACCGAGACCGCCGATAACCCGTGCACGACGACGGTTGAAGCGTTCAAGCAGGCCGGCGAACAGAAGCTCATGATCGAACCCGACCCGGATGGAAGCGGTCCACAAGTCGCGCGACAGCGAGAGACGGTCTATGACGACGCGGGCCGAGGAGTCGCAACGCGTGTGAACAGCGAATCGTGGACGTGCTCGACGTACGACTCACGAGGCCGCGTGAGCGAATTGGACGTGCCTGCGAATGGCACCTCGCCGGCGCGAACCGTTATCTCGAACTTCGCTGTAGGTGGCAATCCCCTGGTAACCAGCACAAGCGACGCGCAGGGAGCCATCCAAACGACGACGGACCTCTTGGGCCGGGTCGTTGGATACGTCGACGCCCTGGGCAACACGACGCTAACGACGTACGACAGGAACGGCCTCGTACTCACGCGCGATGCGCCCGGCGGCGTCGAGCGCATCGACTACGACGACTACCAACGTCCGATCCGTCAGTTCCTGGACAATCAACTCCTCTCCGCCACGACCTATGACCAGTTCGGTCGTGTCGCCAGCGTCGACTATCCGACGACTCCGGCGGTGCCCGACGGAACGTTTGACGACGTCATCAAGGCCGACGCGCCTGCGTCCCGCTGGAGTGGGCGGGCGAGCGATCTGCCCACGATCCGCGACACCGTGGGCACCGCCGCGGCTACGGGCGGTCCGGGACTCTCGTCCCAGCCGGGCCAGGTACCCGGGGGCGGTGACGCGATCGGTTTCAATCTTCCGCGCGCGCTCCGGACGGTGCCAGCGAGGCCTGGGAGCGTCCGGTTGCCGGGCAATGGTTCGATGCTGGCCTACCCCAGCGACACCGCTCTCAACACCTATCCCTTCGCCGTCGAACTCTGGGTTCAGACGACGCAAGCGAGTGGTACGCACTACATCGCGGACAAGTGGGTAGATGGCACGACCAAGGGTTGGCGTCTCGTGGTCTCGAACGGGCATCTCGGTGCCACGTATGCCGGTGCGGCGAACCGAGGAGTGGGTCTCGCGGGCAGCGGGCTCGACGGTGGTCTCATCGCCGACGGGAAGCCCCACCACGTTGCGTTTAGCGTGGACTCGACTGGCGGGTCGCTCTACGTCGACGGCCTGAAGAAGGCAACTGGTCCGTGGACAGGTTCCCCGGCGGCGACAACCGTGAGTTCCGAACTTCGGATCGGTGCGCCGTCTTTCTCCGCGACGCCCACGGCTTCTGCGCTTGCGGCCGCCTCGTTGGTGGGCAACGTCGACGAAGTTCTCCTGTACAAGCGTTCGCTGTCGGCTAGCGAGGTTGCGCGCCACGCGACCGCTGCCCCGACGAAGGACAGCGCAATGTTGGTGTGGTGGAAGCTGAATGAACCGCTGGGCACAGCCACGCTCGGTGATGCGTCAGGCCACAACCGCAACGCGACTCCGCGGGGAGGCGCGGTGCTGCAAGCGCCGCCCCTCACGCGGTACGGGTACGCGCAACCCCGCGACGGAGGCAGCTCTGCAACGCTAAACGGCGTCGACGGAACGGTGTCCGTCCCGGCGACGGGCGCGATGTCCCAGGCGCCGCTCACGGTGGAATCTTGGATATCAACGACCCAGGTCGATGCTGCATCGCGGGTACTGATCTCCGACAGAACCGCCGACGCCAAAAACGGTTGGGCGATCTCGTTGCAGAACGGCGAGGTGTCGGCGTCGTGGAACACACCCGGTGGGCAGCTCGCTCCGGTGAACTCAGGAGTCATCGCCGACGGCCGTCCACATCACGTCGCATGGTCCGTGTCGACCTCCCAAGCGACGTTGTACGTCGACGGCCGAGCGGCCTCCACGCAAACGTGGACTGCCGCTCCGTCGTCGTACACGAATACGGAACCTATGCGCATCGGGACGACGGGCGGCTCCAACCCAGTGTTCACAGCGTTGACCGTCGACGAACTGGCTGTCTTCGCCTCGACGCTTTCATCGGACGACATCGCACGGCACGCGGTTTACCCCCACGATTCGCCGACACCGGATCTCGTCAACGTGCGCTTCGACGACGCAACAGGCTCATCGTTGGTGAATGCTGCCGACGTCAGTCGACCCGGAACTGTTGCTGGCGGTGTGGCCCTCGGCAGCGCTCCTCTCGCGCCCGACTCGCGCGACCTCGCCCTGACCGCTCCTGGCAAGGCGGTCGGCGGGGTGTACACCGTCGAGACGTTCGTCCGGCCGCTCGCGGGACCGGGGACGCTGTTCTCGAACCCGACGACCGGCTTCCAACTTGGATACGACGCGTCCTCCGTCAACGCCACCGTGCCGACGCAGTCCGGGCCCGTTGTTGTGACAGCCCCGGCGGCGATAGTCGACGGAGCGGTGCATCAGGTTGCCGTTACGGTCGGTTCCTCCTCCTGGACCCTGTTTGCCGACGGGTCGACGCTTGCCTCGGGCTCACTCACAAAGGCTCTTCCTCTCCGTTCCGGGACAGCGTCAAGTCGAATCGGCGCGGGACCGCGAGATTTCGGATTCCAAGGGTGGCTCGAGGACATGGCGGTGTACGGGCGGGCGCTCGATGCGTCGCGCCTACGCGCACACTGGAACAAGGGCGGCTATGGCCCAACTGGACCTCCCCAGAAATTCAACCACCTCACGTCAATTAGTCGCGACGACCTCGATCGCACCGTTGGTCTGAACTGGCAGCTCGGAGACGGCAGTGTCGTCACTAGCTCAGTTGTGCGGTCGGCGACGGGCCGGATCATCGACGAGAACGTCGACGGGACCGACGCCAACCCGGCCGGCCCGAACTATCTTTACGACCGCGCGGGACGGCTCATTCAGGCATACGTGCCGGGTCACACGATCTCG
>JBEEFV010000036.1:0-4163 GCA_041166405.1 Actinomycetota bacterium | reverse complement strand
CGCCAGGCCGTCCTGCAGCAACTCGGCCGCCGAGAACCGCTGCGGTTCGGGCGCATCGGGCATCGGCCCGAGGTCGGTCGTCGGGTTGCGCTCGAGGTCGAGCATCGTCAGCGCGATCTCGACGCCGCCCACGCCGTCGGTCACCGAGTGGTGCACCTTCTGCACGAGCGCCGCCTTGCCGCCTTCCAAACCCTCGATGACGTAGAACTCCCACAACGGTCGGGCGCGGTCGAACCCCTGCATGCCGATCGGCGCCACCATGTCGAGCAGATCGCGCAGGCCGGCGTCGCCGGGCGCCTTGAGGAACCGGAGGTGGTAGTTGAGGTCGAAGTTCGGGTCGAAGACCCACTTGGGCGGCGCCACCGCGAACGCTGATTGGACAGCGGTCTGACGCAGTCGCGGGATCATCCGCGTCGACCGCTCGATGCGATCCAGCAACCGCTCGCGATCGGGCGCCTGGTCGAGGACGGCCACCGCCACGATCGTCGAGCGCAGCAACGGGTCCTTTTCGATGGACCACATGAGCGCATCGGAGTCGCTCATGCGATCGGTGAACCGCAGTTCGGCCATGCCGCAGATGTTACGACGAGACGGCCGAAACCAGCCCTTCGTCGATCGTGGGGTGAGCGAACTCGAAACCGGCGTCGAGCAGTTTGCGGGGCACGACGCGCTGGCTCGCCAGCAACGACTCCACCAACTCGCGACCGAGCGCAGCGCGCAACGCCACCGGCGGCACCGTGAACAGCGCTGGGCGGTGTACGGCGCGACCGAGCGCCTTCGTCCATTCGGCGTTGGTGACGGGGTTGGGCGCGGTCAGGTTGACGGCGCCGCGCAGTGACGGCGTGTCGAGCGCGAACCGCAGCGCGCGCACCTCGTCGTCGAGCGTGATCCAGCTCACGTAGAACTCGCCGCGCCCGATCTTGCCGCCGAGCCCCACCTTGAACAACGGCAGCTGGCGCTTCAGCGCGCCGCCGCGCGCGCTCTGGACGATCCCGGTGCGAGCGTGGACGACGCGGGTCCCCGCGGCTTCGGCGGGCGCCGTGGCCGCTTCCCAGTCGACGACGACGCGCGCGAGGAAGTCGTCGCCGGGGCCGTGCGACTCGTCGACCACGACCGCGCCCGGCGCGCCGTAGAACCCAACGGCTGAGCCAGAGACAAGCGTGGGGACCGACGACGCCGCGCACGCTTCGGCGATGGCGGTCGTGCCGACGGTGCGCGAGTCGTGCACGCGCTTCTTCTGCTCGTCGGTCCAGCGTTTCTCGGCGACGCCCTCGCCGGCGAGGTGCACGACGGCGTCGAGTCCGTCGAGCGCGCCCGACGCGACCGTTCCCGCATCGGGGTTCCACTGCTGCCCGCGCACGAGTCGCACGACCTCGTGGCCGTCGCCTTCGAGCGACGCCGCGAGCGCCGAACCGATCAACCCCGAACTGCCGGTGACCCCAACGCGCATGTGCGCCGAAGTTACCGCTTTATGCGGTTGTCGCGGTGTTCGGCGCTGCCGTGGTCGGAGGGCTCGTCGGCTTCGTCGTCGTCGACCTCGGCTTGGCCGTGGTCGTCGTCGCCGACACCGACCCGTCGCAGTTGATGCCTTCGGACGGCCGGTACGTCGCGTGGATCTTGTCGACTTTCTTGGTGCCGTCGGGATACGTGCGCGTGCGCGTCGTCACGACTTCGGTGCAGACGCCGCGCGTTCCCTTGGTCTGGTCCGTTTGCTCTGCCTTCGCATACTTCGTCGAATACAGCGTGACGGTCAGTGACGTGCCTGTGTACGTCGGCCAGACAAGAACGCCGTACGGCGTGCTGTTGCCGATCACAAGATCGGGCTGCGGGTAGTTGAGCGTCGCGTCGCGCCCATATGGATAGCGGCTGATGTAGATGCTGTGGCTCTGATGCGACACGAGGTCGAGTCCGCCGAAGAACGCGGCGTTCCACAGTGTGGTGGCGAACTGCGAGATGCCGCCGCCGACGGCTTGCGCGAACACGCCGTCTTCGATCACGTGGTCTACGACGAACCCCTTCGCCAATGTTCGCGGGCCGATGAGCCCGTTGATCGACAGGCGCGTGTGCGGGCGGATGACGGTGCCGCGGACGAGGTCGGAGATGTGGTGGATGTTCTGGACGCGCGGCTGGCAGCACGGGTGCGGCGTCGTGAACGTGCCGATCACTTCTTTGATGCCGAACGCGGCGATGTCTTCTTGCGTGATCTGTGGCTTCGTGATCTTGAGCGGCAACACGATCGGCTTCGCCGGCGGGCGACGGATCGCGGCCGTCAGCAGTGTCGACACCTGGTCGGGGTCGCAGCACGCGCTGCCTTCGCTGCCGGGCGTCACCACCACCGAACCCGACGCCGAGATCGCGTAACGCGTTTGGGTGACGGGCTTGCCGACGCTCGAGAACAACTTCTGCAGGTCGGCCACGGCGCGCTCGCCGTTGACGCCGAGCAGCAGCGCCTCAGGGGTCGGCAACGCGTCGATCCAGCCGGCGAGCATCGACGGCGTGATGGTGTCGGTGGCGTCGCCCGCAGACACTTTGAGCGACAGCTTCCCGAGCGCGTTCGCCTTGCGCGCCAACGCCTCAGCGTCGGTCAGCGTGTACTTCGGAGAGACGCGCCCGCGCTTCACCTTGATGTGCCCTGGGAGTCCGTCCGAGACGGCGTCGGGAAGCGCGCGCGCCACTTCGTCGGGGTCGATCCCGTACCCCGCCTGTCCGTTGACGGCGACGAACGCGCCCTTCGCGCGCGTCAACGACGGCTCTTTCGACGGCGTCTTCGGGCCTGGATCCTTTGCCGTCACCGCAGCGCGCAACTTCGCTTCGTCGATGGCGATCTCGACCGACGCCGGGCGCTCCGAAACCCATGACTTGAGCGCGCTCCAGACGCGTCCGACCGGATTGCCGCTGTGGCCGACGTCGAGCGTGCGCTCGACGGTTTTGTGCACGTCGACGCGCGCGCCGAGTTCTTCGAGCGTGGCCTTGAATCCGCCGCGCGGTGCGTCGACGTGCACGGTCGCCTTGCGCAGTTGGCCGTCGAGGTCGCGGACCTTCGCGGTCAGCTCCTCACGCGACAAGCCAGCGACGCTGTGCGACGCCAGGGAAACGTGGCGCGCGACCTTGTCATGCGTGCTCAGCGCCATCGCGGTGCCGACGAGTCCGAACGCGAGGACCGCCACTCCGAGCGCGACAAACAGAACCCGCCGCCGTCGTTGCATCACACCCACGCTCGCGCAGATCGCGTCACGAATTGTGCATAGTGCGTCGAACGAACGACGCGAACGGGCCGGGGTGGCTCATGTGGCCGCCGTGACCCGCGCCTTCAATCCACTGCACTTCGGTGTCGAACATCTTCGCCATTACTTCACAGCCCTGCTTGTGGTGCTCCTGCGTGATCGAACCACCTGCGACCATCACCGGCACCGTCACGTCCTCGCGCTCGAAGGGGGGCGTGTCGATGTGCAGCATCCGCAAATCGGACAGCAAAGCGGGGCCCTCGGCACGTCGTTGCTGCTGCGTCTTCATGGGCAGCGTGTCCCACGCCTGGTCGCCCGCGAGGTACCGCATGAAGGACTCGGCGGCGGCCGCGGGGTCCGAGTCGTCGGCGAGCGTGCGGGCGCCCGCGGTACTCGTCGGCCACGACTCGAGCCACGGCATCGGCGACTCGTACACGCCGACGGCTTTCACCAAGTCAGGCCGGCGCGCCGCGGCCACGAGCGTGATCACGCCCCCGAGGCTGTGGCCGATCAGGTACGCCGGCTTGTCGCCGATCACGTCGACGAGGTCCTGGACGTGCGTGTCGAGGGCGTCGGACAGTGGCGCCTCCATCGAATGCGCGTAGCCGCGGCGGTCGTAGGTGATCACCACTTCGTCGTACAGGTATCCGACGACGCGGCTGAAGCTCGCGCCGCGGTCCATGACGCCGTGTACGAGCACGATGCGCGGCGCGTCGTCCTCCTTGTCGTCGTCGAAGACCTGGACGGAAAGGTGAGGTTCCACGCTCAGAAGATTTGCAGGCCACGATGGTGCGATGCGTCATCCGGCCGCCGCGCACGTGTTCGTCGACGACGTCGACGCGCCCGCGCTCGGCGCCGATGACGCGCATCACCTCGCGCGCGTGCTGCGTTTGCGCGCCGGAGAGGAGGTCACGGTTGCCGACGGCCGCGGCGGATGGC
>JBEEFV010000035.1:0-20502 GCA_041166405.1 Actinomycetota bacterium | reverse complement strand
AAGGCGCCGGCGACCCCGCCGACGTCAAGGGCCGTGTGAACCAGATCAAGGCCGAGATCGAGAACACCGACTCCGACTACGACCGTGAGAAGTTGCAGGAGCGCCTCGCCAAGCTGAGCGGCGGCGTCGCTGTCCTCAAGGTTGGCGCCGCTACCGAGGTCGAGCTGAAGGAAAAGAAGCACCGCATCGAAGACGCGGTGTCGACGGCGAAGGCGTCCATCGAAGAGGGCGTCGTGCCCGGCGGTGGCGTGGCGCTCCTGCGCTCGCAGGCGCGCATCCTCGACGTGGCCGACAAGCTCGAAGGCGATGAGGCGACCGGTGCCCGCATGGTGGCCAAGGCCGTCGAGGAGCCGCTGAAGCAGATCGCCGTCAACGCCGGCCTCGAAGGTGGCGTGGTGATCGAGCGCGTCCGTTCGCTCAAGAAGCAGACCGAGGGCCTCAACGCCGCCACCGGCGAGTACGAGGACATGCTCAAGGCCGGCATCACCGACGCCACCAAGGTGACGTCGTCGGCGCTGCAGAACGCCGCGTCGATCGCTGCGCTCTTCCTCACCACCGAAGCCGTCATCGTCGACAAGCCCGAAGAGGCTGCCCCGGCGATGCCCGGCGGAGGCATGGAGGACTTCTAAGTCCGTCATCCCGTAGGAGTACGAGAAAGCCCCCGGCCCGCAAGGGTCGGGGGCTTCTTTCATTCCGGGGGTGGATGCCGTGAGAACGGCCAATCCGTATCGTTTCTCTTGGGGAACAACGCAAGGGGGCATCCCATGACGACGACCGCACAACCGCCGGTCCGCACGATTGATCCGTCGCGTTCGGGCATCACGCCGTGGAAGGCGTTCAAGGCGAACCCTGAGGACTGGTTCGATCCCGAAGAGATCGCCAAGGCGCGCCGTTACACCAAGCCGCTCAAGACCGTCCGCGCGATCCAGATCGTCCTCAACCTGCTGATCGACGTCGCAGTGATCCGATCCCACGTCTTCCCGAAAGTGTTGCGCCACCTCGCGCTCCACAACTGGGTGCTCGACATCGTCGTGGTGATGATCGGCTTGCTCGCCATCGGCGTCGTCGAGAACGTCGGCTTCGAGTGGTGGCGGGCGATGGTCTACGACAAGAAGTGGGAGTTCTCGACGATGACTCCCGGCACCTTCGTCGGCGATCAAGTGAAGACACTGCTCATCAATGGGGTCTTCTCGAGCCTGATGTTCATCGTGTTGTGGGCGGTCGTTCGCGCCACCGACGCGTGGTGGATCCTCGGCTGGGCGGTGTTCTCGATCATCCAAGTCGGGCTCGCGCTCATCGCGCCGCGGTTCATCGCCCCGCTGTTCAACAAGTTCACGCAGATCCCCGACGACGACCTGCACGCCGACATCATCTCGGTGGCGCACGGCGTCGGCGCCGACATCGAAAAAGTGGAGATGGCCGACGCGTCAAAGCGCGACGTGCGCAAGAACGCCTACGTCGCCGGTGCCGGCAAGACGCGCCGCATGATCGTGTTCGACACGATGCTCGAGTGGCCGCGGCCCGAGGTGCGTTGGGTGTGCGCGCACGAGATCGGCCACTGGCGCCGCCGGCACATCATGCGCATCATCCCGGTGCTCGTCGGCCTGTTGCTCGTCGACTTCGCAGTGCTGAAGCTGATCTTCGACAGCAAGCGCGTGCTGCACTTCGCCGGCGTGAACAGCATTCACAATCCCGGGGTGCTGCCGCTGTTCTTGTTCGTGTTCGCGCTGCCCGGTCTCGTGACGGGACTCGCCGGTGCGTACATCTCGCGTGTGCACGAACGCGACGCCGATCTCTTCGGCCTCGAGGCCGTGCCCGACCCCGAGGCGGCACACGCCGCCATGCGCAAGCTGCACACCGAAAGCCTGAGCGACCTGACGCCGTCGCTGTGGAAGCGGCTCAATCATTCGCACCCACCCGTCGCGGAACGCCTGGCGATGATCGCAGAGTGGCAGCGGCGGAACTCCGCTACTGCGGCGAAGTGAGGTCGTAGACCGTCACGCGCCCGACCCGTACGGCGCTGAAGTGCCGGCTGATCCAGCGCGCGATGCTCATCGCTGTTCCGGTCTTCGGTCCGGCGCCGCCGCCGTGCGTGCCCGGCCCGCCGAGACCGCGCCCCGTCGACAGGTAGTAGTGGATCTCGTGCGCGGCTACCAAACGTTTGAACTGCGCCAACGTCGGTGACGGGTCGGTGCCGTTGAAGCCGCCCAGCGGCATGACCGACTTGTCGGTTGCCAGCTGGTAGCCGGCCGCCGCTTCGCTGCCGATCGTGGCGGCCACCCACTCGTACCGCGACGCGTCGTGCAACAGGTACGTCGTGAGTTGGTGGTCGGGGCGGCTCGCCTCGAGCAGACCTCCGATGAGCCCGCCGTTGCGAGGACCGCCGGGGAGCACGGGTATCGCCGATCCCGTCGGCGGCGCGGCCAGCCTGAACCGCGGCCGCGCGAAGACTCGCCGCGTGGGCCCGATGGCGCGCGGGCGGTAACTGCCTTGGCCCGATGGTCCCGCGGACACGATCGCGCCTTCGTGGCGCGTCGCCGCGGTGTCGAGCGAATACGCGGCCGGTCCGACGAAGCCGACGGCGATGGCGGCGGCGGTCGCGCCCGTAAGAACCTTCGGCGCGAGACGTGGACCGATGACGATGCCCACGCCGGCGAGCGCCGCAGGTACGAGAACAAGCGGCACGAGCCATGGCAGCCACGTCGGCGTGCGCTGCAACAGCGTCACGGCCCACGCCGCGGTGATCGCGGTGGCCGTTGCCATCGTCGTGCGTGCCCACAGCGCGTCACGCGCGTTCCACACGTACGCGCCGGCGACTCCGATCGTGCCGCCGACTCCCGGCGCCAACGCGACTGCGTAGTACTCGTGGATGATGCCTTTGCCAAGCGAGAACGTCACCATCGTGACGACGAGCCAGCCGCCCCAAATGATCAGCGCGGCGCGCGTGCGATCCGTCCGCGCGTTGCGCAATGTGGCGACGCCGACGACGACCAACAGCAGCAGCGCCGCCGGGATCAGCCACGACGCCTGGCCGCCGAAGTGGCGGTCGAACATGCGCAACGGGCCGACCTCGCCCCACACTTTGTGTCCGGTCCGAAGGCGCCGGGCGCCGACGCTGCCGCGTTCGTCACCCGTCAGACGTCCGAAGCCGTTGTAACCGAAGACGAGGTTGAGTACCGAGTTGTCCTGCGATCCGCCGACGTACGGACGCAACGAGTGGGGCGTGAGTTCCACCGCTGCCACCCACCACGCCAGCGACGCGACCATCGCCGCGGCACCGACCGCGAGCTGCCAGATGCGCGTGAGCAATCGCGGCGGCCCCGCGATCAGGTAGCCCACGCCGAAGGCTGGCACGACCAGGAACGCCTGCATCATCTTGGCGAGGAACCCGAGGCCGACGAGCGCGAAGCACAACGCCACCCACTTCGTTTGACCGTTCTCGAGGGCGCGCACCATCGCGTAACCGGCGATCGTGAGCAGCAGCACGAGCATCGAGTCGGGGTTGTTGAACCGGAACATCAACACGGCGACGGGCGTGAACGCCAGGACGGCGCCGGCGAGTAACCCGGCGGCTTCGCCGAACCAGCGCTTCACCGCGGCGTAGAGGACGAACACCGACAGCACGCCCTCAATGGCGTTCGGTACGAGGATCGTCCACGGGTTGACACCGAACAGGCGCGCCGCGAGTTCCATCGGCCACAGGAACAGCGGCGACTTGTCGACGGTGATCGAACCTGCGGCGTCGGACGCGCCGAAGAACGCCGCCTTCCAGCTGTGGGTCCCGGCCTGCACCGCCGCGCTGTAGAAGGCGTTCGCGTAGCCGGATGCGCTCAGGCCCCACACGTAGAGCAACGCGGTAACACCGAGCAGGACGCAGAGTGCGGGACGTGTTCGGGTCATATTCGGTCCGGAATCAAATCACGGAGGGCGACGTAAATATGCGCGACCCCGAAGATAATTTCGGGCGCGATGCGATCACCGTTCGAAGGCGTCGACGTCGTGGTTCCGGTCTATAACGAGCGCGTTGCGCTCGAAGAGTCGGTGCGTCGCTTGCACGCCTTTCTCAGCGACGAGTTTCCGTTCGCGTGGCACATCACCATCGCCGACAACGCCAGCACCGACGACACGTTCGCCGTCGCGCGGTCGATCGGCGACGAGCTGCATTCGGTCGGCGTGATGCACTTGGACCGGAAAGGTCGCGGGTTGGCCTTGCGCGAAGCGTGGTCGTCGAGCGACGCCACCGTCGTGGCGTACATGGACGTCGACCTGTCAACGGACCTCGCCGCGCTCGCACCGCTCGTGACACCGCTGTTCCGCAACGACGCCGACGTCGCCATCGGGTCGCGGTTGGCCCACGGTGCCCGCGTTACGCGCGGCGCCAAACGGGAGTTCATCTCGCGCGCCTACAACTTGGTGCTGCGCGCCTACAGCGGCGCGCGGTTCTCGGATGCGCAGTGCGGCTTCAAGGCGGCTCGCCGCGACGCGGTGTCGTTCCTCCTACCGATGATCGAGGACGACGGGTGGTTCTTCGACAGCGAGCTCCTGCTGCTGACGCAGCACTTCGGCATGCGCATCCACGAGGTGCCGGTGCGTTGGGTCGACGACCCGGACTCACGCGTCAACATCATCCAAACCGCGCTCGAGGATCTGCGCGGCCTGCGGCGCATGAAACGCCGCTTCGCGCTCAGGACAGATGACGCGCTATCGCTGAGCGCGTCCGCCGGCGCCAGCGGAACGCGCTGACGACCACCGCGCCCCACAGCGCGGCCGCGAACAGCGAGAACGCGCCGATGTTGGACGGTGGGTCGATCGGCGACGCCATTCGCACCGGGATCGCGGCGGCGCGTGGCGCCGGTTCGGGTGTGCTGGTCGCCGTCTCGTCGGCGAGCGCCGGTGCCTGCTCGGGGGGCGCCTGCAGTTGCGAGTCGCCCGTCAGGCCGGCGACGTTGCTCGCCATGACGACCTTGACGTCGAACAGCGTCGACTTGAGTCCGAGCGCCGAGTCGAACTGCAGACCCGTCACCGTCTTGTCGCCTGCGGTGCCCACGAGGTTGATCGACGTCGCGCGCTCCGACGGGCCACGCGCCACCACGGCAACGCTCGTGAGATCGCCTCCGTAGGCGAGGCGGCGGGCGATGTCCTTGAGCGCGATCGTCACCTTCCACGGGTCGAGGTTCTCGGCGGGATAGGCCGCCGCGCGCAGATACGGATACGACTTGCCCGGCATGCCGAAGCCTTCTTCGGTGCTGGCGCTGTGGCCGCCGGCGTTGGCGGAGTACACCGCCGAAGCGAGCGACTTGCCGTACGTGAGCACCTGTCCGCTCGTCGCCGCGACCGCCTTGTCCATCGCGGCGTATTCGGCGTCTGAGCCGATGTACACCTGGCACTTCTGCGTGTCACACAGTTCGCCGCCGAAGGCCATGGCGCGTAGCGCGTAGGTGCGCGCGGCAACTGCTTGGGCCTGGAGGCTCGCGGCGGGCCAACTCGGATTGCGGACCTCACCCATGCCGCGGAGGTACGTCTCGACGTTGACCTGGTTGACGAAGCGCAAGCCACCCGGAACGGGCGCGATGTCGAGCACGCCGCGGTAGTGGCGGCCGCGCGGATCAACACCGACGCGTCCCCCGTTCGCCGGTGTCGCCGTGACCGGACCCGCGAACGTGAGCGCCGACGACGACGGGGGCGTGGTCGTGGTGGTGGTCGCCGGCGGTTGCGTGGTCGGGCTGAGGTCACCCGCGGGCGTGCTCTTCTTCGGGGGGGAAGAACGATCGGGCAGTAACGTCGTCGACGTTTGCGGGTCTGTCGTGGTCGTAGGCGGAGTCGTCGTGGTGGTCGTGGACGCGGTCGTCGTCGTCGCCGGCGGAGGAGCCGGTGCGTTCGTCGGCCGCACCTTCGTCGAGTCGCCTTCGCGCGAGACGACGACGGAGTTGCCGGGCGCGACGTGCATCGAGCCACCGTTGCCCGCGACGTCGCCGCCGTCGGGAAACGAAAGTTGCGCGCTGGCGCCGGTGAAGACGGGCACGCGCACATTGCCGCTCGCCTTGCCGAGTGCCGTGCCCGGATAGAACTGGGCGAGGATCTCTCGCACGTTGGCGCCTTTGTGTCCCATCGCCAGCGCGCCGTCTTGTGCCATGCCCACGCCGTGGCCGTGGCCGCGCCCGTCGATCAGCAGGGCGGGGATGAGCGGCGGCGCCGCTTGGGCATGCGCAATGGAGGGCGTGATCGCCGCCAGGAGGCCGAGCGCGCACGCGCGCGTCACGACCTTCCGACTCCGCATCGCATGAGGTTAGGCGGCGCGCACCCGCTTCAAGCCGTTTTCGATGTCGCGCAGGTGGTGCACACCCTCGTGCACGGCGTTTTGCAACATCGTGAGTTGATCGCGGTCGCCCCATCCGAACTGCGCCATGCGATTCCAGCTGTGGGCGTCGACGTGCTCCGCCTCGGCGACGAGCTTGTCGACGCCCGCCTTCAGGCGCGCCAGTACGTCCGCCTTGGCCTGTTCGTTGTACTTGTCCGTCGCCGCCTTCTCGTTCTCGTCCCAGAACACGCCGCTGAGATCAGGGTTGTCCTCGGTATTCGTCCGATGAATGGTGACGGCGAACGGCTCCATCAGATCGGCGACGTGTGCGGCGTACTCGAGCGCCGACCACACGCCCTCGGCGGGACGCGTGCGGATCACCTTTTCGTTGTCCTCGGATGACGACTCCGGCGCCAGCGCCTCGGTGTAGCGACGCGGGAAACTCTTGAGGGCGTTGATGGCGAACGGCGGATGCAGCGTGCCGTAATCCAATCCGCACTCCGGGCACACCCACGCGTCAGACATACGGCCTCCTTAGGTTTCGGTTTCGATGCCAAGGTACGCGGCGCGCACGGCGGAGTCCTCCGCCAACTCCGCGGCTTTGCCCTCGCGCACCACCTCGCCCGTCGCGAGGATGTAGGCGCGGTGCGCCCGCTTGAGCGCCTGTGCGGCGTTCTGTTCGACGAGCAGGATCGTCGTTCCTTGGCCGTTGATCTCGGTGATGATGCGGAAGATCTGCTCGACGAATGTCGGTGCGAGCCCCATCGACGGTTCGTCGAGCAACAGCAGCCGCGGCCGGCCCATGAGGGCGCGCCCGATCGCCAGCATCTGCTGCTCGCCGCCCGACAGCGTCCCGCCCGGTTGCTTGCGACGCTCGGCGAGGCGCGGGAACAGTTCGAAGACGCGGTCGTAGTCGCCGGGGGTGGGTCGGCTGCGGCGCGCGAACGCGCCCATGTCGAGGTTCTCCGTCACTGTCATGCCGGGGAAAATCCCGCGGCCTTCGGGCGCGTGGCACAGCCCGCGTTCGACGAGTCGGTGCGCCGGCACGCCCACGATGTCCTCGCCGTCGAAACGGATCGACCCCGACGTCACCGGCCGCAAGCCCGAGATGGTCTTGAGCGTGGTGGTCTTGCCAGCGCCGTTGCCGCCGATGAGGGTGACGATCTCGCCTTCGTCGACGTTGAGCGTCACGCCCTTGAGCGCGGCGACGCTGCCGTAGCTCACGAAGACGTCGCTTAGTTCAAGCAGCATCGCTCGGCGTGCCCAGGTAGGCGGCGATGACTTTCGGGTCGTTCTGGATCTCGGTCGGCGACCCTTCGGCGATCTTCTGTCCGAAGTCGAGCACGGCGATGCGCTCGCACACCTGCATCACGAGGCTCATGTCGTGTTCGATGAGCACGACTGTCAAGCCGCGATCGCGGATGGCGCGGATCAGCTGCATCAAGCCGCGCTTCTCCGACGGGTTCATGCCTGCCGCCGGTTCGTCCAGCATCAGCACTCTCGGCGCGGTCGCCATCGCGCGCGCAATCTCGAGCCGGCGCTGATCGCCGTATGACAGGTTGCGCGCCAGGTTGTTCGCCTGTCGCGCGATGCCGACGAACTCGAGCAACGCCAACGCTTCGTTGCGGCCGTCGCGTTCTTCGACGCGATGTCGCGGCGTGTGGACCAACGCGCCGGGGACGCTGGTTCCGTGCCGCGCGTCGGTGCCGACGATGACGTTGTCCAACGCGGTGAGGTTCGGAAAGAGCCGAATGTTCTGGAACGTGCGGGCGACGCCGGCACGGGTCACTTGGTGCTGCTTGCGACCGACGACGGACGCGTCGTCGAGCAGGATGTCGCCGTCGGTTGGCTGGTACACGCCGGTCACGCAGTTGAACAGCGTCGTCTTACCGGCTCCGTTCGGCCCGATGATGCCGAAGATCGAACCCGACGGCACGACGAGGGAAACGTCCTGGAGTGCGACGATGCCGCCGAACTGGATCCTGAGTTGTCGCAGTTCGAGCAGCGGTTCGCCCGCCGGCTTCGCGTCCGCGACGACGATGTCAGCCGATGCGTCGCCGGTTGGCACGACCGTCGGCGTCACGGGCGTCGCGAACGACTCCTCTTCGGGCAGCAGCTCGGCAGCGCGTTGGCGACTCGGCAGTAAGCCTTGTGGGCGGAAGATCATCATCACGACGAGCACGAAGCCGAAGAGCAGCAGGCGGTACTCGGTGATGTCGCCGGCGTTGCCCCCCGTGAGCGCGTTCAGGCCGCGCAGCAGCGTGCGGCCCGCCGCGGCCTGCCGCAGATACTCAGGCAGGAAGGCGATAGCGAAGGCGCCGACGATGACGCCGGGCGCCGACCCCATGCCGCCGAGGACGACCGCGGCGAGGATCAGGATCGAGATGAGCAGTTCGAACTGCGGCGGGTTGATGAAGTTCACCTTGCTGGCGTAGATCCAACCGGCCAGGCCGCCGGTCGACGCGCCCATCGCGAACGCCCACAGCTTCATGCGGAAGGTGTCGACGCCCATGGCTTCGGCGGCGTCTTCGTCTTCGCGGATCGCGGCCCAGGCGCGGCCCACCCGCGAGCGCGTCAGACGCGCCAGCACGATCAGTGCGAGGGTGATCGCCGTCAACACGAGCAAGTAGTACGGGTACGGCTGGCCGGTGAAGTGCAACCCGCCGACCGACGCGGGGTGCGGGATCGGGTTGAGCCCGCGCGATTCGCCGAGCGCGTTCGTGTTCTGCGCCACGATGCGCACGATCTCGCCGAAGCCGAGAGTGACGATCGCCAGGTAGTCGCCGCGGAGGCGCAGCGTGGGCGCGCCGATGACGACGCCGGCGATCATGGCGACGACGACGGCGACCGGCAGCGCAAGCCACGGCTGCCAACCCGCGCCCCCGTGGGCCGCGGGCAGCGTCAACTTCGCGGTCGTGTACGCGCCGACTGCGTAAAACGCGACATAGCCGAGGTCGAGAAGACCGGCCTGCCCGACGACGATGTTGAGGCCGAGCGCCAGGAGCACGTAAATGCCGACGGGAGCGAACAGCACGCTCTGCCAGTACGGACTCACTCCCAGCGGCGCGACCGCCCCGAGGACCAGAACACCTGCGGCGATGGCGAGCTTGGCCGCGGTCGGCAGCGGGTCCCACCGCCTGCGGACGGCGTCGAACAGCGCGACGGGCCTCCACTTCACGCGCGCACCCGTCCTGCGCTCTCGCCGAGGATGCCCGTCGGGCGGAACATGAGCACGAGCACCAAGACGGTGAACGCGAACACGTCTTTCCATTCGCCGCCCAGCACCGTTTGGCCGTAGGTCTCGAGCAGGCCGAGCAACAGGCCGCCGAGCAGCGCGCCGCGGACGTTGCCGATGCCGCCGAGTACCGCGGCGGTGAACGCCTTGATGCCGGGGAGGAACCCGATGTTGAATCGCGCGACCTCGAAGAAAATCCCGTAGAGGAAGCCGGCGGCGCCGGCCATGACTCCTCCGAGCAGGAACGTGATCATGATCACGCGGTCGATGTTGACGCCCATGAGCGCCGCGGTCTCCTGGTCTTGCGCCACGGCGCGCACGCCGCGGCCGATGCGTGACCGCGCCACGAATCGCTCGAGGGCGATCATCAGCACGATGGCGGCGACGAAGACGAGGACTTTGTCGCTGCGCACGTTGGCGCCTTGAAACGCGAAGAGTTGCCGCTTGGCCAGCACGCGCGGGAAGCCCAGCTCGTTGCGCCCGTAACGGATGGCGAACAGTTCCTGGAGGAACAGCGACATGCCGATTGCGGTGATGAGCGCGGCGAGCCTTGGGGCGCCGCGGCGGCGCAAAGGGCGGTACGCGATGCGCTCCATCGCGACGGCCGCCAGCCCGGAACACACCATCGCCACGATGAGCGCGAACACGAGGACGCCGACGAGGGCGAACCCGGTTTTGGCCGGGTCCGCCACGTCGACGCCGACGGCGTGCATCGCGAACAGGCTCGTGAACACGCCGATCATGAAGATCTCGGAATGGGCGAAGTTGATCAACCTGAGCACGCCGTACACCAGCGTGTACCCAAGCGCGATCAGTGCGTAGATCGCTCCGAGTGTCAGCCCGTCGACGGTCTGTGGCCAGAACTCCGTGACGAGCCGGTGCAGGTTGAACTCGATGCCGGTCCCCCTATCCGAGGGTGCTCACGCGTTGGGCGACTCAGCCCTTCGCGATCGCGTTCGCGACCGTGCCGACCTCGGTCAGCTTGCCGCTCTCGACCTTGTAGACGTACACGTCCTTGTTCGTGACGTTGCCGTTGTCCTGCAACTCGATGGTCCCGGCGACGCCGTCGTAGGTCTTCAATCCTTCGACGTAGGTCAGCAACTGCTGCCGGGTCGTGTTGCCAGCGAGGACACCCTGCACGAAGATCTTCGCGGCGTCGTAGCCCTGCGTCGAGTACGTCCCCGCGTCCGCCCCCTTGTTCACTTTCTTGTAGTCGGTGGCGAACTTGCCGAGCTTGCCGCCGGCGTCGGGGGTCGCCAGTCGGCACGGACACGTGAGCCACGCACCCTCGGCGCCCGACGCGCCCGCGGAGCGGACGAAGCCGAGGTCGAGTGAGCCGTCGCCACTAACGAACTTCGCGGTGACGCCCTCATCGGTGAGTTGCTTCTTGAACTTGCCGGCCTCGGCGTAGTACCCGCCGTAGAAAATGATGTCGGGGTGCGCGTCCTTGACCTTGGTCACGGCTGCGCTGTACGCCTCGGCCTTGGGGTCGATGACGTCGGTGGCCACCGTGTGGACGCCGGCCTTCTCGAGCAGCGCCTGTGTGCCGTCCGCCAAGCCCTTGCCGTAGTCGGAGTTGTCGTTCACGTACGCCGCGGTCTTCGCCTTCAGCACCTTGAGCACGAAGTCGGTGACACCGGCGCCCTGCACGTCGTCGTCGGGAATGAGGCGATGGAACACCGTCTCGTTCGGAATCACCGTCGGCAGCGCCGCGTTGGTCGCCGACGCGCTGATCATCGCCAGGTTTGCCGTCTGGAGGTCTTGGATGACGGCCTTGGTCTCACCCGAGAACGTCGGGCCGATCAAGCCCAAGACCGACGCGTCGTTGATGAACTTGTCCTTCACGGTGGTGATCTGCGCCGAGTCGCCCTGGGTGTCGAAGGGCTTCAGCACGAAGTGGTACTTGTCGCTCGACGCGTTCGCCTCTTGAAGGGCGACCTGGGCGCCTTTGACGATGTTGAGGCCGAGCGCCGCGTTCGGTCCGGTCTCTGGCCCAGCGAAGGCGAAGGCGATCGTTTTCTTGTTGCCACCACCGCCGGCGCCCGCGTTGTTGTTCTTGTTGTCGTCTTTACTGCCGCACGCGCCCGCGACGACCGCGAGTGCGACGACAACGGCGGCTACGCGCCACCGGGACCGGGTGCTTCGAGACATGTGTGTTCTCCTGCTAGTCGGTCAGGTCAGCCGGGACGTTACGCCGGGTGAGCCGGTTTTGTCACTGATTGCGGCAACAATGCTCCGATGATCCGTCGGCTGTTTACCCTCGGCATCGTCGCCGCAATCCTCGTCGGGGGCGACGTCGCGGCTCGCGGCTTCGTGTCGGCCACGGTCGAGAGGCGTGCGCAGCAGGAGGCCCCGTCGGGGTCGTCGGTGTCGGCTGACGTCGGCGGGTTCCCGTTCTTGCCCACGTTGTTGCTCGGCGGAAACGTCAGCACGGCCAGCGTCCACGTCGAGAACATCAAGGCGAAGCTGTTGGTGTTCTCGACCGTCGACATCGACCTCAGCGGCGTGCACCTCGACCGCGGGCGCCTGATCAACGACCGCAAGGCGCGCATCACCAAGATCGACCACGGGACGATCCGTGCGATCGTCACCGCGGAATCGTTGTCGGACGCGCTGCACGTGCCGGTGACGATGCAGGGTGGTCATGTGACCATCGCCGGGCTCAACGTCACGCCGTCCGTTCGCGACAGGCAGCTGACCATCGGCGGGTTCAGGGTGCCGCTCACCGACTACATGCCGTGCGTGACCGACGTAACGGTCGAGGACCAGAAGATGGAACTCTCCTGCGAGATCCACGACGTCCCGCCGGCGCTGCTCGACGCCGTGCAAAACGGGATCGGCGCCTGAGTCGCCGCCGCTTCCCGTTTGAAGCACTCATACGCGCGCTTGGCCGTACTCCGCGATGGCGTCCAGGCGACGCGTGACAAGGCCGGTGAGAAGCAGCGTCGCCGCGACCGTCAAGACACGAGTCCCGTTTGCGGTCAGGCCAGCCGCCACGACAGCGCCATTGACTCCTAGCGCGACGAGCGCGTACGGCGTCAGTTCGCGCGACGCCACGATGACGGCCGCTGCGAGCAACGCGATCCCCGTTATCGGGAACACGGCGGCATGGGCGCCTCCGTAGGTGGTCGAGGGCTGCAACGCGCCGCCGGCGAATAGCGCGACGACGATGGCGGTCGCATACCGAAGCGCGGCGCCCGCTGGTTCCGTCGCAGCACGGATGACGAGTGCGAACGGTACTGCTAGGAGGACTGCCGAGAACGGGTTGAAATGGACGAGCCCGAAGATTGATACGGCGATGGTCGACGTCGCGGCGAACGCAACCGTGGGATTCGTGGTGACCCTTCGAGCGTGAGGCGCCCATAGGACGATCTGCGCGCCGAGCATTGCGGCGAGAGCGATTCGTTCGACCACGGGGAAGTCGTTTTGTCCGTGCGTGACCGCGTGGATCCAGTGAGGCCACGTGACGGACGGCGTGGCCGCGGCGGTAAGCGCGCTCAGCGCGAGCAAGACCACCGCGGCGGCGATCACGTTGACGCGCCGCCGCACGAGTTCGCCGGCGAGGGGGAGCGCGGCGGTCTGCGGTTTCAGAGCGCCGATCACACTGGCAAACCCGACCGCTGCAGGCGCGTGCCGTCGTCGAGCGAAAACTGTGGCAACGAGCGCGAACGCTCCGAATACAACGTCGAGTTGGATGCCGCCGACTCCGTACCGCGCTGGGGCGAATGACATGCCGAGTGTCAGAATCGCCGCGGTCTCGCCTCGACTTCTGGCGTAGATGCCAGCGAGCGTGGTGGCACACCACGCGATCACTGCCGAGGCGACCACTGATGCCGCGAACCACATGTACGCGGCTGTTCGTAGCGGCGCGAGCGCGATCACCCGGAAGAGCGCGGCGACCGGCGGCGGATCGAGAAACACGTACGTGCCTTGCTCGACGTACGTATCGCCTTCGACCCTCTTCGTCTCTTGGCGTAAGACGTACGCGTTGTACGGGTCGCGGTGGTGTTCCGCGGTCTTGGCCGCGACGTAGCGGACGGCGAAGTCGCGTGGGTCCGGCCACAGGTGACGCGATTGTGCGGCGACGTTTGTGGCAAACGCTGCCGCGATCAGAACCCCTGCGACGCCAGTCGAAACGCGGCCCGGTGAATGACGCTGCGCCATCCGGCAGACGCTAACTGCGCCCCTGGGTCGCCATCATTGGGGCGCTGAGTAGCGCCATATCGGGAATGAGATGTGGTCGACGCCCATCCAGTTGGTGATGCGGCCGGCCTCGCGGAGCTGACGGAGGCACGGGCGCGCGTCGTCGCCCAGCATGCGCATGTACTCGGCGACGGTGATCAGGAGGGGACCGGCGTCGAGGTCGCCGGGCAGCGTGCGGGCGTCGACCTCGAGCGTGGGCCGGCACGGGTGCTTCAGGTCGAGCGCGTGGCAGTGGTAGACGACGCCTTCGAAGACGGACAGGGCGACGATGCGCATGCAGGCACCAATTTGTCAGCATGAGGGCGTGAAGGTTGCCTACGCCCCGGATCTGCTCGACCGATCCAAGTTCGCCAACGTTGCCGACCTGGTGCACGTGACGAATCCGGCGGCGATCGATTCGATCGCCGGACTCGGCCCGGGCGACGTAGTGGCCGTCGATCTCTCACGGGAGGGCGCGCTCGACGCAGGGACGCGTGCCGCGGCGCGTGGAGCGAAGGTCTACGGCTTCGCATCGCACGTCGACACCGACACGATGACCGCGGCGAAGGACAGCGGTGTGATCGCGATGGCGCGCTCGGCGTTCTTTGGCCGGGTCGACGAATTGTTCGCGTAGGGTCGAGTCGGTGCCGTCCGACGACCAAGAACTCGTCCGCTGGAGCGAATCGCTCAGTGGCATCGCGCGCACTGGCCTCGCGTTCACGACGTCGCTGTACGAGCAAGAACGCTTCCAGGAAGTGCTGCACGTCGCGGCTGACATGCGCGCCGCGGTCGACGAATCCGCGCCCGCCAGCGAGTGGCACGGCGAGTGGATGAAGGCGATCGACAAGGGCGTGCCCGGCTACGTCACGCCGAAGCTGGCCGTCGGCGCCGTCGTGGGCAACGAGAAGGGCGAGCTGTTGTTGATCCAGCGCGCCGACTCCGGCATCTGGCTGTACCCGACCGGTTGGTGCGACATCGGTTATTCGCCGAGCGAAGTCGTCGTCAAGGAAGTGAAAGAAGAGACCGGGATCGACGTCGAACCCGTACGCATCATCGCCGTGATCGACGGCGTGCGGAACCAGTTCACGCGCGTGCCGCTGTACTCGCTCGTCTTCCACTGCCGTGTCATCGGCGGCGAACTGCGTCCCCATCCGCTCGAGACACGCGACGTCGGGTTCTTCGCGCGCGACGCACTGCCGCAGCCGCTGGTCGGCTTCGAACGGTGGGGCGATCAAGCCTTCGCCGCCATCGACGGTCATCCGCTCGAGGTGGCGTTCGACCCACCCCGCGATCCCGTGTGGAAGGGCGACGCGTCCGAGTAGTCAGTCGTCGAGGAGCAACACCGGCCGGCGCGGGCGCATGACGTCGCGCGCGTAGCCCGCGAAAGCCGTTGCTGCGCTCACCACGAGCGGCAAGCCGATGGCCATCGCCGCGAGCGCCATCCAATCGACCCGAAAGACCGCCGGGTGGTTGTCGGACGTCGTCACCAGGACCGCGACAGGGATGAGGGCGAGGGGTATCGCGATCGCCGTCGCCGTCATCACGATCAGCGCCGCCTTCCGCGTCCCGACGTTGCGGCTTACGCGCGGCACGACACCAGTGGCCGCGAGCACAGCGCGTTCGTCGTCACTGTCGCGCGCGTTGAGTACGAGGCCGACGGCCACGACCGCAAGGACGAGCACACACGAACCACCGAAGCCGATGGCGCGAACCGGGTAGTGGTTCGTGACCCGATACGGCCCCGTGCCGATGGTGAGCGACGTCTGGAGGTACGACGTGCCGGGCGCCGGGGGCCCCCGGAGGTCTTGCGCCCAGGCGATGTCGCTCTCGAGGAGTTCGAGCCGTTGTCGTTCGTTGGCGGTAAACGCCGTGTCAGCGACGAGAGCCACGGTGCCGCTGAAGCGAGATTGCCATCCGAGACGGTCCACGAAAGACGGACTGAGGAGGATGCGCGGCAAGCCCAGGGACGCCTTGTCGCTGCGCACGATGGCCGCGACGTGGATGAAGGTGCCCTGCCTACCGCCGCGATCGACGCGTCGTGGCGTCGGCCCGTCGGGCGGCTCGATCACGATCGCATCGCGACGGCGGAGCGCCGCGGGAACGTCGAACAGAGCGAGCAGCTCCGGAGTCGCCATCGACACGATGGGACTCGACGAATACTGCGAATACAACGTGGCGTCTTCGCGGTCCACTTCGTACTGCGGCAGGTCGCCTCCGGTCGACGACACCAACGCGGACAGCGGAATGACCTTGCCGCGCGGGACCGCTGCGTGGAGTTGTCTCACCAGGGACGGGTCGACGTCGGGCACTGCGGGCGGTGCGGACGTCTCGGATAACGATTCGTTGGCGGACGTGGGTTGGTACTGCCAGCTGTTCTCCAGCAGCGCTTGGTTGTCGCGAACGAACGGCACCCTGCTGACGGCGTCCTCGTACTGCGTGTCCCAACTCGCGACGAGTGTGGTGGCTCCGACCACTAGGCCGACGACGGCGCACGCAGCGCCGACGACGCTGGCCGAGCGGGGGCCGTTGCGCGCCAGGCTTCGTCCCGCGAGCCGCCACGCCAGCGACCGGTCCGTGAACGCCGTCTCGAGCCAGCGCACGGCGATGGGCGCAACCCATAAGGCGGCCGCAAGCGGGAGCACGAAACCAGCGACGAGCGCGAGGCGGTGCGCCGCGCTGTCCTTCGCCACGTCGCCGTAGACGATCAGCGCCGCCGACAACGCCAGCGCGCCCGCAGACCAGAACCATGTACGCCGGCGCGGAATTGCCACGGGACGTCGGCTAGCGAGCGCCTGCAGGGTGGGCAACCGACTAGCCGTGCGCGCAGGAAACCACGCGGCGATCGTCGCCGCCGCCACGCCGAGGATCGCAAGCGGAAGCAGATCGAAGACTCGAACGACAGGACCGTGTACGTCTTGGTTCGTCATCGAGTACAGCGCGTGATGGGGCAGCAGCCTGACGCCGACAACACCCAGTCCGATTCCGACCAGCGACCCGGCGGCGCCGGCGACGAAGCCCTGCGAAGCGAGCGTGGCGGCGACGACACGCGGCGAGGCACCGGAGGAGCTGAGCAATCCGATGGTGCGTAGCTGACGGCGCGCCCCGAGCGCGAACGCGGCGGCGACGATCACGCCCACGACGAAGAGACCAACGGCCGCCCCGACGTAGCTCCAGAGAACGTCGGAGGTGACGGACCGCTTGTTCCATTGCCAACCTGAGATTCCCCATCCCGGGACGTCGCCGACGCCGAGCGGCGTGCTGATCAGCGCGGTCGTCTGGGCGCGCGGCGGAACGTCGGGCGTGAACACGAGGTCCGTGGCGCGATAGCCCTGCGGTAACGAGACGAGTCCGACGACCTTGAGCGGGTGAGCCAGGCGTTCGGGGGTGACAGACGACCCGATGTGGAGCTTCAGGATCCGGGCGACGTCCGTGCTGATCGCGGCCTCGCCCCGTGATCGAGGCGCCCGTCCCTCGGTAACGCGGTAGCGACCGCGCCCGAGGTGCGACTTCAAGTTGGCGTCGCTCACCGTAAAGCTCAAGGCGGCCGTTGGGAGCCGAACCCGGTCGATTCCGGTGTGCTCGATCTCGACACGGGCATCGGGCGGGAGCGCGTCGCGGAGCCGTTGCACGTCGGCGTCGGTTGGTTCGCCCGACGCCAAACCCGGATAGACGCCGTCGGGCGGGGTGTTCCCGATGAAGCTCGCGCTCGACTCCGCGGTGCCGAGGTTGGCGCGCCGCTGCGCGTCCCCTGACCACTCGCCTGTGCGCGACATCACCGACGAGACGGTTGCGCCCGCCGTCGGGATTGCGATCATCAGCATCACGAGCGCGGCGCGGCCGGGTTGGCGGCGGAACTCACGCCGCGCCAGGCGCAATCCAACGCGCAGGGTGGTGATCACTGGCCCCGCGCCTCGATCTCATCCGCGATCGTCGAAGGGCGCGTCTCGTCGACAACCGAACCGTCGCGCACGCGCACTATGCGATCAGCCCACGACGCGTACCGCGGCTCGTGCGTGACGAGCACGAGCGCGCAACCCGTCGTCGTGACGAGCGACGCCAGCAGTTCGATGACCTTGTCGCCGGTGACGGAGTCGAGTGCGCCCGTCGGTTCGTCGGCCAACATCAACTTGCGCTCGCCGACAATGGCGCGGGCAATGGCGACTCGTTGCTGCTCACCGCCGGACAGGTCGTCCGGGTACCGATCGAGCGGACCGGGTAGTTCGACCCGGGCGAGCGCCTCGCTGGCGCGTTCGCGCGCCGAACGCGTCGCGACGCCGTCGAGTTCGAGAGGCAACATGACGTTCTCGATCGCGGTGAGAGTCGGGATCAGGTTCAGCCGTTGGAACACGATCCCGACGTCGCGACGGCGCAGTGCTGCCCGGCCGGTTGCGTCCAACTCGTCGAGCGCGGTCGCGCCGATGAACACGCGGCCCGCAGTCGGGTCTTCGAGCCCGCCCGCGAGATGCAGCAACGTCGACTTCCCCGAACCCGAAGCGCCCATGACGGCGACGAACTCGCCGGGTGCGACGTCGAGCGAGAGGTCCGTGAGCGCCCGCACTTCCGTGGCGCCTTGGCCGTAGCGCTTCACGACGTCGACGAAGGACAGCGCAGGTGTCTGCTCGCTCATCTCTTTTTCCCCGCTTTCGTTTGTTCGTTCAGTCGGGCTTCGCACCGGTCGAGCCAGTTGATGTCGGCCTCGATGCGGCCGAGGAACGCGTCGTTGGCGAGCGCCGCCACGTCCCCGCGGGGACGCCCGTCGCGACGCGAGCGCTGGAGTTCGGCCAGCAGCGCAGCGCGCTGTAGGTCGATGAGCGCGAGGCCTTCCTTGCCGCCGAGCTGGACGGCGAGGAGCACCTTCATCACGAATTCGTCGCGGGGTGGCGTGCTGTCGACGGGCGTCGTCGTAAGCCATTCCTTCAACTCGCGTCGACCGGTCTCGGTGATGCCGAAGACGCGCTGGTCGGCGTCGCCCTTGCCGCGCTCGACGACGGCGTCGTCGCGCAGCATGCGGTCGAGGGTTGTGTAGACCTGACCGACGTTGAGCGGCCACAGCCCGCCTGTCCGCTCCTCGAAGTCGACCTTCAGCTGGTAACCGTGACGGTCGCCCTCAGCCAGCAGCGAGAGGAGGACACCTCGGACCGTCACAGTTACGCAGTATGCATACCGCGTATGCGTCGGTCAAGTGATCAGGTATTCAGCTGGCCGAACAGCGCGGCGACGATGCTCACGCCACCGCGCGACTTTTCCCACGCGTCGGCGATGGTTTCGTGGTCGACGAGGCCCGACGCGTCGGGCGCGATGCCCAACGCCGACGTCGCCGCGGCCGCGAGAAGCGCCGGCTCGAGGTCGTCGCCGTATGCGGCGAAACACTCGAGCCCGTCCCAAAGTGCAGTGAGCGGCGCCGCGGGTTCGGCGTCGGTCGCGAGGGCGAGCGCGACCGTGGCGAAGACTTCTTCGGTCGCAAGACCCGGCGGCCGCACGTATCCGGCGACGGGATGGAGGCGCCACTCGAAGGTCATCTCGTCGGGGCCGTCCTCGCGCAGCCACACCTGCGAACCGTTGACGTACGGATCGGTGGGCTCACCGAAGCGGTCGTCGAGGGCGATGATCAACTCGTGCGTGGCGCGCCACACACACGTCGGCACGCGGGCGTTCGCCATGGAATGGGAAGCTACCTGCATGAGCACAGCGCCACGTATTGCACCTGTCACTCCCGAAGAGTGCGACGAGAAGACCGCCGAGCTGCTGAATGGACTGGGCGCCGGCATGTCGCAGGCGCTGAACATCTTCACGACGCTGGCGCATCATCCGCGGCTCTTGAAGAAGTGGTCGGAGTTCGGCGGCGTGTTGCTGTACCGCGGCGAACTCGACCCGCGCCTGCGCGAGATCGTCATCTTGCGGACGGGCTGGAACTGCAAGTCGGACTACGAGTTCGGCCAGCACCGCGTCATCGGCCTGCGCTCGGGCATGACGGAAAAGGAAGTCGACGCGACGACCCTGGATCCGGACGCTGCCGGCTGGGGCGACGAGGAGCGACTGCTCATTGCCGCGACCGACGAACTCCACGCCGACAACAAGATTTCCGACGCGACCTGGAAGCAGCTCGAGGCGAAGTACACGAAGGCGCAGCTGATCGAGCTCGTGTTCCTCGTCGGTCAGTACCACCTCGTCTCGATGGCGCTCAACTCGCTCGAGGTGCAGCGCGACGACGGCATTGACGGGTTCCCGTCGTGAAACGCCTCGAGGGCCGTCGCGTCGTCGTCGTCGGCGCAGGCACGCGGGTGACCGACGATCCTGAGGCGCCGCTCGGCAACGGGCGCGCCATCGCCGTGCTCGCGGCGCGCGAAGGCGCGTCGGTTGCATGCGTCGACAACAACGAGGCCGCGGCGCGCGCCACCGCGGAACTCGTCGAAGCCGAAGGCGCAAAGGCATCGGTGATCGTCGCTGACGTGAGCGACCCCGCGCAGTGCGCGCAACTGGTCGCCGACGCCGTTGCTGCGCTCGGCGGCATCGACGGCATCGTGCTCAACGTCGGCATCGGTGCCGGCATCGGGCTGACGGGCACGACGGTGCAGGACTGGGATCTCGTCGCCAACGTCAACGTGCGCGCGCACTTCTTGATCTGCCAGGCCGCGAAGGAACACCTCGGCGAAGGTGCGGCGATCGTGTTCATCTCGTCGGTCGCGGGCTTGCAAGCCGGCAGCCGCATCCCCGTCTACGACACCACGAAGGCGGCGCTGTTGGGCCTCAATCGTCACGTCGCGGCGGAGATGGCGGGCCGCGGCGT
>JBEEFV010000034.1:0-35986 GCA_041166405.1 Actinomycetota bacterium | reverse complement strand
GTTTGCGGCCCTTTTCCCCGTTGGCGTCTTCATCGCGCGCGACCGAGACCGCCTTTCGTCTGCCGTCTTCTGGCTCGCACTCTTGTGCGCTGGCGTTTGTGTGATCGGGATTCTCCAAGTGGTACTCGGAGGAACCTTCCTCAACCCTCAAGTGACGGATCCCGCGCTGGCGCATTTGACTGTGCTGAAGACCGTCGGCAGCCAATTCGTGTTACGGCCGTCAGGGCCGTTCGCGGATGTCAGCCGATTCGCGTCCTTAACGATCGTTGCAGTCCTGCTCGGATTCTGTTCGCTCCGCCTTAGTACCTCCGAAGGGCGACGACAGCTTTCAACCGTTGCCATCCTGCTGTCGCTCGCGGGCGCCTTCGCATCAGGCTCGCGAACGTCGCTGCTGGTGTGTCTCCCTCTCGCCGTTTTTGGCGTCGTCACGTCAGATTCATTCGGAAGAGTCCGCCGTTTCCCAGTCGCGCCGGGAATCGCGGCCCTCGCGGTTCTCGCATTCGGTCACGGAGTAATCGCAAACACGTCCGCTACCACTGCAGACTTCTACGCAACAACTCTCAATCCAGCGAGTCACGCGTTTGAGGCTGGTTTTCGCCTTCAGACTTATGCCTCCGACGCGCTGCGCGGTGTACTGGACGGCGGGCTAACTGGGCGCGGGACTGGTGATCAGTCCACGGGGCGGCAATACGTGGCCGGGATCGACCTTTCAGCTGGACCGAACACAGAATCTGGGTGGGGTTCAGTCGCTATCGAGTGGGGTCTCGTGGGATTGGTCGTGTGGTCCTATTGGGCGATCGCGTGGACAGCAAAGTCGATTCGGTTAGCGAGACAAGGCGACGATCGTCCTGCTCGGCCCATCGCGGGCCTGCTCGCGTTTTACATCGCCGCGTTACTTATCGCACTCTTCGCGTTGGGCTCGGGCTTCTTCGAGAACTACATCGCGAACATCTTCTTCTGGCTCTTCTCCGGCATGGCGTTCTGCCCGGCGCCGACCGGCGTTAGCGACGACGTGCCAATTCTCAACGACCCGCTGGTGTATCAAAACGCCGAGAATCCACCACGCTTGCGCATGCGCGCGTGAAGGCAGCCACGTTCGACTGAGACGTCCAGCCGAGACCGATCCGTTTCATACCCTGCGAGAGCTCGGAACGGATTCGAGCGTCCGTCATGTCCCGCATAGCTGCCGCCAGAGCATCAACGTCACCAACGGGGTAGACGAGACCGGACACCTTGTCGACAACAAGGCTGTCAACAACGCCGCACGCGTCGCTCACTATCGCCGTACAACCGACAGCGGCGCCCTCACTCACCGAGAGCCCAAAAGTCTCAAACGCCGAAGGCAAGACGACAACGTCGGCAGCGGAGAACACCGCAGGCAACTGCGTTTGGCTGAGAAAACCTAGAAAAGTGACACGGCCCCTCAGTGGCCGAGCCAGTTGTCGCAGTGCTTCTTCCTCTGCTCCCGTTCCGACTATCCACAGCGCCGCGTTCGCGACGCAACCCACGGCGCGGATCACGTCGGCGACGCGCTTGTTCGCAACGAGCTTTCCGACGAATAGAAAGACGGTCTCGTCTCTGTGCCTATTCGGCGGAACGTACGCGTTCAGGCCTGCGTCTCGAACGAACCTCTGATCATCGATCGCGTGAGGAACGAGTCGTACCTTTGAACCGCCGAACCGCCGATAGAACTCCTGCGATCGCACGGAGCCGGCAAAAATCCCGTCCGCAAGCCACGCAAGGGTCTTCAGGAAGATGCGTTTCCCCGGACGGCGGTTGCCGCTAATGGAATCGATTTTGTGGTTGTCACCAAGGAACACCCACCGGGTCCGGCTTGCTTTCGCGCTAGCAAGACTGACCCATGCCGCCGGGAAGTTGTATCCGTACGACACAACGACGTCGAATGCTCCGCCGCGGATTAGCCGCCAAATTGCCGCCAGCCCGCGGAGCCGACGCCCCCGACCCGTCCCCGTAAGGCACACGTAGCGATAGCCATGCAAGAGCGACAAACCCCAGTCGACGGCGCGCCCAAACCCGGGATCCACGACACCGTTGCTCCCATCACGCAGCGACCAGTACGCGACGAGGACAGCCATCGCGTCGCTCGACTCATAGCGCTCGTACAAAGGCGCTAGATACTGCACCGGGTGCGTGTGAAGCAGCAGGACGCGTAGCGGACGACCGGCTTTATTGGGCACGACGGCGCACCCAAACCTCAACGCCGGATACTCGCCCTCGTAGGGAAGCAGTAATCGCGGTCGGCTGCCGATCGCGTGAGGACAGTTCACGGAGAACGGCTAACAACCCGTAGAAGTATCGCTCACCCACGAGGACGGTCCAGAGGGAAAACGGAATCAACCTCCACCGGTAGTGCTTCAACGCGATGTATGTCATGTTGCGCGAGAACGCGAACGACCTCTGCGGCAAGTCATCTCGACGGAGTGAGTTATCCCTTGGCGCCAAGTGGTGAAGGACGGGCGCGGCGGCTGTGTACAGAACGCGCCACCCAGTCGCCTTCACTTGTAGACAAAGATCGAGGCTGTACATCGACGCATCGCCGGAGTCCCAGATCGCGTCGATGTCGCAGCTCTTTAACGCGTTTGTCCGCCACGCCCAGTTGCCCTCCGGGAGCGCATCAACCTCGACTGGCACCGAGTCCGTACGGGCCGCGACGTTGCCAACGAGCCTGCCGTACCAGCGAAGCCGCCCCGAGTGAGGGGAAGCCCTGGGAGGTTCTAAGCCGACGTTCCGAACCTGGCTACCGACACATGCGACGTTGTCGCGCTCGACGAGCACCTCGATCAAGCGCGCAAGCCAATCACTCCGCAACGGTTCGGCGTCGTCGTCGAGCACAGCGACGAAGGGAGTCGAGACCACCGTAAGTGCAGCGCGAAGTGGTTCGACGTGGCCGGGCTTGCTGACCTCTTGCCAGACAACACGATCCCCAAAGCCGTTCACAACCTTGCGCGCAGCTTCGTCTTCGGCTCTGCCTACGACGACCACCTGCTCGGGTGATGACTCCTGCGACAACACTGCGTCGAGACACCGTTGCAACCACGCTGCGCGCTTCCACGTCGGGATGACAACGGTGACGGGCAGCGATTTACGTGGAGCGTGGCTCCGATCGCACATCACGCTTAACGCTAACTCCACGTCGTCGAACGCTCGGCGACACGGCTCTTCCTCTTATGCATGGCGGCGCGCGCGAATCCGAGAGTCAGGTGAGACGCTCGTTGAACAGTCGCGTTCAAACACCACGAATACGATCGCAGGATGCTGCCGCAGTTTCGGTCACGGACGCCGCGCGGCGGTCGGAGTGGAGCGCGTGGATGCTGCCGCAAATCGCTTCGATATCTCCAAGTGTCACAGCCTGGGTCCTCTCCACCGACCACACGGTTCGAAGACACCGTTGGCGTGAGTGGGGTGTTGTGACCGCACCGATGCGTCGCGAGGTCGTGACCAGTCTCCGCTGGAGCGCCGTTGCTCTTATCGCAGTCCGCGCTGTGAGCACGATTCGCGGCGTGTTGCTCGCGAGGCTCCTTGGACCGGGGCCATTTGGCGTTTTCTTCGCCGTGGCGGCTGTTGCCAACATGGTCCTCCTCGGCGCGGAGTTCGGGCTCGGACCGTTCGTAATCCACGGAGCACAGGGAGCAAGGTCACGAGCGGACGTGGCCGCGACTTGGGCAGTCGCGACAGGACTAATCGGCGCCGCCTTGGTGGCCGCTAGCGCGCGTGTTACCGCCGGACCTTATGGCCCGACCGCGGAGCCGATTGCGCTGCTTCTCTCCGGGAGCGTGCTCCTAGCGCCGTTGTCGGGGGTTTGCCTGTCGCTCCTCCGCGTCGAACTTCGGTTTCGCCGCCTGGCCCTTCTGCAACTCGTGGCTGAGGTGACCGCGACGATTAGCGCTCTGGTTCTCGCGTTCTGGCTTAAGCATCCTGGGGCCTGGCCCCTCGTCACTTCTGTGCTCGTCGGACGGGCTGTCACCGTCGGAGTAGCGATCGTCGCTGTAGGCCGATTACACCCACGACCGAGCCTCTTGCGGGCGCCTATGGCGCGCGACCTTCTGAAATTCGGCCTTCCTATCTGTGTCGGCGCGATGGCGTGGGCCGTCGCGTTACAAGGCGACAACGTCGTCGTCGGGCGTGTATTGGGGGCTACGGCTGTGGGGATCTACGGCCTCGCGTATAACTACGGCGACCTACCGTCCGCGTTGCTCGGGAACATTGTCGGACAGGTGGCGTTTCCTGTTTTCACGCACGCCCGAGACGACGCGGCCGAACTCGCGGCGGAGTTCTTCCGCTTTACGCGGCTCGTCGCTCTTCTCGTATGCCCAATCGTTGCGACCGCGACAGTCGTTGCCGACCTAGCGGTAAATCTTCTGCTTGGGCACAGTTGGCTCGCGGCCGTGACTCCGCTCCGAATCTTCCTCATTGGGGGCGCGTTGCGCGGCTTGTTCCCAACTCTCGAGTTGTTGCGAGCGGTCGGCCGCGTCGGAGTCGAACTCCGCATCGGACTCGTCGCGGCGCCGGCGGTACTCGTGGCTGCGTATCTCGGTACACGCCACGGCGTGCCGCTTGTGTCCGTGCTCGTCGCGATTGTGTTCGCTGGAGCGGTCGTGGCGAACGTATCCGTCGCAGCGCGTGCAACTGGTGTCTCGGCCCTGAGGGTTTGGCTCGCCCCGGCACGCGTGGTCTCGGTAAGCGTTATCGGTTCGATCGCCCTGCGCGCCCTTGCACAGACGCTCGGCCTAGGCGACTTCGCCGTCATAGCGTTCACTGGCCTCGGGACCGCAGGGCTCGTATTAGGAGCCGCGTGCGCCGGGTTGGTGCCGGGGTGGCAAGACGTGCGAGCGATCGTCGCACGCGGGTCGATCGAATCGATCGACCCGGAGCTCGCCGCGGATTGGCCGCCCACCGAAGACTCAATGCCACTTGAACCCTGAAAGGCGACAATGAGCGATGCGTCGAATACGCCCGCGGATGGCCCGCCACGCTGGGAAGCTGGCGCGCCGGCGGCCGAGGCGATCGTGCCGACCCTGAGGCGGTTCGAGAAACTGCGAATCCGCGTGTTTCGGTCCCTGCGGAACCGCAGAAGGTTTCGAGTCCGGCAGGCTCGCGGAGCGATCTTCCGCGGGCTGAACCGTGGCCTTCTAAAAGGGGGTCGCGGCCTTCAATTCGGGCGAGGCGTTGACCTGGACCTGTACGGGGAGCTGATTGTCGGCGAGGGCGTGGTTCTGTCGGACGGCGTCGCGATTGAGGTCGGGCCACACGGTTCGCTCGTGATCGGCGACGACGTATTCATCGGTCGACACACCGTGATTGCCGCGGCCGACCACATCACAATTGGAAGCCACGTACTGATAGCCGAGCACTGCTCGATCCGCGACGGCGATCATGCCGAGACAGCCGACGCCCGGAAAACCGAAACAAGGATGCGAACCCAGCCCGTGACAATCGGTGACGGCTCCTGGATCGGGGCCGGATGCCGGATTCTCCGCGGCACTGAACTCGGACGCGGCGTCACCGTGGCGGCGAACTCTGTCGTTCGGTCGACGTTTCCGTCCGACGCACTCGTTGGCGGAATTCCCGCGGCGCGGCTGCGGTAGCTGATGCCGCGACGTCGTGCGTCCGGACGAATCGCACAACGGAAAGGGTCCACGCGCGGCGGATCTATACCCGGAGGTCCATCTCTCGCGAACGCGGACGGACGCGCGTGTCGCGCGTAGGTGATGACCGCCCGACGGCGACCGGCCACGTCACCGAGATGAACGCGCAAGATTTTCTGGTAATCGTGTCCATATCGGCTGTCGCCGTTCGTCGTGGGGGCAACTCAATCAAAGGAGAGCCCAATGAAGTACCTGCTTTTCATCTGCACCGACGAGGCGACCGAGGCGGAGAACGCGACGGCTGATCGCACGGCCGAATACGCCAAGTGGGCGCAGGAGGCGGCGACGCGTGGCGTGCTCGTCGGCGGTGAGCGACTGCGTCCGACCACCGACGCCACCACCGTCCGCGTGCGCAACGGCGAGCTGCTCGTGGCCGACGGTCCCTTCGCCGAGACCAAGGAACAGATCGGTGGTTACTTCGTCATCGACGTGCCGAACATCGACGACGCCGTCAAGGCCGCATCGATGCTGCCGGGCGCGCATGACGGAACGATCGAGGTTCGCCCGATTTGGGAGATGTAAGCGACGCAGTCGCCCGCGCCTTTCGTGACGAGTGGGGCCGAATAATTTCGAGCCTCATTCGCACGACCGGCGACTGGGACATCGCCGAAGAAGCCGCGCAGGACGCGTTCGCGCAAGCGCTCGAGAAGTGGGCAGTGGACGGCGTGCCGCGGTCACCGGGCGCGTGGCTTACAACCGTCGCACGCAACCGCGCGCTCGATCGTCTCCGTCGCGACAAGACACGCGCATCGAAGTATCAGGAGATCGCTGTGACCACCGACGACGAACCTGGTGAGAACCACGCAGTCGTCGACGACCGACTGCGCCTCATCTTCACTTGCTGCCACCCGGCGCTGCCGCTCGAGGGACAGGTCGCGCTGACGTTGCGCACACTCGCCGGACTGACGACGGCCGAGATCGCGCGTGCGTTTCTCGTGCCCGAACCGACGATGGCCAAGCGGCTCGTCCGCGCCAAGGCGAAAATACAAAACGCGGGTATTCCGTATCGCGTGCCGCCGCCCGAGTTGCTAGCGGACCGCACGCATGCGGTGCTGGGCGTGCTGTACCTGTTGTTCAACGAGGGCTACAGCGCCACGTCGGGTGACGACGTGGTGCGCGCGCACCTGTGCGACGAAGCAATTCGTCTCACCACCGCGCTCACCGAGTTGATGCCCGACGAGCCCGAGGCCGTCGGCCTGCTCTCGCTCATGCAGCTACACGACGCGCGCCGCGTGGGACGCGTCGACGGACACGGCGATCTCTTGCCGCTCGAAGAACAGGACCGCAGCACCTGGGACCTCGACGTCATCCGCGCGGCGATCGCACGGCTCGAAGCGGCTGAGCGCGTCGGCGAGCGAGGCCCGTATCAACTGCAAGCGGCGATCGCCGCGTGTCACGCCATCGCACCCGTCGCCGCCGCGACCGACTGGGCGCGCATCGCCGCGCTCTACGACCAACTCGTCGGCATGATCCCGTCGCCAATCGTGCGCCTCAATCGTGCAGTCGCCGTGGGCATGGCGGTCGCACCGGAGGCTGCGCTGGTGTTGCTCGACGAACTCGCCGACGAGTTGTCGGGCTTCCATCTGTTCCACGCGACGCGCGGCGACATGCTGCGTCGCATGGGCTCGTTCGGAGCCGCGATCGAGGCATTCAGCTCGGCGATGGAACTCGCGCCAACGGGCAGCGAGCGCCGCTTCCTGCGCCGCCGGATCGACGAACTGGGATAGCCCGGCGCGCGCCGCCTAGATCTCCCACTCGACATCGTCGGTGTAACGCGACGGGTTCGTCGCGTCCCAGCCGGCGCGCACGTCGGCGAGTTGGTCCGGGGTGATGCGGGCGCGCCAGGCGTCGGCCATCGCCGCCGTGTTGCGCGTGGTGCCGGTGGGATCGTCGGCGCCCCGCGTGATGGTGCCTTCGGTGGACGCGCCGAGGGCGGCGGCTACTCCATCAGTCCACGTGAGGCCGGCGATGTCGTAGAGATCGCGAAAGATCGGCTCGGGGTTGCGGCAGACGTCCTCGTACGCGACCAGAGCAGTGGGGGCGATGGCCTCGGCGCGTGCGAGCGCGATGCCCTGGATGGCACCGATGCGTGCCCAGAAGTTCTCTGCCACGTCAGGGAGAGACGTTCGCGGAAGGAAACGTTGTTGGTAGATCCCGTCCCATCCCCAGCCGCGTTCGTGGAGGCTGACGGCCACCGCCGCGGGGTGGCGCACGATGTAGACGAGCGTGGGCGACAGCGTGCGCACGTACCACTCGACGGCGAGCGGGTTGACCTCCTTGATCACGACGCGCTTGCCGAGTCGTGCGAACAGCGACAGCGGCTCGACGGTCGCCGGCCCGAACGCCGGCACACCCGCCGACGCGAACCGCAGCGGCCACACGTAGGACGGCGGCGGGTTGTCGGGGTCGACTTCGAAGAATGTGGCGCGGTGCTGCTCGGCGACGTGCACCTCGCTCACGGGCTCGTTGAAGTACAGCGCGTTGGGTGCGTCACCGAGTGTGCGGCCAACCCACGTCGTGCCGCTGCGCGGCATGCCGAGTACGAGGATCGGTGGACGGCGGACGGGCACAGCGCGCCCGAGCCAGAGACTGACGCGCCCGTGGCGCGCCCAAGATTTCAACGCACCCAGGTGTCGAGCAGTTCGCTGCCGCGCTCGGCCCACTCTTCGGCGGTGATGGCGTGACGGACGTGGTCTTCCCAGACGCCGTTGATCTCGAGGTAGCGCGTCGCCACGCCCTCTTCGCGAATGCCGAGCTTCGACATCACGCGTCGCGACGGCGCGTTGCGCGGGATGATCGCGACCTGCACGCGGTGCAGGCCGAGCTCTTCGAAGGCGAACCGCAACACCACGACGACGGCTTCGGGTGTGAGCCCCTTGCCGGCGTGACGCTCGTCGACCCAGTAGCCGACGTAGCAACTCTGGAACGGCCCACGCTGGATCGAGCTGAGGTTGATCTCACCGGCGAGCGCGCCGTCGTAGAACATTCCGAAGCCGTAGCCGGTTCCGAGTTGACGCTCCCGATCGCGCGCCGCGCAACGGGACGCGAAGGCGCGGCGGTCCGACGACGGATCGGCGTGTCCGGCGGGGATGCTGGGCTCCCATTTGCGCAACCAGCCGGCGGCGCGCGTGCGCACTTCCATCCACTGGTCGAAGTCGGTCGCCTCGAGCGGGCGCAGCGTCAGTCGCCGGCCCGTCAACTGCACAGGCGCAGTTGTGCGCAGTAACGCCATCGCTTATCCCAAATCCCCCGCTACACCGCGGACTTCACGGCTTCTATCGTCGCCGGATCCTCCAGCGACGATAAGTCTCCCACGTCCGCGCCCGTCACGACCCCGCGAACGGCCCGACGCAGGACTTTCGCGTTGCGGGTCTTCGGCAGCGCCGTCGTGAACTTCACGGCGCTGGGCGCGAACGACTTACCGAGCGCCTCGGCCACGAAGCCGTTCAGCTCGGCGCGCAGCTCTTCGGTCGGCGCCGCGCCCGGGGTCAGCACGACGAAACACCACAGCGCCTCGCCCTTGATGTCGTCGGGCACGCCCACCGCCGCCGCCTCGACCACCGCGGGGTGTGTCACGAGCACGCTTTCGACTTCGGCGGGCCCGAGGCGCTTGCCGGCGACCTTGATGGTGTCGTCGCTGCGGCCGTGCAGGAACCAGTCGCCGTCGTCGTCGATCGACGCCCAGTCGCCGTGTACCCACACGTCGGGCCAGCGGCTCCAGTAGGTGTCGAGGTAGCGCTGCGGGTCCTTGTAGATGCCACGCGTCATGCCGGGCCACGGCTTGGTGCACACGAGTTCGCCGACCGCGCCGCGCAACGGCTTGCCTTCGTCGTCGAACACGTCGACTGCCATACCCAGGCACGGGCCGCCGAGGCTCATCGGTTTGATCGGTTGGATCGGATGCGGCGAGAGGAAACAGGCGCCGACTTCGGTGCCGCCGCTGATGTTGATGACGGGACAGCGGCCGCCGCCGACGACGTTGAAGTACCACAGCCACGGCGACTCGTTCCACGGCTCGCCCGTCGAGCCGAGGATGCGCAGCGACGACAGGTCGTGCTTGCGCACGGGCTCGTCGCCGTGGCTCATCAACGAGCGCACAAGCGTCGGGCTGATGCCGAGCACGGTCACCTTGTGCCGTTCGATGTAAGACCACAGGCGTTCGACGTCAGGCCAATCGGGCGCGCCCTCGTACAGCATGAGCGTTGCGCGGTTGGCCAGCGTGCCGATGACTTCCCACGGCCCCATGATCCAACCCATGTCGGTGAACCAGAAGAGGCGGTCCTCGGCGCGCACGTCGAACTGGAACGCCACTTCCTCCGCGACTTTGGTGAGGAAGCCGGCGTGCGTGGCGATCGTGCCCTTCGGGCGACCGGTCGTGCCCGACGTGTAGGCGATGAACAGCGGGTGCTCGCTGTCGACGGCGACGGCGTCAAGCGGCTCGTCACTCGGATCGGGCCAATTGCGGCCGACGCACAACACCGTCGTCACCGACGGGCACTGCGCGACCGCTTCCTCGGCGACGGAGATCATGTCGATCGACTTGCCGCGCCGGCTGGCCGACGTCGCCGTCAGCAACGCCTTGGCCTCGGCGTCCTGCAGACGCGTCGCCACGGCCGCCGCGCCGTAGCCGGAGAACAGCGGCAAGAAGATGGCGCCGACGGCCATCACGCCAAGCAGCGCGGCGACGGTCTCGGGGAGCATCGGCATGAAGATGCCGACGGCATCACCCTTGCCGACGCCGGCCTCACGCAGCGCGTGCGCGACGCCGCTCACCTCGCGGATCAGTTGTTCCTGGCTCCACTCGCGCACCTTGCCGTCTTCGCCTTCCCACACGACGGCGGTGCGTTCGGCTTCACCGCTGAGCAGCGTGTCGACGGCGTTGAGCCTTCCGCCGGTGAACCACGTCGCCCAAGCGATGCCGTTGTCGTCGTTGAGCACCTGGGTGTAGGGCTCGCGGAATTTGATGTCGAGCCACTGCACGATCTCGTTCCAGAACCACTGCGGTTCTTCGACCGACTTCTCGTACAGCAGGTCGAACTCGTTCGGCACGTTCTCGGCCGCCATGAAGCGACCGATGTTCGTCTCCTCGATCGGGCCCGGGAACCAGACAGCCTCGGACATCTACCAGGTGACGACTTCGTCGAGCGCGGCCAGCAGCGCGGCGACGTTGCGCAGCCGCGCCGTGTGGCCCATGCATCCGATGCGCCACGCCTTGCCCGCCATCGGCCCGACGCCGCCACCGATCTCGATGCCGTAACGCTCGAGCAGCGCGCGGCGCACGAACGCGTCGTCGACGCCACTCGGCACCCACACCGTCGTGAGTTCGGGCAAACGATTCGTGACGGGCGCGACGAGTTCGAAGCCGCGCTTCTCGAGCCCGTCCTGCAGCGTCTTGCCGGTTTCCTCGTGACGCGCCCACGCGTTGCGCAGTCCTTCGTCGAGCACCACGCCGAGTCCCGCGTGCAGCGCGAAGATCATCGAGATCGGCGCGGTGTGGTGATAGCGCCGCGCGCCACCGCCGCCCTCGACGTACGACGCGATCTGCGACAGGTCGAGGTACCAACTCTGCGGCTTGTCCACGATGCGGGCGCGTGCCGCGTCGGAATACGTGAGCGGTGCGAGACCGGGCGGCACGCCGAGGCACTTCTGCGTACCGGCGTAGGCGATGTCGACCCCCCACCCGTCAACGTCGAGTTCGATGCCGCCGATCGAGGTCACGCAGTCGACCAGCAGCAGCGCGCCGTCGGGCTTGGCCGCGCCGAGCGGAGCGATGTCGTTGCGCACGCCCGTCGACGTCTCGGCGTGCACCAGGGCGATGATCGCCGGGTTCGGGTGAGCGTCGAGGAGCGCTTGCGGGTCGAGCGCGGTCCCCCACTCGGCGTCGACGCGCGTGACGACGGCGCCGCAGCGCGTGGCCACGTCGACCATGCGCTCACCGAACAGCCCGTTGACGCCGATGACGACCGGATCGCCCGGCTTCACGACGTTGACGAACGCCGCCTCCATGCCCGCGGAACCCGTCCCGCTGATGGGCAGCGTGAGCGCGTTCTGCGTTTGGAACACCGCACGCAAGCGGTCGCACGTTTCGTCGAGGACGACGAGGAAATCGGGGTCGAGGTGACCGAGCATCGGCCGGCCCAGCGCGGCGGTGACTTCCGGATACGGATTGCACGGGCCGGGACCCATGAGGATGCGATCACTCAACACGACAACCGATGCTAACGAGGCGCTACTAGCGTGCTGCTGTCGCACCGACCTGGGGGTCTTATGAATCGTCGTGCATCGCTCATGAAGCGCTACGGACCGCTGATCGCGGTGGTCGCCGCGCAAGTTCTCATCATCGCCACCGTGCCGTCGACGGCACAGAAGGCGACGAGCCTGGCCACGGGCAACTTCGGCAACGGCGCGAGCAGCGGAGGCGCGGGGTCCCAGGGCGGCGGCACGCTCGAAACCACGCCGAACGGCGATGTCATCGGTGGCAGCGGCGGCGGGAATGGCTCGGCCGCGGGAGGCGGTGGCGGCGCGGGCGGTGGTTCCAGCGCCGCGAGCGGCGACACGTCGCACTGCGTCAACGGGCGCGAGTTCGACCCGGCGATCGCCTACTGGGCGCCGCCGTGCACGCCGGGCACGCTCGGCGCCACGAACGTCAACAACGGCGGCGCCACGTATCAGGGCGTGACCAAGGACACGATCACGATCGTCGACTACCTCACGAACTACGGCGCCGAAGTCAACGCCATCCTGCAGGCGCAGGGCACGCTCGAGACCTACGACCAAGGCGTCGTGCTCGACAAGGCCTTCCAGAACTTCATCAACTCGAAGTACGTGCTCTACGGCCGCAAGGTGAAGATCATCCCGTACCAGGGCAAGTGCCAGAGCGTGCCGCCCGACAAGAAGTGCCTGATCCCGGAGATGGATCAGATCATCGCCAGCTATCACCCGTACATCGTCATGTGGAACACGACCTTGTGTTCGGAGTGCTTCGCCGAGATCGCGCACAACAAGACCGTCGCCGTCGGCGGCATCGGCTTCAGCGACGACTTCGCCCAGGCCAACGAGCCGTATTACTACGCGTCCGGTGAGAGCTCGACCCACATCCAGCAGGCGTTCGCCGAGTGGTGGTGCAAGTCGATGTCGAGCAAGGCGAACCCGGCGCGCAAGGTGGAGTTCGCAGCGCACAACAACGCCGCGCAGGACTTCAATGGCAAGCCGCGCGTCCTCGGCGTTATCAGTACCAACGACCCCGACAACGAGAACACCGTCAAGAAGGTTCTCTACAAGGAACTCGACAAGTGCGGTGACACCGACCACTCGCACCAGTACTTCTACGACCAGAACATCAACACCGCGGCAACCCAGACCCAGGCCGGCATCGCGGCGATGGACACCACCACCAACCCCGCGACGGCCGTGCTGTGCCTGTGCGACTCCGTGGCGCCACAGTTCCTCTTCCAGGGCGAGGAGAACAACAACTACTGGCCCGAGAACGTGGTGGCCGACGTCCAGGGCATGGGCAACGACAACGCCGCGCAGACCTACGACGGCTCACTGGCGTGCCCGCACAACGGCAGCGGTTGCAGCTACGACGACGCCATCGGTTTGGTCGACAGCGAACCCGACCGTCCGCCGGCGCAGCTCGCCGGGCCGAAGATCTACAAACTCGGCGGCGGCCAAGGCGACGCACCGACCACGCCGTACAACACGACGAGCCTGGCGAAGATCTGGATCATGATCGCCAACGTGCTCGAGAACACCGGGCCGAACCTGACGCCGGCGAACATGATGTCGCGGGCACCGGCGCTCGGGTCGGTCGGCGGCGGTTCAACCGGGCTCCCGCTGTTGCGCTTCTCCAACCACAACTGGAACTGGACGCAGGACGCGCGCATCGTTTACTGGAACGCGCACAAGCAGTCGGTCTACAACGGCAAGCCCGGCGCGTACGTGGACCTGTCGCCGTCGCGGTTCAACATCGGCGACTATCCGAGCGAACCGAACGGTCCGGCGGCGCCGCCCGTCGACCAGCGCAAGTAGGGCGCGTGGAAACCGTCCGAAAAACGATCACCGCCGACAACAACGGCGCGAAAGCGGGGCGCATCGCCGCCGCCGTCGTGCTGTTCATGATCGTCGAGCAGCTGTACTTCCACCTCGCGCTGATCTACCTGATCCAGGGCATCGTGCTCGGCTCGCTCTACGGCCTGCTCGGTGTGGCGTTGATCCTCATCTACCGCACCAACCGCATCGTGAACTTCGCGGCGGCAGCGATCGGCGCGATCCCGGCGATCTTCGCGTTGCTGCTCGACGTGCAGGGCAAGCTCCCGTACCTCGCGACGGTGCCGATCGTGCTCATCGGTGGTCCGCTGTTCGGCGCCCTCGTCGACCGCTTTGTGATGCGCCGCTTCGCGAAGTCGCCGCGCCTCATCACCACCGTCGTAACGCTCGGCGTCGCGCAAGGCCTGGCGGCGTTCGGGTTCTTCATCCCCATCTGGCTCGGTGCCAAGGCGGGCCAGATCCCGTACGTGCCGACGCCGTGGGAGAACATCAAGATCACCGACGCCCACGGCAAGCCGTTGCTCACCGGCAACGAGGTGGCCGCGGTGTTCACCGTCGTCGTACTGGCGATCGCGCTCGCCGCGTTCCTGCGCTACACGCGCATCGGCATCGCGCTGCGGGCGTCGGCGGAAAACGCCGACCGGGCGTCGCTGCTCGGCATCCCCGTCAAGCAAGTCGGGATGTTCGCGTGGATGATCGCGGGTCTCTTCGGCGCAGTGGCGATCTTCGTGCAGGCGCCGCTCATCGGCGTGCCCAACGACGCAACCCTCGGACTCGACACGCTGCTGTACGGACTCGCCGCCGCCATGGTGGCGCGCATGGAACGCATCAGCGTGGCGTTGCTCGCGGGGATGGGCGTCGGCGTGATTGTCTTCGGTTCGATCACGCGTGAAGGCGACAACAACCTTGCGTCGGCGTTGATGCTCGTGCTGATCCTCCTCGCGTTGATGTTGCAGCGCGGCGCGATGTCGCGTGCCTACGACACCGGTGTGTCGACGTGGCAGTCGGTCAAGCACTTCCGTCCGATCCCCGCGGAGTTGCGCAACGTCCGCGAAGTCGTGATCGCTCGCAGCGTGCTGTACACGCTCACGGCGATCATCGTGCTCGGCGCTCCATTCGTGTTGCGCAAGCCCGACTTGAACCAACTCGTCGTGCTGCCGATCTTCGGCATCGTCGCCGTGTCGCTCGTCGTGCTGACGGGTTGGGCAGGCCAGATCAGCCTCGGCCAGTTCGGGTTGGTGGGCATCGGCGCTGCCGCCGCAGGTGGACTCGTCGCCAATCACAACATCGACTTCTTCGCGGCGATGGCGATCGGCATCGGCGCCGGCGTCCTGGCTGCCGTCATCATCGGTTTGCCGGCGGTGCGCATCCAAGGCCTCTACCTCGCGGTGACGACCTTGGCGTTCGGCTTTGCGGTGCAGAAGTACATCCTCAACCGCAACTACTGGATCGGCCGGCACCTGCTGCCCAACGGGCTGTCGGCGCACCTCGAGCGTCCGGTGCTGTACGGCCGCTTCAACCTCGACAACAACCGCACGTTCTATTTCCTCTGCCTCATCTTCATGGGCTTCGCCGTGCTCGCCGCCAACGCGTTCCGGCGCAACCGCAGCGGGCGCGTCGTCATCGCCGCGCGTGACAACCAACGCGGCGCGCCGGCGTACGGCATCAACATCGTGCGCACGCGCCTGGCGGCGTTCGCTGTGTCGGGCGGGATCGCCGGCATGGCGGGCGTACTGCTGGCGTACGCGCAACACAACGTCATCCCCGGCAGCTACGACGTCGTCGGCAGCCTGCTCGTGTTCCTCGCCGTGGTAATCGGTGGCATCACGTCGATCCCGGCGGCGGTCAGCGGCGCCATCCTCACCGAAGCATCAGTGCTGTTCGGTCCGCGCCTGGATCCGCTGCTCGGGTCGAGCATCACCGCGATCCTGCCGCTGCTGCTGACCGGTCCGCTGCTGGTGCTCAACCTGTACTTCTATCCGGGCGGCTCGGCGGAGAACTTCTTCGCGTACCGCGACCGCTTCCTGCGCTGGGTGGCAGCGAAGCACGACATCCTCGTGCCGTCGCTCGTCGCCGACCGCCGCGTCGAGGAACAAACCGACGACGACGTCATCACGCAAGCCGAGCAACACGTCGAGTCGGTCGACACCTTCGACGTGCACGAGACGGCGGGCCGATGACGGCGCTGCTCACGTGCGAGGACGTCCACGTCGCCTACGACAAGGTGAAGGTGCTGTTCGGCGTCGACATGGACGTGCAAGAAGGCGAGATCGTCGCGCTGCTCGGGACGAACGGCGCGGGCAAGTCGACGCTGCTGAAGGCGATCTCGGGACTCGTCGACACCGCCGCGGGCAAGATCACCTTCGACGGCGAAGACATCACCAACATCGATCCCGTCGACGCCGCCAAGCGCGGCATCGTGCAGGTGCCCGGCGGCAAGGCCGTGTTCCCCACCCTCACCGTCGCCGAGCACTTCCGCGCCGGCACGTGGCTCTACGCCAAAGAGGACCAGACGGAAGTGGCGGCGCGCATCGAAGAAGTGCTCAACCAGTTTCCGCGTCTGCGTGAGCGCTGGGACCAGCTCGCCGGCAACCTGTCGGGCGGCGAACAGCAGCAATTGGCCGTCGGAATGGCGTTTGTCGCCAAGCCGCGCCTGCTGATCATCGACGAGCTGTCGCTCGGGCTGGCGCCGACGATCGTCGAGCAACTGCTCAAGACGGTGCGCACGATCCACGAGCAGGGTTGCACCATCATCCTGGTCGAGCAGTCGATCAACGTCGCGCTCACGCTCGCCGAGCGTGCGTTCTTCATGGAGAAGGGCGAGGTGCGCTTCTCGGGGCCGACCGAAGAGCTGCTGGCCCGCGGCGACATCCTGCGTTCGGTCTTCCTCGAAGGCACCGGCAAGGCGACCAAGTCGGCGGCGCAACCGAAGCGCAAGACGCGCGCGCAGCAACTTGCCGAATCCGAAACGCCGGTGCTCGAAGTCGTCGACCTCGTGCGCCGCTTCGGCGGCATCACCGCCGTCGACAACGTGAGCTTCTCGCTGCTGCCCAACCAGATCCTCGGACTCATCGGCCCGAACGGCGCCGGCAAGACGACGATCTTTGACCTCATCTCAGGGCTGCTGGCTCTCGACGGCGGGCGCATCTACCTCGGCGGGGTCGACGTCACCGACTGGGCGCCGGACAAGCGTTCGATGGCGGGGATGGGGCGCTCCTTCCAGGACGCGCGCATCTTCCCGTCGCTCACCGTCGCCGAGAACATCGCCATCGGTCTCGAACGCCACCTCGAAGTGCGCGACCACTTCGCGTCGCTGCTCAACCTGCCGGCGGTGCAAGAAGTCGAAGACGACGTGGCTTACACCGTCGACGACCTCATCGAGTTGATGAACCTCGGCGCCTACCGCGACAAGTTCGTCGCCGAGTTGTCGACGGGATCGCGCCGCATCGTCGACCTCGCCATGGCGATCGCGCACGATCCGACGGTGTTGCTGCTCGACGAGCCGTCGTCGGGCATCGCGCAACGCGAGACCGAAGCGCTCGGCCCGCTGCTGAAGCGCATCCAGGCGGAGACGAGTTGCGCCATGCTCGTGATCGAACACGACATGCCGCTGATCACGTCGGTGTCGGATCAGATGATCGCCCTCGAACTCGGCGCCGTGGTCTTGCAGGACACGCCGGAGCGCGTGGTCGCCGACCCGCGCGTCATCGAGTCGTACCTCGGCGGCGACGTCACCGTGATCAACCGTTCGGGGGCACGCAAGAAGTGAGACGGGTGTTCGCCGGCGCCGCGCTGATCGCGCTCGGCGTCGCGCAGTTGCTGTCGGCGGGGCACAGCCAGGCTGCCGCCCCGACCAAGGTCGCGTGGTGGAACGAGGCGCAACAAGTTCCGGCACCGGCGCCGACAATTCCGTCGCCGCCGACGTCGCCCGAGGGCGGCATCACGGTGACGAACGCGCCGAACGGGCCTGCCGCGCTCGGCGCCGTCTACTACCCCGTCGACGACATCACCGGTGCCACGCTGCAGTTGTCGTCGGCCACGCCGATCGAGATCCCGAGCGGCGACGGGCTGCTCGGCTGTCTCGTGCAGACGCCGGGCTGGCAGGCCGGCGGCAATCAGCGGTGGGACACGAAGCCGGCGATCGACCCGCTGTGCACGCCCGGCACGCTCGACGCCACCGGCATGATCGTCACGTTCAAGCTGACGAGCGCGTTCCGCGACTCCGACGGCGCCGTCGATGTCGCCGTCGTGCCCACGGGGCAGGTCCCGTTCACCGTCAACTTCGACGCGCCCGGCGCGTCGTCGCTCCAGGTCGTCGCCGCGCCCAGCACAGCATCCGACGACATGCCGACCAACGCCGCCGTCGCCGACTTCACGCCGGGCGAGATCGTCAACGGCACGACGCTGTTCCCCGACGAGTCGCAGTTCGCGTTCGCCGTTCCGCCGCCCGCGCCGACGGCCGCCCCGCCCGAGCAAGCGCTCGGCGGGTTCCCTGGCAACACGCCGGCCGTCAAGGCCATCGAACATCCGCGCAAGGAACGCATCGCCGTCGTGCTCATCGTGGTCGGCCTGCTGCTGTGCCTGTGGCGTCTCGCCGGGGCGACGGTGCGGGCGCCACGCCTGCTGGGCTCGCTGGGTGCGCGTGAAGTGGCCGAAGTCGCCGAACCGGCCGTGGCGGGCATCGGACGCTTCGCCCGCACGCGCACGTCGCGCCCCCGCCGAATCTCCTAACTGCTCGAACTGGGCGCGCCAAATCCCGTTTTTCGGGATCTGGCGCGCCCAGTTCGGGAGTAGCCCCCGAGCCCCCCATGTGCCTCAATGCTTCGCCGTCACCGGCACGCGATCCTGCCGCAATAATGCGTGTCTTATGGCGATGACTTATGCGGAGGCGGTCGCGGCCGTCACCGGGCCGGGGCAAGTATTCGAACTCGAAGAGACCGACGTACTCGGCGTACCGACGAAGGTGTTCAAGAACGCTCCGCCGACATTGCGCGACTTCGTGGCGTCGGCGCGCACGCGCGGCGACCGCGACTTCCTCGTGTACGAAGACGAGCGCTGGTCCTTCGAACTGGTGATGCAACACGTCGACGCGCTCGGCGCCGCGCTCGGGCGGATGGGCGTGCAGAAGGGCGACCGCGTCGCCATCGGGATGCGCAACTACCCGGAGTGGGTGATCTCGTGGGCGGCAATCGTGTCGATCGGCGCGATCTCGGTGTCGCTGAACGCGTGGTGGACCGAAGACGAGATGGACCACGCGCTCGAGGACTCCGGCACCAAGGTGCTGATCGCCGATCCCGAACGGGCCAAGGTCGCCCACACGACCGCGCAGCGCCTCGGCATCCGAACCATCGTCGTGCGCGGCGATGCGGAGGGCGCCGACAAGTACGACGACGTCGTGCACCTCGGTGACTTGCCGGAGCCGGTCGACATCGCGCCCGACGACGACGCCACGATCCTGTACACGTCGGGAACGACGGGCCGGGCGAAGGGCGCGGTATCGACGCACCGCGCCATCACGAATTCGATCACCGGCTTCGCGTCGCGCACCGCGCTCGAGCGCGTGCGCAACCCCGACGCGCCGCGCTCCCAGTCGAACGACCCGCTCAGCTTCATCCTGATCGTGCCGCTGTTCCACGTAACCGGCGGCGTGCCCGTCATGCTCAGCTGCTTCGGCAGCGGGCTCAAGCTCGTGATGATGTACAAGTGGGACCCGAAGCGCGCGCTCGAACTGATCGAGCGCGAGCGCATCACGAACTTCGTGGGCGTCCCGACGCAGAGCTGGGACCTCCTCGAGTGCCCCGACTTCGACAAGTTCGACACGTCGTCGTTGCTGTCGGTCGGCGGTGGTGGCGCGCCGGCTCCACCGAAGCTCGTCGGGCGCGTGGCGTCGTCGTTCAAGCAGGCGGCGCCCAACATCGGTTACGGCATGACCGAGACGAACGCGTACGGCCCGGGGAACTCCGGCAAGGACTACATCGAGCACCCGACGTCGACGGGACGCGCCGCGCCCGGACAGCTCATCTCGATCCGCGACGAAGACGGCAACGAGCTTCCCGTCGGTGAGCGCGGCGAGGTGTGGTTCAAAGGTCCGTCGCTCATCCGCGGCTACTGGAACAAACCGGAGGCGACGGCAGAGACGATCGTCAACGGTTGGCTGCGTTCGGGCGACCTCGGCCGTCTCGACGAAGAGGGCTTCCTCTACATCGAAGACCGCGCCAAGGACATGGTGCTGCGCGGCGGCGAGAACGTGTACTCCGCCGAGGTCGAAGCGGCGATCTACGAACACCCGGCGGTGTACGAAGCCGCAGTGTTCGGCGTGCCGCACGAACGCCTCGGCGAGGAGGTCGCGGCGGTGATCTGCGTGCGCGACGGCGAAAGCCTCGACGCCGAAACCCTGCAGGCGTACCTGCGCGAACACCTCGCGCCGTTCAAGGTGCCCTCGAAGATCGTGTTCACGTCCGAGCAGTTACCGCGCAACGCCGCGGGCAAGATCCTCAAGCGCGAACTGCGCGACCACTTTGGGGACACCAGTGCCAGCGCCTGACATCAACCTGCTCGACCGCGAGTTCTGGCGCAGCCGTCAGCACGACGCGTGGACGTGGTGTCGCGCCAACGACCCCGTCTACTTCGACGACAACAGCGGCATCTGGGCGATCACGAAGCACGCCGACATCATCCACGTCGAGCGCCACGACGAGATCTTCTCCTCCGAGGGCAGTTACCGCCTCAACCCGTCGCCAGGCGAAGCGAACATGATCGCGGCGGACGACCCGCAGCACCTCAAGCAGCGGCGTCTGATCAACCGCGGCTTTACGCCGAGCGCCGTCGACGCCTGGAACCCGCAGTTCGACAAGTTGCTCGACTCCATGATCGAGCCGCTCACGCCGCACGGGTCGTGCGAGGTCGTCGACGCACTCGCCGGTCAACTCCCGGCGCGCTTCACGTGCGCGTTGCTCGGCTTGCCCGACGAGCAGTGGCCGGTCGTGAAGGTGTGGTCTGAGAAGTTGATGCGCATCGACGCCATGACCATGGACAACGACGCCATCGTCGGGATGATGGAAGCGAACCAAGAGCTCTACATGATGTTGATGAGCGAGGTGCCGAACCTGCGGGGGTGTCCCGTCGGCGACGGGCTGTTGTCGAAGTGGTCGCACGCCACGATCGACGGCGAGCCGATGTCGCAGGAACAGATCCATCACGAGACGGGGCTGTTCGTCGCCGGCGGCGCGGAGACGACGCGCACCGCGATCGGCCACGGGCTGCGCACCTTCTGCGACCACAACGACCAGTGGGAGGCGCTGTACGACGACCCCGCGCTGTTGACCACGGCCGTCGACGAAGTCATTCGCTGGGTGACGCCGCTGAACAACATGTTCCGCCGGGTGAAGACCGACACCGAACTGCGCGGCAAGACGCTGCGCGCCGGCGACCGCGTCGCGCTCGTCTATCCGTCGGGCAACCGCGACGAAGACGTGTTCGACGACCCGTTCAGCTTCGACATCACCCGCAACCCGAATCCCCACGTCGCCTTCGGCCACGGGACGCACTTCTGCATCGGGCGCAACTTCGCCCGCCGGGAGCTCGAGGTGCTGTTCGGCAAGCTCAACCAGGCGTGGACCGATCTGCGCGTCGTCGAAGAAATCGACGTAGAACCCAACATTTTCGCCCCCGCCGTCCGAAGGTTCGTGATGGGGTTCACAGCCCGCTAACAGCGTGGTTGGCAGCGCCCCCTCGTCGCACTACCCTTCTCCGCAATCCGGTAACGGACTGATCGATCGTTATGTACCACTTCCCCAAATCACGGCGAGGCATCTGCTTCATGGCGGCCGTCGTCGCAACGATGACCGTTGCCAGTACGACCGCGCCTGCGCTCGCGTCTAGCTCCGACCCGTACACCGAGCGCAAGAACGTCCAGAGCCAGAAGAAGGCGATCGACGCCGAGGTCAACAACCTCAAGAAGACCGACGCGCAGCTCAACAAGGAGATCGCCGATCTCAACGCCAAGGTGAGCGCCAGCAAGGCCGCCTACGACGCGGCGTCGCTGGCACTGCAGAACGCGGCGCAAGCTGCCGAACTGGCCCGCGGCTCGGAGTCGCAGACGACCGCGAACTACAACCGCTTGCGCAGCCAGACCAAGAAACTCGCGCTGCAGCTGTACATGCACGGCTTCGAGGACAAGCAGGTGCCGAAGCTCGACGCCAAGGAGCTCTCGGAAGCTGCGGCGCACGGGTATCTGCGCCTGCGCGCCATTGCGCGCGGTCAGGACATCACGGTGCGCCTCGGGCAGCTGCGCGACCAGATGGTGGCGGCACGCCAACAAGCCGAGTCGAAGGCCGCGCAGGCCGCGGCAGAGCGTTCCCGTCAGCAGTCGGCGCTGAGTTCGCTGCAGAGCAACCGTTCGCAACAGAAGAACGTGCAGACCGCCGTCGAGGCTCGTCTCGAGGCCGCGTTGGCCGAGGCGTCGTTCCTCGCAGCACGCGACAAGGCGTTGTCGGCCGAGATCGCTCGGCGCGCCAAGGGCGGCGGCGGCGGAAGCGGTCGCATCAGCGTCGGCAACGTCGACGTCGTCACCGTGCAAGGCATCACCGTCGCCCGCTCGATCGCCAGCAAGGTCGGCGCGTTGTTGGACGCCGCACGCGCCGATGGCATCACGCTCTCCGGTTGGGGCTACCGCGACTCCGATCAGCAGATCGCACTGCGCAAGGCGCACTGCGGCAGCTCCGACTACGACGTCTACGAGAAGCCGGCCAACCAGTGCTCGCCGCCGACGGCTCGCCCCGGCGCCTCGATGCACGAGCGCGGCCTCGCCATCGACTTCACCTACGGCGGCTCGATCATCACGTCGCACTCGAGCCCCGCATGGCAGTGGCTCAACAAGAACGCATCGACCTACGGGCTCTACAACCTCTCCAGCGAGCCCTGGCACTGGTCCACCAACGGCAACTAACGCCCGCCTTCGGGCGCTGACCTTCGGCGACTGGAGGGATGACGCGTTCTTGCAGCGTCGGCCGTCGGCGGAAACGCTCACGTGGGTTGCAAAGTCGATGGGCCGAGGCAGTCGCGTCGTTGGTCATCGCCGATTGACGGGTGGCGTCTGCTCTGCCGTCCACCGGCTGACCGTCGAGCGCAGTGGCGTGCGGACCGTCGTCGTGATGCGGCAGTATCCGGCCGGGGTCGGCGTGGAGCCCGACTTGGAGAAGGAGATCGCCAACCTTGGTGTCGTGGCGGGCAGCGGGCTGCCGGTGCCGACCGTCCTTGCTACGGATGTCGCGGGTGCATCGACCGGCGGGTTCCCGTCGCTGCTGATGACGCGATTGCCGGGACACGTTCACCTCACTCCGGCGGAACCTCGGGCGTGGATCGCGCGGATCGCCGAGCTTGCTGCGCGGGTGCACTCGGTCGATCTCCCGGCGAAGAGGTTCCGACCGTGGGCGGATTCGTGGGTCGCTGTCGAGAAGTTTCAGGTGCCCGTCACAGCGCGCAAGCCCGCGGTGTGGAAGGCGGCGTTCGGCGTGATGGCGGCAGCGCCGCCAAACGACACACCCGTCTTTCTCCACCGCGACTTCCTGCCCATCAACATGCTGTGGTCGCGCGGGAGGATCACGGGACTGGTCGACTGGAACGCGATCTATCGGGGGTCCCGCGCGATCGACGTTGGGCAGTGTCGGTTCTATCTGGCGGCGCTCTACTCGCCGGAGTGGGCCGACGACCTTCGGTCGGTTTACGAGTCAACCGCGGGCGCGACTCTCGATCCGTGGTGGGACCTGTATGGGTTGCTGCACTACGACGACAACTCGCCGAAGGTGATCACTCGTCAAGTCGCCGGGCGCTGTCCCGTTGACATGGCCGGCATGACTTCCCGCGTCGAGATCGCCGTGGCGGCAGCGTTGCGGCGCCTCGGCTGATGGTTACGGTCCGCTGATGGAGTGGCTGCGGGCGTACGACGCGCACACGGTCGGCGAGGGCCGTCTCGATCCGAGTTCGCCCGAAGCAGCGGACGGCCGGTTGGCACGGATTGCCGCGACCCTGCCCGTCAGCGTGGAGTCAGCGAGATGGGTCGACAGCGCCGTGAACAACGTATGGCAGATCGACGAACTGTTCCTTCGGATCAGCTTTCGAGGTGACCGACGGCGCCTTCACCGAGAAGCAGCGCTGCTCGGCGCACTGCCGTCGCAAATCCCGCACGTCGAGGTTGTCGACGTCGGAGACGCGGACGACTTGGAGTGGATGCTCACGAAAGCTGTACCTGGCGACAACCTCGCGACGGTCGCCGTTTCACTCCCGCCGGACACGGTGCGGTCTGCGATCGTGCAGCTCGCCGAGATGTTGGCGGTGTTGCACGATTGGTCGCCGCCCGCCCCCGTCGCGGCGGCGCTGCAGGCCAAGCACGCGGAGTTGAACGTAGGCAACGCGGTCGACATTGTCTGCACCGACCTCGTGCCGGTCCCGGCGCAGCGTGTTTCGGCGCTGATCCCGGCATTGAAGTCGTTGCCATTCGTCGACCACGGACTCGTCGACGCCGCCGTTGATCGCGTGGAGGAGCTCGCCCACTACGTCGACGACGACGAGTATCGCCATGTGATCCACGGCGACGCTGGGCCCGCCAATGTTCACATCGAGGACGGCCGAGTCACCGCCGTAATGGACTTCGAGTTCGCTCGCCTCGCGCCGCGCGATCTCGAATTGATCTCGTTCGTGCGCGGGCTTGATGCTCAGCGAATCACCGAAGGGACGACGTCGCCCGTCCTGGCGTGGCTCGCCGAGGGATATCCCGCGCTGTTCGCGCACGTGCACATCGAAGAACGCTTGTGGCTCTACGGACTCGCGTTCGCGCTCGAGACGGTTCTCTTCTGGCCACCGGACCAGCCCGAGAACGGGAACCTTCACCCCGCACATCCCCTCCGTGCAGTCCGCCGATTGGTTGAACGTCCGTACCTCGCCGCGGCGGACATATCGAGATAGGAGCGTGCCCTGACGCGGGCTATCGGTGAGTCCGACAACGCGGACCCGCGTTCGCCGATTTAGGCGGGTGCACCGATGGTGGTGCTGAGAAGCCGCAGCATCGACGCCCACGACCGTTCGTCGCTTCGCTTGTCGTATGCGATCCCGGGATAGCCGAGGCTGTCTGCTTCGGGATCGGTGAAGACGTGACCGACCCCGGAGTACAGCTCAACCGTGCAGTCGACGCCGGAGTCGGTCATCTGCTGCAGCCATGCGATGACTTTCTCTACCGGCACGAGCGGGTCGGCGGTTCCGCAACACATGAGAACGGCACCGGAGATGTTCGCGTTGTCCTCAGGTGTCGGGGTTGGCCCGATGCCAGGATGGAAGCCGACGACTGCTTTGAGAGCGGCGCCCGCTTGAGCGAGTTGAACCGCGACGCCGCCGCCGAAGCAGTAGCCGAGGGCGGCGACGCGATCGGCATCGCCCTCGGCGCGAGCGACGAGCGCGTTGAAGGCGCCCAGGCCGAGCGCTTTTCGGTGATCTGGGGTCATCGCTGCTCGAGCTGCGTCCAGAGCGGCGCCTTCGAGCACCCGGCCGCCGCCGAAGTAGTCCGCTCCGAACACGCAGTAGCCCAAGTCTGCGAGAGCGCGCGCTCTTTGTCGGTGGAACGGAGCGAACCCGGTGCCTCCCCCGAAGAGGAGCACGCTCGGCCTGGGACCCGTCTCCCGGTCCTCGACGATGAGCGACCCAATCATCTCGACGCCTTCGACGTCGTACGCGACATCAAGTTCTCGCAGCATTGAACGGGAGCCTTCCTGATCCGGTCAGGCGTGTCGATCGGAAATCGATCGCGTGAAAGAGACTTTCAATGCACGGGACCGACCCGACGCGGCCGCGAGTCGCCGATCACAGCCTCGGGTCGGATGGAAGCAGCGAGTACATCAACTCGTCGTGGAGTTGCCCGTTTAGTTTCTCCCAGCTTCGCAAAAGTCCTTCCCTTGTGAAGCCGAGCCTGATCACGACCGCCTCGGACGCAGAATTGCCGGGCTGAATTCCGGCTTGCAGCCGCGTCAAGCGGAGCGCGTCGAAAGCCCAGTCGCGCGCCACGCGAACGGCATCCGTCATTACGCCATGCCCGCGCTGCTCCGGAAGCAGCCAGTAGCCCACCTCACCGATGCCACGCGACCACCCAATGCGAATGCTTAGGTAGCCGCACGGATCGGCCGGCGCGGCTTCGATCGCGAACGTTGCCCGAGAGTCGTCATCCCATGCCCGTTGTCGAAGCGCGACGAGTTCCTCGGCAGCAGAGGTGGTGAAGGGCTGCGCGACGCCGTTCCACTTCGCGATGTCGGCGTCATCTCCCGCGCGAGTGAGCCACGCGACATCGGCGGCGACAAGCGGCCGCAGGCGCGTCAGTGCGCCCGTCAGCTCACTCGACAAAAGCGCGTCGCTAAGTCGACCCATTTCTCGATGCTACGAACACGAACACGAACACGGCTACGGTCATCGACACGTGGCCAACGCGGTTCCGTCGCGCGCGATACCGCGACGCTGGCGCGATCGACGCGGCCAGATCCGACTATTTGTTAGCGCCGAATGCCCGGACGAAGTCGTTGACCGCGTAGTACGAGTCGATTGACTCGCCGGCGTCGCCCCAGAAGCCCTCGGTCACGTCGTACTCGACGTGACCGAGCGACACGTAATGGTTGTTGACGTCTGTGATCTCAAGCTCACCTCGCGCTGACGGCGCAAGGCCAGCGACCACATCGAAGACCGTCGAGTCGTAGAAGTACACGCCCGTAACCGCGAACTCGCTCGGCGGAGCTTCGGGCTTCTCGATGATGCGTTCGATCTCCCCGGTCGCACTGAGAACGGGAACGCCCAGGTGACGTAGGTGCTCGGGTTCTGCCATTCGCGCCAAAACCAGCCGAGCGCCTTGAGACTGAGACGCGAAGCTCACGATCGACGGGCGCAGCGACTTTTCGAAGATGTTGTCGGCGAGAGTGACGACGACCTTGTCGCCGCCGACGAACTTGTGGGCGAGCCCGAGCGCCTCGGCGATGCCGCCGGCTCGCTCTTGGTAGGCGTATTGGAGGCGGTCGACTCCCCACTCGTGCCCGTTACCGAGCAGCCGTAAGAACTCCCCGGCGTGGGTGCCTCCCGTGACGACCATGATCTCGGTAACTCCCCCGCCGACGAGGGCTTCGATCGCGTAGGCGATCATCGGCCGGTCGTAGATCGGCAACAGATGCTTGTTCGTGATTTTCGTCAGAGGGTGGAGGCGACTTCCCGTGCCCCCAGCGAGGATTACGCCTTTCATCGCGTCAGTCTCGCAGCCGTTGTGGTCGGCTGCCGTTCCGATCGGGCCCGTTCGGGGTTTCCGCCTCACGGGTAACGCCGGCCGGGAAGGGCTCGCGTCGTGGCCCCGACTACGCGCCCAGCGACCGCCGCAGGATTTCATCGAGCGCTGGCCACGGCGGACCCTCGCGCACGGCCCCGAGGTACTCCTCGCGGCCGCGCTCATTCGGGTGTTCGTTGTCGGGACGGCAGAAGTGCGCCGCGATGATCGCCAGCATCAGGCCGCGGCAATCACGGAGCAGATCGTCATCGACGTCCGGATACCGCTTGCTCGCATCCTCGGGAACCCACGCGAGGTCGTACTCGATAGGGCCGCGGCAACAGTTCTCGAAGTCGATGAAGAGCGGGCCTCGCGTCGTGCGGAGGACGTTCCATTGGTGCGGCTCGCCGTGCAGGATCTGTTCCTCGGCGGCGCGACCAGCGACGGAACGCCGAAGGCGCTCGAGTGTGTCCCAAAGGAGCGCTCGGTCTTCGTCTCCGATACCAGGCGTGATGTCGGGGCTCGCCACCCATTGTTGGGTGTCTGCTATCCGGTCCGTGAAGTGCGACGTCGCCATCGTCGTCTCGCGCAGGCCGGCATGAAGGCGTGCGAGCGCATCCGCGTAGCTGTCCGACGGTACGTCGCCAACAACAGGTTCGAAGTACGTCCAAAAGCCGATGACGACGCCGTCGCGCTCGAAGAGGCGCGGTTGGACGCGGGGATCAAGTGCAGCCACGGGACTCGCTGTCTGTTCGAGGCGGCGAACGAGTTCGATCTCGGCCTGCGCACGCGCTCGATAGTCGGTCCACAGCGAACGTGTGCCGTCCTCTCCGTACGCGGCGGGAGCTACACGGGCGACGATGTCGCATGGGAGAAGGCGGAGGACCAGCCGGTTCGAATCGTTCAGAATGATCACGTCGTTTGCAAAGAGGCCAAGCTCCGCCGCAGTCGCCAATGCTGCGGCCGCGGCCATCCTCGCCTTCACTGGCTGCATGGGCAGGCACGGTACGGAGGCGTGGACGGCAAGGCCTCGTATTTTTGAGTTGGCGCCTGGCGAGAGCGGCGCGGGCGATGATGCGTCGCGTGCGAAACGGCCAAGCCGTGGATTGATGTCGCTTTCAGACGATCTTGCGTTGGCGCACCGCATCGCGGACGCAGTCGCGCCGATCAGCATGCGCCATTTCGAACGCGGTGTTACTGCATCTCCAAAGCCCGACGGTTCGCCCGTCACGGTTGCCGACCACGCGGTCGAGGATGCGATTTTGGCCGTGCTCGCTCGGGAGCGTCCGTTGGACGGTGTCCTCAGCGAGGAAGCAGGCGGGAGCGGGCGCACAGATCGTCGGTGGATCGTCGATCCCATCGACGGCACAAGGTCCTTCGTAGCTGGCAGTTCTGCGTGGGCGACTCTGCTCGCACTCGAGGTCGAAGGAGAGATCGTCCTAGGCCTGGTGGACTGCCCGGCCATGGCGAGGAGGTACTGGGCGACGAGGGGCGGCGAAGCCTTCAGCGCTCGGACGGTCGGAACGCGGCTTGCCGATCAACAGTCACTATCCGTCTCAGCTATCACCACACTTTCGAGCGCGCGATTCTCGGCGAACGCCGTGGTCTTGGCGAACGACTCGCGGAACGCAACGCTGCTCGCCGCTCAGAGCACCTGGACTGAGAAGACGACTCACTACGTCCTGGACCTCGTCGAAGGTCGTGTGGACGTCGTCCTGCTTGAGGACTACGGCGATTCGTGGGATCACGCCGCGTGGGTCGTCATCGCCGAAGAAGCGGGCGGCGTGTTCTTTGACCTCGATGGCGGCAGGAGCATCGAGACGCGTCACGCCGTCTACACGACCTCTCACTTAGAAGCCGCAGTTCGCGCTGTCCTTGATTTACCTAGGTGAGCGAACCGGTCGACACGCACTGTCCGCGATCATTCGCGCGATCACGACCGCAGCGCCGAGGATCACGACCGCGGCGAAGATGTTCAGCGGCGTTGGCAGCGACACGCCGCCGAGGTAGCCGGCGCCGAACGCGTAGGACACGTAGGCGCCGACGAGGAGCACCAGTGCGCTAGCGAGACCCCGCAGGACCGCCCGAAGCCGCGTCACCTCGACAGTTTCTCGCATGAGCGTGTGTATCAGTCCACCGTGTGGACTCACGTACTGCGGGCCGACCGCCTGTCTGCATTGCAGACTCGTCGCAGAATGAGGTCCGCCGCGCAGCGCTTTGCTGCGAGAGTACGTTCGACCCAGACCTGGAGGGGACGAATGACGCGAGCGCACCCGCCTCTCGAAGGCGACGAACGGTCGATGCTCGTCGGATGGCTTGACTTCCATCGGGAGACTCTGGCGATCAAGGCTGGAGGGCTCGGGCCGGACCAGTTCGCGGCGCGTCCGATCGCGAACTCCGCAATCTCGCTGCTCGGACTGGTGCGACATCTCACCGAGATCGAGAGAACCTATTTCCGACGCGTGTTCGCCGGTGCGGAGGTGCCTGACCTTCCCTTCGGCGTGGACCCATTCGGAGAAGAACCGGGCAGTGACTTCGCATCGGCTGCGGCAGCGTCGCCTGATGAGGCTCTCGACGCGTGGCGGGCGGAGGTGGAGGCGGCTCGCGAGGTCATCGACAGTGCGGCTTCTCTCGACGATCGCGGCGAGAGTGGGTTGCCGCTGCGGTTCTGGCTCATCAAGACGTTGAACGAATACGCGCGCCACAACGGTCACGCGGACGTCATTCGCGAACTCATCGACGGCACGACCGGCGAGTAGCGCCCTCACTCGGCGACCGCGGCCGACACCTGGCACGGAACTCGCTTGAGCGCGCGAAGGACTGCGTCGAGACTCGGTGGCGTGGCTGGGATCCTGTTCGCCGAACCGCGACTTGCAGAGATTTACGACTCGCTACATCCGGACCGCAGTGACCTCGACCCGTTCCTCGCCATCGTCGACGACCTGGACGCCACGTCGGTGCTCGACCTCGGCTGCGGCACCGGCACGTTTGCATGCATCCTTGCCGGACAGGGCAGGCGTGTTGTGGCACTTGACCCTGCAGCGGCGTCGATCGAGGTAGCCAAACGCAAGCCAGGTGCGGGACGAGTGCGCTGGATCGTCGGCGATGCATTCGCGATTCCGAATCTCATAGTTGACGCTGTCGTGATGAGCGGCAATGTCGGAGAGCATCTCCGAGATGAAGAATGGGCGGCGACGCTTCAAGCGTGTCGCGATGCACTTCGGCCAGGTGGCCACCTCGTGTTCTGCGCGCGCGATCCGGTCGGCGAGAGCTGGCTTCAGTGGAACCGCGAGTCGACGTTCGAACGCGTGGACATTCCGGGCGTCGGCGCGGCACAGAGTTGGCTCGATACGACCGATGCGGGCGACCGGCATTTCTCCTTTCGTTGGACGTTCGTGTTCGAAAGTGATGGGGCGCGGTTCGACTGGGACGCAACATTCGCCGTCCGCACGCGCAGCGAAATTGTCGCGGCACTCGAATCGGCATCGTTCACGGATATCGAAGTCCGCGACGATGAGTTCATCTTCATAGCCCGCGCCCCCTGACGCCGGGCCGCCGAAGGTGATCAGCCGTCAAGTCGCGGGACGCTGTCCGGTTGACATGGCCGGCATGACAGCCCGCGTCGAGGTGGCGGTGGAGCAGCGTTGCGGCCGACGATTTCGCGCAACGTTCGCATCGACCGCGGACACTTAAGGAGCTATGGAGCACACGGAAGATCTCGTCGAACGCTCGGATCCATTGCCGGCTCTGCGCCCCGCAGTGCACGCGTCGCTCGATGAGCTCGGCGCGCGCCTGTTCGCCCTCGCGTCAAGTTCGCCTGACGTGGCGGCGATCACGCTCAGGAGCGACATCGCGCCTGCCGCTCGGCGGCAACGTCGGCGGCGCCGAGTGCTTGGCGGCGCTTTGGGAATCGCGCTCCTTGCCGCGGCGGCACCAGCCGCCGCCAACTACATCGGTCTGCACACGGGTCACTTCGGAGACGACGGTGGCCACTACGGCGAGTTCCTCAACCTCGATTCGCCAGACGGAATGAACCTCCTACGAGAGTTCGAGGCGCGATATCCGCTGCCGCCGGGTGGCACCTGGGTCGCTTTGGAAAAGCGCTGGCGTGAGGCGCCCGCTGGGGAGGGGCAGGCCGGCGTTTTCGAGGAAGCAGTCGGTGGAGAATCGCAGTGTCAATGGAACCGCGCCTGGCTCGACGCCGAGACCGCCCACGATCCTGAAGCCGTCGCCCGCGCCCGCGACGTCTTGGCGCAAATCCCGCACTGGCACGTCACCACTGCGTTCGAGGACGAGACACACGGCGTCTCGAAGCAAGCCGAAGCTCTCTCCGCAGCAGCCGCCCGCGGTGATCGACGCCCGATCCAGGAATACGTCGACGCGAACTGCTCCGATACGGCGCCCGGCCAATGACAGAACAGCAGATCGCAAAGCTGTACAGCGATAACCGCATCGCGATCCTGAGCTATCTGTTACGCCGCGTCGCAGAACCCGAGGACGCGGCAGACCTCCTCGCGGACGTCTTCATTGTCGCCGTGCGACGGAGTGGTGAAGTTCCCGACGGAACCGACGCCCGCTTGTGGCTCTACGGTGTCGCGAGACGACTTCTCGCCAATCACCGCCGAGGCGAGCGCCGACGCGACGCAGCAGTAGCGCGGCTCGGCCATTCCCTACGCGCGGAGGCAGTAGCTGCGCCTCGCCGAGCGGACGAACTCATCGTTGTTCGACAACAGCTCGCGCTTCTCCCGGCCGACGATCGCGAGATGATCACGCTGACCGCGTGGGACGGTCTCACCCCTAGCGAGGCAGCACAGGTGCTGGGGTTGAAACCGAGTACGGCGCGCGCCCGACTTTTCCGCGCACGCAGGCGCCTGCAAGCACGGCTAGTCGACACAAACCGACCGCAGCGCCACAATGAATCTGCCATCCAGCTCTCAACGCCGTCACAAGCGACGCCTGTCTGCATTGCAGACTCGTTCACGGAATGAGCAGCGCGTAAGTGCCGATCCAGGATCGGCGGCTACGGGCGCACGTCGGGCGTCGGTTAGCTCAGCTCGATCGACGCTGCTTCGAGTACGGCGACTCGCATCCCGTGGTCGCTGCCAGACTCGTGCTCCTCGCGCGCCCTCCATCGAGCCGCTTGCCCCGCTCGAATCGGGCGGCGCTGTCCGTCGGCGCCCGCGACCCAACCCGAACCATCGATGACAACGAAGAGTTGGTCGAGCAGGGCGGCATGACGGCCGAGCCGTCCGCCCGCGTCTACCTGCAGAAACGCCCAACCGCCGTCGCCTCGGAAGCGCACGCCTCCGAGGTGGTGCGCGGCGACGCTCTCAAACTGCTCGATCTCGCGCCCAGTTCGGTCGATCACATCGAGTACCTGCACGAGCGGATCCTTTCACGACACGTGTCTGCGCACTTGCCCGCGGCTCCGTTGGCCTAATTCGACGCTCCTGCCTGTCGTCGGCTTTACCTTCTCCGAAATGGCAGCCGATGAGCTCCCGCAAGCCGAAGTCCTCGCGCGTGTCGTTGCGGCACTTCGCAGCATCCCTGAGGTCATCGCGATCGGCGCGTACGGCTCAACCGCGGATCAGAGCTGGAACGCGTTCTCAGACATCGACGTGATGGCCGTTCTTGCCGTCGACCCGCCGGTCGAGTCGTTGCGGTTTTTTGTCGCTGAGATCGCTGTCGACTTGAACTTCAGATCGGCCGACGATGGGCCGCGGGGTATCGGCGGCTCCGATTTCGTACCCGCTTGCGTCGCAGTCTGGGATCCGAACTCACTCCTCGAGCGCGCGCGAGTCACGCCGCGCACTCATCGGAGCGAGGCCACGCAGATGATGCGCTTTCAATTCACCCATGACCTGCAGAAAGCACGGCAAATCGAACAAGCCGACGAACGACGCATCGGCTGCGGCCTCATCGCGCACCGCGTACTCGAATGCTGGTTTCAAGCAAGGAACGAACCGTTCCCAGGGATTGTCGGTGCCACCGCCGGACTCCGACAACGCGATCCCGAGACACTGCGACTCATCAACGACGCCCTCGCGCACGGCGATCCTGAACTCATCGCGCTGGCGGGCGAGCGGGCCCTATCGCCCGTCGGTGGTCCGTACCGATCGGGCGACGTTCTCGCACCAAGTTGGAACCGGCCCGCAGTTGAGCCAGTCCCGACACTCTTCGCTTCACTCACACAGATCGCGGACGCCCGCTAACAGCTACGTGTCGGCACGTTCGTCGTCGTCGAGGCGACGCAGCCGTTTGTGTGCGGCCTGGGGTGTCACACCGAGCACGGCTCCAATCTCTGCCCACGTGTGATGCTTCGCCGCGTCCGTTGCAGCGATGCGCATCCAATCCCTGACGACGCGATCGATCTGGTCCCAGGCACTGAGTTCGGCGAGCTTCGGCCGTTTCGCGTCGCGGCGGTCGTGCTCAGCGAGATCGAGAGCCGAGCTCAGCAGAGCTGCCTGCAAACGATTGAGCTGTCGGTCCGAGTACCGGTCGCGATCGAACAGGGACGCTTTGACCATCGCGCGACCCTAACAGCGTCATCAACTAAAGGTTGATGATCCTGACTCTTCTAAGCGCGAAACCGCACGACCCAAAACGCCGGCTGGGTCGCGTGCGCTGTTATTGGCGAAGCGGCAGCCCGGGGGCAGTCAGAACCCGGCTCAAGGGTTGTCCCCCTCGACGCGTAGGCGGGCTCAGGCTTAGCCTCGGCGCACAAGCGGCTGTCTAGGGGGGTTCACATGGAAACGAAGATTGGGCCGATTCTCATGGGTCTGGCGTATCTCGCTCTCGTGGTGTTCATCATTGTTTTCTGCGCCACGGAAACGAAGACATTTGACGACTACGCCAAATACTGGGGCCTCTTCGCCACGCTCGTCGGCGTCGCCACCGGCGCGATACCCAGCTTTTTCTTCAAGGCTCAGGCCGACAAGGCAGTCGAGCGCGCCGACAAAGCGACTGAGCGCGCGGACAAGGAGAGCACCAAAGCGCAGGTGTTCGCGGGAGCGGCCGATCCCGGCCGACTGGACGCTGTGATCGCAACCAATCCAGAACTCTTCAAGTAGGACGAGGCTCACAAGTCGTCGGCTGCGTGCCGGTTTAGCGAGCGGCACCTATCGCGTAACGCTGCGGGCGGTCGCGATCGAACAGGGACGCTTTGACCATCCCGCGACCCTAACAGCGTCATCAACCAAAGGTTGATGGGATCGGTGGCGCGCCGAGGAGTCGATGGGCTTCGGCGACATCGCCGCGACTGCCGATGAACAGCGGTGTGCGTTGGTGAAGCGCGGTCGGTGTGATGTCGAGGATGGGACGCGTTCCATCGGTCGCTGCGCCGCCCGCGTGTTCGACGACCCACGCCAAGGGCGCGTTTTCGTACAGCAGCCGTAACTTGCCTTCGGGCTTCGCAACCGTCGGCGGGTACATATAGATGCCACCCTTGAGCAGCGTGCGATGGACGTCAGCCACGAGCGCACCCGCGTACCGCGCCTGGCGCGGGCCGCACTCCGTTTTCTGTTGGCGAAAGGCTGCGACCATGGCACGCGTCGCGTTGTCCCAACCCGACTCGTTGGCTTCGTTGACCGAATAGTTGCCGCAACCCTCGGGGACGCGGATGTTCGGATGGGTGAGGAAGAACGTGCCGATCGAACGGTCGAGCGTGAAGCCGTTCACCTCCCCGCCGGCGCTGTAGACGAACATCGTCGACGGGCCGTAAAGCACGTAGCCCGCGGCGACGAGATCGCGGCCCGGCTGCAAGAAGTCGACCAGTTCCGCCGGTTGGCCCGCGCGGTCGGGTGCGCGGCGGTACACGCCGAAGATCGTGCCCATTGCGCCGTCGACATCGACGTTGCCGGAGCCGTCCAACGGATCAATTGTCAGCACGTACTTGCCGTGCTCGGAGCCTTCCATTGCGTACACATCGGCGAGTTCTTCACTGCCGATCCCCGCGACCATCGGTGCGTGATCCATCACTTGGGCGACGATGTCGTTACTGATCACGTCGAGCTCGCGCACCTGCTCGTCCTGCACGTTGGTGTCGCCCGTCAATCCGAGCTTGCCGACGAAACCGGCGCGCATGATCTCCGCCGCGAGCATCCGCGCCGCCAGGCTCAAACGATTCAAGATCGTCGACAGATCCCCACTGGCCCCCGATTGCGCTTGATCGCGAAAGAACTGCTCACTCAGCGTCAACCCAGCCACCGCGCAACGGTAGACGCGGACGCGCGTCTCATAACGCCGCTATGCGGCCAGCTGGAGAACGAGGTTGCTCCACGCCTTGATGAAGCGTTCGGGGTCGACCCCGTAGGGAGCCGGCGCCTCGCCTTCCTTCTGCATCCAGAAGAACGTCAAGGCGTCGAGCAACACAAGGGCGGTCGCTTCGGGGTCCGCGACTCGCTTGAGGACGCGCCCGCGGCCTCGACTCCGACGCGTAAGCCATCGCGCGAGAAATGCAACACCATTACCGGGAAAGTTGTCCGCGTCGTGGCTGTAGTTGGACGGTGGCGGCGCCGCGCCACGTGTCAGTACGAGCATGAGGTCGCGCTGCGAGTCGAACAGCATCCAGGTGCCACGGGCGATGAAAAGGACCTGTTGCTCGAGCGGCAACTCGTCGAGCACAGCGAAGGCATCAACCGCGAGCGCGCTCGCCGCCGCGGCGTCGTCGACCGCGGCCTCGAGGACCTCCTCCTTGCTCGCGAAGTGGCGGTAAAACGCTCCCGAGCTTGGAGCGAGACCAGCAGCCTTTTCAATTCGCACGATCGGCGTGCCGGCGATGCCGCGTTCGGCGAACAAACGGAGGGCTTCGGTGATGATGCGACGCGCGGTCGGATGGCGCTCGGACACGGCTCGACACTACGCTCAGTAAGAGTGCTCTTTCAGGTTGGGAACGGTGCCAAATGTCGAGTGTCGTCGTTACCGAAGTCGGCTACGTCGGCGACATCGCGCCGTTCATCGAGCCGGCCCGGCGACTCGCGGCCGCGGGCCA
>JBEEFV010000033.1:0-107036 GCA_041166405.1 Actinomycetota bacterium | reverse complement strand
TCACCGACGAGGTCCGCCAGCTGGAGGCAGAGATCCAGGAACTGGCCGGTGAGCCGTTCAAGGTGAACTCCACACCTCAGCTGCGGACGATCCTCTTCGACAAGCTCGAGCTGGCGCCGTCGAAGCGCACGAAGACCGGGTTCTCGACCGACGCGCAGTCGCTCGAGAAACTCGTCGATCAGCACCCGATCATTCCGAAGCTGTTGCGCTGGCGTGAGGTCGAGAAGCTGCGGAACACCTACGGCGAAACGCTGGCGGCGGAGATCGCCGACGACGGCCGCATCCACGCGTCGTTCAACCAGACGGTCGCCCGCACGGGCCGCCTGTCGAGCGAGTCACCGAACCTGCACAACATTCCGGTCCGCAGCGACGAGGGCCGCCAGTTTCGGCGCGCGTTCATCCCGGCGAAGGGTTGTCGGCTGTTGGTCGCCGACTACAACCAGATCGAGTTGCGGGTCATCGCGCACCTCTCGGCCGATCCCGGACTCACGGCGGCGTTCACCACCGGCGACGACATCCACGCCACGACGGCGGCGCGCATCTACGGCGTCGACGAAAACGACGTCACCGTCGCCCAGCGGTCGAAGGCGAAGATGGTGAGCTACGGCTTGGCGTACGGCATGGAGTCGTACGGCCTCGCGCAGCGCCTTGCGATCCCCGTCGAAGAAGCGAGCGTCATCCTCAACGCGTACTTCAAGGCGTTCCCTGCGGTGAAGGCGTACATGGACAACAGCGTGAAGGAAGCGCGAGACCGCGGCTACACCGAGACGCTGTTCGGTCGCCGGCGCCCGATTCCGGAGTTGTCGTCGCCGAACTTCCGCATCCGGCAAGCGGGGGAGCGCCAAGCGATGAACGCCGGCATTCAAGGCCTCGCCGCCGACATCTTCAAGGTCGCCCTCGTCGCCCTCGACAAGCGTCTCGAAGCCGAAGGTCTCGCGACGCGCATCGTGTTGCAAGTGCACGACGAGATCATCCTCGAGGTGCCGAAGGCTGAAGAGAAGGCGGCCGAAGCCGCGACCCGCGAAGCGATGTGCGGCGCCGCGCAACTCGACGTCCCGCTCGAGGTCAACGTCGGCTGGGGCGACACGTGGGCCGACGCCAAGTAGATCCGCGGTACGCAAAGCTTCACCAGCGCGCGCTCGACGTGTTCAAGGCTGACCCGCGCGTCGTGCGCGTCGAACTCACCGGATCGCAAGCGGATGGCACCGCCGACGAGTGGAGTGACCTCGACCTCAAGGTGATCGTGCGCGACGACGCGGTCGGCCCGTTCCTCGACGAGTGGGAATCGTGGATGGACAAGATCACACCGACAGTCCTGCTGGACCGTCCGCTGTTTCCGTTCGTCATCAACTCGGTAACCGATGAAGGTCTGACCTTCGACGTTTCCGTGTGGGCGGAGTCCGCGCCCGAGTGGACGCCGCCTCCGGGGTTCGCGGTCGGGATGATGTCTGGCCGCCGCTTCACCGAGTTCGCACCGGCGGTCGCGTACGCCGTGCAGGAGAGGCTGCGATGCCTCGCCGGGCCCGGCATTCGCTTCACCAAGCGCGGCGATCACGTGAGCCACATGAGCGGCATCGGTCACACCATTGGTTTGCTCACGACGGTCCTCTTGGCGGAGAACGAAACCGTCCCGAAGGACTCCCGCCATCCCGAGCGCGATCTCACCGACGACCAACGAGCGGTCTTCGCCGCCTTGCCGCCCGCGACCATGTCCTACGACGGGATGCTGTCGTTCGAACTCGCGCTCGCCGAAGCGACGCTCACGCGCGCACGACCGTTGTTCGTGCGCTACGGGCTCGAGTGGCCGACGGCGCTCGAATCTGTCGCCGCCCGCAACACCCGCGAACAGTTCGGCCTCACCTTCGACTGGCTCCACGAGTGACTGATCACTGGTTCGAACCGCTCGCCGAGCACATGGGCGAGGCGTACTTGCGGTACTCGTTCACCAAGGGCACGGCGAATGAGGTCGACTTCATCGTCGAGCACCTGGCGCTGCAGCCGGGCGAGCGCGTGCTCGACGTGGGTTGCGGTCCAGGTCGCCACGCGCACGAACTCGCGCGGCGCGGGTTCGAAGTGGTCGGCGTCGACATCGCGCAGCGCTTTGTCGACCTCGCCAACGAGCACGCGCCGCCCGGGGCGACGTTCGTGCGGGGCGACGCGCGCACGCTCGCGTACGACGGCGAGTTCGACGCAGTGATCTCGTTGTGTCAAGGCGGCTTCGGCCTCGTCGGCGACGAAGACGGCTCGGTGCTCGCGGGCATGGCGCGTGCGGTGAAGCCCGCACGGCGCGTCGCGTTTAGTGCGTTCTCGGCGTACTTCTTGCTGCAGCACTTGGAGAGTAACGAGACGTTCGACGCGACTCGCGGCGTCAGCACGGAGACGACCGAAGTGCGCGACTCCGCCGGCACACCGATGGCTGCGGAGTTGCACACGAGCGTGTTCACGCCGCGCGAACTGCGTCTCATGTGCGCGGCGACGGGCCTGCGCGCCGAACACATCTGGTCGGTGACGCCCGGCGCGTACGCGCCCAACGCGCCCGACGTCGCGCACCCCGAATGGCTGGTGATCGCGAAGAAAATCGCAAACGACCCGAAGATTGCTTCTACGCAGAAAGGTTGATCCGTGTCCTTCCCGGGCGTAGCTTGCGGGCATCCCCGAACCAGGAGGGAATCATGCGATCCATCGTTCGCACTCTGTTGTTGGCCGCGCTCGTCGCGGCCGGAGTTTTCGCAGTGGGCGTTGCGCCCGCGCAGGCGGCGGTCAACGTCGGTCCCGGTGACTCGATTCAGGCGGCGATAAATGCCGCGGCGCCCGGGACCGTGATCAACGTCGCGCCCGGTACGTACCGCGAGACGTTGCTCATCCGCAAAGACGGCATCAAGCTGCGCGGCGCGGGCGACAGCGACGACGCCAACGGCACGATCCTGGCGCCGCCCGCGAACGGCAGCAATTTGTGCGGCGACGGCCCGGGGGTGTTCCCCGGGATCTGCGTGCTCGCCAAGCGACTCGACCGCAACTTCAACGTCGTGACGCCGGTGCAGAACGTCGAGGTCTCCGGCTTCCTCGTGCACTTCTTCCCGAGCGACGGCATCGTCAGCTACGGCGCCAGCCATGTCCTGTTCCAGAACGACACGGCGGCGCGCAACGGCGGATACGGCATCACGTCGTTCGTGAGCAACGGCAACGTGTTCAACCAACTCGTGTCGCGCAACAACCAAGCGCCGGGGTTCTACATCGGCGACTCGCCCGACGCCTCGTTCCTGCTCAAGAACAGCCTGTCGGTCGGCAACCAGTTCGGCATCCTCGTGCGCGAGGCCAACAACGGCACGCTCACGGACAACGTGTTCCAGAACAACTGCGCCGGCATCTTCGTTCTCAACCACGGCAACGATCCGGCGGTCGACGTGCGCGTGCAGAACTGGGAGATCGAGGGCAACCAGATCAACAACAACAACAAGGTCTGTGAGGACGACAGCGGCGGTCCTCCCTTCGGTGGTGTCGGGATCGCGTTGCTCGGCCCGAAGAACGTGGTCGTCGAGAACAACAACATCGACGGCAACAAGAAGGTCGCCGGTAGCGACGCCGGCGGTGGCGTCGTCCTGGTGAACTCGTTGTCGGACGGCGGCAACAACCCCGTCGGCAACACGATTCGCAACAACACGTTCGGCGACAACAAGCCGTACGACATCTGGTACGACGGCACCGGCTCCGGCAACACGTTCCCGGGCAACAGCTGCGACTCGTCGAACCCCGCCTACATCTGCTCTTGAGCCGGTCGCTTCGCCTCGGCGCAGCAGCCGTAGCACTCGTCGTCGTCCTCGGCGCCATCGACTTGGCGCCGGGACGCGGCGACACAAAGGCGACGGCGGCGTCGAACCAAGCGTGTGTTCCTGACCGGGAGGTCACGCTCTACGCCGAGATGGTCGACGGTCACCTCGGGTACGGGCGCACGCCTGACACCGCCAAGGTGCCGGGACCCACGCTGACGATGTACGAGGGGCAATGCCTCGCCGTCAAGCTCGTCAACCACACCGACCAGCGCGCCAGCGTGCACGCCCACGGCGTCGACTACTCGCCGGCGAGCGACGGCACGCCGCTCAACAACGGCTGCACGCCACCCGGCGGGACACGCACGTACGTCTTCGGCGCGCACAAGCCCACGAAGCGTCCCGACGGCACCGTCGACAACGGCTCCGCGGGCTACTGGCACTATCACGACCACTGCCGCGGTACGGACCACGGCACCGACGGCATTCAGCAAGGTCTCTACGGCGCGTTCATCGTGCGCCGCGCCGGTGATCCGCTACCGGATCGCCCGCCGTTCGTCCTCGTGTTCATGGACGACAGCATCAACCTGCGGCTGGCGCCGCACACGCCGATGTTCGTCGCCAACGAAGGCGAGCGCGTCGAGTTCGTCGTCATCGGCCACATGAACTCGGTGCACACGTTCCACTTGCACGGCCACCGCTGGGCCGACACGCGTACCGGCTTGGCGACAACACCAGGACAGGACGTGCGCAGCGTCGACAACCACATCTTGGGTCCGGCGGATTCGTTCGGCTTCCAGGTCGTCGCCGGCGAGCACGTCGGGCCGGGCGCGTGGATGTACCACTGCCATGTTCAGTTCCACGCCGACGGAGGCATGTCGGGTCTGTTCGTGGTGCGCGGGCCGAACGGCGAGGTGTCGCCGCAGCTGCAGGCCGCCATCGACCGCTTCATGGGTGAGGACCACGCGGCGATGTCGGCCGAACAGATGTAGCTAGGAGACGGTCACCGTTACCGGGTCGCTGAACCACGCAGCCGTGATCGCGCCCGACGTCTTCTGCAGTCCCGCTCGAACCGAGTAGGTCCCGCGCGTCGTCAGCCGGAAGTGCGCAGTGGGCGTTGTCGTGCGCGACAAGGTCGTGAACGCGCCCGACCCGAGCGCTTTCTCGGCCACGAACACGTAGCCCGTTGGCGGCTTCACCCCCGCGGCGGCGAGCGTGATCACGAAGTCGGTCCCGGTTGTGCCCGTTGCCGGGCTCACGACGGTTGCGACACGGACCACGCCGGTCATCCCCGCCGACTTGTGAATGGCGCAGTAGTACGGGAACGATCCGGCGATCGGGAACGCGCGGTTGTAGCGGCCGCCCCACGGGTTCAGCCGCCCGGAGTCCCATGCCGTCGGGCCGGTGCTCGTGGTGGTGTGACGGTCGGATGCGCCGTTGGTCCACGTGACCGTGTCGGCGATACGAACGCGCACGATCGCAGGATCGAACTTCAGCCCTTTCATCGCCACCGTCGACGTCGCCGCCTGCGCGGGCGCAGCCGTGAACGCGCAGAGCGCAGCAACGACGAGGAAGATCCGTCGCATCGGCGGTACTAGCTGACCGTGATGCTCTTCGGAAGGCTGAAGAACGCGGCCGTCGCGGTCGTGCCGTTCTTCTGGAGCGCGGAGCGGAACGTGTAGGTGCCCGCGGCGGTCGCGTTGAAGACGTACGTCGCCGTGGTCACCGTCGCGATCGTTTGGAACGCGCTGCCGACTTTGCGCTGCACCACGAACTTGTGGGTGGCGTCGGCGGGCGCCGATGAAAGCGTCAGCGTGATCTTGCGCACCGACTTCGCCAACGTCAGCGGCACTTGCACCTTGCCCTTCATGCTGAAGTGGACGGTGCAGTGGTACGGATACGTTCCCGCCGCCGTGAGCGCCACCGGCGTCGTGTACGACGCGTTGTGCGCCAGCCGCGGTGAGCCCCAGAACGCCAGCGGCGTGTCGCCGGTGGTCGTGTGCCCGTCGAACGCCGTGCCGAGGTTGGTCCACGTGACCTTGTCGCCCCGGTTGACGGCTTTGGTAGCCGGCTCGAAGAAGTTGTCGTTGATGCTCACCGACTGCGTGATCGCCTGCGCCGGTGCGGCCGTTGCGAGAAAAGCGATCGTGGCAAGGAGCAGAATGCGGCGTTTCACGCGACTATCTGTACCACGGCGTGTGGCCCCACCGTGAGTGCTCTAGTACCATCGCCTGGCCGCATTTACCGATCCCGCGGCCCTGTCCGGAAAGCCACCACTACCTACCTATGTCTGACATCCTCACCGACGATTACGTGCCGAAGCAGATCGTCGAGAACGATCTCGGCGGCCAGGACCTCCTGGCGGCGATGGACGCCACGATCGTCGAATTCGAAGACGGTGACCTCGTCACCGGCACGGTCGTCAAGGTCGACAAGGACGAAGTCCTGCTCGACATCGGCTTCAAGTCTGAGGGTGTGATCCCCAGTCGCGAGCTGTCCATCCGTCACGACGTCAACCCGTCGGAGATCGTGAGCCTTGGCCAACAGGTCGAGGCGCTCGTGCTGCAGAAGGAAGACAAGGAAGGCCGTCTCGTCCTGTCCAAGAAGCGCGCGCAGTACGAGCGCGCGTGGGGCGACATCGAAAAGGTCAAGGAGGCCGACGGCGTTGTCGTAGGCCCGGTCATCGAAGTCGTCAAGGGTGGTCTCATCCTCGACATCGGTCTGCGCGGGTTCCTCCCGGCGTCACTGGTGGAGTTGCGCCGCGTGCGCGACCTGCTGCCGTACGTTGGCAAGACGCTGCAGGCCAAGATCATCGAGCTCGACAAGAACCGCAACAACGTCGTGCTGTCTCGCAGGGGGTGGCTCGAAGAGACGCAGAAGGAACAGCGCGAAGAGTTCCTCTTCAACCTCAAGCCCGGCGAAATCCGTTCGGGTGTGGTGTCGAGCGTCGTGAACTTCGGTGCGTTCGTCGACCTCGGCGGCATGGACGGACTCGTCCACGTGTCGGAGCTGTCGTGGAAGCACGTCGATCACCCCGGCTCGGTCGTCACCGTCGGCGACGAGATCACCGTGCAAGTGCTCGAGGTCGACCTCGACCGCGAGCGCATCAGCCTGTCGCTCAAGGCGACGCAGCAAGATCCGTGGCAGGAGTTCGCCACCGCGCACAAGGTCGGCGAGCTGGTCTACGGACGCGTCACCAAGCTCGTGCCGTTCGGCGCCTTCGTCCAGGTGGGCGAGGGGATCGAAGGCCTGGTGCACATCTCCGAGATGGCGGTGCATCACGTCGACTTGCCGGACCAGGTCGTGTCGCCCGGCGACGAGCTGTGGGTGAAGATCATCGACATCGACCTGCAGCGTCGCCGCATCAGCCTGTCGATCAAGCAAGCCGCCGAGGGCGGCGAGGTTGCGGCCGAGTACCGCGAGCACTTCGGTGAGCACGCGTACGACGACGCCGGCAACTACATCGGTGCTGACTTCTCCGACTTCGAGCCCGAAACCGAAGCGCAGGCCGCGTGGGCCGATCTCGCGACGGTGGCGACGCCGACATCGGCCGAAGGTGCCGAAGGCCCGCCGGAAGCCGCTCCCGAAACGGAGTAGCCGCGGGCGTTACTGCGACAGCTTGATGAGGCGGATCTCGCCGCCTTGGGCGTGGCCGCCGCCGAGTCCGCCGGTCGCTTCGATGTGGTCGACCAACACGCCGCCGATGCGCGACTGGCCTTGCACGTCATCGATCTGGAAGCCGGCGAAGCGTTCGCAATAGAGCGCCGTCTGTACCTCGGGTGTCTGGCCCGGGATCGTCGGGTCAGAGCCGGTGCCGTGGCACAGCGGCACCATCACGATGCAACCTGACGTCAACGTGCCGCGGCAGGCGTTGTTGCCGGCCACGACGGTCGAGCTCACGTTGGAGCCGTGGTTGCCGTTGTAGACGTTCCACGATCCCGGCACGGGGTTGGTCGTGAAGTCGAGCGACAGGCCCTTGAAGTTGTTGGAGCTCAGGCCGCACGTCGGCACGTTCGAGTCCTGCAGCTTGTACTCGACGCCGAGCGCCGACGGGTTGATCGTGTTGTCGGGCAGCAGGATCGGAGTCGCCTGACCGCTTCCGTACGAACGCGGATCGAGGTTGCCCGTCGCGCAGAGGATGAAGGGTGAACTTCCCTCCGTGAGCGCCTCGATCTGCGCGGTGGCATTCGCTCGCGCCGTGAAGGTCTGAATGCCGACGACGCGCGTGAACGACGTGTTCTTCGTCGCTCCCAGCGTGACTTTGACGGCGCTGGTTGTCGTGCGAATGGCGAGGGCGGTGCCCGTGGCCGCAGTCGGACAGGCGCCGAGGTCCCCGGAAACATCGGACTGCAGACGACACACCACCTGGCTCGCATCGGCACCGTTGCCGGTTGCGCTGGCGACGACGGCGGTCCAGATCGCCGCTTCGCCATTGGTCGCGAGACCGTCGAGGGCGCGGGCGCCCGCCATCGACGCGGAGTCGGCGGCGTTCTGCATCTGGCGCCGAGTCGCGAAGGCGCTGCCGCCGTCGACGATGACGCCCGTGGTGCCGACGACCGCGACGAGGCTCAGCGCGATCATGATCAGCGCTGCGCCGCGTTCGCTTGGTCTTCGATTCATTTCACTCCGATAGTTTGATGACGCGGGCTTCGCCGTTACCTGGGTGCCCGCCGCCCGCGCCGCCGGTGGCGATCACGTTGTCGACGAGGATGCCGGAGATGCGGGACGACCCCTGGATGTCGACGATCTGGAAAGCGCCGAAGCGCTCGCAGTACAGGACGCCGGCGACGGGCGGGCTCGCGGCGTGGCACAGCGGCACGAGGATGATGCAGCCGTCGATCAGCGAGCCGCGACACGCGCTGTTGCCAGCGGCGACGGCGTTGCTCACGTTGATGCCGTGGTCGCCGTTGGCGACGTTCCACGGTCCGGGCACCGGATAGTCGTTGCTGAAGTCCGCGGTGAGACCTTTGAACGTGTTGCCCTGACCGCAGCCGATGGTCGTCGGGTCTTGCAGTTCGTAGGTGACCCCGATCGCGGACGGGTTCATCGAGTTGTCGGGGAAGATGATCGGCACCGCTTGACCGTCACCGTCGGCGCGCGGGTCGGTGTCGCCGACCGCGCAGATGGCGAAGGGGGAGTTGCCGGCGCGCAGGCCTTCGATCTGCGCGGTGGCGCTGGCACGGGCGGTGAAGTTCTGGATCCCGACGACGCGCACAAACGAGGTGTTCTTCTGTGCGCCGACGGTGACGTGTACCGCACTGCTGGCCGCCTTCAGCGCCACTGCGGTGCCCGTCGCGCCCGTCGGGCACGCGCCGAGGTCGACGAGCACGTCGGTCTCGATCCGGCACGTGACGGAGGACGCGTCGGCGCCGTTGGCGGTCGCGCTGGCGACCACGGCGGACCACACCGCGCCTTCGGCGTTGGTGGTCAGCTTGTCGAGGGCACGGGCGCCGGCGAGCGCGGCGGAGTCCGCGGCGTTTTGCATTTGCCGGCGCTGCGCGAAGGCGCTGCCACCGTCGACGATGACGCCCGACGTGCCGACGACGGCCACGAGGCTCAGTGCGATCAGCATCAGGGCGGCACCGCGCTCGTTGCGCTTGGCGTGACGGCGAAAAACGTTGCTCATAGTCATGACCTCCTAAAACAGGTTCGAGATCGTCTTGCTGGTGGTCGCGGGCACGGTGTTGCCCGCGCTGTCCGCCAACGTTGTCGACGGATAGAACGTCCACGCCGACGAGTCGTTGGCGGTGCCGAACCAGAGGCACAGCAGCGGGTTGCACACGATCGGCGACACGACGGTGACCACGACGTTGTTGCCCGACGTCGAAACGAGTCCACCGAACGTGCCCGTGGACGTGCCCGTCGTGTTGTAGTTGTTCGAGTTCGTCAACATCGGCCCGGCGCTGATGCCGCTGAGGGCGATCGAGTCGTTGGCGTTCGTGCTCGGGTCGGTGTACGAGATCGTCGTCGACGACGGCGCATTCGCGATCGGTTCGCTGAAGCCGAGCGTCAGCGTGTCGAGCGCGTTGGGGAAGCCGTTCACCAAGCCGTTGGTGTCCGACAGGCTCGTGAGGACCGGTGCCGCGGCGTCGGTGAGCGCGGTAGCACCGAAGCTCGCCTGGTTGCCCCAGGTGTCGACGACGCCGTCGGACTGCGCGTTGAGCGCGATACGCATCGCGCCGGGCGCGGTGTTCACCGTCGCACCGCCGAGCGTGAGCGTCACCACGCGGTTGGAGACTGTGGCCGACGCAATGGTGTTGCTGCCCGTCACGCTGTTCGTGAGCGTGAACGCGCTCTTGTTGACCGTTGTCGCGATGTCTTCGCTGAACGTCAGCTTCAGCTGATCGATCACGCCATCGGTGTTGGCGTCGTACGCGATCGCGCTGATCACCGACGGGGGAGTGGTGTCGGGCTCGGGCGCGAGCACCGTCAGGTCGGGTCGGCCGTTGATCACCGAACGCGCGATCGACGTGTGCGCGTTATCGGCGACGAAGGGAGTGGCGCCGATGTGGTGCCACGTGACGGTGACGACGACGATGTCGGTGTCTTCCTCGACGTAGCCCTTCTCGCACGTGATCACGGCTCCCGTCGACGACTTCGAACGGCACTCGACGGCGACGGTCACCGTGCTCGTCTTCACGAGGCCGGCGAGCTTCGCCAACACGGCGTTCTTGATCAGGTTGTAGTTGGTCGACGGAGTCACCGGACAGCGCGTGCTCGTGTGGTTGTCGGCGCACTCGTAGTAGATCGACGCCTTGCGCGCGCCTTCGCGCGCGGCGTTGGATCCCGTGGCGTTGCCGACGACGACGAGGCCGACCTGCAGCGAACCGATCAGGAAGAGAATAAGGAGAGGGGCCACGAGCGCCATCTCGACGGCGGCCGCGCCGCGTTCACCGCGGGCCCGGGCCCAGCGCAGCACGCGCGTCACCCTTGCACCGTCACTTTGGCGGTCGCCTTCACGGTTGGGTTGCCCCAGATGCTCTTGGCGAACGGCGTAATAAAGGTGAAGGGCGCGGTGACGGTGACCGAGACCGTGTCACCGGGGTGCACGGTCGAACTGGTGCTCAAGTCCTGGCACACCGGGCTCGCCACCGGCGACACCGTGACCGTGAGGTCGGAGCCATCGTTCTGCGCACGCGACGTGATGTTGTCGGGCGCGGCGCACGAGCTGCCCGAGGCCGCCTGACGCAAGGGGTAGTACTGCGCGAAGTTCGCTCCCTGTTGGGCCGCGTGCTTGGCGCGGTTCCAGCTCGAGTACAGGCGCGCGCCGTCGATGGTCCCGAACACCATGATCACCAAGAACGGCAAACAAAGCGCGAATTCGATAATGGCTGAGCCGCGCGACGCGCGAGAGCGCTTCCTCACATAGGGCATATCGGCTGAGCGGGACCGATTCTGAGGGATGCGGGTACGCCGATCGGCCGATACGGACCGGCCGAAGGTCCGTTATCCCTCACGGCGTTCAACCTCGCCGTTCGGCGTACCGATACGGCGGTATGCCGAGGCGAGCTACCCGCGCAGATTCGTCGGTTCTTTTGACCGAATCCTCAACGCTGTGCGCTTCGTGCCGATGTGTGAACTCGGAAGGAGCCCCAACAAATGCGCCCTAGTCGAACTGTCATCGTTATTGCCGCCGTCGCTGCTGCCCTGCTGGCTGCCACTGCATCCTCTGCATTCCTGTCGGGATCAGATGCACGCGCCTACAAAGGAGCGACGCTGGTCAAGGTCTACAAGGTCACCAAAGACGTCCCGAAGGGATTCTCCGGCGACGAGGCCATCTCTACTGAGAAGGTCCGCGCCGACAAGATCCCCCAGGAATTCCGTCCTGGTACGGCCCTGACCGACGTCAACGCCCTGCGAGGGAAGGTCGCCCTGACCAACCTGAGCGCCAACCAGGTTCTGGTGGACGGCATGTTCGTCGACCCCCGCGTCGCCCAGGTGACCGCTGCACAGCGGATCCCGAGCGGCCAGGTCGCCGTCAGCCTCACCTTCGACCAGGTGCACGCCGTGGCGGGCCTCCTCGTCCCCGGCGACAAGGTCAACATCATGATCAACGTCGACGGCGCGGAGCACACGCTCTACCAGAACGTCAACATCCTCTACATCGGGACGACCGCCGCCCCGCAGGCCGGCGACACCGCAGCGGTTGCTGCACCGCCGACGGGGAACAACCTGATCACGTTCGCGGTGCCGCAGGACGCGGCCAACCGCATCGTCGAAGCGTCGAACCTGCCGTCGAACCAGATGCACCTCTCGCTGGTGCCGCCGGACTACCAGCCGACGAACATCGCGCCGGCCAACAGCGGCAACCTGTTCAGCACGCCTCTCACCCCGTACGGGCCGTAACCATGTTCGGCCGACGTGAACGCTCCGACGCAGGGGCATCCCCTCCGTCCGGGGCGATCCAGCTAGTCGTCGTCGAAGAAGAGCCCCTGCTCGTCGATCGAGTCTCCGGGTTGTTCCCGCAGTTCGAGGTCAAGCGTGTCGGGCATGTTGACGACGCCATCAAGACGGCCAAGCAGCCGACGGTGGTCATCGTCGGCCCGGATGGCGCCAACACCGAAACGCTCGATCGCATCGACACGCTGCGCCACGCCGACTCGTCGGGTCTCGTGACGGTGCTGCTGGTCGTTCAATCGATGTCGACGTCGATCCTGCGCCAAGCGATGCGCGCCGGCGTCAGCGACGTGCTGCCGGCGAGCTGCAAGGACCCTGAACTCGCTGACCTCGTTCGTTCCGGCATGGATCGCGTGGAGTTGCTCAGCGCCAGTGACAATCAAGGCCGCGGCCGCGTGGTCGCCGTGTTCTCGCCCAAGGGCGGCGCCGGCACGACCACGATCGCCGTCAACCTCGCCATCGCGGCTGCCGCCGCCGGCGCCGGTCCCGCGCCGATCCTGGTCGACGCTGATCTCCCGTTCGGCGACGTGGCCATCACCCTCGGCCTCGACCCCTCGAACAGCCTGGCGGACGCCACCGGCGCCGATATCGACCAGGCCCGCCTGCGCGGCCTGCTCGTCACCGAGACTGCGAGCGGGTTGCGCACGCTGTTGGCCCCCGCCGACCCGGCGCGGGCCGAAGTGATCACCTCGGCCGACGTCATCCGCACCCTCGAGCTGTGCCGCCAGATCGCACCGCTCGTGGTCGTCGACACGTCTTCGGCGTTCGACGAGGTCACGCTGTCGATCCTGGACCAGGCAGACGACGTCATCGTCGTCGCATCGCCTGACGTGACCACGGTGAAGAACGCCAAAGTCGCGCTCGACACGCTGCACCGCCTCGGCGTCGGCCAGGCGCACACGTACTTGGTCCTCAACCGAGTGCTGCCCAAGCCGCTGTTGCCGGTCGGCGACGTCGAGCGCGTGCTCGGCCTGAAGGCGCACTCGATCCCCGAGGACGCATCCGCGGCCGAGGCCGCCCACGCCGGGCGCCCGCTCGTCCGCGATCCGAAGTCGAAGGCCGCCAAGGCGATCGCAGCCCTGGCTGTGCAGTTCGAGGCGCTCTCCCCAGCTACAGCAACGCGTTAAGGACAGATAGGAGCCTCCCATGTCCCTCGCCAAACGTCTCCAAGTCGTCACCAATAGCCCCGAAGGCACGCGCGATCCTGCGATGGAGAGCCTGCGTCAACGGGTCCACCAGAAGCTGATCGAAGAGCTCGGTCCCGTGTTGTCGGACCGCGACATCGATGCCGCTGACCTGCGCAAACGTGTCCTCGACTCGCTGTCGACCGCCATCGACGCGGAAAAGGCCGCGTTGTCCGCAGCGGATCGCGCCGCGCTCATCACCGAGGTCGCCGACGACATCATCGGCTACGGCCCGATCGAGCGGTACCTCAACGACGAGACCGTCACCGAAGTCATGGTCAACGGCCCCAACCACGTGTACGTCGAGCGCGAGGGCAAGATGGTCGCGGTCCCCTCGGGGTTCTCCGACGACGGCCACGTGCGCCGAGTCATCGACAAGATCGTCGTCCAAGTCGGCCGCCGCGTCGACGAGTCGACCCCCATGGTCGACGCCCGCCTGCCTGACGGCTCCCGCGTCAACGCGGTGATCCACCCGCTGGCGATCGAGGGCCCGTTCCTCACCATCCGTAAGTTCTCCAAGGACCCGTTCCAGGTCGACGACCTCATCAACTTCGGCACGTTGTGCCCCGAGGTCGTCCCGCTGCTCGACGCCTGCGTCAAGGGCAAGCTCAACATCGTCGTCTCCGGCGGTACCGGCACCGGCAAGACCACGTTGCTCAACGTGCTGTCGAGTTTCATCCCCGCCGAGGACCGGGTCATCACGATCGAAGACGCCAAGGAACTCCAGCTCCACCAGGACCACGTCCTGGCGATGGAAGCGCGCCCGCAGAACATCGAGGGCCGCGGCGAGATCACGATCCGCGACCTGGTGAAGAACTCCCTGCGTATGCGCCCCGACCGGGTGGTCGTCGGTGAGTGCCGTTCGGGCGAAGCGCTCGACATGCTCCAGGCCATGAACACCGGCCACGACGGCTCGCTCACGACCGTCCACTCCAACTCGCCTCGAGACACGCTCAGCCGTGTCGAGACGATGGTGATGATGGCGGGCTTCGACCTGCCCATCAAGGCGATCCGCGAGCAGATGGCGTCCGCGCTCGACCTGATCGTGCACGTGACCCGTCTGCGCGACGGCACCCGCCGGGTGACCCACATCACCGAAGTGCAGGGCATGGAAGGCGACCTCATCACGCTGCAGGACGTGTTCCTGTTCGACTACGCCGCCGGCGTCGACGCCAACGGCAAGTTCCTCGGCGTGCTCAAGTCGACGGGCATCCGCCCCAAGTTCATGGAGAAGCTGGCGAACTACGGCATCAACGTGCCGACGTCGGTCTTCCTCGGCAACGACGAACCGCTCTCTGCATCAAATGCACGTCCGCGCACCACGCTGAGGCGTCGGTGACGGCGGTGCGGCGGCTCGTGCGGGCCGCAATCGCGCTCGGCCTCGGGCTCCTGGTCGTTCTCGGTGCTGCGCCTGCACGGGCCGCCTCTTCCTCTGCGCTGGCGGTGCGCACGCTGGACACGACGTCGTGGCCCAATGTGCGCCTCACGGTGCAGTACTCGGGCGCGAACGCCCCCAAGTTGACGGACTTCACGGTCCGCAACAACGGCCAAATCGTCAACGGCGTGCGGGTTCGCCCGCTGTCGGAGACGCAGACCCCCGTCGGCGTTGTGCTGGTCATCGACACCTCCGGCTCGATGCGTGAGCAGGGTCGGATCGAGGCCGCCAAGGCAGCCGCCCAGACCTTCGTGGAGGGCCGCGGGCCGACCGAAAAGGTCGCCGTTGTGGCGTTCTCCGACTCGCCCCTCGTGGTGCATCCGTTCTCGGCCGACAACGGCGCCGCCGGTGCGGTCGCGGCGCTCCAGCCGTCGGGCGGTACGGCGTTGTGGGACGCGGTGCGTCTTGCCGCCGGCCTGTTCGCCGACGAGCCCAACGTTCAGCCGAACATCGTCGTTCTCTCCGACGGCGCCGACTCGGCGTCGAAGACCAGCCCTGAAGAGGCTCGCAGCGCCGCCATCGCCGCCCACGCCGTCGTGCACACGGTCGGCTTCGGCAGCACCGCGCTCGACACCGCCGGCCTCGAATCGCTGGCGCACGCCACGGGCGGCCAATCGCTCGTCACCACGAGCACCGCCGGAGTCGCCGGCCTGTTCGCCGACGTCCGCCGCAGCCTCGACGAACAGTTCGAGCTCACGTGGCAGGCGACCGGCAACGCGCCCCTCGACCTGGCCGTCTCCGTCTCCGACGCCACGACCACCGCCCGCGGCACCGCGGGATCGATCAGCCACGAGGGCGACACCCAGCCCGAGCGGGTGGCGCCGCCGAGCACGATCGCCCGCATCGCCCAGTCCGCCGGCAAGCCGCTGGCGATCCTGGGCGCGGTCGCCGTCGCGATCATCGCCGTGCTCGGCCTCGGGATGTACATGAACAACCCGCAGGGGTTGGTCGACCGTCTCCGCGCCTACGAAGGCCAGAAGACCGTGCAGGACGCGGTCGAAGGCCAGCTCAACGCCAACCTCGCGACGTCTCCCATGACCCACAAGGCGATCGCCGCCGCGACCGCCGCCATGGAAGGCAAGGGCGTGCTCGAGTGGGTCGAGCGCAAACTCGACGAGGCCCGTTTGCCCATCCGCGCCGCCGAGGCAGCGTTCTTCGCCACCGCGTTCGCGTTCTTGCTCGCGCTGCTGACGTTCTTCCTCAAGGGACCGGTGATGGCAGTTCTCGCCTTCGGCGCCGGCCTCGGCGTCCCCGCCGCGGTCGTGTCGTTCCTGGGTTGGAACCGCAAGCGCAAGTTCGTGCGGCAGCTGCCCGCGATGCTGCAGCTGCTCGCCAGCTCGCTGCGCGCCGGTTATGCGCTGCTGCAGGGCTGCGAAGCCGTCGCCCGGGAAATCGAAGACCCGATGGGCGCCGAGCTGCGCCGCGTGCTCGCCGAGGCCCGCCTCGGTCGCTCGCTCGACGATGCCCTCGAAGAGATGGCGCTGCGCATGCACAGCGACGACTTCTCGTGGGTCGTCATGGCGATCTCGATCCAGCGCAACGTCGGCGGCAACCTCGCCGAGCTGCTCGACACGGTCGCCGACACCATGCAGGCCCGTACGCGCCTGCGCCGTGAAGTCAAGGCGCTGACAGCGGAAGGCCGCATGTCGGCGATCATGCTCGTGATCATGCCGCCGGCGCTGATGCTGGCCATGAAGTTCCTGTCGCCCGGCTATCTCACGCCGCTGTTCACCGAATCGGTCGGCAAGATCATGCTCGGCACTGGCGCCTTCCTCATGGTGGCCGGCTGGTTCTGGATGCAGAAGATGATCAAGGTGGACGTCTGATGACCTCGGTTGCCATTGCCCTCATGTTCGCCGGCATCGCCGGTGTGCTCGCATGGGTCGGCCTGTCCACGCTCAGCGAGCGCGCCGCCGCCGACCAAGCCATGGCGCGTGCCGTCGGCGAGGAAGTCAACGACGAGCGCGACATCGTGCTGGCGGCCAGCCGCAAAGACCGCCTCTTGCTGCCGTTCCTCGGTGGCCTGTCGGAGGCGGGCCGGCGCATCACGCCGGTCGGGTTCCGCGACAAGGCCGCCAAGCAACTCCGCGCCGCCGGTCGCGGCACGGAAGACGACCTCGACCGTTACCTCGCCATGCGCACGCTGGGCGTATGCGCCATCCCGGTCACGACGATCCTGGCGTTCAAGTTCTTCGGCTTCAGCATGAAGGGCCTGCTCGTCGCCGGTCTGTTGGGCGCGTGCCTCGGCGTCTTGCCGTCGAGCCGGGTCAACAGCGCCGCAACCAAGCGCCAGAAGGCGGTCTCCAAGCAGCTGCCGGACGTCCTCGACCTCCTCGTGATCTCGATCGAGGCCGGCCTCGGCTTCGAGCAGGCGCTCGAGCGCACCGTCGACGCCGTCCCCGGTCCGCTGAGCGACGAGTTCTCGCTGATGCTCGGCGAAGTCCGCGCCGGCGCCACCCGCGCCGATGCCCTGCGTGAATTGTCGGATCGCGTCGACGAAGAGGACCTGCGCCGCTTCATCCTCGCCGTCCTCCAGGCCGACAAGTTCGGCGTCTCGATCGGTCGCATGCTGCGCAATCAGGCCGACGAGGTTCGCACTGCTCGGCGCCAGAAGGCGCAGGAGCAGGCCCAGAAGGCACCGGTCAAGATGCTCATTCCGATGGTGTTCTGCATCTTTCCGTCTATCTTCATCGTCATTATCGGGCCCGCGATCCTCAACATGATTCACAACTTCAAGTGACGGAGCGGGGCCATCCCCGCTTATCGGTCGACGCCCTCGTCGTCGCCATCTTCGGCCTTACCGGCCTGCGCCTCGGCCTGAGCCGGCTGAGCGACAACTCGGCCCTAACGCACCTCGCCACGGGGATCCGCATGACGGCCCACGGCGTGCTGCCGGCGATCCCGCGAGTGGACCCGTACACGTTTACGGCGCACGGACGGCCGTGGGTGGTGCAGAGCTGGCTCGTAGAGGCGGGCGCCGGTTGGGCGTACCGCTTCGGCGGCGAGCACGCCGTCATGCTGTTGCTGGGCGTCACAGTGGCCGCGTGCGCGGCTCTGTTGCCGTTGCTGGCGCGCACGAGTCGTCCGCTGCGGACGGTCGCCGCCGCGGGATCGGCGTTTCTCATCACGTTTCCGGAGTGGACGGGGCGGCCGCTGCTCGTCGGGCTGCTGGCGCTCGGGCTGACGATCCTCATCGTCGAGCGTGGCTGGTCGCCGTGGTGGCTCGTGCCGGTGGTCTGGGTGTGGGTCAACAGCCACGGGTCGTTCCCGTTGGGCGCGGTGTGGATCGGCGTCGTCGTGATCGGGAGCTGGATCGACCGCCGGCCGGCACCCCTGATGTACGCCTGGGCGTTCATCGCCGGCCTGGTGCTCAGCGCGGTGAACCCGCTCGGGCCGCGCTTGCTGACGTTCCCGCTGACGGCACTCACGAACAAAGAGGCGTTTTCGCAGATCATCGAGTGGCGCAGCCCGAACTTTCAGACGACCGGGGGACTCGTCGCCCTCGTCGGCATCGTGGTGTCGGCGGCACTCCTGGGGCGGTCGCGGCTGACATGGCGCGACGCCCTGCCCGTCGCCGTCTTCCTCGGGCTCGCGCTATCGGCTGCACGCAACCTCGCACCGCTCGGCTACGTGGCCGCTCCGGCGCTGGGCAGGGCGCTCGAACCCGGGCCGGACGCGCCCGTCCGTGCGCCGCTGTCACCGGCGTTCGTGCGCATCGCCATGGGCTTTCTCGCGGTCGCCAGCGTGCTGTTCACAGCTGTGGCCGTCCAGGAACCGCTGATCGATGCCTCGACGTATCCCGTCGCCCAGATCAGGTGGCTGGAGCGACATCACCGCTTCGCGGCTCCGCACCGCGTGGCCGCGCCCGACCTCGTCGGCAACTATCTCGAGCTGCGTCACGGCGCACGCGGCGAGGTCTTCGTCGACGACCGCGTCGACCTGTTCCCGCTGAGCGTCGTACGCGACGAGACGGGGATGCGCGATGGGACGAACCGCGGCATCAAGGCACTGGACCGTTGGGATATCGACACCGTTCTTTGGCAAAGCAACACCGGATTCGCGCAACGGCTTACCGCGAGCGGCCGATGGGAGTCCGCCGTTCGGCGGGGGGGATTCGTCGTCCTCACTCGCCGCAAGGACTAGTCACGCCTTCGGGCGGATGACGCGAACTAACCATGAAACCCAACAGGGGAACTCCGATAGGACAACAGCCGCTTCAACCGGGCGGCGGATCTAAATCAAGGAGCGACCCCTCTAATGGAATTCATCAATTACTTCAACACGTGGATTGCCAGCTTCATGCGCGCACGTTTCGGTAAGACCGAACGCGGTGCGTCGTTGGTGGAATACGTCCTGCTCGTGTCGCTGATCGCAGTTGTCTGCATCGGCGCCATCAGCTTCCTCGGCTCAAAGGCGAGCACGCGGTTCTCGAGCGTCGGCTCGTCGATCGGTTAATTCCGGTCCCACCACGGCACCCCACAACCCCCTTCTGAAGGAGCACCGCAACTGTGGAACTAATCAATTACTGGAACACCTGGGTCGCCAGCTTCGTGCGTGCCCGCTTCGGTCGGACCGATCGAGGTGCCTCCCTGGTGGAGTACGTCCTGCTCGTGTCCCTCATCGCAGTCGTCTGCATCGGAGCGATTTCGTTCCTCGGCGGCAAGGCGAGTGACAGGTTCAGCTCGGTCGGCTCGTCGATCGGGTAACGCAAAACCCCCCCAAAGCCCCTCTCCCCCAAGGGCAGCACTTGACCCCTCCGGCCTCGGCCGGAGGGGTCTTTGCTTTCTCCGGCCTCCACCTTTCCGAACTGGTCCTCCAGATCACCGTGCGGCGGTCGTACGGAGGACCAGTTCGGCGGCCAGTGCGAACTGGTCCTCCAGATCACCGTGCGGCGGTCGTACGGAGGACCAGTTCGGGTGGCGGGGCGAGGGCGCGACGGACTTCGGTTCGCTTGGCGCGCCAGCGGTCGATCACCGAACGGGGGTTGTGCCAGACGTCGTGCTCGGTGAAGCGGATCACTTCGAAGCCGGCCCGGGTCATCGAAGCGTCGCGGCGTGCGTCGGACTCCACGTCGAGCGGTGCGGTGTGGAAGCGGTCGCTGTCGATCTCCGCGATGAGCGGTAGTTCGGGATCGAGGCAGTCGACGCGACCGAGCCATGCGACCTCGTCGCCGAGGTTGACCTCCGATCGCGGCTCCGGAAAGCCGGCGTCAGTGATGATCTCGACGAACCGGCGAGCGACGTTGCTCGCCGGCGGCACCCAGTCGACAGGTTTGCGTTGGAGGTAGTCGCGCAGGAACGTTGTCCCGGGCCACCCGCGTCCGCACAACTGATCCGCCATCCGCGACAGCAGGACGTGGTTCGTCAACCGTGACGACCGAGCGTTGTCGAGCGCCCGCTCCGACCGCTTCGCACTCGTGCGTGGAAACGTCAGCATGTCAGCGAGCGCGCGAGTCGGAGTCGTGGTGATCAGTCCGTTGACCTCGATGATGTGCTCCGGCAGGAGGTTGCGTGGGTGGTGCCACACGACGCCGTCCGTCGCTTCGCGGTTGTCGCGCCGGCAGCGGCTCACGTGAATGGGCTCGAGCGTGAACCCCGACAATCCCACCCACGCGAGGGTGGTGAACACGGAGATCGCCGCGCCTGGTCCGGCGTCGAGCCGGGCGACGGTGGCGCGTCGTTCGAACGAGTCGGGCGAGCTCGTCGACACGATGACGCGCGGTGTCGCGTCACGGTAGAGGCCCCATTGCACGCGGCGATCGACGGCGTCACGGCGAACGTCGAGCTGCCATCGTCCGACCGCACCGAACTGGTTGCGGGCGAGCGCGTTGAGGATATCGTCGATGTCTTTTTTCATGCGCCTGCCTGCCTCGAGGAACCAGAGCGGGGAAGCGCCTGCCCGGAGCGTACGGCGGGGGTGTACGGCGGTCGATCGGGGTACGCGCGATGCATGGCCTTGCCCCGTGTCGCCAGCCGGGAAGAGTGGAAGGCGGCGCGCACGGCTCTGCTCGAAAAAGAGAAGGAGTTCACGCGGCGTCGGGATGAGCTCAACGCGGAGCGTCGTGAGTTGCCGATGATCGAGGTGGAGAAGGACTACGTCTTCGACGGCCCCGACGGGCAGGTGCGGCTGATCGACATGTTCGACGGCCGCAAGCAGCTCATCGTCTACCACTTCATGTTCCATCCCGAGTGGGACGAAGGCTGTCCGAGTTGCACCGCGGGCACCGACGAGATCAACGCCGGGCTCATCGACCACTTGCACACGCGCGACACGAGCTACGCGATGGTGTCGCGCGCGCCGCTTCACAAACTCGAAGCGTGGAAGGCCAAGCGCGGGTGGGATCTGCCGTGGTACTCCTCGGGCGAGTCCGACTTCAACTACGACTTCGGCGTCACCATCGACGCGTTGCGCGGCTTCGATGAGTACAACTTCCGCACTCTCGACGAGTACGCGGCGAGGGGTCAGGAGTCGATGAAGACGGCGGACCAGCCCTACGACATGCCGGGGCGCAGCTGCTTCCTGCAGGCCGACGGCCGCGTCTTCCACACGTACTCCGTGTACGCCCGTGGCCTCGAGTCGACCGGTGGGTCCTATTACTTCCTCGACCAGACCGCCCTTGGGCGCCAGGAGGAGTGGGAGGAGCCGAAGGGCCGAACCGACTCGGCGCGGGCGAATACTCCTGACTTCGCGACGTAACCCTCTGGGAGGATGACGCGTGATCGCGGTTCGGATGGCGGGAGCAGACGACATCGCACGCCTCGCGGACATCTTCCGCGCGGCGTCGTGGTCCAACGTGGGGGACCGGCCGTTGCTCGAACAGCATCCGGAGTTCCTGGAGTGGTCAGGCGACCCGGCGCGCGAGGGTCGGACGCTCCTGGCGGAACTCGACGGCGACGTCGTCGGCTTCGCGTCGACCATCGAGCTCGACGGCGTGGTCGAGGTCGAGGATCTCTTCGTCGACCCCGCTGCCATGCGCCGCGGTGTCGCTACCGCATTGATCGACGCCGTCGTGGAGCGCGCCGCCGAGAACGGCGCGGCGTGCGTCGCCGTCGACGCCAACGAACACGCGCTCGACTTCTACACGAGCGCGGGGTTCGTCGTTGAAGGCGAGGTCGCGCTTGACCACGGCGTCGCCCTGCGCATGTCGCGGCGCTGGTAGTCCCCAAACGCGCAACTGGTCCTCCCCACAACCGTCCGACGGTTGTGGGGAGGACCAGTTCGCAAGCGGAGCCCGTCTAGCTGCCGCTGAAGCCCTTGACGATGGCGGCGGCGGCGGGGCCGAGGATGACGACGAGGATCGCCGGGAAGATGAAGAAGACCAACGGGAAGAGGATCTTCACCGGCAGCTTCGCCGCCTTCTCGCGCGCCCACTGACGGCGACGGTTGCGCAGCTCGTGGGCCTGCGTGTGCAGCACACGCCCGATCGGCATGCCGAGGGCGTCGGCCTGGATCAGTGCGGTGATGAAGTTCGACAGCTCGGGCACGTCGTTCCTTGCCCGCAAGTTCGCCAGCGCCTCGCGACGGGCGACGCCCAACTCCATTTCCTTCAGCATGCGACGGAACTCCATCGCCAACGCCGAGTCGAAGTTGCGGCACACGACGTCGAGCGCCGCTTCGAACCCGACTCCGGCTTCGACGGAGATGGCCATGAGGTCGAGGCAGTCGGGCAGATCCTTGAAGATCGCCTCCGACCGCTCCTTCGCCTTGCGCTTCACGACGACCATCGGCGTCAGGGCGCCGGCGATGGGCAGGAGCAACATGACGAACAGTCCCTGGCCGGGCGACGGGTGGGTCATGAGGAACCCCACGCCGAGCAGCAGCCCGGTGCCGGCCAACACCGCCTGGAGACTGACGAGTTCCTCGGGCGCGATGTCGTTCATGCCGGCGAGCATCAGGTCGCGCCGCGTCTTGACGACGAGCCCTTGCGGCGTGACGCGCTGCAGGAACGGCAGTACCGAACCCGAAACCGTCCCCTTGACCCGTTGGTACAGCGGGAGACGCAGACGCGCCGCAAACTCGTCTTCGGCGATGTCGTCGTCGTCGAGCGACGCCAAGTACCGCGCTGCGGAGTTGCCGGCGAAGAGCCGGTCGTAGGCGCCGGCGGCGACGAGGATGGCCCCGACGGTCGCCAGCATGATGGATGCGAGGATGAGTGTGTTCATCGAAGTGTCCTCAGATGTCGATTCGAACCATGCGGCGGATAAGGCCGACGCCCATCACGATGGACACGCCGGAGAATGCGAGCGCCGCCAGGCCCCACCCGTGGAACAGGGCGTCGGCGTAGTGCGGGCTCATGACCTGGACCGCGAGCAGCAGCAGTACGGGCATGGCGCCGAGGATCCAGGCCGAGACCCGGCCCTCGGCGGTGAGTACGTCGATCTCCCGACGCACCTCGTCACGCGCCCGCATGAAGTCGGCGAGCGTGTGCAGCAGGTCGGCGAGCTTGCCGCCGACGGTCTGCTGGATGCGGATTGCCTGGACGACCCACTCGAGGTCTTTGACGCCGGAGCGTTGTGCCATTCGTTCGAGCGCGTCGACCAACGGGGCACCCAACCTGACCTCGAAGACGACGCGCCCGAACTCCTCTGCCAGCGGCGGGTCAGCTTCCTCACACATCATCTGGATGGCGCGGAGGAAGGTGTGTCCCGCGGCGAGCGATGACGCGACGAGCGACAACGCATCGGGCAGCTGGCGACCGAGCGCCTTTTGGCGACGGGCTATACGGAACGCCGGGAACTTGGCCGCGACGAACACGAACACGACGAACGCCACCGTGCCGAGCATCCAGTTGGCGGTGATGGCGCCGAGCAACAGCCCGCCGACGATCGACCCGCACGCGGCGACGATGGCGTACTCGCCGGCGCGCAACGGAATGCGCGCTTTCTCGAGCGAGGCCGCCAGCGCGCCCTGCGCGTCCAGCTGGGTGACGAGGCGTCCGGCGAGCGACACGGCGGCGTTGCCGAAGCCCGACAGCTCGAAGTTCGGGTTGTCGAGTTCGGCGAGTTCGTCGTCGTCGTCGAGTTCGCCTTCGCCGTAGCGGGCGAGCGACATCAGCTCGTTCATGACTGCGGCGCGCTCACGCGCCCGCAGCAGGAAGCCGACGACGACGAGGGTGAGGCCGGTGCCGATGGCGGCCGGCAGCAGGATCTGGATCACCGTCCGACCTCCATCAAGCCATCCTTCTCACCAGGCAGCGTCGGGCCGTTGAGGCGGTTCTTGCGCGCAACGGCCTCCTTGCCGGCGCGGGCGACGCGGGGCGCTCCCGTCATCGAGCGCGACACCCGGAACACTTCCGCCGGGATCTCCACGCCGCGCTCGGCGAGCTTCGACGCGATGCGCGGGCGCAAGCCCGTCGGCACGAGGTCGCCCGTGGCTCCGTTGGCGCCGGCGCGGTAAGCGAAGATGTCCTGGAGCAGGATCGTGTCGCCTTCCATGCCTTGCACCTCGGTGACGGCGGTGACCATGCGGCGGCCGTCGGGGAAGCGCTCGAGCTGGACGATGACGTCGATGGCGGCGTTGACCTGCTCGCGAATCGCCCGCACGGGCAAGTCGAAGCCGGCCATCAACACCATCGTCTCGAGACGCGAGAGTGCGTCTCGGGGCGAGTTGGCGTGCACGGTGGTCATCGAACCTTCGTGACCCGTGTTCATCGCCTGCAACATGTCGAGCGCTTCGGCGCCGCGGCACTCACCGACGACGATGCGGTCCGGCCGCATGCGCAGCGCGTTCTTGACGAGGTCGCGGATCTTGACTTCGCCCGCGCCTTCGGCGTTCGACGGCCGCGCTTCGAGCGTGACGACGTGCGGCTTCTGCAGCTGGAGTTCCGCCGAGTCCTCGATCGTGATGATGCGCTCGTCCTGGGGAATGAACGACGACAGCACGTTGAGCGTCGTCGTCTTACCGGTGCCGGTACCACCGGCGACGAGCACGTTGAGCTTGCCGCGCACCGCGGCTTCGAGCACGACGGCCACGTCCATCGTGATGGACCCGAACGAGATCAGGTCCTTCACTTGGTACGGGTCGGTCGCGAACTTGCGGATCGTGAGCACGGAGCCGTGAACCGCCAGCGGCGGGATGATGGCGTTGACGCGTGAGCCGTCGGGCAGGCGGGCGTCGACCATGGGCGAGCCCTCGTCGACGCGTCGGCCGACACCGCCGACGATGCGGTCGATGACTTGCCGGTACGCCGACTCGTCGGCAAACGCCAGCGGCGTGCGCTCGAGGCGACCGGCGCGCTCGACCCAGATCTCGTCGTGGCCGTTGCACATGATTTCCGTGACGGACTCGTCGGCCAGCAGCGGCTCGAGAGCGCCGTAGCCGAGCGTGTCCTGCATGACTTCGTCGACGAAGCGACGACGCTCCGCCGGCGAGACCTTCACGTCTTCACGCGTGAGGAACTTGTCGACGCACGTCTTCACCTCGGCGCGCAGCGCGTCGCCGTCGAGGCCCGCCATGCGGGGCGCGAGATCGGCGAGGACGAGGTCGCGCACCTTCCGCTTGGACGCCTCCCAGCTCGTGTTGGCGTGGGCGGCCTTGGTGGGCCGCTGGACCTTCGCGGCGGGAGGAGTATCGGGCGTCTCGTCGTCTTCGAGGGCGGCGAGCTTTTCGGAGAGTTTCATCGTTCAGGCTCCTAGGAGACGGCGGGGTTGGGGCGATGAAGGAAGCGGCGCCAGCCCGACCCTGCGGCGGCAACGGCAGCAGCGTGGTCGTCACCGCCGGTGAGCTCGCGGAAGCCTTGGACGATGCGCCGGCTGATCTCTGACGCCGGCGCGGCGGCCACGACGGGCAAGCCGAGGTTGATCGACTTGCTCACTTCCTTGGCGTAGGGGAGTACCGACGAGAAGCCTTGCGGGAACAGCTTCTTGACCTGGTCGACGTCGATGCCGACGTCGCGCTCGGCCTTGTTGAGGATGAGCCGCACGTTGTCGGCGGGGATCTTCAACCGCTCGAGCGTCGACAGGAACACGCCCATGTTGCGGACCGACGGCAGGTCGAGCGTCGCGACGGCGTACAGCGACGTCGACTGGTCGAACGCCGCCAGCACGACCTCGGACAGATACGGCGGCGTGTCGACGATGACGGTGTCGAAGTTCTCCCGCGCCGCCAGCAGCACCTTGGTGACGTCCGGCGGTTCGATGCGATCGGCCTCGGACGGATCACGCGGCGCGGCCAGCACGGCGACGCCCGACTCGTGGCGCACCACGTAGTCCTCGATGCAGTCCTTGAGGTCACCCGATTCCTGCTCACGCGCCAGCGCGTCGCAGATCGTGTACTTCGGCCGCAGGTGCAACGCGGTGGACACTTCGCCGAACTGGAGGTCGAGGTCGACGATGCACACCCGGTGGCCAGGAATGCGCGACAGCAGGTAGCCGAGGTTCGTAGCGAGGAACGTCTTGCCGCAGCCGCCGGTCGCCGACGCCAGCGTGACCACCGTGCCGCGCGGACGCGCCGCCGGCTCGCTCGCCATCGCGGGCTCGGTCGTCATCGCCGCCAGCGCGTTGCGTTCGGCGAGCGCGACCGCCCGGTTCATCGACGCCACGATCATCGAGTCGTCGGTCGGGAGTTGCAGCATGTCGACGGCGCCGGCGCGCACGATGTCGCGCATCGCAGCCGACGGGCGGCGTGTGAAGGCCAGCACGATCACGAGGTTCGTGCAGTTGTCGTGCAGCATCTCGAGACGGGCCAGACCGGACCGGGTCACGATCGCGGGCCCGGCGACCACGACGGTCGGGGTCGGGTCGTCCTCGACCATCTCGACGACGTCGCTGACCCTTAGGCAGGGGAACACTTCGGCCGGCCCGTCGAGCTGGTCGAGCACCTCACGGAAGCGCTCGGCCAGCTCCGTCGTCCGGTCGACGACGATGATTCGGGACGGGTTAGACATTGGACGCCTGGAAGCCGTGCGGCACGAGCGTGCCCTGGTCGTCGCGAGCGAGCGTCAGCCAGACCTTCTCGTTGCTGCTCAGGTAGTTGATCGCCTCGGCGTCGTTGGTGCTGACGGCGAGGATGTAGGTGGCGTTGCCGCCGTCGGCGCCCGGGTTGATCGCGAGCACCTTGACCTTCTGCAGGATCAGCTTCGCCATCGCGTCACCGACGGGCGTCGTCGCGGGGTTGTCCTTCACGAAGCCGTACACGTTCACGAGGTCGCCCGCCTTGGCGTATCCGGCGAGGCCTTGCACGAACGGCACCTGCACGGCCATCGCCTGATGGTCGGTGGGGATGACGAAGCTCGCTGCGCCCTGCGCGGCGCCGGCAACGGATCCGGCCGGCGCGGCCGCGGCGAGCGGGGTGTCGGACCGTGCGTTGTGTGTACTGCCGGTATCGCGCGTGGCGAGGGCGGCGAGCCCGCTGCCGACGACGAACACGCCGGCGCCGACGGCAACGAGGATGGTGGATCGCTTCTTCGGGGTAGCGGACATGGTGGGTTCCTTTGTGAAGTGGGTGGTGTTAGAGGACGAGGCGGGGATGGCCGCCGCAGGACGTGGCGTTCGGGTAGATGCCGATGGCGGCGACGTCGGCCTGTGCCAGGCCGAGTCCGAGGCTTTCGAGCAGCGGCTTGATCGCCGGCTGCAGTGCGAGGTCGAGGGTGGCGAGCACGGTCGGCAGCTGCGTTTGCAGTACCGGTGCCAGCGCCGCGGTGGCGCCGCTGCCGCTCACGCTGACGGACGCCAGGGCGACGCCCGTGCCGCCCGCACCGAGGTGCTTGGTGACCGGCGCGAACTCGCTCGGGTAGAGGAAGCTGAGCGCCGTCGAGGGCGAGTTGCCGACAGAAGACCCGATCGCCATGTTGCCGAGCACGGTCGTAGCGGTGCCGGCCACGCTGATCGCCGACGACTGCCCGGTGACGCCCATCGTCGGCGAGGCGCCGCACACGAGTGACGTGAGCGTGCCGACGGCGCTGGCGGTCGTGTAGTCGAGGCTTACGTGGGCGATCGGCAGAAGGCCGCCGAGGGGCACGTCGAGGTTGACCCGCATCTTGATCTGCGAGTTGCTGGCGGTCGTGCCGACGGGCCCGATCGCCGTCTGCGCCGGCTCGATGACATAGGCCGACACGGATGCGCCGGTGATGCCGAGCAGGTTGACGCCGGTAAGCGGCACCGAGACGAAGTTCGAACCGTTCATCAGCTCGGCAGTGCCGACGACGAGTTGATAGGCGTTGAATTCGGCAGCCAGCACGGAGCTGTCGCTCGGCGACGACACGTTGATGAGGTCGCCCAGTTGCACCGTCGTCGACGACGTGATGCCGGTGTTGATGAGGTCCTGCACCTCAGCCGCCGCGAGGTTGTCGCCGTCGGAAGTGAGGGCGCTGGCGGTCGCGGCCAGGATCTGCGCGGCGGTGAGGTGCGCGGTGAGGAGGTCTTGGACGGTCCCGACGTTGAACCCCGACGCCAGCAACGCCGTCTGCAGTTTCTGCAACGAGACGTTGCCGGATGCGAGCCCGTTGTAACTGACGAGGTTCATCGAGCCGCTGGCGCCCAGCATCGTCTTGAGCATCGGGTCGAGGCGACTCTTGGACGTGTCGAGACTGGCGAGTGTCGAGCCGACCGAGAACGCGCCCGTCGGTGAACCGATCAGCGCGACGGCGCGAGCGGTGAGGTCACGACCACCGGGAAGGAAGGCGTTGTCCAGATGGGACGTGGTCGTGACCAACACCGCTGCGGCTCCACCGGAAGAGAACAGGTTGGAGACGGGATCAACGGTGCCCACGGCTGCGGTGACCGTGCGGCCGTTCACGCCGACCACGAAACCGTTGCGAGCAGCGGACGCGACCGCCGCCGTCTGCGCGGCGGTGTTATAGCCGGCTTGATTCGTGGTGTTGAGGATGTCGCCGATGGCGCGCGCCGCATCGAGGGCGGCGAGGTCGGCGACGCGCTGGTCGGATCGCTTATCGAGGGCGATGCGCCCGACGTCGATTCCGAGTGCGGCGGCGGCGACGCACACCAGCAGCGCGGGAATCGCCATGATGAGGACGGCACCCCGTTCCCCGCGAGACTTGAGTCCTCGCACGTCGGCCTCCTAATTGAGCCGCACGACGGCGGTCGTGCGGATCGTGTTGGGGGTGGCGAGGCCCATGCCCGGGGCGAGCGGGACGATGGGGTCCGACTGCCACGGGTAGGCGATCGTCACTGTGATGCACTTGTGCGTGTCCGCGGGGCTGTCGCACCCGGCGATCGACGCGTTCACATCGGACGGGTGGTAGTGCGACCCGAGCGTGGCGTTGAGGCTGTTGCCCACGGTCGTCGTCGCTTCGGTGATGCGGCGTGCGTCGAGGGTCGCGGCCGGAAGGTCCGCCACCGACAACGCCGAGCGGGCGCCCTCGGTGGCGGCGTGCGTGATGCTGTTCTTCGTCGACAGCACGATCCCGAAGACGGCGACCGCGTAGATGAAGAGAACGAACAGCATGCTGACGAGCGCGAACTCGAGAAGAGCCGCACCGCGTTCAGTGCCTTTTCGAGAAAAGGCCTTTTGGCGTTCGGCAAAGTGACTCACGGACTACAGATCGACTGGTCACCACTGATTCGTAGGAACCATGCGGGTCATTCCGCGTGGTGGTCAGGACTAGTCAGCGGTATGCCCGTTGGTACGTTTCCGCCCGTGTTGCTCGTTGCACTGACTGGTGGGATCGGGGCAGGAAAGTCCTCCGCCTCGGCGTTACTGGTCGAAAGGGGCGCGGTGTTGATCGACGCCGATGCCGTCGCTCGTGAGCTCCAGGCGGCCGGGGGAAAGGCCTTCGGCCCTATGGTCGACCTCTTCGGGCCCGACGTCGTCGCACCCGACGGCGAGCTCGATCGCGCGGCCATCGCCGCGATCGTCTTCCCCGACAAGGAGAAGCTGGCCGCGCTCAACGCGTTGATGCTGCCGATGATCGGCAAAGAGATCTACGACCGCATCGAGGCGCAGCGTCAGACCGACAACGTCGTCGTGCTCGACCTGCCCCTGCTCGGGATGGGCACGACGAACAACTACGACACGAAGGCGATGATCGTCGTCGACTGCCCCGTCGACATCGCACTCGATCGGCTGGTCAACGGCCCGCGGTCCATGAAGCGCAAGGACGCAGAGGCTAGGATGGCAGCGCAGATCACCCGCGAAGCACGCCTCGAGCTAGCCGATTTCGTCCTCGACAACTCCGGCTCACCCGAAGACCTCGCCATCGCGGTCGACAAATGCTGGAAATGGGTGTTGTCTTTAGGGACAAGTTAACTGGGGTAATGGCGTTACCAAGCTGGTGGGTACCTTTGAAGGGGAGTATTAATGAACGCTAGGCGCGTTGGGGTAGTAGTAGGGCTGTGCGCGGCCATGTGTGCGTACGTGGTCGGAACGGCGACAATTGGCCGATCCGATGTACCGGTTCCCGGGTTCTCCGGATACGCAACCGGCACGAACATTCACGTCGACTCGTTGGAGGCCCCAGGGGGCCCGAGGCTAGTCGACAGCGAGGTTGCATTCTCCGCGAGTGCGACGAATTCGGCCGGATTCGGACTTAACAGTCTGCAAAACGAGATGGAGGTCAACCTCCAGCCGGCCAATGCACCCGGAAAGATGAGCTCGGCCCGCGGCTCCGGCCTCGAGCTTGGACTGGCCAACAACGTTCCGTCCGCGACGCGCGATCTCGTGCTCGCTGGCGTGGCCGAGGCCGTCGCTCCGCCGAACACGCCGCTCGTCACCAAGGAGATCGGGCCGGTCCCGGCAGATCCGCTGGCGTACGCGTCGCTGCTTCGCGGGCAGGCGCTCGCCAACTTTGACAACGATCCGTGCGGCCTCGGCGCCAACACGCCGCTGGCATACAGCCTTGGATACGCAGCCGACGCGCAGCTGCTCGACGCGGGATCGGCGAATCCCGACGGGACGCTTGGGAATCCGGTGCTCGCCACCGACGTGCCGGGCCCCGAGCGTGCGGTCAGCCAGTCACGGTCGATCGTGTACGCGGTCGCCAACGGCTCGCCTGGGCACTTCGGCCTCGTGGGTGAGACCCGCGAGACCTTCGCTCCGGTCTTCATCTCGCGTGGCACGGGCCTTCCCGTCGACCCAGGCATCGTCGTCGAACTCCTCGGCGAGTGGGTGTTCCGCACGACGGCGCTCGGCAACGGCCCGGCGACGCTGACCTATACCGTCGAAGATTCGACGGGTCAGCAAGTCACACCGACCACGCCGATCGTGCGCATCTCGCAAGACGGCGGCCTGACCTACACCGACATCACGTTCCAGCAGTTCTTCGGTCCGGGCGGTCTGTCCGTGCCCGCGTCGCCGCTGCTGACCCTGAACGTCGGCGAAGACCCGCGCGCCATCGCGGCGCCCGGAACGTTGCCCGACCCGACGTCCTCGCCGACGCTGGCGACCAATGGCACCGAAGCGTCTGGCGCTGCCGACGCGGTTCGCCTGACGTTGCTCAAGAGCGCTCTGCCGGGCGCGAGCGCTGCGGATGTCCGCATCGGCCACTTCGAGTCGTCGGTGTCGGTTCCTAGCGGCGGCTTCTCCTGCACGCCGAAGGACACGACCACGACCACGGCAGCTACGGGCGTGCTCGAGATCTGCTCCGCCGCCGACAACTCCAACGGAGCGGTGACCGGTGACTTCACGTACACCTTCGACGGCCAAACCGTGGTCGTGCCGGTCGGCACGTGCACGGGCCCGATCACGGTTCCGACGGGTCGCACGGTCGTAACGCAGACCCCGCGTCCGGGCTACGGCATCAGTCAATGCTCGACGATCCCGACGGACCGACTCCAGTCGTGTCAGCCCGCGAACTCGCGTGCTGTCGTGCGAGTGGCTCCCGGCGGCGTGAACCGGCAGACCATCCTGACGATCACCAACCGCGCTGGCGGTGCTCCCACGAGCGCGGCGATCAAGGTCTGCAAGATCGCCGGCAATGGCGTCCCGGTCGGTACGAACTACAACTTCACCGTTGGCGATCGTGCCGTCACTGTTCCTGCCGGGCCCGCATCACAAGGCGGGTCGTGCAAGGTGCTCAGCGGCTTCACGCCTGGCAAGAACGTGACCGTCACCGAGCAGGCGTCCAGCGGCACGCACGTGAGCGCCATCCAAGTGCAGCCGTCTGACCGCCAGGTCTCTCAGAGCACTGCCAATCGCACCGCGACAGTCAAGCCCGCACGCGGCGAGACCGTCGTGAGCTTCACGAACGCTACGTAACAAACAGCAGTCTTCGAAAGGCTCGGCCCGCCGTCACTCACGTGGCGGCGGGCCGAGCTTTTTTCGTCCGGCCGCGCTGTGGACGACGAGGAGCGGTTCGGCCACACTTCGTGTCGTGGCGCAAGTCCGGTGGAACGCAACGCTTCCCCGAGTCCTGATCGACGACGTCCGCGGCGGGAACCGATTCCTGCGGGTGACCGTGCACCGCGATCTCGGCGTGGTCGTGATCAGCCACTGGCAGGGCGACGAGTGCGTGGCGGCGACGCGCGTGCCGATGAGCGCGATCGACGACTTGATCGAGTTGTTGCGCGAGGGCGCTACGACACCGTGACGGCGATGGGCGTTGCTTGGACGCGCTCGTCGCTGGCGCCGCGGCACGTGTCGTCGGCTGCGAGGTTGAGGCACAGCGTCACGCCGCCGGTGAGGTAGGCGTGGCCCGCCGGGGCGCGGCAGTCCGCGTTGGCGGTGCCGGGATGCGTCGGGTAGTAGTCGTCGATCGACACGTGGTCGCCCGGCGCGATTTCGAGGTAGCCCGTCGGGACGGTGTTGTACGTGTCCTTGGCGCGGCACTGCTCGTCGGTCCACAGGACGCGGTTGTTCTGGTCGACCAGTGAGAAGTGCGTCTCGCGGTTCGTGAGGTAGCCGACGGCGCGGCCGGTCTTGTTCGTGATCGACAGCACGAGGTGGACGGCGGTGCCCTGGCGGAACGTGGAGGTCTCGGTTGTCTGCAGCACCAGCTGCACGCCGTCGACGACCCGGGAGGAGACGCCGGGGACCGAGTCGGTCGCAGCGGCCGTGGTCGTCGACCGGTCGAGTACCGCAGCGTCGTCGATACGCGGTGGCGCGGTGGTCACGGACTCGCCCAGGTCGGTGCGCGGAAGGCTGTGACGTTCCGACGCCGCGTTGCGCGACGTGAAGCTGGGCGCGCCGCACGAGGCCGCAAATACGGCCAGAACCAGCACAAAGAAGGCCCGCCAACGCCCCACCATGGGGATAAAAGTACGACGTCCGACCCTGTTACACCTTCTCTATACGCTGAGTCGGATGCCCAATTTCGAAATGGTCGCGGACTACCAGCCGGCAGGCGACCAGCCGGAGGCGATCGCGGGACTCACCGCGGGGATCGAAGCCGGCGAACGATTCCAGACACTCTTGGGCATAACGGGCTCGGGCAAATCGGCCACGATCGGATGGACGATCGAAAAGGTGCAGAAACCAACGCTGGTGATCGCACCGAACAAGTCGCTGGCGGCGCAGTTGGCTTCGGAGTTCAAGGAGTTCTTCCCGAAGAACCGCGTTGAGTACTTCGTGTCGTATTACGACTACTACCAACCCGAGGCGTACATCCCCTCGAGCGACACGTTCATCGAGAAGGACTCTTCGATCAACGACGAGATCGACCGGCTGCGGCACTCGACCACGTCGGCGCTGCTGGCGCGCCGCGACGTGATCGTGGTGGCGTCCGTCTCCTGCATCTACGGCTTGGGCTCACCGGACGAATACCGCAAAAACCTGCTGCTGCTGCAACCGGGCGAGACCGTCGACCAACGCGCCGTGCTGCGCAAACTCGTCGACATCGGTTACGACCGCAACGACGCCAATCTGGTGCGCGGCAAGTTCCGCGTGCGCGGCGACATCATCGAGGTGCACCCCGCGTACGAAGAGGCGTCGGTGCGCATCGAGTTGTTCGGCGACGAAGTGGAGCGCATCACCCGCATCGACCCGGTCACCGGCGAGATCATCTCCGTGCTCGACGACCTCGCGGTGTGGCCCGCCACGCACTACGTCACCGGCCAGGACCGGCTCCGCGAAGCGGTCGTACGCATCGAAGACGAACTGCAGCAGCGGCTGGCGTGGTTCGAGAAGGAGGGCAAGCTGCTCGAAGCGCAGCGCCTCCGGATGCGCACGAGCTACGACCTCGAGATGATGCAGGAGGTCGGCTACTGCAACGGCATCGAGAACTACTCGCGCCACATCGACGGGCGCTCCGCCGGTGAGCCGGCGTCGACGTTGCTCGACTTCTTTCCCGACGACTTCCTCATGGTCATCGACGAGAGCCACGTCACCGTGCCGCAGTTGCACGGTCAGTACGAGGGCGACCGTTCGCGCAAGGAGACGCTGATCGACCACGGCTTCCGCCTGCCGTCCGCCGCGGACAACCGTCCGCTGCGCTTCGACGAGTTCAGCGAGAAGCTCAACCAGGTCATCTTCGTCTCCGCGACGCCGTCGCCGTACGAGCTGAAACACTCGGCGCGGGTGGTCGAGCAGATCGTGCGGCCGACGGGGCTGGTCGATCCCGAGGTCGTCGTGCGTCCCACCAAAGGCCAGATCGACGACCTCATCAACGAGATCAACAAGCGCACCGAAATGGGCGACCGCGTCCTCGTCACCACGCTCACCAAGAAGATGGCGGAAGACCTGACCGAGTACTTGCTCGAGCAGGGCCTGAAGGTGCGCTACCTGCATTCGAACATCGACACCGTCGAGCGCATCGAGATTTTGCGCGACCTACGGCTCGGCGAATTCGACGTGCTCGTCGGCATCAACCTCTTGCGTGAGGGTCTCGACCTGCCCGAGGTTTCGTTGGTGGCGATCCTCGACGCCGACAAGGAAGGGTTCCTGCGCAGCGAGACGTCGCTCATCCAGACGACGGGCCGCGCGGCGCGCAACGTCGACGGCCAGGTGATCATGTACGCCGACAAGGTGACCGACTCGATGAAGCGAGCGATCGGCGAGACGACGCGGCGGCGCGCCCTGCAGGAGCAATACAACATCGAGCACGGCATCAATCCGCAGACGATCCGCAAGGCCGTCAACGACCTGCTGTCGATGCTGCGTCCGTCGGGGAAGGCGCCGGTACCCAATGCGGGTGCGCGGTCGCGCATGCGCGACAAGGACGTGCTGTCCGGTCTCGGCGAGCTGGAACACGATCAATTGGAGCGACTCATTCGCACCCTCGAGGAAGAGATGCACGAAGCGGCTGGGGAGCTCCGCTTCGAGTACGCCGCTCGTCTACGCGACGAGATCGGCGACTTGAAGAAGAAGCTGCACGAGATGGTCGAGGCGTAGCCCTGCAGGCGGCGGATCGCCGCGACCGCACCGTGGTCGCGGCCTTGGCCGTGAGTGAAGCCGCGCTCGGTGTGATCTACGCGGCGCGCGGTGCGGGCTACGTGCTCGACGATTGGTTCACGCTCGGCAACGCCCGCGCCGCCGGGATCTGGGCGACACCGGGCCACGTGATCTTCGTCAACCGTCCGGGCGCGGGGTTGCTGTACTGCCTCGTGTTCGGCGTCTTCGGCGGGCACCCGCTTGCCGGCCTCACGCTGCTCACCGCCTTGTCGGCCAGCACAGCCGCGCTGGTGTTCCTGGTGTGCCGCCGATTCCTGGCGTGGCAGCCGTCGCTGGCGGTCGCCGTCGTATGGGCGTGGCTGCCCAACCACACCTCTCTCGAGTTCTGGCAGTCGTGCGTGCCCCTCGCCGCCGCCACGGTGCTCACGCTCGCCGGCACACTCGTGGTTGCCCGCAGCGACGTCGCGCGCCGCCAGCAGCTGCTGGCCGCCGCGCTGTTCACGGTTGCGTCACTTACCTACGAGGCGGTGTTTCCGATCGCGCTATTGGTGCTCGTGGGCGCACCGTGGTTGGCGGGCCGCGCGTGGAGCGCGCGTCGCGATCTGGCGGCGGCGGCGCTCTTGGTGCCGGCGGCGGCGTACCTCGTGCTGTTCCGCAGCACGCAGAAGACGATCTCGCACGTGGGTCCGGTCGCGCAGGTTGTGCCGGGACACTTCGGGTGGGGCATCGTTCCCGCCGGACCGGGCGCCCGCGTGCTCGTCGTCATGGCCACAGTCGGCCTCGCCGTCTGCGTGGCGCGGCTGGTGCTGCCCACGTTCCGGGCGACGACTGGCGTGGGCGAGCGCATGGTGGCGATCGGCGGCGTCGTCGTTGTCGCCGGCACGGTGCCCTTCACCTTCTATCCGTACGCGCCGCTGGGCGCCGGCGACCGCTTCACGCTCGTGTCGAGCATCGGCGGCGCAGTGGCGTGGGTCGGTCTCGGCATCGTGTTGTGGCGGTGGCGGGCTGTGGTGATCGTCGGCGGCGCCGTGCTCGCCGTGATGTCGTTGACGGCGCGCGTGCAGCGCGTCGATCGGTGGACGACAGCCGCCGGCGACAGCGCCCGTATCGCGCGCGCCATCCAACGCCGCTTTCCCGTCGCGTCGACCCAGCGGATCGTGCTCGGGCCGTCGCCGGTGCAACAAGGTGATGTCGCCGCCTTCCTCGACCAGTCGAACGTGAACGGGCTCCTGCGCTACCTGTACCGCTCAGACGTGCCTGGCGGCATCGCCTACGCGCGCGCCGACTTCGAGCGCTTCCCGCCGACGCAGCGCGTCGACGTGTGGCAACTGTCGCGTCTCCACGCGGACGTCGACCTCAGTACCGACCACCAAGGAACTCCCCGGAGCCATCTGCCATGACTGCACGAACACCTGTTCGCAAGCCGAATCACAACGGTGTAGTAAAATCCAGGGCTATGTCCGAACGGCTTGTCGTGCGCGGCGCGCGGGAACACAACCTGCAGAGCGTCAACATCGACTTGCCGCGCGAGAAGTTGATCGTGTTCACCGGACTGTCGGGTTCGGGCAAGTCGTCGCTGGCGTTCGACACCATCTACGCCGAAGGCCAGCGCCGCTATGTGGAGTCGCTGTCGTCGTACGCGCGGCAGTTCCTCGGCCAGATGGACAAGCCCGACGTCGACTTCATCGACGGGCTTTCACCGGCGATTTCGATCGACCAGAAGTCGGCGTCGCGCAACCCGCGCTCGACCGTCGGCACCATCACCGAGGTCTACGACTACCTCCGGCTGCTGTTCGCCCGCATCGGGGTGCCTCATTGCTACAAGGACGGCACGATCGTCAAGCGGCAGAGCCCGCAGCAGATCGTCGACCGCATCCTCGAATTGCCCGAAGGCACGCGCTTCGCCGTGCTGGCGCCCATCGTGCGCGGCCGCAAGGGCGAGTACGAAGGTCTGCTCGACGACATCGTGCGCCAAGGGTTCACGCGCGCCCGCGTCGACGGCGAGATGGTCGACCTCACCGAGAACCGCGGCGACATCAAGCTCGAGCGCTACGAGCAGCACACGATCGAGATCGTCGTCGACCGGTTGGTGGTGCGGGAAAACGCCAAGCGGCGGCTAACCGACTCGTTGGAGACGGCGCTGCGCCTCGCCGAGGGCGTCATCGAGATCCAGATCGTGCCCAAAGAAGGCGAGGAGCTTGACGAAGAAGTCGGCGACACGCTGACCTTCAGCCAGCACTTGGCGTGCCCGAAGTGCGGCACGTCGTACGAGGAGCTGGCGCCGCGCAACTTCTCGTTCAACTCTCCCTACGGCGCCTGCGCGACGTGTTCGGGTCTCGGCACGCGCTTCGAGGTCGATCCCGATCTCGTCGTGCCCGACCCGGAGCTGTCGATCAACGAGGGCGCCATCAACCCGTGGAAGGGCCAGACGGGGGAGTATTTCCAACGGTTGCTCGAGGCGGTGGCCGAAAACTACGGCTTCTCACCCGACCTGCCGTGGGAGAAGTTGAAGAAGGCGCAGCAGAAGATCCTGCTGTGGGGGGCCGGCAGCACGCCGATCAAGGTCACGATCCGCAACCGCCACGGGCGGGAGCGCACGTACTCCACGCACTACGAGGGCATCATCCCGTTCCTCCAGCGGCGACACACCGACTCCGACTCCGACTGGGTGCGCGAGCAGATCGAGCTGTACATGCGCGAAGTGCCGTGCGTCGACTGCAAGGGTGCGCGCCTGAAGCCGGCGTCGCTGGCAGTGACGATCGGCGAGACGAACATCGCCACGGTCTCGTCGATGTCTATCGGCGACGCCGTGAAGTTCATCGACGGCGTCGAGCTGTCCGAGCGCGACCGCATGATCGCCGAGCGCGTGGTCAAGGAGATCTCGGCGCGGCTGCGGTTCCTGCTCGACGTCGGCCTCGACTACCTCAACCTCGACCGCTCCGCGGGGACGCTCGCCGGCGGTGAGGCGCAGCGCATCCGCCTGGCGTCACAGATCGGGTCCGGTCTCGTGGGCGTGCTCTACGTGCTCGACGAACCGTCGATCGGCCTGCACCAGCGCGACAACCACCGGCTCATCGAAACGCTCATCCGCCTGCGCGACCTCGGCAACACCGTGATCGTCGTCGAACACGACGAGGACACGATCGCGGTCGCCGATCATGTCGTCGACATCGGTCCCGGTGCGGGCGAGCACGGTGGGCGCGTCGTGGTCAGCGGTACCGTCGACCAGCTGAAGAAGAGCAAGGAGTCGCTCACCGGCGCGTACCTGTCGGGGCGCAAGGAGATCACCGTCCCCACCGACCGGCGCAAGCCGGGCGGCGAGTGGCTCACGGTCAGGGGCGCCCGCGAGCACAACCTCCAGAACATCGACGTCGAGTTCCCGCTCGGCACCTTGACGTGTGTCACCGGTGTGTCGGGGTCGGGGAAGTCGTCGTTGGTCAACGACATCCTGCTGAACGCCTTGATGCAGAAGGTGTACAAGTCGAAGACGCCGCCGGGTCGTCACCAGTCGATCGAAGGCATCGACGCGCTCGACAAGGTGATCGCTATCGACCAGTCACCCATCGGGCGCACGCCACGGTCGAACCCCGCCACGTACACCGGCGTGTTCGACCACATCCGAAAGTTATTCGCGGCGGCGCCGGAGGCGAAGGTGCGCGGCTACCAGCCGGGGCGCTTCTCGTTCAACGTCAAGGGTGGTCGCTGCGAGGAGTGCGCCGGCGACGGAACCATCAAGATCGAGATGCACTTCTTGCCTGACGTCTACGTCCCGTGCGAGGTGTGCAAGGGGGCGCGGTACAACCGCGACACGCTCGACATCACGTTCAAGGGGAAGTCGATCTCCGACGTGCTCGACATGCCGTGCGAAGAAGCGGTCGAGTTCTTCGCCAACCAGCCGATCATCGCCCGGCACATGAACACCATCGTCGACGTCGGCCTCGGCTACGTGCGCCTCGGGCAACCGGCGACGACGCTGTCCGGCGGCGAAGCGCAGCGCGTGAAGCTGGCGAGCGAGTTGGCCAAGCGCTCGACCGGGCACACCATCTATCTGCTCGACGAGCCGACCACCGGTCTGCACTTCGAAGACATCCGCCGTCTGCTCGGGGTGCTCACGCGCCTCGTCGACGCCGGCAACACGGTCGTCGTGATCGAGCACAACCTCGACGTGATCAAGACCGCCGACTGGATCATCGACCTCGGTCCCGAAGGCGGCACCGGCGGCGGCAAGGTCGTCGCCACCGGAACCCCCGAAGACGTCGCCAAGGTCAAAGCCAGCTACACCGGCCAGTTCCTGGCGCCGTTGCTCAAGCCCAAGAAGAAGTAGCCCGTGGAGGTGGCGCGGCGTACCAAGTCGCAGGCGCGGCCGCCGCACGTGGTGTTCGAGGCGCTGACGCAGCCCCACCGTCCGCAAGGACGCGAGTGGTTACTGCGAACGGCAGATGAAATCGAGCCGCAGGTGCTCGATTCGACCGCGCCGAACCGCGTCGTGTGGTCGACGCTGTGGTCGGATCACCCTTCGGCGCGCATCGAGTTCACCTTGTCGGGCGACAGCAATGGTACGGATCTCACGTGGGTCTTGATGGTCGCAGATGACGCGGTGCCCGACGACGCCGAGGTGCGCGCCTTGCGTCACCGGTTGAACGAATTGATCAACGGCAACATGCGCAACATCCTTTTCGACTTCTGAGCTCAGATCTGCCGCGCTCATAGCGACAAGCGACAAGCCACCCGTGTGTCGCACGCGCCACCAACCGTCGCTTGTCGCTACAAGCGCGCCACGAATGGGCGTCGGGCTTAGCGGCCCTTGAACTCGGGTGGGCGCTTCTCCATGAACGACGTGATGCCTTCGCGGAAGTCCTTCGTGCCGAAGAGGCGAATCGTTTCGAGGAGCACGTGGTGCGTGTGCGACTGGAAGTCCTCGGTGAGTCCGTGGCGCATGAGGCGCTTCGACGACTGGACGGCGAGCGGCGCGTTGGCGGCGATTTGTTGCGCCCAGTCCTGCGCCGTCTTCATCAGGTCACCGTCGGCGACGACGGCGTTGACGAGCCCGATCTCGAGCGCTTCGTCGGCGAGCACGGTCTTGCCGAGGTAAATCAGCTCCGCGGCCTTGCCCCACCCGAGCAGGCGCGGCAGATAGAAGGTGCCGCCCGATTCGGGAACGACGCCCCGCTTGGTGAACGCCGCCGCCAGCTTGGCCGACTCCGCCATGAGGCGGATGTCGCAACCGAGCGCCAGGTCGAGTCCGTAGCCGGCGGCGCCGCCGTTGATGGCGGCGATGACCGGCGTGTCGATCTCGAACAGGACCACGGTCGGCAGGTCGCGGGTCTGCATCGAACCCGCGGTCGACTCGTCACCGCTGCTGCTGCTCCCACCGCCGATGCCTGTACCTGATGTCGCGTCGACGAGGTCGAGGCCCGCACAGAACCCTCCGCCCTCGGCACCCGTGATCACGATGGCGCGCACTTCACGCGAGCGGTCCGCTTCCTGCAACCGCTTACCCAGTTGCGTGAGCATCCCGGTGGAGATGGCGTTGCGGCGCTCGGGGCGGTTGAGCGTGATGGTGGCGACGTGATCGGCGACGTCGTAGAGCAGCGGTTCGTCGGACATGGCGAGAGGCTAGGTCTCGAGCGCGTAGATGTGCGTGGGCCCGGCGCGGCCGCGCAGGACGTGCGCTCCGCGCGACACCGCACTCGCCGACACCGACCACGCTCCGTCGAGCGTCTCTTGCGTGACGAGGATGTTGTCGCCGGTCGTCTTCGTCATCTCCTCGATGCGCGACGCCACGTTCACGGCGTCGCCGATCACGGTGAAGTCGAGCTTGCCGCCGCCGCCGATCGTACCGGCGATGACTTTGCCGGTGTTGATGCCGATGCCGAGCCGCATCGTCTCGCCGAAGCAGGCGCGCACCTCGTTCTGGATGTTGACTGCGGCGAGGCACGCGAGGTTGGCGTGGTCACGCAACGGCTCGGGTGTGCCGAACACCGCCAGGATCCCGTCGCCGATGTAGCGGTTGGGGTGCCCGCCGGCCTGCCGGATCGCCGGGACGACGATGTCGAACAGGCGGTTGAGCTGAGCGACGGCCTCTTCCGGCTCGATCGTCTCGGCGTAGGCGGTGAAGCCCCGCACGTCGGCGAAGAACACGGTCGCCTCCACGGCTTCGCCCGCGAAGATCGACGACTCCTGCGTCAGCAGGCGGCGCGTAAGCGCGGGGTCGACGTACGAGCCGAAGGCGGCGTGCAGCGACTCGCGTTGTTGTAGCCCGACCATCATCGTGTTGAAGGCCAGCGCCACCTCGGAGTACTCGTCGGTCGACGTGACCGCCATCGGTTCGCTGAAGTCGCCGGCAGCGACGCGCTCGGTGGCGCGCCGCAAGTCTTCGAGCGGCCGCAGCGTCGGTTCGACGACGCCGATGCGGTTGACGACCGTGCCGTACGCGCCGAGCAACGCGGCCGTGAGCACGCCCGCGAACACCGCGTGCTCACGCGTGTCGTCGAAGTACTGCGCCACGCACGCCGCGATGGCTCCCGTCGCCACCGCCGACAGGTACGTGCTGACACCGAGCACGGTTTTGAGGCTCCACGTCCGCCGGGTCGGACGCACGTCGATCGGGATGTAGCCGGCGACCTCTTCGAGCAGCGGTCGCAACAGGATGCGCAACCCGTTCGCCATCAGGAAGGCCGCGAGGCTCAGGGCGATCATGCCCATCGCTTCGACCGACGCGTAACCGAGCGTGCCGAAGCCGGCGTAGTGCGCGAACACCGGCGCCACGACCGCGAGCATGAACGGCGCGCCCAGCACGCCGCCGCGCATCGCCATGTTCTCGGCCGCGATCAACACGGCGTCGCGCGCTTCGCGGGCGTGGCCGTGGTCGCCCTCGATCCACGCGCGAATCGGGCGACGGATCGCCACGTTCGTCCCGATCCCGATCCCGGTCGCGATGACGCCGCCGAGCACCGCGAGCGTTGACCAGATCAGCGATTCGCCGTGCGAAAGCCCGAAGGACGGGCCGACGATGAACACGAGGGGAACGAGCAGCGACAGTGAGAGCGAACTCACTCCCATAACCGAGATCGCAAGCCAGAAGCGGCGGCGGAAGCGCCGCCAGAACCACTCGCTGAATTCGTCCAAAATACGCAAGTTCACCCCCTGACCGGCATTGTGACGGGAGTGAGCGGTCAACGCTGTGACGCTCGTTACGTTGTGGGCGTGACACGTCGCGCCGCGCTCGTGAGCGCCGCGCTGCTCTTCGCCATCTACCTTCTGCTTTCGGCGGGCAACGATCCGAAGGCGTTTCTCGGCACCGATACCGGTGGCAAAGTCGCCACCTTGCGCGCCATGAAGGCGCACCACACCGTCGACCCCGATCTGGGGTACTGGGCCGAACGCTGGGATCCGAACGGGACGCTGCACCCGCTGTACTACACGAGCCACATCGGCAGTCGTTGGATCAACGTGACGACGTTGCCGGCGGTGTACGCCGCGCTGCCGTTGTACGACGCGTTCGGGTACCGCGGCGCGCTGGTGGTGCCGATGCTCGGCGGCGTTGCGTGCGCGCTGGCGGCCGCGGCGCTGGCGAGACGCGCTGGCGCACGCGACGGCGGCCGGCTGGCCTTCTGGGTGGTCGGGCTGGCATCGCCCGTCGCCATCTACGCCCTCGACTTCTGGGAACACACACTGGGTTTGGCGTTGATGGCGTGGGCGGTGGTGTTGCTCGTCGACCTCGCGCAACGGACGCGCGCCGCGTGGTACGCCGCGGTCGTGGGTGTGCTCTTCGGTGCCGCGGCCACGATGCGCACCGAAGCGTTGGCGTTCGGCGCGGTGGCGACCGCGGTGGCGTGCGTCTACCTCGTGCGCCGGCACGTCGCGTATGCGATCGCTATCGGTGCACTCGTCTCTTTTGGCACCGCGGTCCCGCTCGTCGCCAACCTCGGGCTCGAGCGCGCCGTCCTCGGATCGTCGCTGCGCGCCGAGCGGGCGACGGGCACCGTGTCGTCGGCGTCGACGTCAGGATCGAACGTGCGGCTGCGGGAGGCAGCCATCACGTCGGTCGGGATTACGGGAAACGCCGACGCGCCGTCGCTCGTGCTCGGTGTCGTGGCGATCGCCGCCATCGCTGCGGCGGCGCTGCGCCGCGACTGGCGGATACTGCTGGTCGCCGCGGCGTTGTACGTGACGCGCGCCGCGCAGGGCTTCGGGTTCGTGCCGGGGTTCTTGATCGCCGCGCCGCTGAGTGCCGTCGGCCTCGCGCTCGGGTGGCGGCGCGGTCCGCCGGCGCGACTCGTGGTGGCGATCGCGCTCGCCGCGCTGCCGCTGGTGTGGGCGGTGCAGTTCACCGGTGGCGCCGCGCCCCAGTGGGGAGGGCGCTACGTGTTGTTGAGTGGGTTCGCGCTCACCGCCGTCGGTGTCGCTGCGCTCGAAGACCTCGACCGGGCGCTGCGAATCGGCGCCGTTTCACTGGCAGTCTTCGTCACCGCGTTCGGCCTGGCCTGGATGCACGAACGCACGCACGACGTCGCGGCGTCGGCCGAAATCCTCGAGCGGCTCCCGGAGCCGCTGCTCGTCTCGCGGGTCGCCCACCTCGTGCGCGAGGGCGGTGGCGTGCACGACCTGCGCCGGTGGCTGACGGCGCGCAGCGACAAAGATGTTGAGAAGGCGACCCGGATCGCCGCGGCGACCGGCGTCCATCGGTTCGCCTTGGTCGACCTCGACGGCAGCCGTCAACCGGCGAAGATTGGGGCGTTCGACCGTCAAAAACGCACCACGGTCGTCCGATTCATCCATGGCGTGCCGCTGCGCGTCTGGACGTACACGGACATAAGCCACTGAATTCTCAAGATTCGGACCACAAATGCCGATAGGTCGTTGTGAACCGTGTCCCGCGCTGGCTGCTGTGTTGCGCGACCGTCGGCGTCGTCTTGGGGTTCGCGAAACTGCACGCCGCCCGCGTCGGCCACTACGAGATCGTCGAGACGGGTCGCTTGCCGTGGCTGTTGGCGTTCATCGGGCTCTTGCTGCTGGCTTCGTACGGCGCCGGGTTGCCCGACATGGCGAACCGCCGGGGGAGCCGCAGCGCGCTGCCCGCATCCTTCGCGGCGACCGCGGGCTCCGCCGCAGTGATCTCTGTGTTGCAGATCGCCGACGGCGCCGCCCACCTGCCGCGCTTTGTCGTGTTGGCGTCGGCGGCGGTGCTGACACCGACGTACGCCATGATCGCCTTGCTGGCGCGCGGCCGACAGCAGCGGACCGAAGACCGTGAGCGCGTCGTCGTCGTCGCCGAAGACGGTGAAGCGGAGATCCTGACCGCCGAACTCAACCGCACGTCGGAGCGTCCCGCCCTTGTCGTGGGCACGTTGTCGGGACTCGACGCGCGCCACGACTATCCCGCGTCGCAGCCGCTACTCGAGATGGTGCGGCGCACGCAGGCGACCGTCGTCGTGCTCGACCTCAACGCGCAAGCTGAGACCGACGTCATCGCGCAAGCCGCAGAGCTGCACGCCACCGGCGTGCGCGTGCGCACGCTCGAAGCGTTCTACGACGAGTGGCTCGGCAAGCTGCCGCACGGCGAGCTCGAGCGCCTCTCGTTGATGTTCGACATTCAGGAGTTGCACAATCGGCTCTACGGGCGCATGAAGCGCTTGATGGACTTCGCGGCTGGTGCCGCGGGAGTCGTCGTGCTCGCCGCGGTGCTTCCCGTCGTCGCGCTCGCCAACCGGTTCGGCAACCACGGGCCGCTGTTCTTCTCGCAGCCCCGAACCGGGAAGAACGGCGCCACGTTCAACATCCTGAAGTTCCGCACCATGGTGCCGTCGTCGACGAGCGCCGGAACGTGGACCAGCGACGACGACCCGCGCATCACCCGCGTCGGCAAGTGGCTGCGCCGCACGCACGTCGACGAGATTCCGCAGGCGCTCAACCTGCTGCGCGGCGACATCTCGTTAGTCGGGCCCCGCCCCGAGCAGCCCCACTACGTCGAAGACCTGTGCGAGAAGATCCCGTTCTACGCGCTGCGCCACACCGTGCGCCCGGGTCTCACCGGTTGGGCGCAGGTGAAATATCCGTACGGCGCGTCGGACTTCGACGCGCTGGAGAAGCTGCAGTTCGAGTTCTTCTACCTGCGTCATCAGAGCCTGTGGCTCGACGCGTGCATCGTCGTACGTACGATCCGTAGCGTGATTGGACGCGCCGGGCGGTAGCCCTGTCATGACGTCGTTGCAGGCTGCCGGGCCTCGGACGTGGAGGCGAGTCGGGCTTCCGTTTCTTGTTCTGCGAGTTGCAGGACAAGCCGCCGAGTTCGTCGCGTTCGTACTGCTGGCGCGCCGGCTTGCGCCGGCGGAGTTCGGCCAGCTCTCGATCGTCTTTCTTTTCGCGCGTTACCTCGGTCTCGTGGGCGACTGGGGCGCGTCGATCCGCGGTGCGCGTGACGTAGCGCGCGGCGACGACGCCGCGTCGATCGACGCACTGATTCGCCGGCGCGAGGTAGTGACGCTCGTCCTCGCGGCGGGCTTCGCCGCGGTCACGGCCGCTATCGCCGGCGCCCCCCTGGCGCTGTTAGCCGCGGTCGTGCTGGCGCGCGGCTTGAACCGCGACTGGCTTTCCCTCGGCCGCGAGCGCGGACTGTTGTCGGGCGCCTCCTCGACGGCGCAGGGCATCGCGGTGATGGTCTTTGCGCTCGCGGCGCACACGCTGGGGCAAGGCGCGGGCGCAGTAGCGGCCGGGTACCTCGTGGGCTTGGTCGTGTCGATCGCCCTGAACCGACGCCGCGGCCGGACGGCTCGAAGCGACGCGCGCGGTGCGCAGCGCGTCGACGGGTGGATCCTCGGGTCGGTGCTCGCCGATCAAGTCACGATTTCCGCGGACACGTTTCTGCTCGCTGCGTTGCGCAGCACCTCCGCCGCCGGGATCTACGCGGCCGTGTACCGGATCCCGAACGCGTGGATGACGCTCGTCGGGCTCACCGTGCTCGGGATGTTGGCGCCGACGACGCGGCGGATCCGTGACGCCACTCGCGCCGAAGTGCGAACGCTGCACCGACGGTCCCTGCGCGTCGGCGTCGGCGCCGCCGCGGTGATCTTCGCGTCCGCCATCCCCGGGTACTTCTTGGTGTCGATCGCCTTCGGCCACGCATACGACCGCGGGCGGGCGCCATTGGTCGTCCTGCTCGCGGCGACGGGTGTGATGGCCTACGGGGCGTCGATGCATTCGCTGTACGTTGCGTTGGCGAAGGACCGCGACATCTTTACGTGGTCACTTGGAGGAGCCGTCGTGAACCTCGCTGCTAACGCCGCCTTCATCCCCCTGTGGGGAATGATGGGCGCGGCGATGGCGACGCTGCTGGCTCAGACATTTCTCGTAGCGGTGTTGGCCGTTCGGCTGCACCGGTTGACGGCGTGAGCGTCGAACCGATGCGCCAGGTCGAAGTGACGCGCTGCGCCGTGTGCGGATCGAGCGGTGACGTGGTCCATCGCGGCGTGCCCGATCGGCTCTTCGGCGTACCGGGCGAATGGTCGCTGCAGCGTTGCCACCATTGCGCCGCCGTGTGGCTCGACCCGCGGCCCGTCGACGCCGACCTCGGCCTCGCGTATCGCGATTACTACACGCACTCGTCACCGGCGCCGCTCGCAGGTTCCGGTGGGCGCGTGCAGCAGTTGCACGACGCCGAGCTCGGCGTGGCGCGCCGCCGCTTCGGTGGCAGCGGCGCGCCCGAAGGCCGCGCCTGGGTGCGCGCCCTCGTGGCGCTGTGGGCGGGACGACGCGCCGATGCGGAGTACCTGGGCGCGCACCTCGACGTCGAGGCTGGCGCGCCGCTGCTCGACGTGGGCTGCGGCGACGGTCGGCTGCTCGACCATTTGCGCGCACTCGGTTGGCAGGGCGAAGGAGTCGAGCCCGATCCCGGTGCTGCGGACGCCGCGCGAGGACGCGGGATTCCGGTGTTCAACGGCACGATCGAAGACGCCGCCTATCCCGCGGCCACGTTCGCGGCCGTCACGATGAGTCACGTGATCGAGCACCTGCCCGATCCGGCCGCCACTCTCGCCGAGATCCACCGAGTGCTGCGGCCCGGCGGGCGTCTCGTCGTGATCACGCCGAACGCCAGCAGCACCCTGCACCGCGTGTTCGGCAGCGACTGGTTTCCGCTCGATCCACCTCGGCACCTGTTGCTGCACTCACCGGCGAGCCTCGAGCGGCTGCTGCGCGGTGCAGGCTTCACGCCCGAGCTACGCGATTCGTGGCGCGCCGCCAACGTGACGATCGCCGCGTCGCTGGCGTTCCGGCGCGGTCGCACGTATTCGATGAGCGCCGCGCCGTCACGGCCGACGCGCGTGCTCGCCGAACTCGGTCAGCAAGTGCTGGCGATGACGGGCCGGTTGCAGAAGGGCCACGGCGACGAGCTCGTCGCCGTCGCCACGAAGGCCGACGCATGACCTTCGGTGTCGCCATGGCGACGTGGAACGGTGCGGCGTTCGTCGAGGCGCAACTGGCGAGCATCGCCACCCAGACCCGGCGGCCTGATCACGTCGTGGTGGCCGACGACGGCTCAACCGACGACACCGTGCTCGTCGTCAAGCAGACGTGCGCGCAGTACGACCTCCCGCTCGAGTTCATCGCCGGCGGCGTCGAACAGCTCGGTGCGACGAAGAACTTCGAGCGGGCCGTGCGCGCCGTCGACGCCGACGTCGTCGTGTTGAGCGATCAAGACGACGCGTGGCGCGCCGACAAGCTGGCGACCATCGAGCGCGCCTTCGCCACGGGCGCCGACGCCGCGTTCTCCGACGGACGCATCGTCGACGCCGCGGGGCGTCCGACGGGCAAGACGCTGTGGCAGTCGTTCCACTACGACGGGACGGCCGACCTGTTGCCCGTTCTCCTCAAGCACAACGTCGTCACCGGCGCAACGTTGGCGTTCTCGGCCAGCGCGCGCGACCTGGTTGTGCCGTTCAGTCCCGACGGGTGGCACGACGCGTGGATCGCGGTCGTGCTCAGCGCGGCGGGGTGTTCCATCGCCGCGCTCCCGCAGCAGCTCGTCGACTACCGTCTTCACGCCAGCAACGCCGAAGGCCTCGGTACGCGCGACGCCCGACGCGCCGTTGCGCAGCGTGCCGAGGGCCGCAAAGAGCGCGAGCTCCGTCATTTCGAAGCGATGGCGGCGCGCGTGCGTGAGCGCCGCGGTGCGACGCCGGCGTTGGCGTTGCTCGACCGCAAAATCGCGCACCTGCACCACCGCAATGAACTGCCCGACAACCCGCTGGCGCGCGCGCTGCGCGTCGCCCGCCTTGCGCCCGAATACGCGCACTTCTCGTCGGGCTGGCGCAGCCCGCTGCTCGATATCGTCGCACCGGCGAGGGCAACGTCGTGAGCGTTGACATCGTCATCGTCGCCTTCAACAGCGCCGCCCACCTCGAGGCGTGTGTGGCTGCGGCTCGCGCGTGGTCGTCGTGCGGTCGTGTCATCGTCGTCGACAACGCGTCGGCCGACCACAGCCTCGAAGTCGCACACCGCGTCGCCGATGTCGTGGTGGCGTCGCCGGCCAACCGCGGTTTCGGCGCCGGACAGAACCTGGGGGTGGCGCGCGTAGAAACCGAGTTCTTCGTGGCGCTGAACCCCGACGCCCGCGTGATCGGCACCGGGCTCGACGGGGGAGTGGCGGCGTTGCGCGCCAATGCCGACGCCGCCGCGACACAAGGCCTGATTCGCCGCGCCGCCGACGACGCGCTCGAGCGCAGCTGCGGGCGCGAACCCGGCGTCGCCGATTTGCTGGCGCACCGCTTCCGCCTGCGTGAGCGCGTCGGCGAGCGCGTGCTGAAGACGGTCGCGCCGCTCGTGGGACTGCGGTATTTCAGCGACCGCGCGCCCGCCGCGCCCGTCGAGGACACCGCGTTCCTCGCAGCGGTAGCGCCGCTCGTGCGCACGAGTGCGTTCCGGGAAATCGGTGGGTTCGACGAGCGCTACTTCCTCTACGCCGAAGACGTCGACCTATGCCACCGCTGGCGCGCCGCGGGGTGGCGACTCCTCGCCCTGCAGACGGAGTGGGCGCAGCACGTCGGCGCCGCGAGCACCGAAGGCCGCCGCGACGTGAAGGACGCGGAGTGGTGGCGCGGTCACCGCCGCTTGGTGACGCAACACTGGACGGGGGCGCGCCGCGCCATTGGTCTCGCCCTCTCAGCGGGACGCGCGTGATGCTGGCGTCGGTCATCGCGACGATCGCCGACGAGCCGCGTGAGCGGTTGCAGCGGATGATCGATCGACTCGCGGCGCAAAGCATCGGACCGCTCGAAGTCGTCATCGCTGCGCCGACGCGCGACCGCGCCACCGTCGACTCGTTGCACGCCCACGGTTCCGTTGCGGCGATCGTGACGATCGACAATCCGAGCGGCCGCCGGTGTCCCGGGCTCAACCTCGCGGCGTGCGCCGCGACAACCGACGTCGTACACCGCGTCGACGCCCGCTCCCTGCTCGATCGGACGCACGTCGCCCGTTGCCAAACCCGACTCGCGTCTGACGCGTCGGTTGGCATCGTCGGCGGCCGTCAACACAGCGTCGAGGGCAACCGGGGAGCGATGGCCCGCGGCGTCGCACGCGCACTCGCCAATCCGTGGACGACCGGCGGCGCGCCGTATCGCCGTGTGGGAGCATCGGGCGCGGTCGACACCGTGTACCTCGGATCGTTCCGACGCGCCGAGTTGCTCGCGCTCGGTGGGTACGACGAAACGCTCGACGCCAACGAAGACTTTGACCTCGCCCAGCGGTATCGCGACAGCGGCAAGGTCGTCTGGCTCGAAGACGGTTTGGTCGTCGACTACGAAGCGCGCGCCGGGCTCGGCGACGTGTGGCGGCAGTACTTCGCGTTCGGCGTCTCCAAGGTCCGCTACTGGCGCGCCCGTGGCGAGCGCCCGAACGCCCGCCAACTCGCGGGCTTGGCCGGACCGGTCGTCGCCCTCGTCGGCGTGCTGTTCGCCGCACGCCGCGGGCACGGAGTCGCCGTCGTCAGCGCGGGTCTCGCCGCCGCGGCGGCGCTGGATCAGATTGCGGTCGGTGGGCGGGCGTCGGCCGCTGAGCGCGCCGTTGCCGTCGCCGGCAGTGTGGCGGTGCCGACCGCGTGGGCGGCCGGTGCGTACCGCGAGTTCGTCAGACGATAGCGAGCATGCGCTCGAGCGCGACCTTGGCCCACTTGGCCGTGTCGGCGTCGACGCTGATCTGATTCACGAGGCGTCCTTCGACGAGTTCTTCGAGCACCCACGCCAGGTGTGGCGCGTCGATGCGGAACATCGTCGAGCACGGGCACACCAGCGGGTCGAGCGACACGATGGTCTTGCCCTGCGTTTCGCGCGCCAGGCGGTCGACCAGGTGGATCTCCGTCCCGACGCCGATGACGGAGCCTTCGGGTGCGGCCGCGATCGCCTTGATGATGAAGTCGGTGGAGCCGACCTGATCCGCGGCCTCGCACACTTCGTAGGAGCACTCGGGGTGCGTGATGACGATCCCGTCGGGATGCTGCTCACGGAACGCGTTGATGTGGTCGGTGGTGAAGCGTTGGTGGACCGAGCAGTGCCCCTTCCACAAGAAGAAGGTGCCGTTCTTGACGGCGGCCTCGTCTAACCCGCCCAGTTCGAGCCGAGGGTTCCACAGCCACATCGACTCGGCTTCGTAACCGAGTTGGAAGGCGGTGTTGCGGCCGAGGTGCTGGTCGGGGAAGAACAGAACCTTGGTCGCCGGGCCGTGTTGCGCCAGCGCCCAGGTGACGACGGCGCGTGCGTTCGACGACGTGCACACCGCGCCGCCGTTGCGACCGACGAACGCCTTGAGCGCCGCGGAGGAGTTCATGTACGTGATGGGCACGACGGTCGAGATGTCGGTGACGTCGGCGATGGCGTCCCATGCTTCTTCGACGCTCTCGATGTCGGCCATGTCGGCCATCGAGCAGCCGGCGTTGAGGTCGGGGAGCAACACCTTCTGATGATCGGCGGTGAGGATGTCCGCGGACTCGGCCATGAAGTGCACGCCGCAGAACACGATGTATTCGGCGTCGTGCTGATCGGCGGCGATGCGCGAGAGCCCGAAGCTGTCGCCGCGTGCGTCGGCCCAACGCATCACTTCCTCGCGCTGGTAGTGGTGTCCGAGGATGAACAGGCGCTTGCCGAGCGTCGCTTTGGCCGCGGCGATGCGAGCTTCGAGTTCCTCAGGGGACGCGTCCACGAAGGACGCCGCGAGTGGGCTTTGGAGACGCACCATTCACTACAACGATACGCCCGCCCTCGTTGTTCCGACGAAGCGGGTCCCTTTCAGGCGGACGTGCACGCCGGGCGCGGCCCGCCACTCTCGCTCGGTAAGCGAGTCCTGAATCGGCACCGCGTGTCGGAGCTCCAGACGGGAGGCGGCGGCGATCGTTCCGTACCCGAAAGACGAGTAGCCGTCGTGGTTCGGGAGGGGAGCGACGGCGAGTCGCACGTGCGCGGGGATGTGGTGCAGCGCGATCAGGACGCGCCGGGCGTCGTTGTCGGCGCGATGGGCCGAGCGAATGTCGGCGCGCGTAGCGACGGCGAAGACGACGCATGCGACCGCGAGCGCCGTCGGGCGGACGAACCGGACCGCCGGCAGCAGCGCGCGTCCCGTCGCCACCAGCACGACCGCCGTGCCGAGCGACGCGAACGTGTTCCCGCGATCGAGCAGGCCGTCCGTCGACAGCGGGAACCTGGCGGCGACAAACGGGGCCACGCCGAGCCCAATGAGGACGAGGCCGGCGAAGAGCAGGCGCGCGTCTTGCGGGTTCCGAAACCCCGGGGCGAGCGTGAGCGCGAGGGCGACGAGCACGGCGAGCACGACCAGGATCGCGGCGCCCGCGTAGGCATGGGGCAGGAGCGCGCTGCCGAGCTGGGACGCGAGGACGCGGCCAGGTTGGAACGGACCTTTGGGAACCCCCTGCTTCGGACTGGCGTGCCAGATCCACAACGCGACGGCGGCGAGCGCGGCGAGCGGCGCGACCGTGCGCCGGCGGACGCCGCCGCAGAGCAGCGCGGCGGCACCGAGTGCGACGCCTCCTTCGTAGGTCAGCGCACTAGCGACGACGACGATCGTCGGCAGTACAAGACTCGACGGACGCCGGATGACCAGTTCCGCGGCCACGAGTACGAGCAGCAGTGCGACGAGGGCCGGCACAGTGGCCGGCCAGAGCCGCGCCGCGCTGTGGTTGGGCAGCACGGCCCAGGTCGCGGCGACGGCGAGGTTCATGCGTCCCGGAAGCCAACGCCTCGCGATCCGTGCGATGAGCAGGGCGATCGCCGCGTTGAGCGCGGCCATGAGGACGAGGTGGAGCCAGAGATGCTGTCCGAACAGAGTGAAGGTCAGCCAGTGCAGCAACGCTTGGAAGGGGCGGGCGCGGAAGTCGGCGCCGTGCACGAAGCTGCGTAGCCCGCCGTGGCGGGCTTGGAGGACGAAGCTCCAGTCGTCGGCGATCGGCAGCGGCGACCACGCCGCCCGCACGAGGCTGGGCGCGGCCGCGGCGGCGGCGGCGAGTCCGAGGAGCCAGCGGTCGAGTCGCGTCACACCGATCCGGCATTCTTTACTGCGTGACCGTCGTACGACCACCAGCGGGGACGATCCCCGACGCGCCGGGGTCGTATCAGTTCAAGGATCGCGACGGCCGGATCATTTACGTGGGCAAGGCGGCATCGCTGCGTCAGCGGCTGAACAACTACTTCGGCGACCCGACGTTGATGCACCCGCGCACGTCGCAGATGGTGCGAGCGGCGACATCGGTCGAATGGATCCAGGTCGACACCGAGGTCGAGGCTCTGCTGCTCGAGTTCTCATTGATCCAGCGCTACCAGCCGCGGTTCAACGTCAGGCTGCGCGACGACAAGTCGTATCCGTATCTGGCGATCACGCTCGACCAGGAGTGGCCGCGCGCCATGGTGATGCGCGGCGCCCGTCGAAAAGGCGTGAAGTACTTCGGCCCGTACGGCCAGGCGTACGCCATCCGCGAGACGCTCGACCTGTTGCTGCGGACGTTCCCGATCCGTACCTGTTCCGACAACAAGTTCGAACGCCACAAGCGGTCGGGTCGGCCGTGCTTGCTGTTCCACATCGAGCAGTGCTCCGGCCCGTGCGTCGGCGAGGTGACGGCGGAGTCGTACGCCACGATGGTCAAGGAGCTCATCCAGTTCCTCGACGGCGACACCGACCCCGTCACGAAGCGCCTCGAACTGGCGATGCTCAAGGCGTCGGACAACCAGGAGTACGAGCGGGCCGCTCGCCTGCGCGACCGATTGGCCGCGGTGAACAAGGCGATCGCCAAGCAGCAGATCGTCACGGCGACGCCGGAGGACTTCGACGTGATCGGCATCGCCGACGACGAACTCGAAGCCGCGGTGCAGGTGTTCTACGTGCGACGCGGGCGCGTCGTCGGGCGTAAGGGATTGATGGTCGACAAGGTCGAGGAGTTGACGCCCGGAGACCTCGTCGGCCGCGTCATCGAACAGCTGTATTACGACCCACCCGCGCTCGGCGTCCCCCGGCAGCTGTTGGTGCCGACGATGCCCGACGATCCCGAGCTGTACACCGCGTGGCTGGGTGCGCTGCGTGAGGGACCGGTCACCATCCGCGTGCCGCAGCGCGGCGACAAACGCGCGCTCCAGGAGACGGTGACGCGCAACGCCGTCGACGAGTTCCAGCGCTCACGCATCAAGCGCGCGTCGGACTACAACTCGCGCGCCGAGGCGCTCAACGAACTGCAGGAGCACTTGCAGTTGCCGGAGCCACCGCTGCGCATCGAGTGTTTCGACATGAGCCACATCCAGGGAACCGACTACGTCGGCTCGATGGTGGTGCTCGAGGACGGGCTGCCGCGCAAGTCGGAATACCGGCGGTTCAAGGTGAAGCAGGTCGGCCAGAACGACGACTACGCCGCGATGGAAGAGGTGCTGACCCGTCGCTTCAACGCGCTGCTCGCCGAGCGCCGCAAGCCGCTGGAGAAGGGGCAGAAGTTCGCGTACCCGCCGCAACTGCTGCTGGTCGACGGCGGCAAGGGTCAGTTGGGTGTCGCCGTGCGCGTGCTCGAGGATCTCGGTTTGGACGACGAGATCCCGGTCGCGTCGTTGGCGAAGCAGTTCGAGGAAGTGTTCGTGCCCGGCCAGTCAGACCCGATCCGCATTCCCCGTCAGTCCGAGGCGCTGTACCTGTTGCAGCGTGTCCGTGACGAGGCGCACCGCTTCGCTATCTCGTACCACCGGCAGCTGCGCAACAAGCGCATGACGAAGTCGGTTCTCGACGACATCGCCGGTTTGGGTCCGGCGCGCCGCAAACGGCTGGTCGAAGCCATGGGCGGCGTGCGCGCCGTGCAGAACGCGACGCGTGACGAGTTGGCGGCGCTGTCATTCATGCCGGACGCCGTCGCCGACGCCGTGTACAGCAAGCTCCACCCGCGCGGCTAACGCGAGAGGCATTCGACCCAGGCGACGCGCTCGACGCCGATCTGGTCGGCGGTGGGGCGCACTTCGACGAAGCCGAGGCGGATTCGGGTTGCACCTTCCTTCTTGATGCACTCCGGCGGGCCCTCGCGCCAGGACGGGGTATCGGTCGTCATGTCGCGCCAGTGCGCGTCCCCGATGATGTAACTGGTCCCACCGGCGTGCTCCGCGTTCTGCCCGCAACAGGCGACAGCGTCGTTGTCGCCGCGGTACCCCCACCCTTCGATAATCCGCGGAGAGGCGACGTGATCACTGCTGCGGTCGCCGCTGACCCTGCCGACGACGAATCCCACCGCAACGGCGACGAAAACGACAGCGACGAGAGCAGCGCGGCGTGCCATTGCTCAATGATGTCTGACCGTAGATTGCTGCGAGTGGCGGACGACCTGTGGGAGCAGAACAGCGACTGGTGGCAGTCGGGCTTCACCGACGGCGCTGATCCCGAATACGAAGAGCAGATCCTGCCGCTGGCGCGCGCCGAGTTGGCCGGTCGTGCGCGCGTCCTCGACGTCGGATGCGGTGAGGGGCAGATCGCGCGGCTGGCCGTTGCGGACTGCGGGGCGTCGCTCGCAGTGGGCGTCGACCCGACACGGTCGCAGATCGTCGAAGCGCTGATCCGCGGCGGGGGACCGTTGTACGCGCGCTCGCTGGCCGAGCCGTTGCCTTTTCGCGGCGGCGCGTTCGACGCCGTCGTCGCCTGCCTTGTGTTCGAACACATCGACGACGCGGCCGCGGCGATCAACGAGGTGGCGCGCGTCCTCGCACCCGGCGGTCGGTTCTGCTTTTTCCTCAACCACCCGTTGCTGCAGACGCCTGGGTCGGGTTGGGTCATCGACGTCGACCTCGACGAGCAGTACTGGCGCATCGGCCCGTACCTCGTCGAAGACCACTCGGTCGAGGAGATCCACCCGGGCGTGCACCTACCCTTCGTGCACCGCCCGCTGTCCGTCTACGTCAACGCCCTCATCGACGCCGGCCTCGTCCTCGGTCGCATGCTCGAACCCGCGCCACCCGACGGTTTCCTCGCCATCGCCGACGAATACCGCGACGCCGCCGACATCCCGCGCCTCCTCTACCTCCGCGCCGACAAACCCGCCACCTAGCGAACTGGTCCTCCCCACAACCGTGCGGCGGTGATCTGGAGGACCAGAACGCCGGAAATGCCGAACTGGTCCTCCCCACAACCGTGCGGCGGTGATGTGGAGGACCAGAACGCCGGAAATGCCGAACTGGTCCTCCCCACAACCGTGCGGCGGTCGTGGGGAGGACCAGTTCGGGTTGGGGGAGGCGCGAGACTGGGGTTCGTGGGTGAACTGGTCGTGGTTGCCGGGATGTCGGGGGCGGGGAGGTCGACGGCCGCGGCGGTGTTCGAGGACGCCGGGTGGTTCGTGGTCGACAACCTGCCGCCGGAACTCGCCGGTCGCGTCGTGGACCTCGTCGCCCGACCGGGCGGGACGGACCGCATCGTCCTCGTCGTCGGCCGCAGCGGCACCGAACTCGGTGGGCTCGACGACGCCATCCGCGACCTGCGCTCGAGCGGCACCCCCGTGCGCGTCCTGTACCTCGACGCCAACGACGACGTGCTCGTGCGTCGCTACGAGGGCACGCGCCGGCGGCACCCGATCGAAGGCGAAGGCGTCGAAGGGGCCATCGCCGTCGAGCGCGCGCTGCTCGCACCGGTGCGCCAACTCGCCGACGTCGTCGTCGACACCAGTGACCTCAACGTCCACCAACTGCGCGAGCGCATCCTCGACCTCTTCACCGACCACGCCCGCCCCGACGTGGGCCTGCGCATCGCGGTGGTGTCCTTCGGGTACAGCCACGGCTTGCCGCGCGACGCCGACCTCGTGTTCGACTGCCGCTTCCTCCCGAACCCGCACTGGATTCCCGAACTGCGGCCGCACACCGGCCTTGACAGCGACGTGCGCGACTACGTGCTCGGCCAACCCGCCGCCAAGGAGTTCCTGAAGCGGACGGACGAGCTGCTCGCCCTGCTGCTGCCGGCGTACGTCGACGAGGGCAAGGCGTATCTCACGATCGCTATCGGGTGCACGGGCGGTCGGCATCGCTCCGTCGCTATCGCCAACGAGCTTTCCGAGTTGATCGAGGCGCGCGGGTACGACGTGAACCTCGCGCACAGAGACGTGCAGAAGTGAGCCCAACGGGGATGACGCAAGACGAACGTGCCGACGGTCCGCACGTCGTCGCCCTCGGCGGCGGCCACGGCCTGGCGACGACCCTGCGCGCCGCGCGCCACTACGCCGGACAGATCACGGCGATCGTCTCGGTGGCCGACGACGGCGGCAGCAGCGGACGCCTCCGCGCGCAGCTCGGCATCCCCGCACCGGGCGACCTGCGCCACTGCCTGCACGCGCTCACCGACGACGACTCGCTGTTCGCCCGCGCCTTCGAGCACCGCTTCGACGCCGGCGAACTCGACGGCCACCCCCTCGGGAACCTTCTCATCGCCGGTCTCACCGCGGCGACGGGCAACTTCGTCGCCGCGCTCGCAGAGGCCGGCCGCCTTCTCGGGGCGCACGGCACGGTGCTGCCGGCGACGGTCGAACCCGTCGACCTCGTGGCCGACCTTCAAGACGGCACGGAGGTGCGCGGCCAGGTCCAAGTCGACCACGCGCCGGGAATCACCAAGGTCCGTCTCGACCCGCCGGCGCCGTTCACGCCCACCACCGCCCTCGACGCCATCGCGGCCGCGGACCAGATCGTCATCGGCCCCGGATCGCTGCACACGAGCCTCCTGGCCGTGCTCGCCGTTCCCGACATCAGCGCCGCACTCCACGCCGCGCCGGCCCGCACCGTCTTCGTCGCCAACCTCCGCGGCGTGCGCAGCACCGCGGCGCTCACGCTGGCCGACCACCTCGCCGCCCTGGCCGACCACGGCGTCACCGCCGACGTCGTCGTGGTGGACGAAAACACCCATATGGCCGACGGCGACCTTCCTCCGCACCAGCGCATCGTGCGCGCGCCGATTGCGCGCTTCGACGTACCCGCTCACGATCCCGCCCAACTGGCGAAAACCCTCGCCGATCTGGTCGGATAGGCATACAGAACACGACCAAGGAGTTCTCAGAGACATGGCTATTCGCGTCGGCATCAACGGCTTTGGCCGCATCGGCCGCAACTTCTTCCGTGCCGCCAAGCAGACGGGCGCCGACTTTGACTTCGTCGCCGCCAACGACCCGTTCACGCCGACCACCCTGGCGGCGCATTTGCTGACGCACGACACCGTGCTCGGGCGCTGGGACGGCGTCGACGTGGAAGTGGTCGACGAAGGCATCAAGGTAAACGGCGACACCCTCAAGGTTCTCGGCGAGCGCGACCCGGCGAAGATCCCGTGGGGCGACCTCGGCGTCGACGTCGTCGTCGAGTCGACCGGCGTGTTCAGCTCCCGCGAACAGGCGGCGGCGCATCTCGAAGCGGGCGCACCGCTCGTCGTCGTCAGCGCACCGAGCGCCGGCGCCGATGCCACGTTCGTCGTCGGCGTCAACGACGACACGTTCGACCGCGAACAGCACAAGGTGATCTCCAACGCGTCGTGCACCACGAACTGCTTCGTCCCGATGGTGAAGGTGCTCGACGACGCGTTCGGTGTCGAGCGCGGCCTCATGACCACGGTGCACGCCTACACCGGCACGCAGGCGCTGGTCGACGGACCGAGCAAGGACCTGCGCGAAGCCCGCGCCGCCGCCGTCAACGTGATCCCCACGTCCACCGGTGCGGCCCGCGCCACGAGCCTCGTGCTCGAAGCGATGAAGGGCAAGCTCGACGGGACGTCGCTGCGCGTGCCCGTGCCCGACGGTTCCATTACCGACTTCACTGCGATCCTCAATCGTGAGGCGAGCAAGGAAGAGATCAACGACGCGTTCCGCGTCGCGTCCGAGAAGGGCTCGCTCGCCGACGTGATGGTCTACAGCGAAGCGCCGATTGTCAGCTCCGACATCGTCGGCTCACCGGCGAGCTGCACGTTCGACGCGCCGCTGACGATGGTGCTCGGCAATCTCGTCAAGGTGTTCGGCTGGTACGACAACGAGTGGGGCTACTCGAACCGGCTCGTCGACCTGGTTCGCATCACCGCCGGCAAGTAGCGCAGTGAACCCCGCCGACGGGGTGCCCGTCCTCGAAGATCTCGGTGACGTGTCAGGCAAGCGCGTGTTGGTGCGTTGTGATTTCAACGTGCCCGTGCAGGAAGGCGTCATCACCGACGACCTCCGCATCCGCGCCGCGCTGCCGACGCTCAACTACCTCACGAACAACGGCGCCGACGTCGTCGCCTGCACGCACTTCGGCCGGCCCAAAGGTCTGCCGGATCCGAAATACTCGGTCGACCCGATCCGGGCGCGGCTCAAGGAACTCGCGCCCGACGTGCAGCTGCGCGAGAACCTGCGCTTCGACGCCGGCGAGGAAGCCAACGACCCGCACTTCGTCGATCAGTTGATCGACGGCATCGACGCCTACGTCAACGACGCGTTCGGCGCGTCGCACCGCGCGCACGCCAGCATCGTCGGTCCGCCGCGCTTCCTCCCGAGCGCGGCCGGTCGGCTGCTGGCGAAAGAAGTCGACGTGCTCGGCGGCTTGCTGGCGAAGCCGGCGAAGCCGTTCGTGGCGATCCTCGGCGGCTCGAAAGTCTCCGACAAGCTCGGCGTGATCAACGCGCTGCTCGACAAGGTCGACGCCCTCGTGATCGGCGGCGGGATGTGCTTCACGTTCCTGGCGGCGCAAGGACACAAGGTCGGCGACTCACTCCTGCAGGCCGACCAGATCGACGCCTGTAAGCGGCTCCTCGCCAGCGGTAAGAACATCGTGCTGCCCGAGGACGTCATCGCGCTCAGCCCCGACGGCAACCAGGTGGCAACCCTCGGCGTCGACCTGCCCGACGGGTGGAAGGGCATGGACATCGGTCCCTACAGCGGCGCCATCTTCGCCGACGTCGTCGCCACGGCGCGCACCGTGTTGTGGAACGGACCGATGGGTGTGTTCGAAGACGAGCGGTTCGCGTCGGGCACCCGTGCCGTCGCGCAGGCGTGCGCCGACGCCGACCGCGCCTTCACGGTCATCGGCGGCGGCGACAGCGCGGCGGCGGTGGCGCAGTTCAAACTCGACAAGTACATCGACCACATCTCGACCGGCGGTGGCGCGTCGCTCGAACTCATCGAGCAGGGTGACCTGCCCGGCCTCAAGGCGTTGCGAAACGGAGTGCACCCTCATGCCTGACGCGCGGAAGCCGATCATCAGCGGCAACTGGAAGATGCACCACGATCACCTCGAAGCGATCCGCGTCATCCAGAAGCTCAACTTCCGCCTCGACACCGAGATCTACAAGAACGTCGACGTGTCCGTGCACCCGCCATTCACGGACCTGCGCGCGCTGCAGACCCTCATCGACGTCGACAACATGTCGATCCTGCTCGGCGCGCAGCACTGCCACTGGGAAGAGAAGGGCGCGTTCACGGGTGAAGTGAGTCCGGCGTTTCTGGCGAAGCTCAACGTGCAGCTCGTCATCTGCGGTCACTCCGAGCGGCGCGAGCTGTTCGCCGAGACCGACGAGATGGTGAACCAGAAGGTGAAGGCGATCCTGAAGCACGGGATGACGCCGATCATGTGTTGCGGCGAAACGCTCGAGGAACGCGAGGCGGGCAACGCCGAGTCGAAGGTCGACGGGCAGGTACGCGCCGGTCTCGCCGGTGTGTCGCCGGCCGACGTCGCTCGACTCGTGATCGCCTACGAACCGATTTGGGCCATCGGCACCGGCCAGACGGCGACCGCCGACGACGCCCAAGCGATGTGCAAGGTGGTCCGCAGCGTCGTCGCCGACGTGGCGGGCGCCGAGGCGGCCGCGGGCGTGCGCGTGCAGTACGGCGGGTCGGTCAAGCCCGGCAACATCAAAGAACTGATGGCGATGGCCGACATCGACGGCGCCCTCGTCGGCGGCGCCAGCCTCGAAGCCGATGACTTCGCGGCGATCGTAGGGCACTGAAAAACGACGCGGCCAGGATTCGCCCGCCAGAAATCTCGGCTTGTCTGCCACTTTTGAGTCTCGGTGCGGTCGAATCCCGGCCGCTTTGTTTTTCAGCGTCCTACGCGTTAGCTACTAATCTCTTCGCCCGTGCTGCTCGCCACCATCACCGCGGTTACGTGGGTCATCATCGGCGTACACGTCGCGGTCTCGTTGCTCCTGATCGTGCTGATCCTGCTGCACAGCGGGCGCGGCGGTGGCCTGTCCGACATGTTCGGCGGCATGGGTTCGGTGGCTGCGGGGTCGACGGTTGTGGAGCGCAACCTCGACCGCATCACCATCGCGGCGGCGCTCGCCTTCGGCTTCACCACGCTGATCCTCGCCCTCCGCATGCAATAGACGCGTGAAGCGCGCGTTGGTCGCGCTCGCGCTGCTCCTCGGCGCGTGCAAGGGGCAGTCGTCGAGCCCGACCGTCAGTACCACGAGCACCACCGGCGCACCCGTGAAGGCGGTACGCGTCGGCGTGTGGACTCCGCCGGACCCGTCCGCCAATACCTACGGCGGCGCGGCGATCCGTTCGCTCGTGTACCCGCAGCTGTTCAAGGCGTCGCCCGATGGCAAGTGGGTGCCGAGCCTCGTGAAACCCCGCACGGACAAAACCGATCCCGGCGCCACCAGCGCGCGGTTCCGCCTTCGAGCGGCGAAGTGGTCCGACGGCGTCCCGATCACCGTGTCGGACCTGCGGCGCACGATGGATTCGCGGTTCGTCGCGTCGATCGACGATCCCACGAACACCGGCACGATCGTCGTGCACTTCACGCAGAAGCTGCCGGGTTGGCGTCGCCTGTGGTCTGGGCTCGAGACCATCGGCCCACCACATGACGGCGTGTTCGGCGGTCCGTACAAGGTCGGCGCCTACACGAAGGGCCTCGAGGTCATCCTCGTGGCCAACGACCGATACTCCGCCGAGCGACCGGAGATCACCGAAGTCCACTTCGTGCTCGTGCCTGATCCCGAGATCGCGGCGCGTCTGATGAACCGCGGCGAGCTCGACGTGATCGCGCCGCCGGCGTTCACCGGTCGTACCGCACGGCTGCGCCGAGTCGAGCACGCACACGTGATGACAGGCGACGCGGCCAAGGGCGGATGGACTGCGGCGCTTGTGGCCAACCCGTCACGCCTGAACCTCGACCAGCGACTGTTCCTCCTCGCGGGCGCCAACGCCTCGCGGTTTACCGACGTCCTGCTGCGCGACGAGGCAGCGTGGAGCGGAGGCGGCGCGAGCACGAGTGATCCCAGCAAGCCGCCGTTCCCGGCCACGCGGTCGTTCACCGTGGCGCAGGAGTCGTTGCCCGGCGGGGTGCTGGTGCACGCCATGCAGCGCAAGGCCCACAAGGCGGGCTTCGACTTCGACCTGCGCCAAGGCGAGTTCGACGAGGTCCTCCGCGCCTACGCCTCCAGCGACTTCGACGTGCTGCTGCGCCTGCAACCCACCTCGCCGACGCCGTGCTGGACGTGCAGCTACGCCACGGTCGACGCCGCGCTGGCGAAGGCCGCCGACGCGGGGGATCCGTCAGCCGCCACCGCGCTGCGTCGTAAGGTCGTGAGCGAAGGACTCGAGCTGCCTCTGTGGCGCGAGCGTCCGGTCGTCGCCGTGCGCGACGCCCTCGTCGGCGTGTCGCCGAATGGATTCGACGCGCTCGGTCCTGCATGGAACATCCCCAAATGGCATTGGACGCATTAACGAGCCTTTTCTTGGGTAGGACTCCGGTGTCTCAAACCAGGAGGACACAAGTGATTCGACGGCGCGGTTTCGTGTCAGCAGCCCTAATCGTGAGCATTGCGATGTTTGGGGTTGCGTGCGGCGGGAGCAAAGACAACAACGGATCGGCGCCGACCACTGCCGCGAAATCCGAGGGCAAGCCTATTTTCGGCGGCACGCTCACCGACCTCCAGAATTTCTCTGGCGCGTCACCCGACCATCTCGACCCCAACCTCGCGGCGGCGGTCCAGGACTCACAGCCAGGGCAGCTCATCTGGAACGAGTTGACGAAGACCAATCCGAAGACGGGTCAGCTCGAGAACAGCGTTGCGTCGGCGATCGACCACAACGCCGACTTCACCGAGTGGACCTTCCACGTCAAGAAAGGCGTGAAGTTCAGCAACGGTGACCCGGTGCTGCCGAGCAGCTTCGCCTTCTCGTGGAACCGCCTGATCAACCCGGCGCTCGCGTCGGAGGTCAGCTACCACGTGACCGACAACCTGAAGATCCAGGGATCGGCCGACGTCGCCGCCGGTAAGGCCAAGACCATGACGGGCCTCGTCGCTGACGACGCCGCCATGACGTTGAAGATGACGCTCGACGCGCCCCTGAACTTCGCCGACAAGATCGTTTCGCACCTCGCGTTCGCTCCGCTCGACGAGAAAGACGTCACGAAGAACGGCACGCTGACCGTCGACAAAACCGTCGACTACGAGAAGGGCGTGATGGTCGGCAACGGTCCGTACAAGATGCTCGAGGCGCACAAGCCCCAAGACAACGTGACGCTCGTGCGCAACGACCTCTACACCCTCGGCCACAAGCCGTACATCGACAAGATCATCTTCAAGGAGTTCAACGGCGAAGGCGCGCAGGACACGTCGTGGACCACCTTCGAAAGCGGCGGCGGTGAAACCGGTTACGTGCCGTCGACGAAGTTCGCCGAAGCGAAGGCGAAGTACGGCGCCGAGAACCGCCTCTCCGACAAGCCGATCCTCGGCCTCTACTACTGGGGCTTCAACATGAAAGACCCGGTCGTCGGTGGCCCGGAGAACGTGAAGCTCCGTCAGGCGATCACCGCGGCGATCAACAAGACCGAGATGATCAACAAGGTCTACAACGGGTCGCGCAAAGTGGCGACGGCGATCGCGCCGCCAGGGATCCCCGGTCAGAAGCCGGGCGTCGACAAGATTCCGAACCAAAACCTGACGGCGGCGAAGAAGTACCTCGCCGACTGGGAGGCGGCGACCGGCAAGAAGGCGTCGAGCCTCGACATCAAGCTCAACTTCGGTATCGGCCTCGGCCACGGCGACAACGCCGCCATCATCCAGGCGAACCTCGCCACCATCGGCATCAAGGCGACGCCCGACGGGCGCGACGGCACGACGTACTTCTCGTCGATCCGCAAGAACAACCCGCCAGGGATGTTCCTGCGCGCCGGCTGGATCGCCGACTACGTGTCGTACGACAACATGTTGTTCCCGCTGTTCGACTCGGCGGGCATCGGTTCCGACAACCTCACGCAGTACGACAACCCGGAATTCGACAAGCTGATCACCGAAGCACGCGCCGCCAAGACCGACGCGGACGCCGGCGCGAAGTACCGGGAGGCGGAGGACCTCGTGTTGAACAAGGACCGTGCTGCGGTGCCGCTGAACTGGTACGCCGGCCAGGTGGCGTGGAGCCCGAAGCTGCACAACGTCGTGCAAAGCTCGCTCGACTTCTTCTCCTACGAGGACATGTGGCTGTCTAAGGCATAACGGCGGTGGCCGGCTACACCCTCCGCCGAGTGTTGTTGATCGTCCCTGTCGTTTGGGGGGCCATGACGCTGCTGTTCCTCGCGTTCATGGTCCGGGGCAACCCGATTGAAACGCTCATCGGCGAACGGGCATCGAGCGCCACCGTGCGCGCGCAGATCACCCAGAAGTACGGGCTCGATCAGCCGGTGCTCGTTCGCTACGGCCGCTACCTGAAGAACGTGTCGCACGGCGATCTCGGCCGTTCGTACAAGCAGGGACGTTCGGTCAACGACATCTTGAAGCAGACCGCACCGAACAGCCTGCGGCTGGCGGTGTGGGCGATCCTCATCGAGATTCTCATCGGCTTGACCGCCGGCATCATCTCGGCGGTTCGGCAGTACTCGTTCCTCGACACGTTCGTAACGGTGAGTACCACCATGCTCGTCGCCGTGCCGGTGTTCGTGCTCGGATACCTCTTCCAGTACGCGCTCGGCGTGTACGCGTTCCAACACAACTTCCCGGCATGGCTGCGCTTCCCGACGTCGGGCATCGGGCCGAACAAGTGGTACTTCGGCTTCATCCCGAGCGCTGGTGAGTGGAAGTACCTCCTGCTGCCGGCCGTCACCTTGGCGTCGGTGTCGACCGCAGTGGTGGCGCGGATGACGCGTACGACGATGCTCGAAGTGCTGCGCGCCGACTACATGCGCACCGCCGTGGCGAAAGGCCTGACGCCGCGGCGCGTCATCCTCAAGCACGGACTGAAGAACGCGATGATCCCCGTCGTCACGCTGATCGGGCTCGACCTGGCGAGCCTCATCGGCTCGGCGGTGCTCACCGAGAGCGTCTTCAACTGGCCGGGGATGGGCGGCACGGTGGCGCGCGCCGCGCAGAGTCTCGACGCGCCCGTCGTGTTGGGACTCACGCTCGTCCTCGTGGTCGCGTACGTCGTCATCAACCTGCTGGTCGACCTCAGCTACGCGTTCTTCGACCCCAGGATCCGTTACGGAGGTGACGCCACGTGACGGCGCCGCGGATACCCGCGGCCGGCGGACAGAGCGCGGAGGTTCCGGCTGACGTACTGATCCGCGACCCGCAGGCCGCGGACTCGCTCGCCCCGGAGCTGTCGCAGCGCACCGAGATCTGGCGGCGCTTCCGCAAGAACAAGCTCGCCGTCGCCGGCTTGGCGATCATTGTCATCGAGGTGTTCGCGGCAGTGCTCGCGCCGGTCATCACCTTCATCGACTACAAGAGCATCGCGTTCGAGGGCAAGCTGGCGCCGTCGGCCGCGCACTGGTTCGGTACCGACGCTCTCGGCCGCGACGTGTACACGCGCGTCGTGTACGGGTCGCGCATTTCTCTGCAGGTTGGTCTGGCGTCGGTGACGCTGGCCCTCGTGATGGGCCTCGCCGCCGGAGCAGTCGCCGGGTTCTACGGCGGCAAGCTCGACGGGTTCCTCATGCGGATCACCGACGTCTTCCTCGCGTTCCCGTACATCCTCGCGGCCATCGTGCTGATCACGGTGATCGGGCGATCGCTATGGACCGTCATCATCGTGCTCGGCGCGCTCGGCTGGATGCCGTTCGCCCGTCTCTTCCGCGGCAGCATCCTCCAGATCAAAGAACTCGAGTACATCGAGGCGGCGCGCGCCGCGGGATGCGGTGACTGGCGCATCATCACGCGCCACATCCTCCCGAACGCGATCCAGCCGATCATCGTCTACGCGACGATCTTCGTCGGCACCGCCGTGTTGTCCGAAGCCGCGCTGTCGTTCCTCGGCGTGGGTGTCACGGAGCCGACGCCGGCGTGGGGTCTCATGATCGCCCAGGGCCGCGCCTACCTGTTCACCGCGCCCGGCCTGTTGTTCTTCCCGGGCGCTGCCATCTTCATCACCGTGATGGCGTTCGTTTTCATGGGTGACGGCCTGCGCGACGCGCTCGACCCCAGGCTGCGCTGATGGCGCCGCTGCTCGAGGTCCGCGACCTGCGGATGTGGTTCCACACCGACGCCGGCGTCGTCACCGCCGTCGACGGCGTCAGCTTCCATGTCAATCCCGGCGAGGTGTTCGGGATCGTGGGGGAGTCGGGATCGGGCAAGTCGGTAACGGCGATGACGATCCTCGGGCTCATCCCGATGCCCCCGGGACGGATCGAGTCGGGTGAGATCCTGTGGAAGGGCGAGAACCTGCTGACGATGAGCGACGAGCGCCTGCGTCAGGTCCGCGGCCGCGAGATCTCGATGATTTTCCAAGATCCGATGACGTCGCTCAATCCCGTCTACACGATCGGCCAACAGATCGCGGAAATCGTGCGCGTGCACAACGACGTGAGCAAGGACGAGGCGCGGACGCGCGCCATCGACATGCTCAAGCTCGTCGGCATCCCGCGCCCCGAAGCGCGTGCCGACGACTATCCGCACCAGTTCTCCGGCGGTATGCGCCAGCGCGCCATGATCGCCATGGCGATCGCGTGCGACCCCGACCTGTTGATCGCCGACGAGCCGACCACTGCGCTCGACGTGACCATCCAGGCGCAGATCCTCGACGTGCTCGAGAAGGCGGCCGACGAGACCCACTCGTCGATCATGATGATCACGCACGACCTCGGCGTCATCGCGGGCATGGCCGATCGGGTCGCGGTGATGTACGCCGGCCAGGTCGTCGAGCACGGCGGCGTCGAGGAAGTCTTCTACCGGCCGCGCATGCCCTACACGTGGGGGCTACTGGAATCGATCGCCCGTCTCGACATGAAGCGGATGGGCCCGCTGCGCCCGATCAGCGGGTCGCCGCCGTCGATGATCCATCCGCCGAGTGGATGCCGGTTTCATCCGCGCTGCCCCTACTCCGAAGAGCTGTGCGCGTTCAGTGAGCCGAAGCTGCTGGCGGTCGGCGCGCAACACCACGCACGCTGCCACTTCGCGTTGGAACCCGGATGGCTGTCACCGACCGAGCGGCTGACCAACGAACGCGACGCGTGGGCGCCCGCGGTCAAGGCTGCGGAACAGGCGCGCACCGACAGCGAAGCGAACGCGCCATGACGGCGTTGCTTTCCGTGCGCGATCTGACGAAATACTTCCCCGTCACGAAGGGTGCGTTGCTGCGCCGGCGCGTCGGGCAGGTGCACGCGGTCGACGGCGTCAGCTTCGACATTGCCGCGGGGGAGACGTTCGGCCTCGTCGGCGAATCGGGGTGTGGCAAGTCGACGACGGCTCGCTTGATCCTGAAGCTGCTGAAGCCCACCGCCGGCGCGGTCGAACTCGACGGGAACGACATCCTGCCGTTGGGCAAACGCGCCACGCGTGCGCTGCGTGCGGACCTCCAAATCGTCTTCCAGGATCCCTACGCGTCGCTCAACCCGCGCATGACCGTGCGCCAGATCGTGTCGGAGCCGCTCATCATCGCCGGCCGGTCGCGGCCGCAGGCGATGGAGCGCGTCGAGGAACTGCTCGAACTGTGTGGCCTCGCCAAGGAGCACGGACGCCGCTACCCGCACGAGTTCTCCGGAGGGCAGCGCCAGCGCATTGGTGTCGCCCGCGCGCTCGCGCTCGACCCCAAGTTGGTGGTGCTCGACGAACCGGTTTCGGCGTTGGACGTCTCGATTCAAGCGCAGATCATCAACCTGCTCGAAGACCTCCAGAGCCGCCTCGGTCTCACGTACCTGTTCATCGCCCACGACCTTTCCGTCGTGCGCCACATCGCCGACCGCGTCGGGGTGATGTATCTCGGCCAGATCGTGGAAAGGGCCGGGCAGGACGACCTGTTCGAGCGACCGAAGCATCCGTATACGAACGCGCTCCTGTCGGCGGTACCGATCCCCGATCCGATCAAGGAGCGGTCGCGCGAGCGGATCATTCTTTCGGGCGATCCTCCGTCGCCTGCCGATCCGCCGCCGGCGTGTCGTTTCCACACCCGGTGCTGGAAGGCGCAAGAGGTGTGCCGTACCGTCGCGCCGCCGTTGGAAGAAAAGGCGCCGGGCCACTGGGCCGCGTGCCACTTTCCCGAAAACGTCTAACCCAAAACTCTCATTTCCTTGAGATTTGCGGCTGCGTTGGCCAAATCTTTGACTTTGTGGTCGATCGGTACTGCCGAGGGGACCGGGTGATAACTGCCCGGGCCCGAGGAGGCAGTGATGCACGCATCGGTTGGACGCAGGGTGTTGCAGGTGTTCGCCGCGGTGGCGGTCATCGCAGGAATGTTGACGTGGCTTGTCCCGTCGTTGGCGCACGCCTTCTCCGATCCCGCCGACGAGCCGGTGCACGTGTCCTTCACGCTCGAGGCGTGTCGCTTGACGGCGGGCACTTCGTTGCCGATCGCCGGCAAGTTCATCTGCCCCGATGCCATGTACACCACGGGCAACCTCGGCAAGTCGTGGAACGAGCTCGACCTCGTGCCGCATCGGCTGACCACGACAGCGGGGACACAGATCGACGCGTCGACCAGCTACAAGGTGAGCCTCGCCGCTGACGGCATCACGGGCGGCAAGGTCGGTTACGACGTGCTGTCCGCAGGCGTCGTCAACGTCGCCAAGTCCGACGCCAGCTGCACGGTCAGCGCCGGCGCGATGTCGACAAAGGGCACCGCCGCGTCACCCTTCGGTGGCGGGACCGACACGGTGATCTATCGCGACTTCACGATCCATCAGAACAAGGGCACGACGTGCGTCATCGACTGGTACCAGCGGCTCGCGCTGACGTCGCACCTGTATCCGGGCTCGTCGTTGCAGTCCTACATGTTCCAGCAGGCCGGCCTCAGCGGCAGCAAGAAGACCCTTTCTATTCCGGTCAACCAGATCGCCCCGCAGTCCCTTACCAAGGACATGACGGCGAGCCAAGTGCAGGACTCCGTTTGGAACCTCACCAAGAGCTCGCAGCCGGGCGCCGTTGACTTCGCAAATTCGTGTCTCGGGGACGGCCGCGTAAGTAGCAATGTCACAATCACTGTGTCGTGGACGAAGGTTGCGGCCGACCCGAGCACGATCACTCTGCTGACGCACGTGTACGCCACGAACCCGGCGGCACGTTCGATCACCACCACCGTCACCGACAAGGTGTACGCGGGTGCGACGCAGACCACGCAGGTGACACCGACGGAGTCCGCGGGTTCACCGACCCACCTCACCAACACTGTGGCCGTGCCTGCGTTCTCGACCGCGAAGATCATCGACTTCATCGGCACGGTGCCCGCCGGGACCGCCACGTCGTTCAACGACGTCGCCACCGGCACGTACAACGACGACGTCACCAACGTTGCGATCCCGCAGACGACGACAGTGGCCGCCAACGCCATCGTGTCGGTCAGCGCGGGCGCCAACACGACCGCCAGCATCGTCGACACCGAGTCGATCAGCAGCGGGTTCCACTTCAAGCTGACGTCGACGTCGGGCGCCGTCGGGACCCTCGGCGGTTACGTGCTCAATACCTCGACCGTCGGACCACTCGTGTGGACGTCGCCGGTGCTCTCGGGCGACGGGTCGGTCACGTTCAACAAGACGATCACCGCCGACGGCCCCGCCGTCGTCACGGCCGCCGATAACAAGAAGCTGAGCGACACCGCCAATCTCGTCGCCGCCGGTGGCTTCGCGACGAGCGCATCGGCGCACGTCGACCTTACGAGCGGCGCCACGCTCAACGTGGCGGTGCACAAGAACATCCCGTCGGGTGTCACGGGCACGCAGGCGTTTGTCTTCGACGTGTACGCCGGCTCGAACGGCGACAAGTCGACGACCGGTCTGACGAAGCTCGGCTCGATTCCCATTTCGATTACGTCGCCGAACACCTCTGGTAGTGGCAGCCTGGCCGCACCCGCGACCGGTACGACCACGACGTTCACGATCGTCGAACAGGCCGCGGATCACTGGGCGTCACAACCGAACCAGGTGTTGACGATCGCGCTGCCGGACTGCGGTGGCGGCGCCAACGGTGGCGTCACCTTCACCAACACCTTCGAGCCCGCCGTCGCCAAGGTCAGCAAGGTGACGGTGCCGAGCGGCAACGAAGCGGGTTGGACCTTCACGCTCACGGGACCGGGTGCACCGGTTGGCGGCGAGCACGTCACCACGACCGGCGCCGGTTACGTGTCGTTCACGACGGCACTGCAGGCTGGCGACTACGTCGTCGCTGAGTCGCCGAAGAGTGGCTTCGACTTCACGTCGAAGAGCGGCGACTGCTCGTTCACGGTCACGTATCCCGTCGACGCCGGGCACAACTTTGCCTGCACGTTCACCAACACCGAGCGCGGGTCGCTCGACGTGACGAAGACCGTCGACTGGAACGGCGTAACGCCGGACGCCGGCCAGAGCTTCGAGTTGTGCATCACCGGTCCGTCGTATCCCGTGACGCCGAACTGCAAGACCATCGGATCGAGCGGCGGCAAGCTCACGTGGAGCGACCTGCTGCACGGCGATTACGTCGTAACCGAAACCAACCCCGGGACGTCGTGGGTCGTGAGCGGGGGAGACGGCGCGACCGCGACCGTCAACCCCGGCCAGACGACGACGGCCGCCGGAGTCACCAACACGCGCAAGCTCGGTTCGCTGCAAGTGACGAAGAGCGTCGACTGGAACGGCGTCACGCCGTCGCAGTCCAAGACGTTCGAGATCTGCATCACTGGTCCGTCGTATCCGACCGGCAACTGCAAGACCGTCGACTTCGACGGCGCGACGTTGACGTGGACGAACTTGATCCCAGGTAACTACGTGGCGACCGAGTCGGACCCCGGCACAGCATGGACCGTCGCCGGCAGCCCGACGGGCGTCATCAGCGTTCCGACCAACGGTGGGCGCGCCACGAACGTCCCGGTCATCACGAACACGCGCAAGCTCGGTTCGTTGCAGGTGACCAAGAACGTCGACTGGAACGGTGTCACGCCGAACGTCAATCAGACGTTCGAGATCTGCATCACCGGTCCGTCGTATCCGAACGGCAACTGCAAGACCGCCGGCTACAACGGCGGGACGCTCACGTGGTCAAACCTGATCCCCGGTGACTACGTCGCCACCGAGACGAACCCGGGCTCGAGTTGGACGACGAGCGGTACCCCGACGGCAACGATCACCGTTCCGGCGAATGGGGCGAGCGCCGAAGTGGTGCCCGTCATCACCAACACCCGCAAGCTCGGCTCGCTGAAGGTCACCAAGGCCGTCGACTGGAATGGTGTCACGCCGGACCAGAGCAAGACGTTCGACATTTGCATCACCGGTCCGTCGTATCCCGCGGGTGACTGCAAGAGCATCGGCTCGAGCGGCGGCACGTTGACGTGGACCGATCTGATCCCGGGCAACTACACGGCGTCGGAAAACAACGCCGGCGCCAGCTGGGCGGTAGCCGGTAGTCCTTCGGGCGTCATCACGGTGCCGACCGACGGTGGCCAGGCGGCAAACGTCCCGGTCATCACCAACACGCGCAAGCTCGGCTCACTGCAGGTAACGAAGAGCGTCGACTGGAACGGCGTCACTCCTGACGCGACCAAGACGTTCGAGATCTGCATCACTGGGCCGTCGTATCCGAACGGCAACTGCAAGAGCATCGGCTCGAACGGCGGCACGTTGACGTGGGCGAACCTGATCCCAGGGAACTACGTGGCGGCCGAGTCGGACCCGGGCACTTCGTGGACAGTCGGTGGAAGCCCGACCGCGACCATCTCGGTCCCGTCGAATGGCGGCAGCGCAGCAGTCGTCCCAGTCATCTCGAACACGCGCAAGCACGGTTCGCTGAAGGTCACCAAAGCCGTCGAGTGGAACGGTGTCACGCCCGACGCGACGCAGACCTTTGAGATCTGCATCACTGGGCCGTCGTACCCGGCCGAGCCGAATTGTCAGAGCGTCGGTGCCGACGGCGGCACGCTCACGTGGGGCGACCTCATCCCAGGTCACTACACGGCGTCCGAAACCGCTCCCGGCAACAAGTGGAGCGTGGCCGGCAGCCCGACCGGAACCATCACCGTCCCGAATGACGGCGGTACCGCGGAGGCGATCCCCGTCATCACCAACACCCGCAAGCACGGGTCGCTGCAGGTCACCAAGACCGTGGACTGGAACGGCGTCACACCCGATGCCAACCAGACCTTCCAGATCTGCATCACCGGTCCGTCGTTCCCCGTCGACGCCGACTGCAAGAGCATCGGCGACAACGGCGGCACGCTTACGTGGTCGAACCTGATCCCAGGTGCGTACGTCGCATCGGAGACGAACCCCGGCACCTCGTGGATTGTCGGCGGTAGCCCGTCGGCGTCGATCGTCGTGCCGAGCGACGGCTCGACGGCAGAACTCACGCCGATCATCACGAACACGCGCAAGCACGGTTCGCTGTCGGTCACCAAGACCGTGGACTGGAACGGCGTCACCGCGGACAACGCGCAGACCTTCGGGATCTGCATCACCGGTCCGTCGTATCCCGACGCGAACTGCAAGAGCGTCGGCGCCAACGGCGGCACGCTCACGTGGACGGACCTCATCCCGGGCGCGTACACCGCGGCCGAGACGAATCCGGGCACAACGTGGACGATGGTCGGCAGCCCGTCTGCGGCCATGCTCGTGCCCAACAACGGCGGTGCGGCCGCCAACGCGCCGGTCATCACCAACACCCGGAAGCTCGGATCTCTGCACGTGACCAAGCACGTGTCGTGGAACGGAGTCGACGCTGTCGACGGTCAGGACTTCTCGATCTGCATCAGCGGCCCGTCGTATCCCGCGGCTCCGAACTGCAAGACGTTCACGTCGCCCGACGGTCTCGAGCACACGTGGTCCGGTTTGATCCCCGGCGCCTACACCGTCAGCGAGCCTGGTCTCGGGACGGAGTGGACGGCGAGCGGCGACACGTCGGCAACAGTGCCAACCAACGGCGGCACCGTGAGCGCGGACGTCACGAACACGCGCAAGCACGGTTCGCTGTCCGTCACCAAGGCCGTCGACTGGAACGGGCTGGTGCCGAATGAGAACAAGACGTTCTCGATCTGCATCAAGGGCCCGTCGTTCCCCGACGACGCTGATTGCAAGACAGTCGGTTTCAACGGTGGCACCGTCACGTGGACGGACTTGATCCCGGGCGACTACGTCGCCAGCGAGACCAATCCGGGAGAGAACTGGACGATCGAGGGCAACCCGTCGACGAAGATCACGGTGCCGGCGAACGGCGCAGCCGCAAGCTTCGTCCCGGTGATCACCAACACCCGCAAGCACGGATCTCTCGTTGTGACGAAGGTCGTCGACTGGAACGGCACGACGCCGGATCCGGCGGCGACGTTCCAGATCTGCGTGACGGGTCCGTCGTACCCGACCGCCAACTGCAAGAGCATCGGCTCGAACGGTGGCGATCTCACGTGGACGGATCTCCAGCCCGGCACCTATACCGTCAACGAGACGAACCCGGGAGCCAGCTGGACCGTGTCGGTACGAGACAACCCCGCGGTGGTGTCCGCCAGTGGTGGGGAAGCCAACGCGACCGTCACCAACACGCACCTTTCCACGCAGGTGTTGGGTGAAGTGCTGGCCAGGACCGGCGGCGATGGCGGAACGCCGCTCGCCCTGGCGGGGCTCGCTGTTGTCGCTGCTGCAACCCGCCGGCTCGTCCGGCGGCGGCAGCGGCCAGCGAACTAGCTCTGTCCGACGGCGCGCGCGAGACGCGCGCCGTCGGCGAGAATGAACGTTCGTGAGCGGCAACCGGCGAGCGGTATTGCTCCATGGCCAACCGGGCGCCGGCGCCGCGTGGCATCGCGTCGTGCGTGCGCTCGACGATTCGATCGAGACGATCGCGCCCGACCGGCCGGGCTACGGGCAAAACCCGCGTGCGGCTGGTGGCATACACGACAACGTCGAGTGGCTGACCGAGCTGTTGCGCACCGGCGACGCGCCGACCGTGGTCGTCGCCCACAGTTGGGCCGGCGGCGTCGCGTTGGAACTGGCTCGCCGTCGACCGGAGTTGCTGAGCGGGTTGGTACTGCTGGCGTCGGTTGGTCCCGGCGCGATCACCGTCTTCGACCGTGTGCTGACGCTTCCTATTGTCGGCCCCGCACTGATGCGCCCGATGTTCGTGGCGGGCGAGCCTGTCGTTCGCCGTCTGGTGACCCGCGATGTGCGCGACCCCGGGACCCGCGAAGAGCTGCTGGCGTCGATGGACGCGTCGCGCGGCCGCGAGGTTTGGCGCACGTTCCTTGTCGAGCAGGCGAGTTTGGTCGCCGACATGGACGCGGTCATCGACGACCTCGGGTCCATCGCGACGCCGACGGTCGTCGTTGCCGGAACCAAGGATCGCGTGGTGCCGTTTGCGACGGCGCGGCGCCTCACGGAGGCACTGCCGGACGCGCGCCTTGTCGCCGTCGACGGAGCGGGACACATGCTCCAACGCAGCCATCCTCACGTCGTTGCCGAAGCCGTTCACGAAGCGTTCGCAGCGGCGCGTTGATCCTCGGTCTCGCGGGCGCGGCGCTCACCGCCGTCTGTTACGGATTCGGTTCGATCCTCCAGTCGATGGCGGCGACCGAGACGGACGCGACTGACCGGTTCGACGTCATCGGTGTCGGCCGTCTCGTTTCGCAGTGGCGCTACGTCGCCGGCCTCGGGCTTGACGTGCTCGGGTTCGCTGCGTCCGTTGCGGCGCTGCGAACGCTGCCGCTGTTCGTCGTCCAGGCCGCCATCGCCAGCAGCGTCGGCGTGACCGCGCTCGCGGCGGCGCGTTATCTCGGCGCGCGGATGACCACACGCGAGCGGCGCGCCCTCGTCGGGCTGTTCCTCGGACTGGTGTTGCTCGGCATCGCCGGTCGTCCCGAACACGGCACGCGGCTTGCCGAACCCGGGCCCGTCATCCTCCTGGTGGTCGCCGCCGTGGTGGCGGCGGGCGCGTTCGTGCTTGGTCGCTCGACGCAGGCTCGCAGCGCCGCGGTGCTGGCGGCGGGCGCCGGCCTGTCGTTCGGAGCGGTGGGTATCGGGGCGCGCGGTTTCGTCGTTCCGCATGATCTCGCTCACGCGTTTACCGATCCGTTGCTCTACGCCATCGCCGCCCACGGCCTCATCGCCACGATGCTGTTCGCGGCTGCACTGCAGCGCGGCGACGTGACGACGGTGGCGGCGGTGACGTTCGCAGTCGAGACGGTCGTGCCGGCGATCGTGGGGCTCGTGTGGCTCGGCGACCGTGCACGCGCCGGTCTGGCGCCCGTTGCGTTCGTGGGGTTCGTCCTCACGGTGGCGGCGTCGATCGCACTCGCTCGGTTCAGCGCGCCCGATCGGTAGCGGCGCCGCGTCACCGGTGCGATAACTTGGCCGGTCCCAACGTCGAAGTGGCGGAATAGGCAGACGCGCCAGCTTGAGGGGCTGGTGCCCGCAAGGGCGTGGGGGTTCAAGTCCCCCCTTCGACACTCTGGAAAAGCGTCCCCGCGGGGACGCTTTCTTCGTCACATCGGACGAAGAGGTTTTGTGAAGTAGAGCGTGAGATCGTCGTCAGCGACAACGGTGTCGCCGCCCGACACAGGTTGGTGTCTCCACCACATGCCTGTCCCGTCGAGTACGTAACCCCGTCGCGAATACAGCCGCTGCGCTGGTCCGTAGTCGTCGTAGAGCCCAACGCCGATGCCGACCACGTCCGAAGTCGCGGCGACAAGCGACTCCGCAAAGTCAAGCAAGGCTGACGCCGCCCCGCGGCGACGGAATTCAGGCATCACGTTGAGGTCTTGAATCTCTGCGATCCCCGCTTCATGGAACGGCGGATGCTCCGGCGACGGGTTAACTCGGCAGTGACCGAGGTACGTGTTGTCGTCGAGTTGTGCGACGACGTGCGTGTGCCTGTCGAAGACGCGCGTCACGAAGCCGGAAGGGCGTGGCCACGGCCAGTCGCGGTTGAAGACGGTTTCGAGCCAGTCGGCTTCGTCGCGCTCAACAACTCGCACCGCGACCAGAGGTGTGGTCGACATCGAAGCATGATGCCGGAGATCAGGCTCACCGAGAACTGTTCGGCCACGTGACGAAGCGACGAGCAGACGACCTTCGGATGATCGAGCTTCGCTGAGCGCGCATCATCGGCGCCTTGGTGCCGAAAGGCCCTTCAAGCGAACTTCGCTCAGAAATCCGGGTTTGTCGTCGATGGGAGGGCAGCCGCTGGGCAACGCCTGCGCGCTCTAGTACTCCGAGGAACCGCTTGCCCATCGCTCATAGGTCCGCAGGAACCCGAGTGACGATGCGGCGGCGAACAACGAGGCGCCTTCCGGCGGCACTTGGAGCAGGCGCCGTCGCCGTCCTTGTAGCCGCGTTTGGTGTTACTCCCGCCTTTGCTACTAGCGACACCGTCCCGCCGGTGACGACGATCGCCTCGGGTCCGTCGGGATTGGTCAACGTGGCGACCGCAGCGTTCGAGTTCGCGTCGTCTGAGGCGGGATCGACTTTCGCGTGTCGGCTCGATACCGGGGCGTGGTCGCCGTGCTCGGTGCAGAAGAGCTATTCGCCGGTGACGTTGGGTTCGCACACGTTCTCCGTGCGCGCCACCGATCTGGCCGGCAACACCGACCCGGCGCCGCCGAGCCGCACCTGGTCGGTGTCGCGCTACGCGGCAAGCCCGGCGCCGATCACCACTGTCGCGGGACCCGGCATCGACGGGCGCCTCGGCGACGGCGGGCCGGCCACAGAGGCCTACCTCTCCGCCCTCGGTGGTCTGGCCGTGATGCCCGACGGCGGGTATTTGATTGCCACCCGCGCCCGCGTCCGCAGAGTCGACGCGGCGGGGGTCATCACCACCGTCGCCGGCAGCGGCCCCGACTACGGCGGAGAGCCGGGCGCCCCCTACACCGGCGACGGCGGCCCGGCCGCGTCGGCGACCTTCGACGCAGCCACCGCGGCTGCCGTCGGCGCCGACGGCAGCATTCTCGTGGCCGACGCCATGGCCCAGGTCATCCGCCGGATCGCCTCCGACGGGACCATCACCACCGTCGCCGGAACCCTCTACGACCCGCGATCCCTCGGATGCCTCACGGGCGGTGACGGCGGGCCGGCCACCGGCGCCCACCTGTGCTACCCCTCCGGCCTCTCGGCCCTGGCCGGTGGCGGGTTCCTGATCGCGGACTCCGGCAATGACCGGGTGCGCAAGGTGGCGCCCGACGGGACGATCACCACCGTGGCGGGCGGCGGGACCGGCGGTGATGGCGGCCCGGCCACGGAGGCCGTTCTCTATGACGTCCGCAGCGTCTCGGCCATCGCCGGTGGCGGGTTTCTGCTGGCCGACACCGAGGGCTATGACACAAACGGTGTGCGCCAGGGTTACAAGGTGCGCAAGGTCACCGCCGACGGCACCATCAGCACCGTGGCCGGCAACGGCACGTTCCCGAGGTCGGGTCCGCCGGCCAGCGGTGACGGCGGTCCCGCCACCTCGGTCCAGATCGTGCCCAACTGGGTGCAGGCCATGTCCGACGGCGGATTCGTCTTCGACCAAGGCACCCAGGTCCGTCGCGTCGATCCCGCCGGCGTGATCAGCACCGTCGCCGGCGCGCCCACCGGCGCGACGACTGCTTCATCGGCCGACGGCCTACCGGCCACCTCGGCACCTTTCGACGGGCCGGGCTTGGCGCTGATCCCGTCGGGGTTATTGATCATCGACAGCAACTCTGTCCGCCTCGTCGACGCCACGGTGATCACCAGCGGGCCGCCCGGGACCGACCCCTCCGGCACCGCCGCCTTCGGCTTCGACTCGTGGTATTCGGGCAACTCGTTCCAGTGCCAGCTGGACGGCGCAGCCTGGCAATCCTGCCTATCGGATGTCACCTACACTGCCCTGGCCAACGGCACCCACACCTTCTCAGTCAGAGCCGTCGACGGAACCGGCACGGACCCCACTCCGGCAACGCAGACCTGGACGGTCGGTATCATCGACGACCGAATCAGCCAGGCCATCAGTTTCGCCGGTCCAGGCACCGGCATCGTGGGCAGTTCGAGCACTCTCACGGCGACGGGCGGAGCGTCAGGCAACCCGGTCACGTTCAGCATTGACGCGTCCAGCGGAGCGGGTGTGTGCAACGTGAGCGGGACCAATCGCATGACACTCAACTACGCCGCGGTCGGCACGTGTGTGGTGGACGCCGATCAGGCCAGTGACGCGACTTACGCGGCCGCCCCGCAGGTGCAGCAGAGCGTGACCGTCGGGCAGGGGTCGCAGGCGATCACGTTCACGTCGACAGTGCCGACTGCGGCGAAGGTAGGCGGTTCGACGTACACGGTGTCGGCGACAGGTGGCGCGTCGGGGAACCCGGTCGTGTTCACCGCGGACGCCGCGAGCGCCGGGATCTGTACGGTGTCGGCTTCGACGGTCAGCTTCACCGGTGCTGGGACGTGCACGGTCGACGCCAACCAGGCCGGCAGCGCGAACTACACGGCCGCGCCCCAGGTCCACCAGTCCTTCGCTGTGGCCAAGAGAAACCAGACGATCACCTTCGCGAGCCTGCCCAACAGGACGCGCGCGCAGTCGCCGTTCACGGTCAGCGCAACCGCCTCGTCGGGCCTGACGGTGACCTTCGCGAGCATCACGACCCCCGTGTGCACGGTCGGCGGGACCAACGGAGCGACCATTACTTTGGTCGCCACGGGTACGTGCACCGTCGTCGCCCACCAGGTCGGCAACGCCGCCTACAAGGGCGCACCGGCCGTTTCTAGGAGTTTCACGGTCACGAAGGCGAACCAGACCATCACCTTTGCTGCCCCGCCCAATAAGACCAAGGCTCAGGGGCCGCTCACGGTCAGCGCGACGGCTTCGTCCGGCCTGACCGTGACCTTCACGACCACGACGCCCTCGGTGTGCACCGCCGGGGGGACCAATGGCGCCACCGTCACACTGCGCGCCAGGGGGACCTGCACCATCGTGGCCCACCAGGCCGGCAACGGCATCTACAACGCCGCGACGCCTATCAGCCGCAGTTTTACCGTCACCTAACCGGGCGAATACCGGTGCGTCGCGGACAAGCAGCTACTACCACCACAACAACGTCCCCGGCGGCACGTACTTCGGCTTGACGCCGCGCGCGGAAAGTCGCGTCGGCTGCAGGACTTGCCTCAGAATCGAAGTCCCTTCGGGGACGGATCCTCGCGGGGGACGCTCTCGGTCGCCGTGGCGGCCACGATGACTTGGGTGATTTCTTCGCCGATCAGCTCGTCGCGTTCGAGCAGCGCGTCGCGCAAAGCTTCTACGAGGTGAACGTGCTGCTCGAGCATGCAGCGCGCTTCGTCGTGGAGTTCGCGGAGGAGGGCCTCGATCTGCTCCATGCCGCCGTCCGCCGCAGAGACCTTCGCCACGATGTTGGCGTGCGGAGTCTCCATGGCGTCGAAAGAGAACAGAAGGCCGGCCATGCCGAGGGTGCCGACCATCATCGCGGCGTAATGGGTCGCCGCCTTGAGATCGCTGCTCGGGCCCGACGTGATCTCGCCGAAGAAGACCTCCTCGGCGGCGAGCCCGCCCATCGCGATCTGGATGAGCGAGCGCAGGTCGGACTCCGACTGCAGGAAACGTTCTTCGTTGTCGGAATGCGCGAGCAGCCCGAGGGCTTCCTTGCGCTTGATGATCGAGAGGACTTCGAGCTTCCGGCCTTTGCCGGCGAGCCAGGCGATCACGGCGTGACCTGCCTCGTGGGTGGCGATCGTACGACGCTCGGCCTCGGTGTACTCGCTCGGTTGGGCCAGCCCGATCTCCTCGGTCATCTTCGCCTGCTGCACGTCGGCCCACGAGAGGCACCGTGCTCCGCGGCGCAGCGCCCAGACGAGCGCTTCGTCGAGGACGTGTTCAATCATCACCGGGGAGTATTGCGACGTCATCGCCGCGAACGTGTCGCGCAATGCGGGCTCGTCGAGTTCGGAAGCGTGCGCCTTCTTGGCGAGGTAGTAGTCGATGATCTCGCGGCGACCGGCGCGGCTCGGCAGACCGAAGTAGATCGAGCGGTCGAAGCGGCCGGGACGCAGCAGCGCGGGGTCAAGATCGTCGGCGCGGTTGGTTGCGCCGATCACGAGGATGTTGGCGGTGCTGGGTTTGGCCTTGCGTAGCTGGTGCTCGGTCGCGAGGAACCGGTTCAGGATCTCGACGAGCCAATTGCGAATCCGAACGTTGTTCGGCGGCATGTCGAAGGACTGCATCTGAACCAGCAACTCGTTGACGACGCCAGTGATGCCCTCACCCCTGCCGGTTCCGATACCGGCGCGCGAACCGCCGACGGCGTCGATCTCCTCGATGAAACCAATGGCGCCGCCCTCCTTACGCGCCATCACGCGCAGCGCTTTGAAGTACGAACGGATCTTGCGATTGGTCTGGCCGTAGTACATCGACTGGAACGCCGACGAGGATACGAACAGGAAAGGGACGGCGGCCTCCTTCGCCATTGCCTTGGCCATGTACGTCTTGCCGGTGCCCGGCGGACCTTCGAAGAGAATCGCGCGTCGGGGGGTGCCACCCATCTGCTCTTGGAACGTCTTGTGCGCGAGAAACAGGTTCAACGTTTTCACGACTTCTTCGACGACGACCGGTGCACCCTTGACGTCGTCGAAGGAGGTGTCGATTTCGCTCGAGCGGAACAGCACGTGCGGCGAGCGGCCAGCCATGAGCAGGGGCGCGAGCACTGCGATGCCGAGGATGACCACGAGGATGAGGAGCGGAGCGGCGGTGGCGATGCTGGCCGGCACGTGTGGTGTCGGCCAAGGAGGTGTACCGCGCGCGACGCGAGACCATTGCCATATCAAAACGACAAGGCCGACGCCGGCGAACGTGGTTAACCGGCGACTGCGAGTGCGCTCACGCGCTCGGGCAACGTCGCCGAGTCCGCCTGCGATGACCTCGCCTTGGGACAGCAGGCCCAGGGTCGATCCGAATTCGTCTCTACGGCTCATGTCCACTCCTCGATGAAGCCGCCGAGGTCCGGAGCGGAACGAACTCAACGTTACGCCCTTTGACAGTGAAGCCTGGCCCGATGCTCACAATCAGAGCCGTTGCAATTGGTATCGGTAGCACCCCAATCCCGGATTGCGACGTCCAGCCGTATCGAGAATCTTGACAGTCGAGGAATTCCCGGCACGATAAGAGCGTGTCGAGTGCCGCGGGGAAGTTGGTCCAGCCTGAGCTGCATCGGCTCATGCTCGAACGTCAGCGGTTCCTTGCTCACGTGGCGCGCCGGTTGGGTGTCACGAGGACGGAACTGGATGCGGTCGAGGAACTCAGCCAGCGGCTTGGAGTCACGCCCGGCGAGCTGGGGGAGCGCTTGTCGCTGACCTCGGGGTCCGTCACCGCGCTCCTCGACCGACTGGAACGGCTCGGGTGGGCGAACCGTGAGCGGCACCCCGACGACCGCCGGAAAGTCGTGGTCCGGCTCACCAAGGCGGGGCACCAAATTGCCAAGAGCGAGATCGGGCCTCTTGAGGCCGTCATAGAACGGAGTGCCTCGCGTCTCGCGGCCCGCGACCGTCTCGTTGTCGAGCGCTTCCTGGCGAAGGCGGCCGACGCCGCGGCGTCGCTCGTCGCGAGCGAGCAAGCCCTCTGACGCTCCTGCCTGATGACGTAGAGAAAGCGCGACAGACAAGTATCTTGATCATCGAGAAATAGAGAGTACGGTTTCTTAGCGAGCCTCTACGCGAGGCCGCGAAACAAAAGAGGGCGCGATGTCACCGTCAGATCTTTCTGCTCGATCAGCGTTTGCGCGCATTGGAGCGTGGTGCTTCGACCATCGCAAGGCTGCAGCGGGTATGTGGCTGGCGACCTTGATCGTCCTCGGCGGCGCCGCTGCCGCCGTCGGCGCCGCTTATGACGGGTCGCCCGACGTCCCCAACTCCGAAAGCGCCGACGGCTTCGCCGTGCTCAAGCAGTACTTCCCTGCACTCGGTGCCGGAGGTAAGTCGGGAACGATCGTCTTCCGTGCCACGCAGGGCATCAACGACCCAACGGTGATGGCCAAGATGTCGCAGTTCTTCGCCACCGTGGACGCGGGGTTCCCCGACGCCGCCGGCAAACCGCAGCATCCCGGTGCGACCGTGGTCTCGCCTTACTCCGAACAGGGCGCGTCGCAGATAGCCCACGCAGGTCCGCTCGCCGGCAAGCTCGCGTACGCCCAGGTCAACATGACCGCCGACGTCGGCCTGACTGATTCGGCCGCTCTCGGCAAGGCGATCTTCGCCGACGCACCCGCGATCGACGGTCTCGAGGTGCTGCCGGGAGGCACAGCGCTCGCCGTCTTCGAGCCGCCGAAGACCGAGTTCATCGGCCTGGCGTTCGCCGTCATCGTTTTGATTCTCGCTTTCGGCTCCGTCCTCGCGATGGGCCTTCCGATCGCGGTCGCACTCGGCGGCGCTGGGGCCGGGATCGCACTGATCACCATCCTCAGCCACGTGGTGAAGATCCCCGACTTCACGACGTTCCTGGGCTCGATGATCGGACTCGGCGTCGGGATCGACTACGCGCTTTTCATCGTGACTCGGTACCGGGAGGGGATACACGCCGGTCGCTCGCCGCGCGAGGCCACTGTTACCGCGATCGACACCGCGGGGCGCGCCGTGATCTTCGCCGGTGTCACCGTCGTTGTATCGCTGCTCGGTCTACTTCTGATCGGCATTGGGTGGGTCGCAGGTCTGGGCATCGGAGTGGCGGTCACCGTGCTCGCGACGATGGTCACGTCGATTCTCCTCCTGCCGGCGCTTCTCGCGTTCGCGCAGGACCGGGTCGAGATCACCCGGTGGCGCGGCCTAATCGCTGCCGGCTTCCTCGCCATCACTTTGTTTGGCGTCGGCATCGGGGCGCCGCTGGTGACTGCGTTCGGGGGTGGGCTGGCGCTGCTCACGCTGCTCGTCAGCCTGGCCCTCCGCCCGTTGCGCCAGCGAGTGACGCACCGAGCGCCGAAGCCGGCGAAGGAAACGCTCGCGTACCGCTGGAGCCGCATCATTCAGCGGCGACCTTGGCGCTTTGTCATCGCGGGCGCCGCGCTCCTCCTCGTTCTCGCCGCGCCGGTGTTTGGGCTGCGTCTCGGATTCTCCGACGAGGGCAACCTCGCGAAGAACACGTATACGCGGCAGGCGTACGACCTTCTTTCCCGAGGCTTCGGCGCCGGCTTCAACGGGCCGTTCATCATCACCGTTGTGCCAGCCAAAGGCGAAACGGTTGCCGCGGTGGACGCGTTGCAGCGCGCGCTCGCTGACACTCCAGGCGTCGCGACCGTTAGCCCGGCGTTCCCGAACCGCACCGACAGCCCGCAGGCGTACCTGATCAACCTGGTCCCGAAGACGTCGCCGCAGGACGCAGCGACCACCGACCTCGTTGCCAGCTTGCGTCACGACGTTATTCCTGCGGCTACCGCCGGCACCGACCTCGACGTGAAGGTCACGGGCATGGCCGCGACCAACATCGACTTCACGAACTTCCTGTCCGGGCGCATCCCCATCTTCTTCGGCGCGGTTCTGGCGCTGTCATTCCTGCTCTTGATGATGGTCTTCCGGTCGCTGCTCGTGCCGCTCAAGGCCGTTGTCATGAACCTCATGTCGATCGGCGCGACCTATGGCGTGCTCGTCGCGATATTCCAGTGGGGTTGGGGTGCTCGCTTGATCGGCATCGACACCGGGCCTATCGAAGCGATCGTCCCGCTGATGCTGTTTGCCATCATCTTTGGGCTCTCGATGGACTACGAAGTCTTCCTCCTCTCGCGAGTCCGCGAGGAGTACGACCGGACGGGTGACTCGGCACTTGCCGTCGCCGACGGCCTCGCCAAGACGGCACAAGTCATTACCGCCGCGGCCGCCATCATGGTCGTCGTCTTCGGGTCGTTCGTTTTCGAGGACAGCAGGACCGGGAAGCTGTTCGGCATCGGCTTCGCACTCGCCGTCCTGCTCGACGCGACGATCGTCCGCATGCTTCTCGTGCCGGCGACGATGGAGCTCCTCGGCGACAAGAACTGGTGGATGCCTGCCTGGCTCGACCGGATCATTCCGAAGCTCAATGTCGGCGGCGCCTCCGATGACACAACGCCCGCGCCAGTGTCGGAGGGACCCGCGCCAGCGGACAAGCCGCGAGATCTGCCCACGCGCACGGCGGCGTAAAGCGGCCCGTGAGTGGGACACGCTCGTGCTCGGTGCGCGACCTCGGCTAGATGCTGAGAGGCGGTTCGTGAGGCGCTAGGGAACTCGGGCGACCCGAAAGCCACCTCAGCTGATCCGCCGGTGACGCCGACTCGTCGACCGATACGTCACGCAGGACTTTTCGTTGGTAGCGCGTCATGAACGCAACAGCCTCGCTAAGCGTCGGCGGTTCGATGCCCGCTCCAAGGTTGTTGGCGCGGCGCAAATCGTCGTCATGCACCCAGATTTCGAACAGGGCGACGGGCGCGACGCTGGCTGTCATGAGCGGAAATGGCGGCCCGTTCCGCACAGCCCTAACCGCGGTGTCGAAACCGCGTCGTGCGTAGTACTGAACCGGCCGGTCGATTGCGGCTGCGCCAGACTTCGATCCAAGACGAGCACCGCGGTTGAGAAACCAGCGCGCCACCGCCAAGGGATACCGGACCGCGCCGGTCTGTGAGAGCAGGTGCGCCGCGAGGTCGGCGGCGTTCCATCTGTCGAGCCCCGAAGGAGCCTCGGGCCCGACAGTCACCAGGTCTGCAGCGGTCTGCACGTGCACCGCGCGGATGTCAGCCGAAATGTCGAGCATGAGTCCAGCATTGCCGATCTCGTCAATGGCGAACCGAACGTCAGCTTTGTCAGCGACCGAGGGCAGGCGGGCGCAGGAAGAAGGCGAACGAGCTGGCGTCGAGATCGAGCACGCGGGTAACCGTGAGGCCCGCTCGCCCGGCAAGATCGCGGAACTGGTCTTGTGTGTACCAGTGGATGACGAAGTCGCGTTCGACCGACTCCACCTCGCCATCGGTGTCGCGCTCGTAGCGCAGGCGGGTCGAATGGATGCGGGCGGACTCGTAGCGCGACTGCGACAGGGTGGTGAAGCGAATCGTGCGTCCTTCATCGTCGGTCGCGGTCTTCCACTTGCCAAGTGCGTGCTCGGGCGTCGCGTCAGGGATGAACAGCGGTACGAGCGCCGTGCCGTCATCGGCGAGGTGTTGGCGGATGCGGATCAACGACGCCAGCCCGGCGTGATCATCGGGCAACACGTTGAACGTCGGGCCAGCGATGTAGATCGAGCGGTAGCGACGGGGGAGTGCGAGATGCTGCATCTGCTGCACCGACACGTCGACGGTCACCCCGAGTGCAGCGGCGCGGGCGCGACAGCGATCAATCATGTCGGGCGACGCGTCGATACCGTCGACGTCGAGTCCGCGTTGGCGCAGCGCGAGGATCGGGTCCCCGTCGCCACAGCCGAGTTCAAGCGCAGGTTCGCCGCACCGCTCGACGAACCCGGCGTAGATGTCGGCGTCATTGCTACTCGAGCGCAGCGGCGCGTACAGGTCAGCGACGAGTCCGGTGTAGAAGAGCGCGGGATCGGTATCGGCCACCTCAGAAGTCCTCGCCGACGGGCGGGCGCATGACCGATGAGAGTATTCGGCTGACGCGTGATGCGGTCAGTCGCGACCGTGAAGCCTCGGTAGCCAGGTCGGCGTCCCGGCAGGGTTCAGGAGTACGTCGTCGGCGCTGAACAGCTCCGGCAGTATGTGGCCGTCGGACAGCCGGCGCAGGCGGATCCGTGGTTCACCGTCGGTGCCAATCGTGTGTTCGACGATCGCGAACCCGTGTGACCAGCTGCCGTCGAAGCGGTTGCGCACCTCGACGATCAGCGGCTCGGGGGACCCAGCCATGGAGACAGTTGGGTCGTTCATGTGTCGCTCCTTGATCCTCGTTTGCAAGCGTCAATAGACGCGCTGCCGAGGTCCGGAGCACCGCTGGCCGTGAGGGTACACGCCGCGGCGACTTGTCACATCAGGCCGCTGGTGTGAACGAATAACCGCGGCCGCGCACGGTCGAGATCCACCGCGGGTTGTTGGGATCGGTCTCGACGCGCTTGCGCAAGCGTCGGACGTGTTCGGTCACGGTGTCGGTCGACTGCCACGCGGCGCTCGACTTCCACACGCGGTCAAGCAACTGCTCGCGCGAGAACACCTGACGAGGTGACGCCGCTAAGAAGGACAACAAGTCGAACTCCATTGCGGTCAGCGTCAGTGCGTTGCCGTCAAGGGTCACTTCCCGCGTGCCAAGGTCGATGGTCAGGTGGTCGTAGGAAATGACTGGCGGCAGATCGGCGGGCCGCGACCGTCGAAGGACGTTGACGATCCTCGCTTCGACCTCGACGCACGAGAAGGGCTTCACCACGTAGTCGTCTGCGCCCAGCTTGAGGCCGGTGATCCGGTCGGCCTCCTCGGTGTTCGCGGTTAGGAGGATCACGGGCAGTTGCGACTGCGACCGAACTGTCTCGAGCAGGTCAAGGCCATCGTCGAGTCCGAGTATGACGTCGAGCAAGACGAGATCCGGTGACTGCGTGTCGAGCGCGATTCGACCTTCATGGACGGTGCCGGCCGTGGTCACCTCGTAGCCCTCAAGGCCGAGGTATCGCGTGAGGATGAGCCGAATCGACGGATCGTCGTCTATCACCAGGATGCGCGTCTGCGTTGAGCCGAGCGTGCTCACGAACGTCCCGCGATCTGATCGAGCGAGGACGGCGCAAGGGTGCCGTCGATAACAGCGTCGGAGATGTCGGCGAGGCGCCGATTGTTGTTGCGGGCGTAGTTGCGCAGCGCGGCAAAGGACTCCTCCATGTTGAGGCCGAGTCGCTCGGCAACCATCCCCTTGGCCTGTTCGATCACGATGCGAGTGTTCAGCGCTTGCGTGAGCTGCTCGTTAACGAGCTGTGCCTCCGCTCCGGCGCGGGACTGAAGGATGGCGATGGTCGCGACGTCGGCGAGTGCCTGTGCGACCTCGATGTCGGCCGCGCCCATACGACCGGTTCCGTTGCGGAACAGATTGAGCGCGCCGATAACCGAACCACGCAGACGCATCGGAAGCGCGTGCGCGGATTTGAATCCCGCTTCGAGCGCTTCGACGGCAAACCGCGGCCATCGGCCGTTGACGTCGGCGAGGTCCTGGTTGACGACAGCGACCCCTGTGCGGTGGGCGTCGAGACACGGACCCTCCTGCGCTTGGAGCTCGAAGAGTTCCAACACGCGCATGGCCTCGGACGACGACGCCGTGACGCGCAGCCTGCCGTCAGACGCAGCAAGCATGATCCCCGCGGCTTCGACGTCGAGAATCTCGACGCATCGGTCCGCGAGGCGCGTCAGCAGCTCGACCACGTCGAAGTCGTCGACCAGCGTGTCGGCCAGCTCCACGAGTGTCCGCGCGAGAACCGCTTCTCGGGTCATCGCGGCCACACGATCGTGCGTCGGGCGTCGCCACCCGCGGTCAACGACGCGCGAGGCGTAAAAGATGAAGTCGGGGCGGCGACTGCGGGCATTGATTTCTCCTGGTTGAAAACGCTGCGATGTGAAGCGCTACCAGGGACCGGAGCATCGCTCCCGAGGCGGCCGGACGGCCGGCTCAACACGTCCGGGAATTCGTCGTGCTGTTGCCAGCGTACAACCACTTCGTTGCCAATGTTTGTGAACGCATCTCTCCCATCCGGAGCGTTTCCGGTGTACCGTGGGCCGTGACACGACAAGAACCCTGACGTGTTGGGTCGGCCGAAACGTTGACCCGGGAGCGCTGCTCCGGACCCTGGCCAGTGCGTCATTGCGACGTTCGATGCCAGGAGAAGAATCAATGGCTCTTTTCGAGTCTCCGTGCGTGTCTGTAACGCCGAGTGGCTCTGCGCGCGCCGGCGGTGACGCCAAGTGCACCGTCGTCTGGTTGCAGGGCGAGCACGACGCGGCGACGACGACGTTCCTCGTGGCGACGCTCAACCGCGCCGCGGCACTTGACGATGCCGATGTGCTCGTCGATCTCGGCGCGGTGACGTTTATGGACGCGTCCACGATCGGCGCCATCGTCGGAGCGCGCAATCGCCTGGGCACGCAGGCGCGGTCGCTCGAGATTCGGGCGCCCTCGCCGGTTGCGACCCAATTACTGCAGTTGTGTGGCCTGATGCATCTGGTGCGCCCGGCGCCCATCGCCGCGGTGCACGCGGCGGGTGGGGCTGACGCTTTGGCTAGCTGGGTCGAGGTGCCGTCGCGCCCCTCAACGCGTCGTCCGGCGAACGTGTCTGAAGTGCAGGTTCGTGTCGGCAATGCGGCCAACGCGCTGGCTGCCGAGTTTGCGCCGGAATTCCCGCTGGCGGAGGTCATCGAGGGTTGACGGCATCTCGTCGGTCACGTCGTTCCATCCTCGAACCAATGTTCGGGTGATCTCACAACAGTGGTACCGTGAGAGCAGCACGAGTCGAACCCTGACGTGTTGAGCCGGTCGCAATGGCCGCCTCGGGAGCGATGCTCCAGACCCTGGTAGCGCACACGACGTGTGACGACCAGGAGGTCTGCATGAAGGCACTCGTATTCCATGGTCCCAGCCGCAAGGCGTGGGAAGACGTTGCGGATCCGGAAATCGAGCGCGACACCGACGCGATTGTGCGTGTCGACGCGACGACGATTTGCGGCAGCGACCTACACATCCTCAAGGGCGACGTTCCTGAGGTCACCGACGGCACGGTCTTAGGGCACGAAGCCGTCGGAACCGTCGACGCAGTCGGCGCAGGCGTGAAGACGCTCAACGTCGGCGACCGCGTCCTGGTGTCGTGCATCACGTCGTGCGGCGCGTGTCGGTTCTGCCGCGAGGGCCGGTACGGACAGTGCCTCGGGGGTGGTGGCTGGATCCTCGGTCACACGATCAACGGCACGCAGGCCGAATTCGTACGCGTGCCTTTTGCCGACAATTCGACCTACGCGGTGCCCGCGGCGGTCAGCGACGAGCAGGTCCTGATGCTGGCCGACATCTTGCCGACGGCATACGAGGTCGGCGTGCTGAACGGCAAGGTATCTCCGGGTGACGTTGTGGCCGTCGTAGGCGCGGGCCCGATTGGTCTCGCCGCGATCATGACCGCGCGACTTCTCAGCCCGAGCCATGTGGTCGCTATCGATCTCGCAGATTCACGGCTCGAGGCGGCGAAACAGTTCGGCGCCGACGTGATTGTCAACAACGCGCGCGACGACGCAGAACAGATCGTCGCGGACCTCACGGGAGGTCTGGGCGCCGACGTTGTGATCGAGGCGGTGGGAGTTGCCGCGACGTTCGAGCAGGCCGTCCGCCTCGTGCGACCTGGTGGCCACGTCGCCAACATCGGGGTACACGGGTCGCCCGCGACGTTGCATCTCGAACGCGAGTGGAGTCGCGACGTGACGATTACGACAGGGCTCGTCGACACCTTCACGACCCCGACGCTGCTGCGCCTCGTTACCAGCGAACATCTTCACGCCGAGCGCTTCGCCACGCACCACTTCACGCTTGACGAGTTCGAAGACGCGTACGACGTGTTCCAGCGTGCGTCCGAAACGGGCGCGCTCAAAGTTGTCGTGACGCGGGCGTCGGTATGAACAACGCGAAGACAATGCTCGTCACGATCGGTCCAAGACGCTGCGCCGACCTACTCGCCTCGGCGCGGCTTGGGCGGCTCGCCGTCATCGTCGCCGGCCGACCAGAGATCTTTCCCGTCAACCACGTGTACGACCGCGAGGCCGAGACAGTCACGTTCCCGGTCCACGAAGGCACGAAGATGAACGGCGCACTCGAGTGGCCCTGGGTCGCGTTCGAGGTCGACGGGATGGACCTCGAAAACAACATCGGCTGGAGCGTCGCGGTTGTTGGGGCCGCCGAGGAAATCGTCGACGCCGAAACGCTCGCGCGGCTGTCGTGCGAACGCGACGTGCGCTGGGGCGACGGTCCGCGCTGGCTACGCATCGTCCCCACCAAAGTCACCGGCCGCGAGATCCAGGCCTACCTATGACAACCATTCGCCAACAAGGAGCACCAAATGAAACGTAGAACCCTCGACATTCTCTTTAGCGCGGGCGGCATCGGACTTGCCGCGCTCCTACTGGTGCTCGGACTCGTCATGACCAGCAACGCGAACTTCGCGCGCAACTACGTGAAGGACCAACTGTCGCAGCAAAACATCACCTTCACGCCAGCAGCGAGCCTGACAGCGGAGGAGAAGGCTTCGCCGTGCGTTGTCAAATACGCCGGGCAGCCCCTTACCACCGGCAAGCAGGCCGAGTGCTACGCGAACGACTACATCGGCCTGCACGTCAAGAGCATCGCTGAGGGCAAGACCTACGCCGATCTCGGCGCACCGCAGTCCGCGCTGAAGGCGCAGATCGCCGCGCTTCCCGCCGGCGACCCGACGCTTGGCGTCTTGCAGGGACAGCTCGCCTCGGTCACGGCGCAACGGGAAAGCCTGTTCAAGGGCGAGACCTTGCGCGGCCTGCTCTTGACGTCCTTCGGGTTCAGCGTCTTCGGAGTCAAGGGTGGACAGGTCGCGACGGTCGCCTACGGCGCCGCGCTGCTGCTCGCCTTGCTCTCGCTCGCGGGGTTCGTCCACGCATTCCGCACGTCGAAGGAAGAGGCGTTCGCCCCACCACAGGAGCACGACGTCACGGCAACGAACGGGCGGCGTGATGTCGCACTCGAAAAAGTGTGAGGTACGGGGAGTCCTCGTCGAGATCCGAGACATTCGACCGGACGACGCAGAGCGCCTAGTCGCGTTTCACGCGGGGCTGTCAGCGGAAACAAAGTCTCGCCGGTTCTTCGCGCCCCATCCCGTCCTAAGCCTCGACGAGGTACAGCGTTTCACACGCGTCGATGGCGAGGACAGGGTGGCGTTGGTCGTCGTCGAAGGCGAGGCGATCGTTGCCGTTGGCCGTTACGACCGGAGCATCGAGAGGAGTCACGACGCCGAGGTCGCCTTCGTCGTGACCGACAGGCGGCAGGGCGAAGGGCTCGGCTCTCTGCTGCTTGCAGCGCTCATCGACCTGGCGCGAAGACACTCCATCACGCGGTTCACCGCTGACACGCTCACCATTAACACCGCAATGATGCGCGTCTTCCGACACTCGGGATTCGAGCTAACGACCGGCTACGACCACGGCGTCATCCACGTCGAGTTCCCGATCGCAGCGCAAAAACCTGCGTGAGCGAAACCCAAGCCTCAGTTGACTGGCACGTCGATCTCTTTTGGATACCGCTAGGAGCCGGGACCCATTCGGTGCGGCTCAACGGCGTCATCTACGAAGCGCTCACAGCGCTGATACAGCGTCGACCGCGGCGTGACATTTACCACTCGGCCTTGCAAATTTGGACGGACACCGGGCTTTACACGGTTGAGATGACGCCCGTGCCCGACAGTCGGAACGCCACGCGGGGTGTGGTCGGAGAGGGAGCAGTCGGCGCCAAGTGGGCGCGGCGCCTCCGCGTCTTTCGTTACGAAGTCCGTCGATGGCGCAACGGAGTCATCCCCGATCAGCTCTACGCAGCGAGTCCACCCGTTCGCCTAACGGACGATCCCGCAGCGGTCAGCCGGATCTTCGGGGCTCTCTCGTCGGTGCCGACACCTACCTGGGGCCGTGACGAATTGCGGACAGGCGAGATGTGGACGTGCAACTCCGTCATCTCATGGGCGCTCGAACACGCCGGGCTCGACGCCGACGAAGTCCCGCTGCCTGAGCACGGAAGAGCACCGGGATGGAAAGCAGGAGTCGCCTTGGCGCGAAGGCGATCGATTGTCGAGGTGCCTTAGATCCCCACTACGGAAACCGGCACGTCGCTGTCGCTGCCGGCGGCGCCGCCGTTGCCGAGTGACCCGAGGTCGTTGTCGCCCCAGCACTTCACGTGGCCGGACACGACGGCGCATGTGAAGTTCGCTCCGGCCGACACGTTCGTCGCGTTCAAACCGGTGACGGCGACGGGCGTGAAGCTGCCGTTGAACGACCCGTTGCCGAGTTGGCCCGACGCGCCGTTACCCCAGCACTTCACCGCGCCGCTGCTCAGGCGCGCACACGTGTGCTGATCACCCGCCGACACGTTGGTGGGACGCGACAGGCCCGCGGGCGTGACTGCGGTCGGACTGTTGTGATTCGTTCCGTTGCCGAGTTGGCCCGACACGTTGTTGCCCCAGCACTTCACCGCGGTGGCGGAGCCGGCGGGGACCACGGCGCAGGTGTCGGAGAATCCGGCCTCGATGACGTTCACCGTGTTGACGACGGTCACGGCCACCGGAGTCGGGTGCGGCGTGCTGCCCGTCGCATGGCCGGTGCCGAGTTCGCCGTCCTGGTTGAGGCCCCAACACTTCGCGGCGCCTGTCGACAGCCGCGCGCACATGTGTAATCCGGCGGCCGTGACGTTGACCGCGTTCGTAATGCCGTTTACGACGACGGGTGTCAGGTGAGTCTTCACGCTCCCGTTGCCCAGTTCGCCGTACGTGCCCTGTCCCCAGCACTTGACGGTGCCGGAGCCGAGGACTGCGCACGTCGCTGTGCGCCCAGCGGCGACCCCGATCGCGTTGGTGATGCCGACGACCTTTACCGGCGAGTTGCGCTGCGACTTCGTGCCGTCGCCAAGCTCGCCTTCGTCGTTCAATCCCCAGCACTTGATCGTCTTGTCCGTGAGGACTGCGCACGAGTGGTAGCCGCCGGTGTCAATGGCTATCGCTCGCACACCCGTCACGACGACGGGCACGTTGCTGGCGTGCCCGTTGCCGTCGCCCAACTGACCGAATTGCCCACCGCCCCAACAGCGCACGCTGCCGTCGCTCAGCCGCGCGCACGCGTGGCCGCCGCCGGCCTTGACCGCGACCGCGGTAGGTGTGGCGGCGCGCGCCGGTGCCGCCAGGACGCTGACGCTAAGGATTACCGCGACGACCAAGCAGGGAGTGCGCATCCGTCCGACCATGGCTGCATCTCTTTTCGTTGGCTCAACCTCGTGGCGTCGTCGACGCTACGCGAACTTGACCAGCACGGTAGGCCCGATCAGGCCGTGGTGACGTCCGCGGCCTAAGCGGCCCAGTGGCCGAGCACCGCGTCGAGGCCTTCACTCGTGATCGGCTTCGAGATGAAGTCGTCCATGCCCGCCGCCAGGCACTGATCGCGGTCCGCCTTCATGGCCCCCGCCGTCATGGCGATCACCGGTGTTTCCGAAGGTGCCCCGCCTCGCTGCCGGAGAGCGGTCGTAGCTTCGAAGCCGTCCATGTGCGGCATCTGGCAGTCCATGAGCACCGCCGCGTACCGGGTGTGGGCGAGGGCTGCGAGGGCCCCGAGTCCGTCGTTCGCAACGTCGGCTTGGTAGCCGAGTTTGCGAACCATCGCGAGGGCGACGAGGCGGTTGACGGAGTTGTCGTCGACGACCAGGACGCGGGCGCCCGCGTGATCGCTGTGCGGCACGGTCGCTGAAGACGCGGGCGTGACGGCATTAACAACTTCTCCGCGGGGCAGTTCGACGGTGCACCAAAAGGTGGTGCCGTGGTCGAGCTCGGTGTCGAGGCCGATCTGCCCACCCATGGCTTCGACCAAACGCGTCGAAATGGCGAGTCCGAGTCCGGTGCCGCCGAAGCGGCGGGTGGTCGACGCATCCGCTTGACGGAACGGCTCGAAGATCGCGGCGCGGTCTGTGTCGCGAATTCCGGGGCCAGTGTCGCTCACCTCTAAGCGGACCGTGACCGCCTCGTCTGTCTCGGACGCGAGGCGGGCGCGCAAGGTGACGCTGCCTGTCTCGGTGAATTTGATCGCGTTCGACGCGAGGTTCAGCAGCACCTGACGTACTCGCCCCGGATCGCCCCGAAGAGCCTGCGGAAGCGCGACGTCGTAGTCAGTCTCGAGGCGAAGTCCCTTGCGACCGGCCGCTTCGGCGAGGAGTGCCGCTGACTCGTTGATGATCTCAAGGAGACTGAAGTCGATCGTCTCGAGTTCTAGCTTGTCGGCTTCGATCTTCGACAGATCCAGGATGTCGTTGATGATCGCCATCAGTGCCTCGCCCGCGCTCTTGACGCCTTCGGCGAAGTCGCGTTGTTCCGCGTCAAGTCGGGTGTCGAGCAACAGACTTGTGAGGCCGATGACACCGTTCATCGGGTTGCGGATCTCGTGGCTCATGGTCGCGAGAAAGTCGGACTTGCGTCGCGAGGCTTCGATCGCTTGGTCGCGCGCTTCGCGGTCGGAGTCGGCCTGGGTGCGCTCGCAGGAGCCCGCGTGTCGGTCCAGTGCGGCGCTCGCGCGGTCGGCCGCTGCATTGCGCCTCGCGACCACTGCTGTGCTCAGGCGGCCGACGTCGATGCGGCGTGCGCCCGTCTCTTCACGTTCCGCCGCTGCGTCGCGCCGGTCGGCGGCCTGGTCGCGACGATCGGCCGCCTGGTCGCGTTCGTCACCCGCGTCGGGAACGTTGCAACCATTCATGTGTCGACCCTTCTTCTATCGCTGGTCGACCTCTCGTCCGGAGTGACGAATGCATACAGGCAAGCGTGGGGGAGTCCCACTTCGCCTATCGACCAACACTGATGAACGGCGTCTCAACGAACTCCCAACCTTCGGCGACGCGCTCGTCGATCCGCGATACCCTCAGCTGCAGTCGCTCTGGACCCTGGCGCATCCCTGATTTACGACCGGGAGGTGCTGGGTGAGCGCGGAAGTACGGGACCTGAGGGCGCAGCTTGTTCGCTATGAGAGCCGCGAACGAATGGTCGGCGATCTCCACGAGTCGCTGATCGAATGCATCTCTCGCGCCGGCTCAGCATGGGAAGCCGGGCGTAAGGCTGGGCGTGAGCGGCAGCATCTCGCGTTCGGGGACGCACTGGCCGAACTCGACGACGCACTGAGCACCATCGCCACGATGCGGTCGATCCTCGAACGCGACGCACAAGTCGAGTCGCCGAGTCATAGCGGTCGCGCCGTGCGCGACGACGAGGACACGCAGAAGGTCGGTGACGACAACGGGACTCTCGCGAGATGGTTCGCGGAACTGGTCGACGACATCGCCGAGCGTCCCGGCCGCCGGCGCTCGCGCACCTCGACACCCGATCGGCGGCCAGGCTGAGGAGATCGGCATCGGCCACGCGGAGTCGGCGCTTCAATCGCAGCTGAGCGCGTTTGTTACTGGATAGCGGTGGCCTCGATCTCAACCTTGAGTTCGGGATACGCGAGCCGGCTCACGCCAATGAGCGTCATCGCGGGAAGTGTCTCGGCGAGTGGGCCGACCGCTGAGCCGTAGTCAGCCAGAAGTTCGTCGACGTCGGTGGTGTACACGGTCAGGCGGGCGACATCCGCGATCGTCATCCCCGCTGCTTCTAACACCGTCGACAGATTGGTGAACGCGATCGCGATCTGCTCGCCCATGTTCGATGTCGTCGGCGGACTCCCGTCATCGCCCATCGCGGTCTGCCCGGAGCACAGCAGCACGCGTCCTGCGCCTGACACCTGGACGGCCTGCGAGAAGCCGAATGCCTTCGACCATTCCCACGGGTTGATGTTGGTGCGCTCCATGGCGCCTCCTCTGTAGAGAGTCGACGCTAACTGTTACGGGCTATCAGCGGATGAGGCGGACGGCAGTCATCGATCCGAGCGGCGCGCTCGTACTTCGCCACTCGCCGGGGTACAGCGTCGTGGCGACGCCGACGGCCCACTGCGCGGCTTCGGCGGCACAGTCAGCGTCGACGCACGTTGCCACGACCTCGCCCGCGGCGGGCCGTCGCTTGTCGATGCGCTGCAACGACTGAAGGAGTTCGGGTGCGTCGACGACGCGGAATCGTCCCGGCCACTGAATCGTCGGCGGCCGTCCCTTGCGTCGATCGTTGCAGCCCTTGTGCGCGAGTCGCTCGTCGCCGCGGCCCTTCGTTCCCTTCGCCGCCGGGCTGATCTGATCGGCGACGGGCTGCTTGGGGTCGTTGGGTTTGGCGGACTCCGGCACCGCCTCGCCGCAAATCCAGCAAAGCCAACCAGCGCTGTCACCGAGTTCTCTCAGCGTCGGCACCCGCTGAGACTACGACGCCCGAAACGGCCGACCGTCTTTCGCTCCTTCCTACGAACTGGCACGGCCCACGACCGTGCGACGGTCGTGGGCAGAGCCACTTCGGATTACTCGCCGGGACCGGGCGCGAGTTTGCGGTCGTGGCGCGCCGCCCGTTCGATCTCCGACGGCAGCGGCCAAGGATTCGGTAGACAGCCGTCGAGTTCCGTCGACTGTTGATTCATGATCGGCGCGGGCTCGCCTGCGCGCGGGCATTGCGGCTTCGGGTGCTTCATGCCGAGCAGATGACCGACCTCGTGGTTGACCACCATCTGTCGATAGGTCGCGAGGTCGCCCGTCCACTTCGGTGTCGCGCTGCGCCATCGATCAGCGTTGAGCGCGACCGTGGGCCCGTTCTGGCACGAGTACTTGCCGTACGTGTCGTAAGGGAGACACAAGCGGTCGACCTCGTCGCCTTCGGCCAGCACGATCAAGTACGGCGCGGAGTCATCGGGCACGAATAGGAATCGCGCGCGTGTCCAGCCGCGTCCGTCGGCGAGCGTGGCGTTGACGACGTCGACGAAGTCGGCGGTTGCGTCGTCGGTGGTGTGCCGCTCGACGCGGTAGCGAATGGTGATCACGCTCGGTACGGCGGCGGTGGTCGACGTTGTTGCCGACGGCGCGGAGGTCGTCGCGGGCGCGACGGTCGACACCGACGTCGACGTGGTCGTCGCGGCGCTGCGCGGTGCAGGCGACGGCGTTGCGCCGGCGCACGCCGTCAACGTCATCAGCAACAACACGAGAGGCCGACGCATAAAGACCGTCAGACGCGGTTGACGAGGTGCGTGGCGGCCGACGCGAAGTAGGTCAACATCTCCTGCTCGTCTTCGGGCGCGAGGCCCGCGGCGGTGACAGCGGCGGCCATGTGCCGGAACCACGCTTCTTTCTCGGGCGCGCCGATGGCGAACGGCGCGTGACGCATGCGCAGCCGCGGATGGCCACGCACCTCGCTGTAGTCGCCGGGGCCGCCCCAGTACTGCACGAGAAAGTCGCGCAGGTGCTCACGGGCTTCGGTGAGGTCGGCGGGGTACATCGGACGCAGTCGCTCGTCGGCGGAGACCGCTTCGTAGAATCGCCGCGTCAGTTCGTCGAAGAACGGCTTGCCGCCGACGCGGTCGAACATCGTTGCCACACCCCATCTTCGCGTTCGTTCGAGCGCGCGCCCGACGCGCGCAGTAGGGTCGGCGTCGCTGCTGGGAACCGCTGGGGGTTCTCGCGCTCGATAGTTTCAACTCGCACGCGTCACGGTCCCCGGCGTCTACCGGCATATCCCCGAACGACTAGGAGACCCGGAAAAGTGCGAAAGATTGTCTTGATGATGCTTGTCGGTGCAGGAGCGTCGCTCACCGCGGGCGGGCTGGTGGGTGCCGCGCATGCGAACTCGACGTGCGGCAACGCCGGCGGCTTGCCGACAGCGAGCACGAGCCTGATCCAGGTGTGCGTCACCAACGGCCCGGTGCAAGGTACGGCCAGCGCCAGCGGTGACCCCGCCACCCAGCAGGGCTACGTGGTGGTCGACGGGAAGCCGAGCAACCCCGGTCCGCTCGGCGGCTATGTCGGCGTCGACAGCGCCAACGGTGGCGAGGTCGTGGCGTGCTCGGGCCAGGGCACGACGACGTCCGGCACCCAGACGTTGTACAGCGGTGAGTACCAGCCCGGCGCGGGAACACCCTCCGACGGGAGCGGCAACAACACCGTCGTCTCCGGTGACGGCGCCGTGAACCTGCCGGCACCCCTTGGCGCCGGTAACGGCTGCGACGCCCATCAGTAGCCTCGCTCACAACTGAACGAACGCCAGAGAGGAGGCGGTTCCGCGGAACCGCCTCCTCTTTCTTTTGCGTTGCGCGTCGCGACGATGTCTGGCGCGCGCGGGATCAGGGGATAGCTAGCGCGTGAAGAAGCTTGGGTACTGGCTGATGGTCGTCCTGCTCGCCCTCATGACGTTCGTGTCGTTTCAGTTCTTCGTGATGCACGGGTGGACGGCGAAGGGGATGTTCGGGCTCGCGGCCACGCTGGTGTGCTTCGCGCTGCTGCTGTCGTTCGGTCTGTCGATGCGGGACCGCGGCCGGAACGGGCCGCCCATCGCGCGGTGAGTCCGAATGCTTGCCTGAACTAAACAGTTGTGTAACAACGGCAAGCAATGGGCAAACACTTGACTGTGTTCGCGTCCTCTGTTGTTCCACCGCCCTTGCCGTTCGGTGAGGTCCGCTCCGTGCCCGGACGGGGCGAGATCTTCCTCCGTCGGTTCGGCCGAGACAACGGCGGCTCGGCCGCTGCGCCGGTGCTTCTCCTGCACGGGTGGCAGGCGACCGCCGACACGAACTTCTTCCCGCTGTACGGCCCTCTGGGCGACGACCGCGTCGTGATCGCGCCCGACCTGCGGGGTCACGGTCGCAGCCTGTATCCCGAGGAACCGTTTACGCTCGAGGACGCCGCGGATGACGCCGCGGCCCTGCTGCACGACCTCGGCATCGCTCACGCCGTCGTGCTGGGCTACTCGCTCGGTACCGCCGTCGCCCAGGTGATGGTCCACCGGCATCGGTCCCTCGTCGACGGCCTCGTGCTCATGGGCGGCGAACTCGCGCCCAACCGTCGACCCCACGAGAAGCTCTACGACCGCTGGGGCGGGTGGCTCGCCACCGCACAGCGACTCACCAACGGCCGTCACGCGGCGCACCGCATCGTGGACAAAGCGAAGGTCGAGAACCCCGACATCGAACACCTGCGCGGCTGGCTCGTGCGCGAGTTCGAGCGCGGTCACGTCGCGTCCTTGCGCGCCGCCGGGCGCGCGCTGGCGCGGCTCGACGGACGCGTCATCGCCTCGCACCACCAAGGACTACCGGTGGCCGTCGTCGTGACCGAACGAGACCGTCTCGTGCGTCCCAAGCGCCAGCGTGACCTCGCGGAAGCGTGGAACGCAGACGTCGTGTCGCTCGACGCAGATCACGACGCGCCGATCACCCAACCAGCGGCGTTCGTCGACGCCGCCCGCGACGCGCTGCGCGCCGTCGACGACAAGGTTCGCGTGCATGCCTAGTACGGACCATCCCGTCGTCCGGATCCTGTGGTCGACGATCGCCGCCGTCGTCTTGCTGGCGACGGTTGCGCTCGTTCTCGGCCCGGGCCGCGGCATGCGCACCGACATTGCGCGCCAGCGCGATCTCGTGGCGCAGCAACTCGAGATCACGCGCCACCAACTCGAGATCGCGCGCCAGCAGCGCAAGATCAGCGAGCAGTCGCTGGAAGTGGCGCGCACTCAGCTCGAGATCGCTCGGTCGCAGCTCGCCAAGACCGACATGTCGCTCGACCTCCAGCGTCAGCTTCTCGCCATCGCACAGGCCACGCTCGAGCAGGCGAAGGAATTGAACCGCAAGACACCGGACTTGAAACCGGGCCGCTGATACCGGGCATGATGCGACGGTGACAGCGCCGGCGCGACGCACCACGGAACGGGTTCCGTACAAGTGGATCGTCGCCTCGATCTTCGTGTGCGGGATGTTCATCGACATCCTCGACACCACCATCGTCAACGTGGCGCTGCCGGACCTCGGGCGCGAGTTCCACGCCACAACCGCGTCGATCGAATGGATCGTGCTCGGCTACCTGCTGTCGCTGGCGCTGTGGATCCCGGCGTCGGGGTGGATCGGCGACCGCTTCGGCACGCGGCGCGTGTTCCTGTTCGCGCTGGCGATGTTCACCGGTGCGTCGGCGTTGTGTGGTCAGGCGCACACCCTCGGCGAACTCGTCGGGTTCCGCGTCCTCCAGGGCGTCGGCGGCGGGATGCTCGTGCCGGTCGGCACGGCCATGCTGTTCCGCGCGTTCCCGCCGATCGAGCGCGCCAAGGCGTCGACGGTTCTCATCTTGCCGACAGTCCTCGCGCCGGCACTCGGGCCGGTGCTCGGCGGCTGGCTGGTGACCGACGTCTCGTGGCGGTGGATCTTCTACGTCAACCTCCCGGTCGGCATCGTGGCGTTCGGCATCGGTTTCCTCTTCCTGCGCGAAGAGCGCGAAGGAACCGCCGGACGCTTCGACGTCCCGGGCTTCCTGCTGTCGGGCGCCGGGCTCGCGCTCGTCCTCTTCGCGCTGAGTCAGGGTCCCGAGAAGGGTTGGGGTTCCGCCGAGGTCGTCGGCAGCGCGGTTGTCGGGGTGACGTTGTTCGTAGCGCTCGTCGTCGTGGAGACGCACGTCGCCGATCCGATGTTGGCGTTGCGCCTGTACGGCGAGCGCATGTTCCGCAACGCCAACATCGTGCTCACGCTGACGTATGCCAGTTTCATCGGCGTCATCTTCCTCATGCCGCTGTACTTGCAGAACCTGCGTGGCTTCACGCCGCTGCAATCCGGGCTGACGACGTTCCCGCAAGCGCTCGGCGTGATCGTGTCGAGCCAAATCGTCGGCCGCCTGTACCACCGCGTCGGGCCGAGGCGGCTCATCTTCTTCGGCATGCTCGGCATGGGCGCCATGACGCTGCCGCTCGCCTTCATGACCCTCGCCACGAGCGCGTGGACGATCCGGGCGATCATGTTCGGCCGCGGGCTCGCCATGTCGTTCTCCTTCGTTCCGCTGCAGGCCGCGACCTACGCCAACATCACTCCGGCCGACACCGGGCGCGCGTCGGCGCTGTACTCGACGCAGCGGCAGGTCGCGGCGGCGCTGGGTGTGGCGACCTTGGGGACGGTGCTGATCAGCCGGACGACGTCGCACGCGCCGGTCGGGCAACTCGCCGGGTTCCACGCAGCGTTCTTCGTCGGCGCGATCGTCGTGTGCTGCGCGTCACTGTCAGGGCTGCTGATCCGCGACGAGGACGCCGCGGCCACGATGACGTCCCGCGCGTCGACGGCCGCCCCCGAGCCTGCGCTCGACTAGCCAATGCCGGTCGTAGCCGTCGCCGGAGGCGGACCGGCCGGACTCATTGCGGCGGAGACCATCGCCACCGCGGGGGTCCGGGTCGTCGTGTTCGAACACATGGCGTCCGTCGGCCGGAAGTTCCTGCTCGCCGGGCGCGGCGGGCTCAACCTGACGCACTGCGAAGACCTCGACACGTTCCTCACGCGGTACCGCTCGCCGGCCGCTTGCCTCGTCGACGCCATTCGCGGTTTCGGCCCGCACGATCTGCGAGCGTGGGCCGACGGTCTCGGCGAAGAGACGTTCGTCGGGTCGAGCGGGCGCGTGTTCCCCAAGAGCTTCCGCGCCGCGCCGTTGCTGCGCGCGTGGTTGCGACGGCTGGCTGCGCTCGACGTGGAGGTGCGCGTGCGGCACGAGTGGCGCGACTGGCCGCTGGTGGTCGCAGATCGCGACGGAGTCGAGACCGATTTCGCGGCTGACGCGGTCGTGCTCGCGCTCGGCGGTGCGAGTTGGCCGCGCACGGGATCGGACGGGCGCTGGTCGACGCGCCTGCCCGTGACGGCGCTGCACGCGTCGAACGTCGGCTTCCGCGTGACGTGGTCGGAGGAGTTCCGGACGCGGTTCGCGGGCACACCGCTCAAGGACGTCGTGCTGCGCGTTGGAGCTGAGTACAGCCGAGGCGACGCCATGGTCACGGGCAGCGGCGTCGAGGGTGGCGCGGTGTACGCGGTGTCGTCGCCGTTGCGCGCCGACATCGAGCGCGTCGGTTCCGCCGAGTTACGCGTCGACTTGCGGCCCGACCAGACCGCCGAAACGGTCGCCGAACGCCTATCGCGGCGGCGACCGAAGGAGTCGACGGCGTCGTGGTTGCGGGGCGCGGGGTTCGCCCCGATTGCCGTGTCGCTGTTGCGCGAGGCGACGACAAACAAGATTCCGGTCGACGCCCGCGCCTGCGCCGCGCTTATCAAGGCGGTGCCGGTCGCCGTCGTCGGCGTGCAGGGGATCGAACGCGCTATCTCCACCGCCGGCGGCGTGCCGTTCGACGCCGTCGACGAGCGCTTCATGCTGCGCACGCGTCCCGGCGTCTTCGTTGCCGGCGAGATGCTCGACTGGGATGCACCCACCGGCGGCTACCTCTTGCAGGCGTGCTTCAGCACCGGCGTCGCTGCGGGGCGCGGCGCGCTGGCGTGGTTGGCCGACGGCAATACTCTGCAGCGTGGCTCTCACTCTGATGGCGGTGTGCCCGCACCCTGACGACGAGTGCACGTCGGCCGGCGGTGCGCTCGCGCGCTACGCGTCCGAAGGCGTGCGCACCGTCGTCGTCACGTGCACGAACGGCGAGTACGGCGACGGCCCCAACGGCGTGAAGCCGGGCGAACCCCGTCACGATCCCGAGGCGGTCGCGGAGACGCGTCTGCGCGAGCTCGACGAAGCGTGCCGCATCCTGAACGTTCACCATTCCGAGCGGCTCGGGTATCGCGACTCGGGCATGCCTGAATGGGAGTTCAAGGATCACGGCGACGCGTTCTGCAACGTGCCCGTCGAAGAGAGCCGCGGGCGCTTGATCGAGCTGATGGAGAAGTACCAACCCGACGTCGTGATCTGCGACGACGACCAAGGCGGGTACGAACACCCCGATCATCTCCGCTCGCATCTGGTCACCACCGAGGCCGTCGCCAAGTGCGGTATCCCGTCGAAGCTCTACATGCCCGCCTTCAGCCGCCGCTCGTTCGAGGCCATCGGTAAGGCGCTGACCGAGGTCGGCGTCGAACTACCGATGGAGGTCGACGACAACATGCTGGAGATGCTCGACGCTGCCGACCGGCGCATCACGACGACCCTCGACGCCACGCCGTTCGCCGACCAGGTGCAGCAAGCGCTCGCCGCGCACGCCAGCCAGATCGCCGAGTCGTGGTTCAGTCACATTCCGCGCGAGGCATTCACCGTTGCGTTCGGTCAGCAGAATTTCATCCGGGCGCATGACACCACCGGCGCGCCCGTCCCGGAAACGGATCTCTTCGCAGGATTGCGAGGCTGACCGATGGCGTGGCGTGTTGACGACGGCGTCGCCGCCGACGCGGTGTCGGTCTGGACCGTGCTCGACCCCGACGACGACGTCATCTTGCTACCCGAGTGGTATCAGCCCTCAGCGATGCGGCGTACGGCGCTGCTCACGGGGTGGCCTCGCCGCATCGCGATTGCGACCGTGATCGCGTTCATCGCGATCGACGCGTTCGGTCTGTGCAGCACGTACGGCCACATCGTCTTCGCCTAAGCGCAGACGACTACGACCGCACCGCGGTTGCGTCCACGCCGCGCTGGGCTTCGGGGTGGGCGGCGCGGGAGATGTAGAACCGGTTGCCGTCGAGATCGCGCGCCAGGAACGACACGAAGTTCGACACGACAATGTCGCTACACGCCACCCCTCGGGCGACGAGTTCGTCGCGTACCACGACGGGGTCGCGGTCGACCATGACGTTCAGCGTCGTGTTCTCGGAACCGCGGGGCGCCGGTTCCAGCGCAGCCTCGATGGGTTCGAGCACGACGATGACGCCGCCGATGGAGAAGGCGGCGAAGCGGTGGCCGTCGCTGCCTTCGTTCATCGGAGTCAGGCCGAGCACTTCGTCGTACCACGCGAGCGCCTTGTCGAGATCGCTGACGTACAGCGTCACTGCGACGAGGCTGACATTGCCGAGCGGGCTTTCGGGCACGCCAGACCTTACGCGCGCGTGCCCTTCCAACGGTCCCAGTACGTGACCTGCTCGACGGGCTTGCGGCGACCAGGCTTGAAGTCGTCGCCTGTGTAGCGAGCCACGGGTAGCAGCGCGGCCTGGTGCACGTTCGCGGGGATACCGAGAACCTCGGCGGCCTCAGACTCATGCGGCAAGTGGAGCGTCGTGAGCGTGGTGCCGTAGCCGCGGCTGCGCAGCGCCAGGATGAGGCTCCACACCGCCGGGTAGATGCGCCCGTACCAACTGGCGCGCGTGAATACGTCCATGTCTTCGGGACGGCCGTAGATGCACGGCACGATGTGCACCGGCACTTCGTGCAGCACCCGCCCGAGGTATTCGCCGGAGTCGAGGATCGAGTCCATCCCGGCGACGCCGCGCTCGGCGATCGACTTCCGGTTCGCCTCGAAGTAACCGATCGCCGTGCGGTTGTAGATCTCTGCCAGCGCCGCGCGCGTGCCGGGATCAGTCACGACGAGCCAGCGCCAGTCCTGCACGTTGCCTCCGGTCGGCGCTTGGCAGGCGATGCCGATGCATTCCTGAATCTCGTCGAGGTCGACGGGCGCGGTCAGGTCGAGCCGCTTGCGCACCGAGCGCGTCGTCGTCAGGAGCTTGTCGGTTTGCGCGAGGTCGAAGGGCGTGGTCACGCCCCCTTATTAGCGGCGGAAGGCCTGCAGGTGCGGCCAGAGTGCGTCGCCGGTGGTGTGGTAGTCGTACACCGACCCACCGAGGGCGTTGCGCTCGGCGGCGGCGCGGTGGAACGCGTCGACGTCAGCTTCACTCGAAGTGTCGCCGATCCCGCCGATCGGGTGCACCGGCAGATTCGGATTACCGAGCTGCGCGCGCAGCCGATCGATGTTCTCGGCGGTGTAACGGTACGGATCGCGGTAGCCCGACGACTGCGTGCGCGACGTCCAGTAGTCCATCGGCATCCACGCGTCGTAGGCGTTCGCGATGTCGTGATACGGGAACCCCGGCCAGAAGTTCGGGTTCACGACCTCCATCAGCACCGCCGGCATCACTACCGCCGAGATCGGTACCTGCGGCAGGTGCTGGCGCAGCGCCACGCTGAGGTCGACGAGTCGGCGGTTGCGTTCGTTGACGTCGCTGACGGCGCGGCTTTCGATGTCGACGCCGATGCCTTCGACGCCGAGCGCGTCCATCGCCAGCATCTTGCGCAGGTCGAGCGACGGATCTTCGAGCGTCGGCGCGTACCACGCGATGACGCGCATCCCGTGCGCGTGCGCGTGGTCGATGATCGGGTGGAGCAGTTGCGGATCGACGATCGTGTTGGCCGACTTCTGCTTCGCCGCTTGCACGTACAGGGTCTGCACGCCCAAGCCGGCCATGCGGTCGACGTCGGCGGGGCCGACGCTCGGCTTGTTGTTGGTGTATTCGTTCGACCAGTCGTAAACGTCGATCCACGCGCCGAAACCGGCGAACGTCATGGGGTCGCCCGGGACGAGTGCGGCGTCGGTACGAAGAATCGCGGCCGGCGCCAGCGGCGCCGGCGCGGGCGCCGCGGCGGCGTGGACCGGAGCGGGCGGCGGCGGAGGTGGCGGGGGAGGAGCGGTCGTGGTGGTCGTCGGCGGCAGTGTCGTAGACGTCGTGGACGTCGAGGTTGTCGTCGTCGGACGACGCGCCGCGACGGCCGCGACGGGCTCCGATGGATCCTGGTGAAAGACAGCCCCGGTCACGCCGATCAACGCCAACGCGACAGACGCGGCCAACAGTCGCGTCCTCACGCCTGGCAGGGTGCCATGCGCGGAGCGGGTTGTGGGCGCGACTACCGAACTTTTTCGAGTTTCTTTTCGACCCAGCGTCGGTCCTCTTCGTGCAGGTGGTCCGCCGACCACGCCTCGTGCTCCAGCGCACGCACGACCGGCTCGAGTTCGTCGCGTTGGTCGGGCGGTAGCCCAGCGAGCCAGCGTGGCAGCGTTGAGGACGCGTCGATCGGAATACCGGCGCGCTGTTGGAGGCGGTGCAACTGGACGTCGAGCCACGTCCGCTTGCGCAGCCGGCGAAGGTGAACGACGAACGCGCCGGCGGCGCCGATGACGAGCGCGGCAACGGCGCAGAGGACCATCTGCGCCGGCGTCGGGAGGCGCTCGCTGACCCACTTCGCCAGGCCCGCACCGGCGAAGCGTGGAAACGCGCCCGAGTCGCCGGCGAGCGGCACGTCAGCCGTCGGGTCAAACGCCTGCCACCCGACACCCGGGAAGAGCACTTCGGTGTACGCGTGCGCATCTGATGCGCGCACTTCGTACAAACCGGTAAACGGGTTGCGATGCCCGGACGCGTACCCGACCGTGAGCCGCGCCGGCACGCCGACGGATCGCAACATCACCACCAAGGAAGAGGCGATCTGCTCGCAGAATCCGCGCTGGTCCTCGAAGAGGAATCGGTCGACGGCGTCGTCGGCCGGGTGCAGGCGCGGCGGGTTGAGCGAATACTTCGTGTGCGTCGCGATCCAGTCGGTCATCGCCTGTATCGCGTCGTACGTGTTCGTCGCCCGGCCGTCGAGTTCTTCGGCTAGCGCGCGTACGCGCGGCGCCACCGGCGGCAACGCCGTGTAACGCGTGTACGTGTCGGCGTCGACGAAGCCGCGGCGCGGGTCGGCGGTGCGCAACGCGTCGGCGGTGACGCGCAGGCGATTGCTGATGACGGAGTACACCGTGCCCGGCGACAGGGTGTCGCCGCCGCGCAACGTGCCGTCGGACAATTCGTAGGCCTCGTCGAAGGGCCAGAACACCTGCGTCGGTGTGGCAGCCGCGAACACCATGTTCGGTGCGATCTTCGCGATGTAGAAGGTTTGGATGAACTCGTCGCCGGCGAGCATCGGCCGATCCTCGGGTGGCGTGACTGGACGCAACGCGTTCCCGCCGAAGATGCGATGCGTCTGCGTGTCGCTGTTGGTCCAACGTTGCCCGTCGTAGGTGTCGAACGTCTGGGCGCGCCAGAAGTCGGGCCCGGGCGCGCGGACGCGCATCACAACTGTGTCGTCCGGCCGGCCGCGGAATCCGAGATCGAGGTTTTCCATGTATCCGAAGTAGCCGAACGTGCCTGTCCGGCCGCCGCGTCCCGCGGCCGACGGAAGTCCCGCGTTGAACGACGGGTTCACCAGGCGTCCGCCGGTGCTGACGCCACCGCTCGCGGCGCGTGACGGCAGGCCGAAAGAGAAGACACGCGCCGGCGGCAGGACGGCGAACAGCAGCGCCCCGACTGTGACCGAGGCCAACAACGTGGTCGGGATGCTGCGGGCGTAGCGAGCGCGCCTCTTTGTGACGCCGGCGTCGTCGAGGTTGGCGATCACCAGCGCGTCGAGGGCGGCGGCGAACCACAGCAGCGCGGTGACGCCGAAGTCGTTCGTCGTGGCCAAGGTCGCGCTGACGACGAGCAGCGCGCCGCTCGTGCCCAGCGAGAACAGCACGTCGCGCCGGCCCGGCAGATCGAGCGAATGCAACACCTGCACCCACAAGAGCAGTTCGATGAGGCCGGCCTGGAGTCCGAAGACCTGGCCGCCGAACGCGGGAGCGAGCAGGCCGACGAATTGGGCGAACGCCCCGATCGCTCCGATCGCCAGGAGGGCCTTCAGCCAGCCGCGGCTGTGGTGGCGAAGGCGGTGCGACAGCAGATAGCCCGCGGGG
>JBEEFV010000032.1:0-10276 GCA_041166405.1 Actinomycetota bacterium | reverse complement strand
CACCTTGCCGCCCCGGTCGTCCTTCATGAAGGCCGTCGTCGCGATCGCCGGATCGCGGCGCGCCGCCCGTTCGGCGATGGCGCGCGTCGCGTGCGCCGCGTCGATCATCGGCGTACCGGCGACGACCGGCACGAAGATGTGCACACCTTTCGCACCGCTGGTCTTCACTGCGCCTTCGAGCCCGGCGTCGGTGAGCGTGGAGCGCACGAGGTGGGCGGCCTCGACCGCTGCGCCGAAGCCGGCCTCCGCGGGTGGGTCGAGATCGAGGACGAGGTGGGTGACGTCGTCGGGCCGGTCCATCCGCACGAGCGTCGGGTGATATTCGACGGCGCGCTGGTTGGCGAACCACAGCAACGTCCGGCGGTCGTTGCACAACGCGTAGGCCACGTCGCGCTTGGACGTTTCGGCCCAGAAGCTGACGCGGGCAATCCATTCGGGCGCGTACTTCGGCAGGTTCTTCTGCATGAACGCGTCCTGGCCGCGGTGGACGCGGATGACCGAAAGTGGACGGTCGGCGAGCACCGGCACCAGACGATCGGCGACGCCGTCGAGGTAGTCGACGAGGTCGCCTTTGGTCGCGTCGGCGCCGTCGAACAGCGGTTGATCGAGGTTCGTGAACGAGAGGCCGTCGCGGGCTTCGTCCACGGCGTGAACGCTAGGTCTTAGACCGCGTCGCCTTTACGGATGCGCGAAAACTCGCCTTCGTCGCGGTGCACGTAAACCTCGCCGCCTCCGCGCTCGCGCGCCCAGGCCTTGCCGTCGCGCTCAGCATCAGCTTGCGTGTCGAATGTGCCGACGACGTCGCCGTTTTCGACTTTCACGTTCCAGCGGTCGCCGTCGGGGATGATGTGAATGTCGGGCATGTTCAGTCAGTACCCATCGCGGGCCGACGACGAAACCGCTCCGGCTAGCCGGCCTCGTCGTTGCTGTCGATGAACCGGATGGTCGCCTTGAGATATTCGGGCGGCATCGACCCCGCGACGATCGCCGTCAGGTGCGACTTGCCGGGAAGCACGACGCTCGTGAAGTCATTGAGCTCGCGCCAGAGCCGGTGCGTCTTGGCGAACGGCCGGTCGTACTCCCCGTTGATGGCGAGCACAGGGAAGTCGACCTTGCGCAGTTCGACGCTCGCCGACGCTTCGCGCAACGCGTCCGGCGTCACGGCGAGCGGAGCGCGTGGCGTATCGGCGATCGCCTCGGCTTCCTCGCGCGTCTTGCCGTTGGTCATCGCGAACGAAATCGCGAGATTGCGAGCGACCGTGACCTCGTCGGGGTCGACTCCGTCACTGTCGGCGGGGGTGGCCTTGATGAATTCTTCTTCGAACTCCATCACGCCTGACCCGCCGAAGGTGGCGGTGATGATTCGCTCGGGGATGTGGCCGAGCAGGCGCGACGTGATGAACCCGCCCATCGAGTAGCCGTGAATGTGCGCACGCGTGATCTCGAGATGGTTCATCAACTCGATCACGTCCTTGGCGCGGCCCGGCCCGCCCCGCTGCGGCTTGTCGCTCTTGCCGTGGTTGCGGCAGTCGATCGCGACCACGCGGTGATTGGCCGCGAGCGCCTGCGCGATCCCATTGGCGAACCAGTTGCCCTCGGCACTGCCGGTGTAGCCGTGGATCAGCACCACCCACGAGCCGGAGTCGCCGATGCGCAAGTAGTGAATGTTCGTGCCGTCGGACGCTGTGAACCAGCCGTCCTCACGCGTGTCGGTCATGGGCGCACAGTAGTGAGATCGGTACGCTGCCGGGCGTGCCGGGCATAGGGGAAGTGCGCGCCTTCGTCCGTCTGCATCTCAAGCAGCGTGCGTATGACTACCCGGCGCGCGACGAGGGACTCGGCGTCGTCGGCCTCGGTTACGAGCCCGACGCGTTCGAGCAAACGATTCGCGCCTTCGGCGATCGCTATGACGTCGTCGAGGAAGGACGCGTCGCCTACCGCGACATCACGCGACCGGTCCTCTCCGTGTCGTCACGCACACCGAACGCGGCGAAGCGCCTACTCGTCGTCTCCGGAATCCACGGCAACGAGCAGGCCGGGATCATGTCGGTGCCCGACATCCTCGAGCGTCTGGACCCCGATGGGCGCGTCGCGGTCCGTGTGCTCACGCCCGTCAACCCGATCGGCGCCGCGGAGTTCTCGCGCTTCAACGCCGACGGCTACGACATCAATCGCGACTTCCTGCAGTTCCGTACCGAGGAGGCGCGGATCGTCCAACGCGCGTTCGACGAGTTCCGACCCGACTTTGTCGCCTCGCTCCACGAAGGACCCCAGGACGCCGCGTTCATGTTCGCCAACGAGCGGGTCGACGTTGCGTTGGCGAAGCGACTCCTCACTGCGCTCGAAGCGTGCGGGACGACGCTCGCCACCAAGGACTACTTCGGGTTGCCGCTGCGGCCACCGGGGCTGTCGGCGTCGAGCCCCTTCCAGCGCGTCGTCCTCCGAGTATGGGAGGCGGGATTCAAGATGCAGGCAGTCAACGCCTTCGCGGCGGCGCGCGGCATCCCCGAGGTGACCCTCGAAACGGGTTGGCGCAGCGACGATGCCGCGGCGCGTACGCGGGCCCACGTCGAACTCGTGTTGGCGCTGACTCGGGAGTTGGCGCGGTGACACGTTCGGGGCAAGTCGCGAAAGGGTATTTAGGCTGACGTGATGTTCCGGCGCCAGGTGTCTCTCGGTCTCGCGGTGTGGCTGATCATCGGCGCCATCGTCGCCGCGCAGCACAACTTCTTCGACCACCTCAACGGCATCTCGCCGATTCTGTCGGCGGTTCTCGCCGTGCTGGTGTGGCCGCTCGTGCTGCTGCACGTCCACGTCGCCATCTGACTCGGTAGCTTCGGCCCGATGAGCGTGTTCGAACGCTTGCGTGGTCACGAAGAAGTCGTGTTCTTCAACGATGCGGCGTCGGGGCTGCGCGCCATCGTTGCCATCTTCTCCACCGCGCTCGGTCCGGCGATCGGCGGGACGCGCTTTCGGCCGTACGAGACCGAGGACGCCGCGCTCGCAGACGTGCTCGACCTCTCCGAAGCGATGGCGTACAAGTGCGCCGTCGCCGGCCTCGACCTCGGCGGCGGCAAGGCCGTCATCATCGGCGATCCCCTTCGCGACAAGACCGAAGCGCTCTTGCTGGCGTATGGCCGCTGCCTGCAGACGCTGGGCGGTCGCTACTACACGGCGTGCGACGTCGGCACCTACGTCGAGGACATGGACGTGATCGCCCGCGAGTGCGAGTTCGTGACGGGTCGGTCGACGGCGGCGGGAGGCGCCGGTGACTCGTCGGTGCTGACGGCGATCGGCGTGTTCGAGGCCATGCGAGCCGCCGCCGATCACGTGTGGGGCGAACCGACGCTTGCCGGCCGACGCGTCGGGATCGAAGGCGCCGGCAAGGTCGGTGCGCGCCTGGCCGGTCACCTGGTGGACGACGGCGCGGCGGTCGTGATCACCGACGTGGTGCCCGCGGCGGTCGAGCGCGTCCGTGCCGAGCACCCGCAGGTCGAAGTCGTGGCACCGGGGGAGTTGCCTGACGCCGCGCTCGACGTCTATTCACCGTGTGCGTTGGGCGGGTCGTTGACCCGCGACGTCGTCGGCGCCCTCCAGGCGCGCATCGTGTGCGGCGGCGCCAACAACCAGCTCGCCGATCCCACCGTTGGTGCGCAGCTCGCGGAGCGCGGGATCACCTACGTCCCCGACTTCGTCGCCAACGCCGGCGGCATCATCCAGGTCGGTGCGGAAGTGCGCGGCTACACGGCCGACGAGTCACGCGCGAAGACCGCCGCGATCTTCGACACGACCAAGTCGGTGCTCGCCGAAGCCGATGCCGGGGGTCTGCTGCCAACCGTCGTCGCCCAGCGACGTGCCGAGGAGCGGATGCAGCGATGAGGCGCGTCGCCGTCGTCCTGCTCGCCGCCGTCATGCTCGCTGCCTGCGGCACCCGGCTGCCCGACTCCGCCTTCGAGACCACCGCGCAACGCGGCAAAACACTCCAGCGCGGTGACGCGCCCGTCGACGAATTCGGCGACGACAACACCGCCACGACGCTCGCGGGCGAGACGCCCCAGGCCGACAACGAGCCAACGATCACGGGCGACGGGCGCACGCCGGCGCGCGGGCCGCAGGCCGATGCGCCCAACACCGCGTCCGACGTCGGCGTGACGGCGACGACGCTGACCATCGGCAACATCACCGCCGAGAACGGCGTGCTGGGCGATGCGTTCGCGCCCGCGGTGCGCGGGCTGCGCGCCTGGGTGGCCTACACCAATGCGCACGGCGGAGTGCGGGGCCGCCAGATCGTGCTCAAGACGTGCGACGACCGCGAGGATCGCAACCGCGATCTGGCGTGCGCCCAGCAACTCGTCGAGAAGGACAAGGTGTTCGCGTTGGTCTCGACCAACTCGCGATCGTTCGGCGGCTCCGCCGAGTACCTCAACGCCCACGGGGTGCCCACGATCGGTTTTCCGATCACCAACAGCTTCGGTCGCTATCCGCATCTGTTCTCGGCGTACCGCAACGGCTACCCGCGCGACGGCCAGCACGCGGGCGTCAACGGATACTTGGCGTTGTCGACCGGTCCGTACCGGTGGTTCAAGCAGACGCTCGGCGTGACCGAAGCCGCGGTGTTCATGTACGACATCGACGAGTCGAAGCAAGCCGGTCAGCAGTTTCAGAAGGCGATGGAGCTCGAAGGCATGCACGTCACGCCGTACGTCGTGTCCTTCGCCGCGCCGAGCTTCGATCAACCCGTCAACGACATGCAGAAGCACGGCACGCAGCTCATCGTCGACGCCATGGACGACGGCGCCAACCGCAAGCTGTGCGACGCCATGGCGCGACGCAACTTCAGCGTGAAGGCGAAGGTGTCGACGCCGGTGTCGGAAGGCGAACGCGTCGGCGAGGACTACAACGACACGTGTCGCAACTCTGTGTACGTCGTGAACTCGTCGCGCGTGTACACCGCCACCGACGTGCCGGAGGTCGCGAAGTTCCGCCAGGCGTACGCGCGCTACCAACCGGGGCTGCCGCTGCATCAGTGGGCGATGGAGTCATGGGCCCTGGCGACGATGTTCGCCGAAGGAGTCACCAGCATGGGCGGCGCACCGACGCGTGCGGGGTTGGAGAAGTGGCTCAACGGACTGGTCAAGTACAAGGCCAACGGGATGCTGCTCGGGCTCGACTGGGGCAAGTTCGACCCGACAGCGCCGCGCATCGAGGACTGCTTCGCCGTCGCCCACTGGCAGGACAGCAAGGGCGGTTGGGTCGAAGCCACCGACCACGTCCCCTTCTGTTATCCCGACGCCCACCAGTTCCTGTCCAAGGCGCTCGAGCAAGGCAACTAACTCTCGTTCCGCCGCGACAACTGGTAGCTGGCGGTCGACACGAGTCGGTCGTCGTCGCCTTCGTCGAACAGTTGGGCGCGCCCGGCGCCGTCCGTCTCAACGCGGAACGGGCCGACCTTGCCGCGCGCCACGAACATCACGTGCGACGACACGGCGACGGCGCCGGCCGCTTCGGTCGCCGCGTGTTCGAGGATCACGAACTGCGGACCGATGTGGAGCGCGGCGTCGGGGGAGGCGAGTTCGTCGGTCAACGCCGGCAACGCCCAGCGGCCATCGGCGCGCCGGTGCCCGCCGAACACTTGCCATAGCGGTGGCAGGTCCGGCGCGTCGACGATGTCGAGCGGCTCGGTCTGCATCCGCTGCAATGACTCGGGCGGTGTTCCGATACTCACGCCCTGGCCGGCGGTCATAGCCAGTAACCGCGCCGGGTTGTCGGCGTCGACGATGCGGGAGCGGCTGAAGCTCATCTGACGCCCGCGCTTGAGTACCTCGGTGACGACCTCGATGCGTTGCACGTCGCGTCCGTCGTCGACCACCTGGCACGAGTGCACGACAGGGTTCGGTACGGCGTCGAGGTCGCTCATGGCGCCGCCTTCGGGCGAGGCGATCCCGAGTACCGACAGCAGGATGCCGCCGGCGGCGCTGCGCATGTCGCGGCGCAACGTCACGGTGTTGTCGACGGGCCCGGCGTCGACCGCGGCGTGGGTGCGGCCGATGTAGCGGTAGCTGAGCAAGCCGCCCCAGCGCTGGCGCAGTTCGGCGGCGTAGGCGTCGGGGTCGCCGCGCAGCTCGCGGATGTCGCGGGGCATCACCAATTCTGTAGCGTCAAGCCGTGAGCTTGCACGAGTTGACCGAGGCCGATCTCGCCGCCGTCATGCGAGTCACCCCTGAGCTGCCGCCGGTCGCGTTCGTGATCGGCGACGCGGTGCACAACTATCGCTTCGTTCCCGGATCGGGTGTCGAGGTCGACGGCGGGCCGGTCGACAGCGCCGCAGCCGCGGTCGTGTCGATGCCCGCCGAAGCGTGGAGTGATCTGACGACGCAGGTGCGAACGCTCGTCAACCTGCACCTCGCCGGCGAACTCAGCTACGAACGCGGCGGCTTCACGCAACTCGCCGACTGGGCGCCGTTGCTCACCCTCGTGCATTGCGGCGTGCCGCTGTACGACCCGGCACGCGTCGATCTGCGCGGCCTCGACCTGACGCGCAGCTTCACGCTCGACGACTCCGACGACGAACTGCGCGCCTTCCTCGAGACCACCGGGTACCTCCACGTGCGCGGCGTCTTCAGCGCCGACGAGATCGACGCCATGAACGCCGAAGTCGACCGACTCGCCGCGCTGGCCACGCGCGGCGACAACGAGTCGTGGTGGGTCACCGACGAAGACGGCAACGACGCGCTGTGTCGTCTCGTGTACGCCGGCATGCGTTCCGAGTTGATCAACCAGGTCGAGTTCGACGCGCGCATCACGCGTCTCGGCACGCTGCTGCGCGACGACCTCAAGCCGTCGCACGATCGCATGGAGGGATGCGCCGTCCTGCTGAAGGTCCCCGGCAAGACCCAAGGACTCTCGAACATCCCCTGGCATCAAGATTGCGGCATGGGCGGCCACGCCATCTACTGCCCTTCCGTCGGCGTCGGCATCCAACTCACAGGTTCGAACGCCGAGGTCGGCAACATCACGTTCGTGCCGGGCAGCCACGGGCAGTCGCTGCACAACGGTTGGCAGCAGCGCTTCGCGGACGTGCCGGTCGTGGCGATCGACACCGAACCCGGCGACGTCACCGTGCACATCAAAGATGTCATGCACGCATCGCCGCGGCCGACGGGTGAAGGTTGGCGGCGCACGATGTACGTGTCGCATTTCCCGCCCTCGATGTGGGATCACATCGGTGCCGGCGAGGCGTTCAACGACCTCGTGCGCAATCGCACCGAAGAAGTCGCCGCGCTGCAGTAGGTGCGCGCGCTCCTCCCCGAACCCGCTGACGCCGTCGACCTCGCCGAGGCCTACGCGGTACCGCGTGTGCCGTTCGTGCGTTGCAACATGATCTCGAGCGTCGACGGCGCGATCACGGTCAACGGCAGGTCGGGCGGACTCGGCGGTCCCGGCGATCGTCGGGTGTTCGACACGCTGCGGTCGCTGGCCGAGGTGATCCTCGTCGGGGCGGGCACGATGCGCGCCGAAGGTTACGGACCGGCCGACACACCGATCGCGGTGGTGACCAAGTCGTGCGACCTCGACTGGGACTCGCCGTTCTTCGTCGACGCGAGAGCCCGGCCGATCGTGATCACGACGGACGAGTCGAAGGAGCGCCGACGCGACAAAGCCGACGACGTGGCCGACGTCATCGTGGCTGGCGACGAACGCGTCGAGCTCCCGCTCGCCGTGCGCGAACTGCAGGCACGCGGGTTGCGGTCGGTGCTGCTCGAAGGAGGTCCGCGGCTCAACGCGCAGATGGTCGAGGCTGGCCTGCTCGACGAATTGTGCCTCACGGTGTCACCGCGGCTCGTCGCCGGCGACGGCCCGCGCGTTCTCGCCGGCGAACTGCCCCAACCGATCGACCTCTCCGTCGCGCAACTCCTCGAAGAAGACGGCTTCCTCTTCTACCGGCTAAGAGTCACCCATGGCTGAAGTCATCCGCCTGTGGCCCGACGGCCCGCCGACGACGATCGACGAGGTCCCACCGGAAGTCGAGTTCCCGGTCGGTTGGGGCCTCGCGCGCGGCGGCACGTTCATCCGCAACGTTTCGGACCCGACGCTCACGGTCTTTCCGCCGACGGGTGGCGCGAACGGCCACGGTGTAATCGTCGCTCCGGGTGGCGGATGGACGATCAACGCGTGGACGCACGAGGGCCTCGACGTCGTGACGTGGTTGACGGCGCTCGGCTACACGGTGTTCTTGCTCAAGTACCGGTTGCGAGCGTCGCATCCGGATCCAGACAAGTTCGAGGCGTATTGGAAGAAACTCGACACCACGGACGCGCCGAAGTTGCCGAAGGCGACGAAGCCGCTGGCGATGGCCGACGTGCTGTCGGCACAACCGTTCATCGAGGCGCGAGCGGTCGCGGCGGACGACGGCCGTCGCGCCATCGAGATCGTGCGTGAAGCCGCCGTGCGGTTCGGCGTGCGCGCCGACACGCTCGGGATGATCGGGTTCTCGGCGGGTGCGTTCATGGCCGTCGACATCGCCCTCGACCCGCGCGCCGAGCAGCTGGCGTTCATTGCACCCATCTACGGGGGAGAGACGCGCGGCGCGCCGGTTCCCGTCGACGCGCCGCCGCTGTTCACGGCCGTCGCTCAAGACGACGTGCTGGTGCGGATCGTCGAGGGCTTGTACGCCGACTGGACGGCGGCCGATCGCCTCGCGGAGATGCACGTGTTCGCGCGCGGCGACCACGGATTCGGCATGGTGAAGCAGGGCTTGCCGTCGGACCGATGGACCGATCTGTTCGTCGCGTGGCTCGACGACCTCAGCCGAACCTGAGGACCGACCGCCTCAGGAGCCGGCCGGTTGGAACAGCTCGACGAGGTTCCCGCTCGGATCCTGCACGAGGATCTGGCGTCCGCCCGGGCCTTCGACGACGTCGTTGCGGAAGGGAACTCCTTCGCCCTTGAGGCGCGCGATCTCGCTGTCGAGGTCGGTGGTGATGAAGTGGACGCGGTTCCAACCGCCGGGCTCGGGCTTCGCCCCGTCGGGCATGGCGCGCCCCGCTGAACTCGCCGGACCGCTGAGGAGGATGCGCAAGTTCCCGCGCGTCACGTCGGCGAACGCCGGCGACGCGATGCCGGTGACGAAACCGAAGTGCTTCGTGTAGAAGTCGACCGCCGCAGCGACGTCGTCGACCATGTAGCGAACGTTCACCGTGTCTTCGTTCATGAGCGCCCTTTCCGTTGGTTGGTGGAAGCGAGTTGCGCGATGAGAATGCCGACGCGTTCTTCGATCTCGTCCGCCGTGCGGACGAATGCCGCGGGATCGTCCTCGGCGGCGGGATCGGGCATGCTCCAGTGCGCGGTGGTCGGGTGGCCCGGGAACTCCGGGCACACTTCCTTGACCTTGTCGCACAGCGTGATGACGTGGTCGAAGCGCGTGCGCGCGAACCGCGACAGGTTTTTGCTCGCCCGTCCCGAAAGGTCGATCCCGCGCGCTGCCATCACGCGGACGGCTTCGGGATGAAGCGGTTTGGGGTGGCTGCCGGCGCTGCGAGCTTCGACGGCGCCGCCGGAGCGGGCTTCGGCCAGTGCCTCCGCCATCTGCGAACGCGCGGAGTTACCGGTGCACAGGAACAGGACGCGCGGCCTCTTTCCCAGTACCGCCGCCGGCGGTGGGTACAGCGCGGCGCGCGCGGCGTCCAACAGCTCGGCGTAGCGCGATAGGTCGGCGCGGTAATACGTGTCGCGCCCGTCGGCGGAGCTGCGTCGCGACGAGACCAGTCCGGCCGATCGGAGCTGGCCGAGGTGATACGAGACGAGGTTCTGCGGCTTGCCCGTCAGCTCGGTGAGCTCGCCGACGCGTCGGTCGCTGCCTGCCAGCGCGTGGAGGAGTTGCCACCGCTGCGGATCGGCGACGAGGCCGAGGAACTCCTGCGTGGAAACCACGCTAGGACGTTACATCAATTCAGATTGATGGATCAATAGCGCCAGGGATACGGCGACCAGTCCGGCGCGCGCTTTTCCAAGAACGCGTCGCGGCCTTCGGCGGCCTCGTCGGTCATGTAGGCCAGCCGCGTCGTCTCACCGAGCAGCACCTGCTGGCCGACGAGCCCGTCGTCGATGAGGTTGAACGAGTACTTCAACATCCGCTGCGCGGTCGGGCTCTTGCCGTTGATGATGCGCGCCCACTCGAGCGCGACGGTCTCCAGGTCGGCGTGGTCCACGACCTTGTTGACCGCACCCATGTGGAACATTTCTTCGGCGGTGTACTCCTGGCCGAGGAAGAAGATCT
>JBEEFV010000031.1:0-104184 GCA_041166405.1 Actinomycetota bacterium | reverse complement strand
GTGCTCGGCTTTGGCGCCTTGCCGGCGCCCGAGACGCCCGACGCGGCGTCGACGATGACACCGGTCGTCTCGATCGCGCCCGCACGGATCAGCGGCGCCAACGCCAGGGCGGCGGCCGTCGGATAGCAACCGGCGGCGGCGACCAGCTTTTGCTCGACGATGGCATCGCGGTACAGCTCCGGGATGCCGTGCACGAAGCGGCCGAGCAGCTCGGGCGCCGGGTGCTCCTCGCCGTACCACTGCGGGTAGGCGGCAGCGTCGCGGAGGCGGAAGTCGGCTCCGAGGTCGACGACGCCCCCGACGCGATCGACCAACTGCGGCACGACCGCGCCCGACGCGCCGTGCGGCAGCGCCAGGAAGACCAGCTCGTGCGCCGCCGCCTGATCCACGTCGACGGCTTCGTACACCAGGTCGGGATAGGCACCGGCGAGGCTCGGATAGCTGTCGGCGACGAGCGAGCCGACCGCACTGTCGCCCGTCGCGTACGTGACCTCGAACTCGGGGTGACCGGCGAGGAGGCGCAGCAGTTCGGCTCCCGCGTATCCGGACGCGCCGAGAACGGCGACCTTGCTCATTGCATGATTATACGTATCGACGCGCAGTTTTACAACGAGTGCTCTTCAGCCCTTCCCGAAAGACGCCGAGATGTCGTGGTCGTATACGAACACGTGCATTGCGCCGACGAAAAACTCCTCGGTGGCGGCACCGAGGTTGGCCGGCGGCGTCGCGCTCATGAACGTCGGTTTGGCGGCGGGATCGATGACAAGAAAGGTCCGACGCGTCCGGGGTGCATACCAGCGCTCGGCTCGCAGATACGGAGGCGGACACAAGCGCGCTCCGCACGTTCGCACCGGTCGGATGGTGATACGAGAGCCGCCCGCAAGGGTGAGGCCGCTGGCGTCCCAGTACGGCCCGTACCCATACGTCACGCCGCGGGGTTTGAGCGCCGCCGCCAGAAGCTTGCCCCGGACGGTGAGTGGCGCGGGGTACCGACCGAGTGGCTCGAGCCCACGCACTATTCCGATGCAGCCGCAGGCCGCGACTACGACCGCAAGCGTCAGCGCGAGGGCACCGCGTCGCGAATCGGCCGCGAGCCCGACGACGATCGCCGTAGCGAGGGGAACCGAGACGAGGTATCGCACGCCACCCGGTCCGGGAGACGCCGCGGCACTCACCACAACAGCGGCGATGACGCAGAGCGCGCCAAGCGACGCGAACAGCTCGAGCCGACCGCGATCCGTATCGAGACGGCGTTGCCCGACGGCAAGCGGCCCGGCGAGCACGGCCCATACCAGGCCGATTCCCGCCGCGATCGCAGCGAGAGCGACCCTGCCCGTGAACCAATCTGGCAACTGCGTGCCAACGGCGATGGCGTCGCGGGACGCGCGCAAGGTGTCGAGCGTCCGCCCGGGAAACGACATCGGATTGGCTGGCCGAAACAGCCCCCGTCCTCCCGGAGCCGAGGGAAGCATCAATGCCAGGACGCGTTCGAGGAGGAGCCCGCCCGCGGAGCTGGCCGTGGCGACAATGGCGAGCGAACGGGCGTCGTCACGCCGCCGGGGACTGCTGAACCACCAAGCCGCGGCGGTCGCGAACAGCGGCAGCGAAACCACCACGTGCATGTAGGGGTCGGACGCGATATTCACGACGAAGATGACGATCGCCGAGATCGTGAGCAGACGCCGACGCAGCGAAGACTCCGAACGCGGCAACTCGATGACGAGCGCGGCGGCGAGCAGGAAGCTGGCGTACGTCGGACCGTGCGCGTACTGGACCACCAGCACGTCGATTGGCTCCAACGCCAGCGTGACGCCGAGCGATGCCGTGATCACCGCGGGCGTGCGACCGAAGGCCCGCCACATGCTTGTGACGAGCACGCCCAGCGAGACGAGATAGGTGAGGTAGGGCCACGCCTGCCAGAACCCGAGGTGATGCGGAAGCGGGAGGGTGACGGCGTCGAGCGCCACCGTCGTGTACGGCGTCCAGTAGCCGAACCTCACACCCTTCAGATGGCCGCGCGCTATCTCGCCGGACAACAACTTTGCGCTCGCAAGATCCGAGTTGAGATCCCACACGTGGGCGAGAACCGCGAGGTGCTGCAATAGGGAGACCACCGCGACGAAGCCGATGGCGACCGCGATGCTCGTGCCGGCGACACGAAGGGCGACGCCGGTGTTCCAGCGCCGGCGTGGCACGCGTTAGCCCCGGAGGGTCGCCTTGTGCGCTTTCTCGACGGCGGCGATCACCGCGGCACGCCGCTCTCCCACTTCGTTGTCCGTCAGGGTGCGGTCGAGGGCGCAGAAGCGCAGACTGAACGCCAAGCTCCGGCTGCCTTCGGGCACGCCATTGCCGCGATACACGTCGAAGAGTTCGGCGGTGACCAGCAACGCGCCGGCTACGTCGCGCAACGTCGCCAGCACGTCGCCGGCGGCGACATCGTCGGGCACGACGAACGCGAGGTCGATGTCGCTCGACGGGAAACGACTCACGTCGAGCGCGGTCGACGAACGGCGCGGCGCGGCGTGCAGCGCGGCGAGATCGACGTCGAGCCACGCGACGCGGCCTTCGATACCCAGGCCGTCGAGCACCGCGGGGTCGACCTCGCCGACGACGCCGATGGCGGACCCGTCGACGGTGACGGCGCCCGTGCGCGTCGGGTGGAGACCGGGGAACTCGTCGCGCGGGTTCGCCACGCCTGGCTTTTGGAGCCGCAACGCGTCGGCCAGCACGAGCCAGGCGTCAACGGCGGCGTAGGCGTCGGCGGGCCACAAGGCGACCGCCACGCGTTCGGTCTCGTGCGGGAGGCCGCCCTCGGGTCCGGTTACCAGGCGGTTGATGACCGACGGGTCAGCCGGCGGCTCGTGCGGGCGTTCCCACACCGGACCGACCTCGTACAGCCACACTTCCTTCGCACGGTGCCGCACGTTGTGCGAGATCGACCGCAGCAGACCGGGCAGCAACGACGTGCGCAGGATCGACTCTTCGAGCGCCAACGGCCGGTCGGCCTTGATCAAGTCGTGCTCGGGCAGCCCCGCAGCGGCGTGATCGCCGGGACCCAGCAGCGGCGAAGTCATCGCTTCGTTGATCGACAAGCCGCACAGCACGTCACGAATGAGGCGGCGCTCGCGTTGACGTCGCGTGAGGCCACCGCTCGTCCCCGGTGACGTGCGCAACTCGCGGGCGACGGACTCGTAGCCGTAATGACGAGCGATCTCTTCGGCGAGCGATTCTTCGATGGTGGCGTCGGGGCGCCACGAGGGCGCGGTCACGCGTGCGACTTCGTCGTCGGTTCGTTCTACGACGAAACCGATCGCCGTGAGGTAGCCGTCCATCTCTGTCGCGCTGAGCTGTGTGCCGAGCAGCGCGTTGACGCGCGCCGTGCGCATGGTGATGACGGCGGGTTGCGGTGCGTACTCGTCGGACGTCCAGGCGGTGCGCCGCGTGATCGTGGCGCCCGCGTATTCGACGGCCAGCGCGCAGAAACGCGCGACAGCGCGATCGACGTTGCCGGCGTCGACCCCCTTCTCGAAGCGCGCCGACGCCTCGGAACGCAGGCCGAGTCGCTTCGACGTGCGCGCGATCGCCATCGGGTCGAACCATGCGGCTTCGAGCACGACGTTGGTGGTCGAATCTTCGATCTCCGACGTACCGCCGCCCATCACACCGGCGATGCCGACCCCCACGCCGTTGGCATCCGCGATCACGCAATCCTCACCGCCGACGCCGAGCGTGCGCATCTCACCGTCGAGCGTGAGCAACTGCTCGCCCGGCTCCGCCGTCCGGACCACGAACCCGCCGCCGGGCAGGCGGTCGCCGTCGTACGGATGGGTCGGCTGGCCGTGCTCGAGCATCACGTAGTTCGAGATGTCGACGATGTTGCTGATCGGTCGCATGCCGGCGAGGGTGAGGCGGCGCTGCATCCACTCCGGCGACGGGCCGATGGTGACGCCGTCTAGTCGCGTCGCGGTGAAGATCGGACACATCGCCGGCGCCTCGACCGAGACCAGTGGCCCGTCGGCAGACGCGTCCGGCAACGTCATCGCCGCGACGGGTTCCGTGAACGGAAGACCGAGCTTGGCGGCGAGGTCGCGGGCGATGCCGATGACGCACAGCGCGTCGGGCCGGTTGCCTTCGATGGCGAGGTCGAGCACGACGTCGGGCTCGATTCCGAGCGCGTCGGCCAATTTCGTCCCGGGCACGAGCGAGTCGTCGAGCACCATGATGCCGCCGCCCTCGTCGCCCAACTCGAGTTCGCGCTCGGAACAGATCATCCCGTTCGACTCGACGCCCTTCATCTTGCGTTTGCCGATGGCGAAGTCACCGGGAAGGACAGCGCCGACGGGCGCGAACGCCACGGTGGCGCCCGCTTCGAAGTTCCAGGCGCCGCACACCACCTGCACCGGACCCTCGCCGTGGTCGACGACGATGCGGCGGATCTTGTCGGCCCCCTCGATCCGGTCGACCTCGAGCACCTTGGCCACGACGACGTCTTTCACGCCGCCGCCGACGTAGTTCACGCCTTCGACGACGAGGCCGAGCGCATTGCACGTGTCGACGAGGGAGTCGACGTCGTCGTCGATGGCGACGAAGTCGCGCAGCCAGGACAGCGGGACGAGCATCAGAACTGAGCGATGAAACGCAGGTCGTTGTCGGCCATGACGCGCATGTCCGGGATCGTGTGGAACACCTGGGCGCAGCGGTCGATTCCGAAGCCGAACGCGAAGCCGGACCACTCTTCGGGGTCGATGCCGCACGCCGTCAGCACGTTCGGATGGACCATGCCGCAGCCGCCGAGTTCGATCCAGCCGGTTTGCGAGCACGTGCGGCAGCCGGCGCCGCGACAGATGGCGCACGTGACCTCGAACTCGGCCGACGGTTCGGTGAACGGGAAGTACGCGGGACGCAGTCGTGCCTGGATGTCGGGGCCGAAGTACGCCTTGGTGAACGCCTCGATCGTGCCGGCGAGATTGCCGAACGTGATGCCGCGGTCGACGACGAGCCCCTCGATCTGACTGAACGCCGGAGTGTGGCGGGCGTCGGGCGTGTCCTTGCGGTACACGCGCCCCGGACACACCGCGTAGATCGGCGGTTGCTGCGCCAACATCGTGCGCGCCTGTACCGGCGATGTGTGCGTGCGCAGCAGCGTCGACTCGGGGGCGCCGAAGTCGAGATACAGGGTGTCTTGGTTGGCGCGCGCCGGATGCGCCGGCGGAATGTTCAGCGCCTGAAAGTTGTGCCAGTCGGTCTCGACCAGCGGACCTTCTTCGACGGTGAAGCCCATCGCGACGAAGACGTCCTCGAGTTGTTGCTGCGTCTGCGTGACCAGATGCAGCGACCCGCGGCGGCGCGGCGCCGCGTGCTCGGTCAGGTCGATGCGGTCGGCCTCGAGTTGCTTGGCGCGCTCGCTCGACGACAGCGCCGCCATCGCGGTCTCGATGGCTTCGTGCACGCGCTTGGTCGCGGCGTTGATCGCCTCGCCGGCTGCGGCGCGCTCTTCGGGCGCGACGTTGCGCAGGTCCTTCTTCGCCAGCGTGAGGAAGCCGTTCTTGCCGAGGGCGTCGTTCTTCGCCGCCTGCACGTCGTCGGGGGTGCGCGCGTCGGCGATGCGCGCCAAGACGTCGTCGAGTTGCTCAGCCATCGTCGGTTCCGTGCAGCTCTTCGAACGCGGTGGTCGGCAGCGTGAACCGGAACGTGCTGCCTTTGCCGAGCATCGACGACGCCGTCAGATGGCCGCCGTGCGCCTCGACGAGGCCGCGGCTGATCCACAAGCCGAGCCCCGACCCGGTCGGACGCCCCTCGTTGCGACGGAAGAACTTCGTGAACACCTTCGGGAGTGCGTCTTCGGGAATGCCTTCGCCGATGTCGGTGACCGACACGACGACTTCGTCGCGCACCGTGTCCAGCTGCGCACTCAGCGCGATCCCTTCGGGCGACGCGTACTTGCAGGCGTTTTCGACGAGGTTGGTGATGACCTGCTCGAGCTTGTCGGGATCCGCGTACACCTGCGGTACGTCGTCGGCGAAGGACACCTTGACGTCGAGATCCGCGTACTCCATGCCGACCTTGTCGACGATCGCCTTCGTCAGCGCGGCCAGGTCGACCATCTCGCGGCGCAACACCAGCCGCCCCGTCTCCAAGCGCGAAATGTCGAGCAGCTCCGTGATCAGGCGCGTGACGCGATCGGCGTCATGGTGCACCTGTTCGAGCATCATCTTCTTCTGGTCGTCGGCGAGCCGGTCCCACCGGTTCAGCAGGAGGCTCGTGTACCCCTTGACCGACGTGAGCGGCGAGCGCAGCTCGTGGCTCACCGTCGACACGATCTCGATGCCCGCGGTGCTCCGGTCGGCGCGCACCGACAACACAGTGCCTTCGTCGTCCTCGCGACCCGTGACGCGCACGACGGCGGTCTCGCCGGTGGCGGTGCGCAGTTCGATCTCCTGCTCCCCAAGCGTGCCGTCGGCCGCCGGTGCGAACTCGACACCGTCAGCGAGGAGCGACGCCAGCTTCTGGCCGACCAACTCGTCCTTCGGACGACCGACCATGGAGGCGAACGCCACGTTGACGTCGGTCACGGTTCCAGCGGCGTCGAGCACGACGACACCGTCGGCGAGGCGGTCGATCATGCGACTGCCCTCGCTTGACGAGCTGCTTCGAAGCACAGCACGGCCGTCGCCACTCCTACATTCAAGCTTTCGGTGGACCCCGGCATGGGAATGGTGATGTTGGCGTCGATGCCGCGCAGCGCGTCGGGCAACCCGTGGGCCTCGTTGCCGACCACGAACGCCACCGGGGCGGTGAGGTCGACGGTGGCGTAGTCGTCGCCGTCGCGAGCTACCGCCGCCAAGCGACGCCGCCCTGCGGCGCCGAGAGAAGTGAGCGCCCCGTCCACGGACACAGACGTTACGACGGGAAGACGGAACAGCGCTCCCGCCGTACTGCGCACGGTCTTGGGGTTGTAAAGCTCGACACAACCCTCGCACAACACCACGCCACGAGCGCCGGCGGCAGCGGCCGAGCGGATCAGCGTGCCCGCGTTGCCGGGGTCGCGCACGTCGACGGCGACGACGACAACCCCGTCGGTGGACAGTGCTTCTAGCGGCACGTCGAGCACAGGAACGACGGCGCACACCGGCTGCGGCGTCACCGCGTCGGCGATCTTCTCCATGACGCCCGGTTCCAGCGCGTACACGCGCGTGCCGGCGTTTTCGGCGTCGCGCACCAGCGCGGCGTCGGCCTCGGGCGCGTAGAAGACCGACTCCGGCACGATTCCGGCCGCGAGTGCTTCACGTAGCAACGTCACGCCTTCGGCGACGAACACGCCGTCGGCTTGGCGCGCGCTGCGTTTCTCGATCAGGCGCCGCAAGCGCTGCACCTTGGCGTTGCGAAGGCCGAGGGCCTCCGTTGTCAGCTGGCGGCCTCGGTCGGCACAGCGTTCTTCGCTACCTCGACCAGCGCGGCGAACGCCGCGGGCTCGGTCACCGCGAGGTCGGCGAGCACCTTGCGGTCCACCTCGACGCCCGCGTTCTTGAGGCCGTTGATGAAACGGCTGTAGCTGAGTCCGTGCTGACGCGTCCCCGCGTTGATGCGCTGGATCCACAGCTTGCGGAAGTCGCCCTTGCGCGCACGGCGGTCGCGGAACGCGTAGTTGCCCGCGTGCATGACGGCTTCGTTCGCCGACTTGAAGCTACGGCTGCGGTGCCCGTAGTAGCCCTGCGCCTGTTCGAGAATTGTCCGCCGGTGCTTCTTGCCCTGGACGGCGCGCTTAACCCTGGCCATTGTTCAGATCTCCTGTTGTTGGTCGGGGGCTAGAGCCCGAGCTGACGGCGGATGCGCGGCGCGTCGGCCGGCGAAACCTCGGTGACGCGGTTGAGACGACGCCGACGATCCGGCGTCTTCTTCTCGAGGATGTGGTTCATGCCCTGCGAGCGGCGACGGATCTTGCCCGTACCGGTGACCTTGAACCGGGCGGCAGCGCCCTTGTGTGTCTTCATCTTCGGCATCGCATTTACTACTCCTCGGTGCTGGCAGCGGGGACTTCGGGTGCTTCGGGTACAGCGGTTTCGGCGATTTCGTCGGGTGAGCCATGCGGCGCCTTCGCGGCAGCCTGCGCCTTCTTGTCCGGAGCCAGCACCATGATCATGTTGCGACCGTCGAGCTTGGGATGCGACTCGACCTTTCCAACCGCGATCACCGCGTTGGCAACGTTGTCGAGGATCTTGCGGCCGAGTTCCGGGTGCGTGATTTCGCGGGCCCGGAACATGATCGAGATCTTGACTTTGTGGCCTTCGGACAGGAACCCCGCCACCTTGCGGGTCTTGGTGTCGAAGTCGCCCGCCGCGATTTTCGGGCGGTACTTCATCTCCTTCAGGCCGACGTTGGTCGACTTTCGGCGAGATTCGCGCGCTTTTTGCGCGGCTTCGAACTTGAACTTGCCGTAGTCCATGATGCGGCAGACCGGCGGGTTCGCGTTGGCCGCGACTTCGACGAGATCGAGGTCCATGTCACGAGCGATCTGCAGCGCTTCAGGCAGCGCCTTGATGCCGAGCTGGCCCCCGTCGGGATCGACGAGACGGACTTCGCGAGCTCGGATCCGGTCGTTGATCCTGGGCTCGTTGGTGGCGGGCGGTGGGGCGATGGCCTCACTCTCCTTGTGTGGTCGGATGTGAACGCGAAAGACGCGGGCGTTGAAAGCAACGCCCGCGTCAGAAGCGGAAGTTCAACCTGGACACCTAACTGCAGTGGACAGGCGGGGCGTTGGTCTTGCGACCGCGGCCCGCTTTCATTGGGTTGGAGCTTCTAGGGTAGCGGAATCGTGACTGGATTGTGGACTCCGGACGGCGAGAAGCCCGTCGCGGCCGCCCCCGAGGAACTGACCGAGGAGGAGCTGGCCCAGCGGCTCGAGGCGTTGCGGGAACAACTCGCCCAGACGCCCGTCGCCGACATCGTCGCCCAGTCGGCGCACCAGTTCTTCGAGGTTGGGGCCCTGCACCTGTCGGTAATCCCGCCGCAGCTCGACGAAGCGAAGATGGCGATCGACGCCCTGGGCCTGCTTGTCGAGGGTCTCGGTGAGCGCCTCGGTGCGGCCGCTCCCACATTGCGTGAGGGCCTCACCAACATCCGGCTGGCGTTCGTGCAGGTCACCCAAGGCGCCGCCGCCGCCGAGGAGACCAGCGAGGACTAGCGAATCGCCGTCGCTTCGAGGCGGCCTAGGTGGCCGGCGGCGATCGTGAAGGTGACGGACTTGCCGACTTCGATGTCGCGGGTGCCGTCGGCGATCGCCGTGCAGTGGAACGGATACGTGTGGCCGTCGGGCGTGACGATTTCGCCGAGGCCGCGGTCGCGGGCGAACGACGCCACGGTGCCCTGCGCTTCGCCGAACGACGCCGTCCTCAATGGATGATCTTGGAGAGCGGCAACTCGATGATGTCGGTGGCGCCGCCGTCTTTCAGAGCGGGGATGAGCGTGTTGATCACGTTCTTGGGCACGACGGTTTCCACCGCGTAGGCGTCGTCGCCGAACAGCTTCGATACCGTCGGCGACTTCATCGACGGCAGCATGCCGATGACGTCGTCGAGTTGCGCGGCGGCCACGTTGAGCTTCACCAACACCTTGCCGCGCGCTTCAAGGGTTCCTTGGAGCAACGTCAGGATCTGATCCATGGCGTGCGCCTTTTTCTCGTCGGCGTACGCCTGCTTGTTCGCCATCAGTTCGGTGTGGCTGACGAGCAGTTCGTCGACGATGCGCAGCCCGGCGGCGCGCAACGCCGAACCGGTCTCGGTCAGCTCGACGACGGCGTCGACGATGTCGGGCACTTTCGCTTCCGTCGCGCCGTGGCTGTGCTGCACCTGCGCCTGCACGCCTTTGGCGGACAGGAAACGCTGCGTGAGCCCCACGTACTCCGTGGCGACGCGCACGCCGTCGGGCAAATCCTTCGCCGACTGCCACGGCGCGTCGTTGGCGACGCACAGCACGATGCGGACCGGACGGTTGCTGACCTTCGAGTAGTTCAACTCGCCGAGGCTGATGACGTCCGACGCCGTCTCCTCGATCCAGTCGCGTCCGGCGATGCCGAGGTCGAACAGCCCGTCGGCGACGTAGCGCGGGATCTCCTGCGGGCGCAGGATGCGCACCTCGTCAATGCGCGGATCGTCGATATGCGCCTTGTAGTTGACGGCCGAGTCGCGACTGATCGCGAGATCGGCGTCGGCGAACAGCTCGAAGGTCATCTTTTCGAGCGAGCCCTTGGGGACGACGAGGCGCAGCATTTGCTAGTCCTTGATGGTTGCGAGCGTGTGCAGCATTTCAATCGCTGTGTCTACTGCTTCGCCACCTTTATTCATGCGGTCGACGGCGGCGCGCTCGACGGCCTGCTCGTGGTTCTCCGTCGTCAACACCCCGAACACCACGGGCTTGCCGCTGTCGAGTTGCACGCGTTGCAGTCCCGACGCCGCTTCACCGGCGACGAAGTCGTAGTGACCGGTGTCGCCGCGAATGACGCAGCCGAGCGCCACGACGGCATCGCAACCGGCGGCGAGCAGGTGTTGCGCCGCCAGCGGAAGTTCGAACGCACCCGGGACCCACACGACACGGGACTCCTCGACGCGGTCCTGCAGCGCCGCCAGCGCACCGTCGAGCAGCTGCTGGGTGATGTCTTCGTTGAAGCGCGCGACGGCGACGCCAATGCGGCTGCCCGCAGGCGCGACAGCGTCGGGCAGCGCGCCCTTCCCCTGTGCCACTACAGATCTGCGCCGGGATCGAAGTCGTCGATGTGTTCGTCGAGGCCCTCGATGATGTGTCCCATGCGGTCGACCTTGGTGCGCAAGTAGTTGATGTTGTGGCGGTTCGGCACGGTCTCGAGCGGCACGCGCTCGACGATCTCGAGGCCGTAACCCTCGATGCCGCCGATCTTCGCGGGGTTGTTGGTCATCAGCCGCATGGTGGTGATGCCGAGGTCGACGAGGATCTGCGAACCCACGCCGTACTCGCGGCTGTCGACGGGCAGGCCGAGGTCGACGTTGGCGTCGACGGTGTCGCGGCCCTTGTCCTGCAGCGTGTAGGCGTGGAGCTTGTGCATGATGCCGACGCCGCGACCCTCGTGACCGCGCAGGTAGATGACGACGCCGAGTCCTTCTTCGCCGATACGGCGCAGCGCGCTCTCGAGTTGCGCGCCGCAGTCGCAGCGCAACGACCCGAACACGTCACCGGTGAGGCACTCGGAGTGCACGCGCACCAAGACGTTGTCCGCGCCCTGCGGCGCGCCGGCGACGAATGCCAGATGATCCTCGTTCTCGTAGCCCGCGACGGTGCTCTTGTACGCATAACAGGTGAACTCGCCGAACTCGGTGGGGATGCGCGCCTCGGCCGTACGCCGGACGAGCTTCTCGCTCTGGCGGCGGTAACGCACGAGGTCGGCGATGGAGATGAGCAGCAGGCCGTGCTCGTCGCAGAACTTCTCGAGGTCGGGAACGCGCGCCATCTCGCTCTTGTCCTCGCTCACGATCTCGCAGAGGATTCCGGCGGGATACACGCCAGCCATGCGGCAGAGGTCGATCGTCGCTTCGGTGTGCCCGGCGCGCACGAGCGTGCCACCTTCGCGGTACCGCAGCGGGAAGATGTGCCCGGGGCGCGCCAAGTCCTCGGGGCGCGTTGCCGGATCGATGAGGGCGTGCACCGTCGCGGCGCGGTCCGACGAGCTGATGCCCGTAGTCGTGCCATGACGGACGTCGACCGACACCGTGAACGCCGTGCGGTTCTGCTCCGTGTTGACCGACACCATGAGCGGGAGATTCAGCTCGTCGCAGCGCTCGCCGAGCAACGGCATGCAGATGACGCCCGACGTGTGGCTGAGGAAGAAGGCGATCGACTCAGGCGTCGCGAACTCGGCCGCCATGATGAGGTCGCCCTCGTTCTCCCGGTCTTCGTCGTCGACCACCACGACGATCTCGCCACGCGCGATGGCGGCGACTGCCTTCTCGATGTCAGCGAACGGCATGCGTACCCCTCAAAAGTTAGGTACGCCTAAGTTTACTAAGGCAGCAGCCGTTCCACATATTTGGCGAGCACGTCGACCTCGAGGTTGACCCGGTCCCCCACCTTCCGGGAGCCCATCGCTGTCACGTCGAGCGTGTGCGGAATCAACGCCACGGTGAAGCCGGCGTCGTCGACCGCCACGATCGTGAGGCTGATGCCGTCGATCGTGACGGAGCCCTTGTCGACCATGTAGCGCAGCAACGCCGGGTCGCAACCGATCGATAGCTCGGGTGGCGCATGGCGAACGGTGCCGACGCCGTCGACGTGGCCTTGCACGATGTGTCCGCCGAGGCGGTCGCTGACCCGCACCGGCCGCTCGAAGTTCACCGGGTCGCCCACCGCCAGCGTGTCGAACGTGCTGCGCGACAACGACTCGTCGACCACGTCCACGGCGAACCAGTCGTCGCCGTACGCGGTCACCGTGAGGCACACGCCGTTGCAGGCGATCGAGTCGCCGAGCGACACGCCGTCGACCACGGTCTTGGCGTTGAACTCGAACCGGCCGCCGTCGCGGGCGCGGACGGAACCGAGCTCCTCGATGATGCCGGTGAACATCAGCGCTGCCTCGGAGTGAGGATCACGCGTACATCGTGACCGATTTGCGTGGCGGCGACGACATTGAGGTCCCACGTGGGTACTGGCGCGCCCGCCTTCGCGTTGGCGACGTAGAAGACGTACTCGTCGACGAGACCGGCGTCGTGGAAGGCGCGGCCCGTCGTCTCGCCGCCTTCGACGAGCAGCGACGTCACGCCGCGTTGCGCGAGGTCGCGCAGCACGTCGTCGAGAGCGCCCGACACCTCGACGCACGGGTGCACTTTCGCGTCGGCTGGCGCGTGACCGAGCACGACGCGCAACGGATCAGGGCCGGGGGCGTCGCGCGTCGTGAGGCTTGGGTCGTCGACGCGCACGGTGTTGGCGCCGACGAGAATCGCGTCGTTCTCGGCGCGGAGTCGGTGTCCATCGGCGCGCGCCTCTGGTCTCGTGATCCACCGCTCGTCGGACGTCGTTTGCCCGTCGCGCGTCATCGCCAGTTTCAACGTGACGAACGGTCGGCCGAGGCGGCGGTGCGTGAGGTAGGCGCGCAGGTCGTGCGCAACGTGCTCGTCGTGGAGGACGTCGACCTTCACGCCGGCGTCGCGGAGCCGGGCGATGCCTTTCCCGGCGACGTGCTCGTCGGGATCTTGCACGCCGACCACGACGCGCGCCACGCCGGCGTCGATCAATGCGTCGGCGCACGGACCTGTGCGTCCCGTGTGGGCGCACGGCTCGAGCGTGACCCACATCGTCGAACCCGACGCGTCGCCGGCGGCGTCGAGGGCGACGATCTCGGCGTGCCGGCCGCCGGGGGGTTCGGTCGCGCCTTCGACGATGCGGCCGTCCGCGGTCTCGAGCACCGCGCCCACTCCGGGATTCGGAGACACGGCGCGTCGAACGGCGCGCCCGAGTTCGGCGGCGCGCGCGAGGCGAGCCGCGTCGTCGCTAGCCGCCGGAGGAACTGGTGGAGCCGTTCTGGTTGGTGTTGTTGCTCGTGCCGTTCTGCGGGACGCGCGCCAGCGTTACGCCGTTGATCGGATGACCGCCGTACGCCATGAACTCCCAGAGCACTTGACCGGACGACGTGAAGGCGCGCACGTGCGGGCCGCCCCACGATGCCGGCGCGGTGATGACGTGGCCGAGGTCGCCGCCTTGCGCCGTGCTCAGCAGGACGTTGACCCCGCCGTGGTACGCGGTGTCGTACGCCATGAACTCGTGGGTGACGCCTCCGCTGGTGTTGAACAGTCGCACGTGGGGGCCGCCGCCTGCGCCCGGCCCTGTCACGACGGCGCGGGCGCCGTCGATCTCACCCGCGCTGACGCGTACACCGCCGGTGAACGACGGCGCGTAGGCCATCCACCCTGCGTTCTCGACAGGCGCGCCGCTGCCGAGATCCCAGATGCGCACGTGCGGACCGCCGCCGGCGCCGGGTGCGGTGACGACGTCAGCGCGTGCGGAGCCGACCACATCAGCGACGGAGATGTTGACGCCGCCGTGGAAGTTGGCGTCGTACGCATACCAGCCGTACTTGGCCTGTACCGAGCCGTCGGCGGCGGCCCCGCTGTCGGGCGCGGGTGGCGCGCCCTTGGCGACCCAATCCCACACGATGACGTGCGGGCCGCCGCCCGCATCGGCCGCGGTGACGATCTCGTCGACGTTGTCGCCGTCGACGTCACCGACACCGACGTTCACGCCTCCGGGGAATCCGCCATACGGCGAGAACGAGAACTTCCACGTGCCGTCGAGGCCGAACACCGAGACCTGCGATGCGACGCCTTGGCCGGTGCCCACGACGATGTCGGGCTGCAGGTCGCCGTCGACGTCACCCGACGCCACGCGCGCGCCGGGCGTTCCGCTGAAGGCGTAGAACCCGCTGAGGCGGTGACCCGTCGCGTCGTAGGTCTCGACGTCGGCGGCCGTGTGATCGCCCGTCCCCGTGATGAACTCCGGACGAGCGGTCTGCGCTCCGGCGGGCGACGTCGGTGCAGTAGCGAGCGCCACGGCGCCAAGGGTCAGGGCAGCAAGAAATACGGGCAATCTGCGCATGCGCGAACCCTACCCATGTGACGCAACAGCGAGCGCCAAACCCGCCGGGCGATAGGCCCCACCAATGAGACAGTTGTTCATGGCTCCCATATTTCGCCGTCGGCGCTCGACGCCCGCGGAGACGCTGCTCCCGTTGTTGTTCGGGAACGTTCCCGTCGACGAATGGCCACCGTCTGACGAAGGCGACGGGATGTTCGTCCGAGCCCGAGCAGCCCTGCGTGACGGTTCCAAAGACGCCGCGGTCGAACTTTGGAGACAGCTCGCAACCAACACGGACGCTGCGGCCCGGGATCGCCTACAAGCGTGGACCTTTCTGAGAGCAAACGGCGTCAACCCGCCGGTGGCAATCGAGCGGGATGTCTTCGGCGTCGTCGTTGAAGTGCCCGTTGCCGCGGGCCGAGACGTCCTCGCGTCATACGACGACGGCTCGTGCCGTTATCTGAATCACGCCGGCGCCGTCGTCATCGGCGACGCCGGCTTCGGCAACGAGGTTCAGGACGTAATCGCAGAGGGCGAACGACTCGCCGGGCGCGTGGGTACGTGGGACAAACCGACGCTGCCCGAACTACCGCCAGGACATGCGCGAGTGACACTGCTCACGCCTGGTGGCTTGCGCTTCGGACAAGGACCCGGCGACGCCCTCTTGCAGGACGCGAGCGCCAGCCCGGTGTTCGCGGCCTCGGCGCGTTTGCTCGCCAGGATCGCGCGGTCAGCGCCGTGACAACCGAGATTGTTGGGTTGCGGTTTGCAGTCTGCAGTGTCGGCGGTCCGATCAAAGGACCATGAAGGGAACGGTGTTAGTCGTCGACGACGACGCGGTCACGCGGCGCGTCACGCGGGAGATGTTGGCGCGGCTCGGCTACGCCAGTCAGGACGCGACGGACGGAGTCGAGGCGCTGGACGCGCTCGGGCACTGCGAGTTCTGCGCGGTGTTGATGGACTGCTTCATGCCGAACATGGACGGCTTCGACGCGACCGCGGCGCTGCGACAACGCGAAGGTCGCAAGAAGCACACGCCGGTCATTGCGATGACGGTGTCGGCGTCGAGCGAGACGGCGCACCGGTGTGGGGCCGTCGGCGTCGACAGTTTCCTCACGAAGCCCATCGCCATGGGCGATCTCGAGGAACTCCTCGAGCACTGGACGCTGCGGTACGGCACCGTCGCGCGCGTCTAGCCGGAAGCGGCGCGGCGCAACTCGGTAACCGCTTCGCCCGGGTCGTCCTGGCGAAACACCGCGGTGCCGGCGACGAAGTTCGTCGCGCCGGCGGCCGCGGCCGCACCGATCGTCTCCGCGTCGATACCGCCGTCGATCTGGATCACGGTCGACAAGCCGCGCGCCTCGATGTCGGCGCGCGCCGCGCGGACCGTGTCGAGCGCGCCCGGGATGAACGACTGACCGCCGAAGCCCGGGAACACGCTCATGCACAGAAGCAGGTCGATGTCGGCGAGGAAGGGCTCGACCATGTCGTACGTGCCGTCGGGGTTGACCGCCAGCCCGACGCCGAGGCCCAGGTCGCGCATGGCGCCGATGAGCGCGGCGGTGTCGCCGATCTCGACGTGCACGGTGCAACTCGTGGCGCCCGCTTTGCCGAACGCTTCGAAGTACTCGCCGGGGTTCGTCATCATCAGGTGGCAGTCGAGCGGCAAGTGCGTCGCCTTGCGCAACGACGCCACGACGGGTGGACCGATGGTGAGGTTGGGCACGAAGTGGCCGTCCATCACGTCGACGTGCAACGAATCCGCCGTGGTCTCCACGCGCGCCACGGCGTCGCCCAGGTTGGCGAAGTCGGCGGCGAGGATCGACGGCGCGATGTGAACCATTGGGCGCGAACTTACGTGCGGTGGAAGCGCGCGATGAACATCCCGTCGGTGCCCGCAACTTGCGGGAGGAGCAGGGCGCCGTGGCCGTGCGGACGCCACGGACCGCCGGGCGCGGGCAGCGGGCTGAAGCCGTGGAGCTCGCGCGCCGCCCAGCCGGCGACCTCGCTCGTCTCGGTGGCGTTGATCGTGCACACCGAGAACACGAGCATCCCGTCGTGCGCGACGAGTTCCGCGGCGGCGCGCAACAGGGCGCGGCTCTGTTCGGCGAGGGCGGGCGGAACCTCGGGGTGCACACGCCAGCGCGCGTCGGGACGACGGTGCAACACGCCGAGACCCGAGCACGGCGCGTCGACGAGCACCCGATCGAATGACTGCCGACGAAGTGGGGGCGTTGCCGCGTCGCCCACGACGGGCACGACGACGTCGCTGGTCCCCGTGCGCTCGGCGTTGCTCTTGATCAAACCCGTGCGGTGCGGGCGGATGTCGCAGGCGACGACGACTCCGTCGCCGATGACGTGCGCCAGCGCCGTCGCCTTGCCGGCGGGCGCGGCGCACACGTCGGCGATGCGGTGACCGAGCGAGGCGTCGACGAGACCGGCGACCCACCCCGACGCGGGGTCCTGGATGTAGCCGTCGTCGCGCTCGTGCGGGCGCGGCGGCACGTTCATCGCTTCGAGCGCCGCGAAGGCGTCCTCGTCGCCGAGGTCGGACCGCAGTTGCTGCACGATCCAGTCGGGATACGACAAGCGGTCGCCGACGTCGGCGAGCTCGCGCGGACCCGCCTCCGTCACGCGGCGCAACACGGCGTTGACGAACCCCTGCGCGCGCTTAGGCGCAATTGCGACCGTCGCGTTGACGGCGGCGTGGGGTAGTACGCCCGCGTAATGCAGTTGGTACACGCCGAGGCGCAGCGCGGCGCGCACAACCGGTTCGATGTCGCGCTGCACGTGCGGCGCCAGCGTGGCGTCGAGGGCGCGCTGCATCCGCGTCGTGCCGTACACGAGCTCGGTGACGAAGCGGCGATCGCGTGCGTCGAGACCGGAGCGATCGAGCATCGCCGGCACGACGATGTTGGCGTAAGCCTCGCCTTCGTCGATGCGCACGAGCGCGTCGCACGCCAGGCGCCGGGCGTCGGCGCTCACGTACCCAAGGCGACGGCGCCGCCGGTCCCCCGCGCCCAATCGGCGAACGCCATGCGCGCCTTGCCCTCGGGTTGCACCTCGACGGGCTCGAAGGCGCCGGCGTCGTCGACGCGCGCCCGCCACACGATCAGGCGTTTGCCGGCAACGGTCGTCCACGCCCGCCCGAGGCGGGTGACGCGCACGAGTTCCTCCGCTGGACGCGACAGGTCGAGCCGTAGTTCCTCGGGCGTGACCTTGGCGGCGTAGGTCGGCTCCCCCTCCTGCGGCGTCGCGCCCGTGAGTCCGCCTTCCAGCGTCTGCACGAGGAGGCGGGCGCCGTGGTCGGCGAGCTTCGCCGTCAGCTCATCGGCGCTGACGTCGTCGTCGATGGCGACGCGCTCCGACGCAAACACGTCACCGGTGTCGAGGCCGACGTCGACGCGCATGATGCACACGCCCGTCTCCGGGTCGCCGGCGAGGATGGCTCGCTCGACCGGCGCGGCGCCGCGCCACCGCGGCAGCAACGAGAAGTGGACGTTCACCATCGGCAACGCGTCGAGCACGTGGGCCTTGATGATCTTGCCGAAGGCGACAACGACGCCGAGATCGGCGCCCACCGCCAGCGCGTCGTCGACCACCTCAGTCGTCGGGATGCCGTGCTCGCGAGCCGCGGCTTTCACGGGCGTCGGAACGAGCTCGCTGCCGCGGCCGCGACGGCGATCGGGTTGCGTGACGACGAGGGCGACGTCGTGACCGGCGGCAATCAGCGCTTCGAGCGACGGAACAGCGGCGTCAGGTGAGCCGAGAAAGACGAGCCGCATCCTGGTCGCTACGCCGTCGCGCGCTGACGCAACTCCCGTAACGCTTCCTTGCGCTGGTCCTTGTCGAGGTGCTCGAGCAGCAGCGTGCCGTTGAGGTGATCGAGCTCGTGCTGGAACGCCCGCGCCAGGATCTCGTCGGCTTCGATCGAGACTTCGTTGCCGTCGACGTCGTAGCCGGTGAGGTGCACGATCTTCGGGCGCGTGATCGGGAAGTACAGGCCGGGCAGCGACAGGCAGCCTTCGTCGAAGGTCCACTCGCCGTCGAACTCCGACAGCGTCGGGTTGACGATGACCTTCGCGCCCTCGCCGTCGTACAGGTCGTACACGAACAGCCGCTTCTGCACGCCGACTTGCGGGGCGGCGAGCCCGAGGCCGTGGACCTCGTACATCGAGTCGATCATGGCGTCGGCCAGCGCCTTCACGGCGCCATCGATGTTGTCGATGGGCGCGGCGACCTGCTTCAGGACAGGGTCGCCGTAGAGGCGGATGGCGTACGCGGACACGTCGTGAGAATACAAGGGCTGTTGGTCATACCCGTACTGGGTCGACCGCCACCCGCGCGTCGTGCACGTCGCGCAACGCATCGCACAACGTGTCGTGGTCGCCGGCGCGCACGAGGTACGCACCGGCGTCGTCGGGCCCGAGCACGACGACGCCGAGACGCCCCCGCAGCCGCTCGGCATCCGCAGCGGCGTCGTCACCCGACAGCCGCGCCAGCGCGACATAGGGCGGCAGGTCGAGGGCGCGGCGCAGGACGTCGTCTTCTTCCACCACACGATGCGGCTCGAGCTTCAGCACGGGATGATCCGGCTGACGGGTCTGCACGACGACGCGCCCGTCTTCGAGCCGGCCGCGCACGATGCGCGACGCGCGCGCCAACAGGGCCAGCGCCCCCTCATTTGCGCGGAAGTGCGGCGCCGACAGCTCGGCGTCGAGGTCGACGAACACGACGGTGTCGGCGCGCCCGACACGATGCAACAACGCCTCCGTGCCGATGAGCACCCGCGTATCGGGAACCTCTTCGGACGCGCCGGTCACTTCGCCAACGTGTTCTCCGACCAACGCCGTGAGCTCCTCGGCGGCGCGCGCCGTCCCGATGCGCAGCGCCTTGAGCTTGGTGGCGCCGCACGCCGCGCAAACCGTCGGTCGCACCATGCCGCAGCGCTCGCAGACGAGCTCGCTGTCGGCGTTCTGGTGCACCGCCGACGCGCAGCGTTCGCACGTGACGACGGTCCCGCACGTCCCGCAGCGCAACAGGCGCGCGCGTCCCGTCCGGTTGAGGACGCACAGGACGCGACCGCTCCCGCGCACGACGTCAACGACCCGCGTCGACCACAACCCGGTGCGCGGGTCGTCGCCGCGCCGGTCGACGACTTCGACGCGCGCCCAGCCGCGGCGCTCCGTCGCCCGATCGGTCTCCACGAGGTCACCCCACGCCAAGTGCTCCGGGGTCGGCGTCGGCGTGATGAGGAGGCTCGGGGCGCCGGCGCGGCGGGCGCGCTCGCCGGCGACGACCCACGCGTTCCACGTCGGCGCTCGCTCCTCCGCGTACACCTCGTCGTGGGCGTCGAGTACGACGACGCTGGCGAGGCCGGGGCACGCCGCCCACGCCCCCGCACGCGCGCCAACGACGACGTTCGTCATCCCGGCGTCACGCAACCGCCGCTGCCACCGCTCCACACGCGCCAACGACGGCACCAACAACAACGTCCGCCCCTGCGCGGCCTCGACCACGTACGGCCACGGGTCGATCGCCGGCGCCAACCGCAGAACTCGCCGGTTCTGGGCGCGTGAAATCCCGTTTTCCGGGATTTGGCGCGCCCAGAACGAGGAGGGTTGGGTTGAGGTCGCCGTCGACAGGAAGGTGCGGCGTTTGCCGGCCCAGCGCCAGGCGGCCCACGTGGAGAGGTCGACGAGTTCGGGGGCGACGAAGCCGGGGCTGACCTTGGCGATGGGTTTTAAGGCGACGTCGCGGTCAGTCCCCGGACCCTCCGCGACGACCCAGCCGCGGACCCGCCGGCCGTGCAAATCGATGCGCACGACGCTGCCGACTCGTACCGCGGCGTCGAACTTGTCGGGAACCTCGTAGTCGAACGCGCGATCAAGCGCGCTGACGTCTGGGACTACCTGGACAATGCGCTGGGTCAGAGACCGAGCGCGCTCTTCAGATCACCGACGCGGGGCGTCTGCTCCCACGTGAAGCCGTCGCCCTTGCGACCGAAGTGGCCGTAGGCGGCGGTCTTCTTGTAGACGGGTCGACGCAGGTCGAGGTCGCGCAGGATCGCCGCCGGACGCAGGTCGAACAGGTCGCGCACGACGCGGTCGATCTTGTCGGGATCCACGGTCGCCGTGCCGAACGTCTCGACGAGCAGCGACACCGGCTCCGCCTTGCCGATGGCGTAGGCGACCTGGACTTCGCAGCGCTTCGCCGCGCCCGCAGCCACGACGTGCTTTGCCACCCAGCGGGCCGCGTACGCCGCCGAGCGGTCGACCTTCGACGGGTCCTTGCCGGAGAACGCGCCACCACCGTGGCGCGCCGCGCCGCCGTAGGTGTCGACGATGATCTTGCGGCCGGTGAGGCCGGTGTCGGCGTGCGGGCCGCCGAGCACGAACTTGCCCGTCGGGTTCACGAGGATCGACGGCGTCGCGCCCTTGAAGTTCGCGGGGATCAACGGCGTGATGACGTGGTGCTCCAGGTCGGCCTGGATCTGGTCGCGCTCGACGGAGTCGGCGTGCTGCGTCGAGATGAGAACCGTAAGGATCTCGACGGGATTGCCGTCCTCGTAGCGCACCGTCGCCTGGGTCTTGCCGTCCGGACGCAGGTAGTCGAGCGTGCCGTCCTTGCGCACCGCCGAGAGGCGCTCGGCGAGACGATGCGCCCACCAGATCGGCAGCGGCATCAGGTCTTCGGTTTCGTCGCAGGCGTAGCCGAACATCATCCCCTGGTCGCCGGCGCCCTGCGCCGCCAGGATGTCCTCGCCGCTGGTGCCCGTCTGCACTTCGAACGAGGTGTCGACGCCCTGCGCGATGTCGGGCGACTGCCGGTCGAGCGTCACGAGCACACCGCACGTGTGACCGTCGAAGCCCTTGAGCGCGTCGTCGTAACCGATCTCGTTGACGGTGTCGCGCACGAGGTTCGGAATGTCGACCTGTGCCTTGGTCGTGATCTCGCCGGCGACGACAACGAGGCCCGTCGTGAGCAGCGACTCGCACGCAACGCGCGACATCGGGTCCTGCTCGAGCATGGCGTCGAGGACGGCGTCGGACACCTGGTCCGCCATCTTGTCGGGGTGTCCCTCGGTGACGGACTCGGAGGTGAATACGTAGCTGTTGCTCACTGGGTGCTCCTTCGGAGGCGGGTTGCGACGGCGTCGAGCAACGCCCGCGCGACATCTTGTTTAGAGGACAGAGGGACTTCGACGACGGGTCCGTCGGCGCTGACGATCGTGACGGCGTTGGTGTCGTGGTCGAACCCGACGCCGGGGGCGCTGACGTCGTTGGCGACGACGAGGTCGAGGTTCTTGCGCGTCAACTTGGCGGTGGCGTTGGCGACGACGTCGTCGGTCTCGGCGGCGAAGCCGACGAGGATCTGCCCGGGTCGCTTGACCTCGCCGAGTCCGCGCAGGATGTCGTCGGTCGGCTCGAGCACGATCTCGGGGACGCCGCCGTCCTTCTTGATCTTGTTGGCGGCGGGCGCCGCCGGGCGGAAGTCGGCAACGGCTGCCGCCATGACGATCACGTCAGACGCGTCGCGATGCGCCGTCACCGCTTCGAGCATGTCGGAGGCGCTGTTGACGGCGACGCGCTCAATGCCGCGCGACACGGCGCGGTCAGTGGTCGTCACGAGCGTCACGGACGCGCCGCGCGCCGCGGCCGCCTCGGCGATCGCATGACCCTGTTTGCCTGACGAACGATTCGTGATGACGCGCACCGCGTCGATGGCCTCCCGCGTGCCCCCAGCAGTAACGAGAACGCGCACGCCCTTCAGATCTTGCGGTGCGAGCACTGCTTCGGCGGCCTTCACGATCTCGCTGGGCTCGGGCAGGCGACCCTTGCCGATGTCGCCGCCGGCGAGATGCCCGCTCTCCGGTTCGAGCACGTGCACACCGCGGCGACGCAGGATCGCGAGGTTGTCCTGCACCGCGGGGTGCTCCCACATCTCGGTGTGCATCGCGGGGCACACGAGGACAGGCGCGCGCGTCGCCAGCAGCGTCGCGGTCAGCAAGCCTTCGGAGCTGCCCGTGGCGTAGGCCGCGAGCACGCGCGCCGTCGCCGGAGCGACGATGATCAAGTCGGCGGCTTGGCCGAGGCGCGTGTGCGGAGACGGGTCACCGACGTTGTCGTACAGCGACGTCAGCGCGCGCTCCGACGCCACCGCGGAAAACGTCGCGGCGCCGATGAACTTCGTGGCGTTCGGGGTGAGGATCGGTGATACGAACGCACCGAGATCCATCAGGCGGCGGCAAACCTCGACGGCCTTGTACGCCGCGATGCCGCCGCTGACTCCCAGAACGATTCGTCGCCCCGCAACAGACATCGCCGACCAGCCTGTCGCAGGTCCGAGGACCTAAGCCTCGGGCTCTTGCATCTCCGCGTCGCCGGCTTCGGCGTCGGCCTCGACCGCGGACGGCTCCACGTACTGAATCTTGCCGGCGGCGATCTCCTCGAGGGCGATCGACAGCGACTTGCGCGACGTCGACGCCACCTGCGGCGGCACGATCGTGCCGATGCCTTCGGAGCCCAAGCCGTTGTAATACGAGTTGATCTGGCGACCGCGCCGCGCGGCGAGCGCGACCAGCGTGAACTTGGAATCAACCTTGTCGAGAAGATCCTCGACGGGCGGATACATCATTGTGGGCGGGCGTTCAGCCATTGTGCGCTAGGTCTCCCCTGAAAGGCGGTTTTCGAGTATACGCCTCACCTCGCCCACAGCCTGTGTCAAGTCGTCGTTTACGACGATATGGCCGGTTAGGGCGAGTCCGGCCTCGAGCTCGTCGGCGGCAGCCTGAAGGCGGCGACGCACGTGCTCGTCGTCGTCGCCGCGGCCGCGCAGCCTCGCCTCGAGTTCGGCTTCGGACGGCGGCGCGATCACGATCAACGTGGCGTCCGGATGACGTTCGAGGACGTTGCGCGCTCCTTGCGTTTCGATGACGAGCACGACGTGACGCGGATCGTCGGGATCGGGCACCGGCGTGCCGTAGAGGTTGCCGTGGTACTCGGCCCACTCGAGAAACCCGTCCTGCCCGATGTGCTTTTCGAACGCGGCACGATCGACGAACGTGTAGGCGTTGGGTCCTTCAGCGGCGCGCGGTGCACGCGTCGTCCACGACCGAGACAGGACGAACCGGTCGTCCTCCGCGCACAACAGTTCTGCGATCGTGTCCTTCCCGACCCCGCCGGGGCCGGAGATGACAACGATCAGGGCTTGGAACCGTCGAGCAGGCCGAGCAGCTTTTCCTTCTGATGCTGACCGAGACCCTGCACACGACGCGTGTCGCTCACACCGGCTTCGTCGAGCACGCGACGCGCCTTCACTTTTCCAAGACCCGGCAGTGACTCAAGCACTGCGAGCACCTTGATCTTGGCCGCGACTTCGTCGGTCGAGGCCCGCGCCAGCAGCTCGCGGAACGTCAGTGAGCCGAGGCGAAGTTGCTGCTTCAACTCAGCGCGAGCCCGCCGTGCGATCGCTGCCTTCTCGAGCGCTGCGGCGCGAGCTTCCGGAGAGAGCTGTGGAGGCGATGGCATGAAAAGGACGCTAACGCGTTCGCTTGCTCTGCGACACAGGATCCCACTGCGGGATGGTGCCGTCCCACTCGTCCACAGGCGCGCAGTGCCAGAGCCAATCGGCGCCCGGCGACGGATGCCCTGGTAGGTCGGTACGCCCGTGCGCCCAGAGCAGTGCGTCCCATGGTTCGGCGTCCTGCGGCCACCACGGGAACAGGCGGTCGAGCAGTGCGCGCGTAACAGCGCTATCCGGCCGGTAATCGTCGCCGAGCGCGGTGGCGATGTCGTGGGTGTGTACGACGAGTTCGTCGGCCATCATCGCGATGAAGCCGCTGGGGTCGGCCATGCCGGCCGGGTGCCAGGCCCGCGCGTCGAGCGGCGCGGCGCGCGCCACTTCGGCGACGACGGCGGCGTTGGTGCGCGCCGTCGGGAGCAGCCAGTCGACGGGAAGATCAGGGAACACGCTGAAGCCGAACTTCGGCAGTGACGGCGCGCGCAGCGCCAGTATGGGTGCGTACGACAGCGCACCCAGGTGTTCGAGCGTCTGGCGGCAACTCCACTCGAGACCCGCGGCCGGCGTGTCCCAGTCACGATCGATCAGGGGCGTGAGCGCGTCGACGCAGTCGTCGGCGACCGCGATGAGGTCGTCAGGACCCAGCGACTTCGTCATAGACGCGCTGCATTTCGGCGACGGGGTCCGCGGCGGCGGTAACCGTGCGCCCGATGCCGAGGATGGTCGCGCCGGCGCGTATCGCGTCGGCCGGTGTCGTCGGTCGTCCCTGGTCGTTCACGTCGGCGCCCGCGAGGCGGATCCCGGGGATGTAGGTGATGAGTCCCGGCGCGACGCGCGCCGCGGTCGCCACCTCGGCACCGGCGCACACGAACCCGCCGCAGCCCGCGTCACGTCCGATGGCCATCCGGCGCTCGACTTCGTCAGGGGGCGCGGTCGTGTCCGACGTCAGAACGGTGATGCCGAGGGCGCACGGCGCTTCGACCCCGCCCTGCGCAGCACCTTCCGCGAGGCCGTCGACGGCGGCGCGCACCATCTTCTCGCCTCCGAGCGTGTGCACCGTCACGTACTTGGCGCCCAAGCGCCCCAGCACGAGCGCGCCCTTGTTCACGGTGTTCGGGATGTCGTGCAGCTTGGCGTCGACGAACACGTCGTATCCCTGATCAGCGAAGTGGCGCACGGCGGCGGGGCCCTCCGCAAAGAACAATTCGTAACCGACCTTGACGGTGCGGACGAACTCCGCGACCGGCGCCAGCGCGGCCTGCGCCGCCGCGAGGTCGGGGAAATCCAGCACGAGCGCGAGGCGGTCGCGGACAGCAGCGTCGATCGTGGGCGACATCATCGGTGAGCCTTTCCTATGAGTTCGTCAATGTGGGAGACGCGGTGACGCGCGCACCAGGCGCGCAGTTCGTGCAGGACGCGCGACGGTGCGCGCGGGTCGGCAAACGTCGCGGTGCCGACTTGGATCGCATTGGCGCCGGCGGCGAGCAACTCAGCGGCGGTTTCGCCGGATGTCACTCCCCCGACGCCGACGATCGCCGAGAACGGGAAGGCGGCGCGCACCTCGTACACGGCGCGCACCGCGACGGGATGGATCGCCGCGCCCGACAACCCTCCGCCGCCGTTGCCGAGCCGCGCTCTTCCCGTCGCCGGATCGAGCGCCAAACCCATCACGGTGTTGACGAGGGTGACGGCGTCGGCGCCGGCCTCGAGCACGGCGCCGGCGATCGGCACGATGTCGGTCACGTTCGGGCTCAGCTTCGCCCACCGCGGCCGTCCGCAGCCCGCCGTTGCCGCGATCGCTGCCGCGGCACGTGCAGGGTCGTGCGCGAACATCTGGCGGCCCGCTTCGGTGTTCGGGCAGCTGAGGTTGACCTCGACGGCGACGACCTCGGGGCCGCACGCCGCCAGCGCGTCGGCGGCCATCTTGTAATCCTCGACCGTGAATCCCCAGATCGACGCGACCACTGTCGCGCCGCGCGCCTGCAGCGCCGGCAACTCGTGGTCGCGCCACCCGTCGACGCCCGGGTTCTGCAACCCGACCGAGTTCAGCATTCCTGCAGAAACGGGATGCAGACGCGGCGCGGGGTTGCCCTGCCACGGTTTGGCCGACAACGACTTGACGACGACTGCACCGATCGTCGCAAGGTCGAAGTAGGCGCCGAGTTCGGCGCCGTGGCCCGCCGTGCCGCTGGCAGTCAGGACCGGATTGGCGAACACGACCTTGCCGACCTTCGCCGTCAGGTCGACGTCGGTGGCAGCCCTCCGAAGCTTCATACGTCCAGACGGAGCTGCGCGGCGGCGTGGTAGTCCTGCAACGGCGACACGCGCAGCGGGCCGTCTTTCAGTGCGGCGATGCCGACAGCCGCGGCGCGCGCTGCGGCCACCGTCGTCAGGCAGGCGACGTTGCGCACGTTCGCCGTCGTCCGGATGTGCGCACCGTCGGCGCGCGGGCCACGGCCGCGCGGCGTGTTCACGACGAGGGTGATGCGCCCCGACTCGATCATCTCGACGGCGTCGACACCGCGCTGCTCGCCGACCTTGGCCACCTCTTCGGTCACGTGCACGCCGTGCTCGCGTAAGAACGCCGCAGTGCCGACCGTGGCGATGATGTCGAAGCCGAGTTCGGCGAACTTCGCCGCCGCCGCCGCGCCGTTGGCTTTGTCGCGGTCGGCCAGCGAGAAGAACACAGCGCCCTCGGTGGGCAAACCCGTACCGGCGGCGAGCTGGCTCTTGGCGAAGGCCATGCCGAAGTTGGTGTCGATGCCCATCACCTCGCCGGTGGCGCGCATCTCCGGTCCCAGAATCGTGTCGACGTCCGGGAAGCGGTTGAACGGCAGCACCGCTTCCTTCACCGACACGTGGCCACCGGTCGCCGGTGGCCGCAGCAGACCTTCGTCGCGCAACTCCCGCAGCGTCGCGCCCACCAAGATCCGCGCCGCGATCTTGGCGAGCGGAACACCCGTCGCCTTGGCGACGAACGGCACAGTGCGGCTGGCGCGCGGGTTGGCTTCGATCACGAAGACCTGGCCCGACTTCACGGCGTACTGCACGTTGATGAGACCGCGCACGTTCAAGGCTTCGGCGATCTTGCGGGTGTAGTCCTCGATCACGTCGACGACCGACGCCGGCAGCGTCGGCGGCGGAATCACGCAGGCGCTGTCACCCGAGTGCACACCCGCCTCTTCGACGTGCTCCATGACGCCACCGATCAGCACTTCGCCGGTGTCGTCGCGCAGCGCGTCCACGTCGACCTCGATCGCATCTTCGAGGAAGCGGTCGACGAGCACGGGACGTTCGGCCGACAGCCCGCCCTCCTTGCCGAGCGACCCGAACCCCGCGAGTTCGACCATGGCAGCGCGCAGATCGTCGTCGTTGTAGACGATCTGCATGGCGCGGCCGCCGAGCACGTAGCTCGGGCGCACGAGTGCGGGATAGGCGATGCGCGCCGTGATGGCGAGCGCCTCTTCGATCGTGACCGCGGTGCCTCCGGCGGGTTGCGGGATCTCGAGACGCGCGCACAGCGCCGCCCAACGTTCACGGTCCTCGGCGAGGTCGATCGACTCGGGCGAGGTCCCCAAGATGAGTTCGGGCGGCAACAGCCCGGCGAGCTTGAGCGGTGTCTGCCCGCCGAGACTGACGATCACGCCTTCGGGGCGCTCGGCGTCGATGACGTTCAGCACGTCTTCCTCGGTGACGGGCTCGAAGTACAGCCGGTCCGACGTGTCGTAGTCCGTCGACACCGTTTCGGGGTTGCAGTTGATCATGATCGTCTCGAACCCGGCGTCGCGCAGGGCGAAGCTGGCGTGCACGCAGCAGTAGTCGAACTCGATGCCTTGGCCGATGCGGTTCGGGCCCGATCCGAGAATCACGATCTTGCGACCCGAGCTGGCGCGCACCTCACTCTCGTCTTCGTACGTCGAGTAGTGGTACGGCGTGTCGGCCTCGAACTCGGCGCCGCACGTGTCGACCGTCTTGAACGTGGCGACGACGCCAGCCAGCTCGCGCCGCTTGCGCACGTCGGCCGCGGTCGTCTGCCACAGGTACGCCAGCTGCGCGTCACCGAACCCGAGGCGTTTGGCGCGGCGCCACAACGCGCGGTTCATCGCGTCGATGCCGACCTCCGCGAGCGCGGCTCGCTCCTCGACGATGGCGAGGATCTGGTCGAGGAACCACGGGTCGACCATCGTCGTCGCCGCCAGGCGTTCGACCGAGATGCCGCGCCGCAGCGCCGCTTCGAGGTGGAACGCGCGGTCGGGCGTGGCGATGGCGGCGCGGCGCACGAGCTCGTCGTCGTCCAACTCGTCGTACTGGGCTTCGGCGGGGTCGCAGTTGAGACCGAGCCGGCCGTGCTCGAGCGAGCGCATGCCCTTCTGGAGCGACTCGGGGAACGTGCGCCCGATCGACATCGCTTCGCCGACGGACTGCATGCGCGTGCCGAGCACCGCGACCGACCCGGGAAGCTTTTCGAACGCCCAGCGCGGCACCTTGGTCACGACGTAGTCGATCGTCGGCTCGAAACTTGCCGGCGTCTTCTTCGTGATGTCGTTCGGGATCTCGTCGAGCGTGTAGCCGACGGCCAGGCGCGCCGCGATCTTGGCGATCGGGAATCCCGTCGCCTTCGACGCCAGCGCGCTCGAACGCGACACGCGCGGGTTCATCTCGATCACGACGCGGTCGCCGTTGCGCGGGTTGACGGCGAACTGGATGTTGGACCCGCCCGTCTCGACACCGATGCGGCGGATGCAGGCAAATGCCGCGTCGCGCATTTCCTGGTACTCGACGTCGCTCAGCGTTTGCGCGGGTGCGACGGTGATCGAGTCACCCGTGTGCACACCCATCGGGTCGAGGTTCTCGATCGAGCACACGACGACGCAGTTGTCGGCCCGATCGCGCATGACCTCGAGTTCGTACTCCTTCCACCCGGCGATCGAGCGCTCGATGAGGATCTCGCGAATCGGCGACGCGTCGAGCCCTTCGGCAGCGAGGCGGCGCAACTCGTCCTCGTCCGCCGCGATACCCGTGCCCTTGCCGCCGAGGATGAACGACGGACGGATGATGATCGGGTAGCCGATCTCACGCCCGACCTCGATCGCTTCTTCGAGCTCGTAGGCGAAGCCCGACGCCGGCACGGCGAGGCCGATCTCGGTCATCGCGGCTTTGAAGGACTCGCGATTCTCGGCGGTGCGGATGGCGTCGACCGAGGCGCCGATGAGCCCGTGCGGGACCAGCTCGAGCGAGCCCATCTCGTTGAGGCTCATCGCCAGGTTGAGCGCGGTCTGGCCGCCGAGCGTCGGCAGGACGGCGTCGGGACGCTCCTTTTCGATGATCGCCTGCAGCACCCGCGTGTCGAGCGGCTCGACGTACGTGCGGTGCGCGAAGTCGGGGTCGGTCATGATCGTCGCCGGGTTCGAATTGGCGAGGATGACCTTGTAGCCCTCGGCCTTGAGCACCCGGCACGCCTGCGTACCTGAGTAGTCGAACTCGCACGCCTGGCCGATCACGATCGGACCTGACCCGATGACGAGGATCGACTCGATGTCGTCGCGGCGCGGCATTAGTGAACGCCTCCGGTCGTCTGCTGATGATTGCGGCGAGGAATGAGCGTCGCTGGCGAGGCCGACGACGACGGCCGGGTAGGGACCCGGCCTAGGAGGAGAACAATGCCAGCGGCGTTCAGGCCCGTCGCAATCGCGGTATGACGGCCGGAGGCGTTCACTTTGTCTCCATGAGGGTGGTGAATTCTTCGAAGAGGTACGACGCGTCGTGCGGACCGGGTCCGGCTTCGGGGTGGTACTGGACGGAGAAGGCGCGCTGGCTCGGCACCGCGAGGCCTTCGATGACGCCGTCGTTGAGGTTGACATGGGTGATCTCTGCGCCGGCGATTGATCCCTCCGTCACGGCGTAGTTGTGGTTCTGGCTCGTGATCTCCACGGCGTTGTCGCGCATGCGGCGCACCGGGTGGTTACCTCCGTGGTGGCCGAACGCCAGCTTGTGCGTGTCGCCTCCCAACGCGCGCGCCAGGAGTTGATGCCCGAGACAGATCCCGAAGATCGGCACGTTGCCCAACAGCTTCTGGATGTTCTCGACGGCGTAGCCGACCGCGGCGGGATCGCCGGGGCCGTTCGACAAGAACACGCCGTCCGGAGTGCGGTCGAGCACCGCTTCCGCGGGAGTGTCCGCGGGCACGACCATGACCGTCGCGCCGTGCGTGAGGTGGCGCAGGATCGTGCGCTTGATGCCGAAGTCGTAGGCGACGATGTGCTTGGGGCCTTCGCCGACGAGATACGGCTCGCGCGTCGTCACCAGCGCCGCCAGATCCTGGTTGTCGGTGCCCTGTTCCGTCTTGGCCGCGGCCAGCAACGTCGACTCGTCGGCGGTGCCGAACGCTCCGGGTACCGCGCCCGAGTCGCGCAGGTGGCGGGTCAACCTTCGTGTGTCGATGCCGGCGATGCCCGACAGGCCGGCTTGCGCGAGAAACGCGTCGAGCCCGTGGTCGGCGCGCCAACTCGACGCGCGACGCGCGAGGTCGCGCACGATGACACCGCGGCACGCGGGAGTCGGCGCCTCGTTGTCCGACATCGACACGCCGTAGTTGCCGATGTGGGTGTAGGTGAACGTGATGATCTGGCCGGCGTAGGACGGGTCGGTGATGATCTCCTGGTAGCCCGACATGGCGGTGTTGAACACGACCTCACCGGTCGTGACGCCGTGCTCGGGCGTGGCGCCGATCGCCTCGCCTTCGAAGACTGCCCCGTCGTTCAGGACGAGTGCTGCTGGGGTGATCGTCAACGCTCACCGCCCTTCGGGCGGCGTCGCCTTGAAGCGCTTATCGGTTCGCTCGCAAGCTCGCTCACTGCTGCGCCATGCCATCGAGCACAGTCGGTGTTCCGCAAATGGTGTGACGCACTTTGCCTTTTAACTTCCTTCCGTCGTACGGGGTGTTGCGACTCTTACTGGCGAGCGATCGGGCATCCACTACCCACTCGGCGCTCGGGTCGATGACGCAGATGTTTGCGGGGACGCCGCGTGCGATCGGGCCGCCGTGCGCGCCGCGGATGTTGGCGATCTCTGCCGGTTGCCAACTGAGGTACGCCAGCGCGCGTTCGATCGGCAGGTCGAGTTCCAGGACGAGCGCCAGCGCCGTTTCGAGCCCGAGCATGCCGGGCGGCGCCTGGTCGAACGGCATCTCCTTCAGTTCCGGCGCGTGCGGTGCGTGATCGGTGGCGATGGCGTCGACCGTGCCGTCGCGCAAGGCCTGCTTTACGGCCTCGACGTCGGCTTCGGTGCGCAACGGCGGGTTGACCTTGAACGTGGCGTCGTAATCGCAGCAGCAGGCGTCGGTGAGCGTGAAGTGGTGCGGGGCGACCTCGGCGGTGATCGGCAGCCCGGCCGCCTTCGCCCGCGCCACCGCCGCCAGCGATTCGGCGGTCGACAGGTGGAGGAAGTGCATGGGCGCGCCGGTGAGTCGCACGAGTTCGATGTCGCGCAACACCATGGCGGTCTCGGCGCTGCTCGGCTGGCCTGGAATGCCGAGTCGTGACGACCACGCGCCTTCGTGCATCGATCCGCCGGCTGCGAGCGCGTTGTCCTCGCAGTGTTGCGCCAGCGTGACGCCGATCCCCTTCGCGTACTCGAGCGCCCGCCGCATCAGCCCACCGTCCTGCACGCCCGACCCGTCGTCGGTGAACAAGCGCACTCCGGCGCGCGCCATCTCGGCCATCGGGGCGAGGTGCTCGCCTTTGCGGCCGACCGTGATGGCGCCCGACGGATACACCTCGCAGCTCCCGACCGCGGCAGCGGTGGCGAGGATGTCGCGCACGACTTCGACCGTGTCGATCGTCGGCTCGGTGTTCGGCATCGCCACGACGGCGGTGTAGCCACCGAGGGCGGCGGCGCGTGTTCCCGTCTCGATGGTCTCGGCTTCTTCCCGACCGGGTTCGCGCAAGTGGGTGTGCAGGTCGACGAGCCCGGGCGCCACGATGCAGCCCGAGGCGTCGATCACCGTCTTGGCGTCGAGGTTCTCGCCGACCGCTTTGATGACGCCGTCAGCGAACACCACGTCGGCGGCGCGCGAGCCCGACGCGTCGACGACGGTGCCGCCCTTGACGACGGTTTCGGTTGCTGCCTTAGGCACTGAGGAGGTCTCCGTCCGCGTTGAGGAGAAGGAACAGGACCGCCATCCGGACGGAAACGCCGTTGGCCACTTGCTCCGTGATGACGGCATTCGGAGCGTCGGCGACGTCGGCGGCGATCTCGACGCCACGGTTCATCGGCCCGGGATGCAGGATCAGCGCGTCGGGCTTCAGGCGCGCCGCGCGCTTGGCGTCGAGACCGTAGAGCTGCGAGTACTCGCGCAACGACGGGAGCAGCGCTTGATCCATGCGCTCCTGCTGAATGCGCAGGAGGTACACGACGTCGGCTTCGTCGAGCGCGCCGTCGAGGTTGGTGGTGACGTCGACCGGCCAGTCGTCGAGCGACGGCGGCATCAGCGTCTGCGGGGCGACCAGCTTCACCTTGGCGCCGAGCGCGCTGAAGGCCAGGACGTTCGAGCGAGCGACGCGGCTGTGTTTGACGTCGCCGACGATGAGGATGCGCTTGCCGTGCAGATCGCTCAGGTGCTGGCGCAGCGTGTAGCAGTCGAGCAGGGCCTGGGTTGGGTGCTCGTGCTGGCCGTCGCCGGCGTTGAGGACCGCGGATTCCGTCCAGCGCGCGATCTGCGCGGGGACACCGGCTGACTTGTGGCGCACGACGAACGCGTCGGCGCCGATGGCGTCGAGCGTCGCCACCGTGTCGCGCAGCGACTCGCCCTTCTTCAGCGACGAACTGGCGGCAGAGAACGTCATCACGTCGGCGCCGAGGCGGCGCGCCGCGGTCTCGAACGACAGACGCGTGCGCGTCGAGTCTTCGAAGAAACACGACACCACGGTCTTGCCGCGCAGCGCCTGCACCTTCGGGATCGCCCGCCGGTTGATCTCGGCGAACGTGTCGGCGGTCTTCAGCACCTCTTCGATCCCGTCCGCACCCAGGTCGTCGATGCCCAACAAATGCTTCATCGCGGCTGCATCTCCCCCAAGCTCACGCCGTCGTCGGCGACGTCGACCAACTCGTCGCGCCGAGTCGGCAGGTTCTTGCCTACGAAGTCGGGACGGATCGGCACTTCGCGGTGGCCGCGGTCGACCATCACCGCGAGCTGCACCGAGCCGGCGCGTCCGAAGTCGGCGAGGGCGTTCAGCGCGGCGCGCACGGTGCGGCCGGTGAACAACACGTCGTCGACGAGCACGACGGTCTTGCCGGTGACGTCGAAGGGAATGTCGGTCGGCGCCTCCGCGAGCAAGGGCCGGATGCCGTAGTCGTCGCGGTACGGCACGACGTCGAGGGTCCCGACGGGCACGTCGACGCCTTCGATACGGCTCAGTTCGGCGGCGATGCGTCTTGCCAGGGGCTCGCCGCCGGTCTGCAGCGCGACCAGGACGACATCGGCCAAACCGTGGTTGCGCTCGACGATCTCGTGGGCGATGCGGGTGACGGCTCGACGGAGATCGTCGGCGGACATCACCTGGGTGCGTGCAACAAAAACGGTGGCGCCGGGCGCCACCGTTCGCTCGCGTTCAGCCACTAGCTCTCCTTCGCCGTTCGAGCCTCACGGGACCCGATTTACGACTGGGTCGACAATAACGGAAATGACACGCGCGACGAAACGATGGGTCGTACGGTGGCCCTATGCCAAAGGTCCCCGCACCGAAGAACAACAAGAAGGTGGGCAAGTCCCTCAAGGAAAAGCGGGCCGCCAAGCAGGCCAAGAAGGGCTCCAACTAACGCTCTCTCTCCGAACTGGGCGCGCCGAATCCCGTTTTCCGGGATCTGGCGCGCCCAGTTCGGTTTAGGAGGGGCGCAGTTCGCGGGCGGCGGCCGCGAGGACGCCGTTGACGAAGCGGCCTGACTCTTCGGTCGAGTAGCGCTTCGCGAGTTCGACGGCCTCGTCGAGCACGACCGCCGTCGGAACGTCGGGCCGTTGCGACAGTTCGTAGATGCCGACGCGAAGCACGGCGCGGTCAACGGCCGGCATGCGATCGATCGGCCAGTCGGGCGCGAGGCGTTTGATCAACCCGTCGATCGTGCCTGCGTGTTCACGCACCCCGGTGACCACGTCGATGGCGTAAGCATCCGGTTCGATCGGCAGTGCCGCGAGCACGTCGTCAACCGACGTCGCTTTCGCTTCGGCTTCGTACAACAGCTCCAAGGCCCGCTCGCGGGCCATGGTGCGGTCGCTCACTTAAGCGCGCGTGATGTAGTCGCCGGAGCGGGTGTCGACCTTGATCTTGTCGCCCTGGTTCACGAACAGCGGGACCTGCAGCGTGTGCCCCGTCTCGAGCGTCGCCGGTTTGCGCGCACCTGACACCCGGTCGCCCTGCACGCCGGGCTCCGTCTCGGTCACGACGAGTTCCACCGCAGCCGGCAGGTCGACGCCGACGACTTCGTCGCCGTAGCGCTGGATCACCGCGTTGTCGGACTCCTTGAGGAAGTTCACGGCGTCGCCCAGCGTGGTCGTCGACAGGTGCGACTGGTCGTACGTCGAGTTGTCCATGAACACGTAGTCCTCGCCGTCGCGGTAGAGGAACTGCATCTCGCGCTTTTCGATGATCGCCTGTTCGAGCTTTTCGTCGGCGCGATAGGTGCGGTCGACCACCGCGCCGTTGCGCACGTTCTTGAGCTTGGTGCGGACGAATGCGCCGCCCTTGCCGGGCTTGACGTGCTGGAAATCCACGACCTTGAACAGTCCCTCCGGCAAATTCAACGTCATGCCGGTGTTGAGGTCGTTCGTGCTTACCGTTGCCATGCGACTGCGAGTTCCTTTGTGGTGTTCGTGAGCGGGTAACAGCCGTCTTCGGTGACGACGACCGTGTCCTCGATGCGGACCCCGCCGAGGCCTTCAAGGTAGACGCCCGGCTCCACAGTTACGACTTGGTTGGGCGCGAGCGTGTCGGTCGACACCGACGAGACCCACGGCGCTTCGTGGATGTCGAGGCCGACGCCGTGGCCGGTCGAATGCATGAACGCATCGCCCCAACCGGCGGCGGCGATCACTTCGCGGCACACCTTGTCGACATCCGCGGCTTTCACGCCCGCCTTGACGGCAGCCACACCGGCGCGCTGGCTCTCGGCGACGACGTCGACCATCTTCTGCAGTTCGGGCGACGGATCCCCCGCGCACACGGTGCGCGTCATGTCGGAGCAGTAGCCGTCGACGATCGCGCCGAAGTCGAGCACGACGAGCTCACCGGGCTCGATCGGCCGATCCGACGGGCGCGCGTGCGGTTTGGCGCCGTTGGGCCCCGCGGCGACGATGGTCTCGAAGGAGTTGCCCGACGCGCCGAGCTTGCGGATCTCGAAGTCGAGCGCGATCGCGAAGTCCTTCTCGCTGACGCGCTCGGCGAGCATCGGACGCACGTTGGCCAGCGCGTCGTCGGCGATGCGCGCCGCTTCGCGCATGCGCCACAGTTCGCCTTCGTCCTTGACGCGCCGGAGGTTCTCGACGACGCCCTCGGTGGCGACGAGTTCGGCGCCGGCGAACCACTCGCTGGCGAAGTTGCGTTGCCGCGCCCACGTCACGTCGGTCGCTTCGAGCCCAATGCGCGCCAGACCGTCGGCGGCGGCGCTGACGGCTGCCTTCTGACCCGCGAGGTTGCCGATCTCGATGCGGGCTTCGACGCCGGCGTCGCGCAGCTGATCCGCTGACTGGAACGCGTAGCGACCGTCGGTCGCCAACAGCATCTCGTCGGGCTTGACCAGCAGCAGCGCGGCGGATCCGGTGAAGCCCGTGAGGTAGCGCACGTTGGTGAGGTTGGTGACGAGCAGCGCGTCGCACTCCGCTGCGTCGAGCGCCGCCCGCAATTTCGGCAGCCGGCTGGCGATGTCCATTTCAATCATTGATCAACCTCACGAGAGCTTCCGTTGCGAACTCATATCCGTCCGGGCCGAGCCCGGTGATGGTGCCTTTCGACACAGGTGTCAGCACCGACGTGTGGCGCCACGCTTCGCGCCGCCCTGTGTTCGACAGGTGCACTTCGATGATCGCGCCGTCGTAGGCGGCGAGCGCGTCGTGCAGCGACCAGCCGTAGTGACTGAGTGCGCCGCCGTTCACGATGATGCCGGCGAGCCGACCGCGCGCCTTGTGCACGAAGTCGACCAACTCGCCTTCGTGGTTCGACTGGAAGAACTCGACCGTCACGCCGTGGGGCGCCGCTGCCTTCTCCACACGGCCGACGAGGTCAGCTTCGGTGGTCGTGCCGTAAATGTCGACCTCGCGCTGGCCGAGCAAGTTGAGGTTCGGGCCGTGGAGAAGGCCAATCGTGGTTGCCACGCGGTCAGTCTCGCATCGCCGCGAGCGCGTCGTCGAAGGAGATGCCCGAGACGAGCTCGACGCCGTCGGGCCCGTCGAGCACGAACGTGAGCCCGTCGCCGGTGGCTTTCTTGTCGCGACGCATCACCGCGACGAGTTCGTCGGGGTCGCAGTTCGACGGGATCGTCGTGGGCAGGTCGCTGCCGGCGACGACCGCCACGTGTTCGGCGACGCGGGCGTCGTCGATGCGCCCGAGCCGGTGCGCCAGGCGCGCCGCATACACGAGACCAATGGCGACGGCCTCCCCGTGACGCAGGTCGTACTTGCCGACGGTCTCGAGCGCGTGACCGAGCGTGTGGCCGTAGTTCAGCGTGGCGCGCCGGCCGGTGGTTTCGCGCTCGTCGGCGCTCACCGCCGCCGCCTTGATCGCGACCGCGGCGGCGATGCGCTCGTCGAGCGGCAGCGACGCCAGGTCCTGACCCGTCAGGAAGTGGTACTTCGCCAATTCACCGAGACCGGAGCGCATCTCGCGCGGCGGCAACGTGTCGAGCGCGTCGAGATCGCACAGCACCGCACGCGGTTGCCAGAACGCGCCGACGAGGTTCTTGCCGGCGGCGAGGTTGACTCCGGTCTTGCCGCCGACGGCGGCGTCGACCATGCCGAGCAGCGTCGTCGGGACGTGCACGACGTCGATGCCGCGGTGGTACACAGCCGCCGCGAACCCGGCGACGTCCGTGACCACTCCCCCGCCCACACCGACGACGGCGTCGGCGCGTGTGAGTCCGGCGAGTGCGAACTCTTCGCACAACCTTTCGACCGACGACAAGCTCTTCGATCCCTCGCCGTCGCGCAGTACGTGACGCGTGACCGTGCGCGCGGAGGTGACGTCGTCGGCGACCGGGATCCCGACCTGGGTGACGAGCGCCACGCGTTGCGCGCGTTCGCCGAGCGCGCCGTCCAGTTCGTGACGCGCGCCGGCGCCCACGATCACCGGATAGCTGCGCTCGCCGAGATCGACGTTGACAGTGATCACTGCGCGGCCCTCGACACCGCGAGCGCGACTTCGCCGGCGTTCTCGTACGGGTCGCGCCCGTCGACGTCGACGACGACGGTCGCCATCTCGGCGTAAATCGGCGTGCGTTCGGCCAGCAGCACCGGCAGCTTCGCCGCAGGATCGCCTTTCAGCAGCGGCCGGTCGTCGCCGCTGCCGATGCGATCGAGCAAAGTCGCCTCGGTGGCGCGCAACCACACGACAGGACCGAGCGCGCACAACGCGGCGCGGTTGGCGGGATCGAGCACGGCGCCGCCACCGACCGATACAACACAGTCCTGTGGCTTGAGTGCGGCGATGACGTCGCGCTCGCGGGCGCGGAACGCCTCGATGCCGTTGGCCTCGATGAACCCCGGCACGTCGTCGGACACGGCGTCGTCCACGTCGACCCAGCGCCACGCAAGCAACTGCGCCAGGGCCTGCCCGACGCGCGTCTTGCCCGAACCCGGCATCCCGATCAGCACGATTGCTTGCCCGTCAGGCAAGGCTGGCGACGAAGGCGTTGTGATTGGCGACGAACTCGTCGACGGAGTCGCCGCCGAACTTGCGCTGTGCTTCGCCGGCGAGCACGAGTGCGACCATCGTCTCGGCGACAACGCCCATCGCCGGCACAGCGGTCACGTCGGTGCGCTCTTTGAAGCTGACCGTCTCTTCCTTGGTCACGACGTCGACGGTGCGCAGCGTCGGGCGGTTGAGCGTCGCCAGCGGCTTCATGGCGGCGCGAGCGACGAGCAACGCGCCGGTCGACATGCCGCCTTCGACACCGCCCGCGAGGTCGGAATCGCGGCGGTAGCCGGCGTCGGTTTCCCACACGATGGCGTCGTGCGCTTCGGAACCGCGTCGATGCGCCACGTCGAAGCCTTCGCCGATCTCGACGCCTTTCACCGCCTGAATGCTCATGAGTGCGCCGGCGAGCAGCGAATCGAGCTTGCGGTCCCAGTGCACGTGGCTGCCCAGCCCGACGGGGACGCCGTAGCCCAGCACTTCGACGACGCCACCCAGCGAGTCGCCGTCCTTCGCCGCCGCCTTGATCTGCTCGACCATCGCCGCCTCGGCCTCGGCGTCGAAGCACCGCACTTGTGACTCGTCGACCGCCGCGAGGTCCTTGGGGCGCGGACGGGCTGCCGTCGACTTCACCGACGCCGTGCCCATCGAGATCACGTGGCTGATCACTTCCGTACCGATGGCGCGCAACAAGACCTTGGCGCACGTGCCGGCAGCGACGCGCGCCGCGGTTTCACGCGCGCTGGCGCGCTCGAGCACGTCGCGCGCGTCGTTGAACCCGTACTTCTGCATGCCCGCGAGATCGGCGTGGCCGGGACGAGGCTGCGTCAGCGCCTTTTCGGTCGCCCCGGGCGCGGGCGACATCTCCTCCTGCCACTTCGGCCATTCGGTGTTACCGATTTCGATGGCGACGGGCGAGCCGAGCGTGCGGCCGTGGCGGATGCCGCCTAGCAGCGTGATTTCGTCCTGCTCGAAACGCATGCGCGGGCCGCGGCCGAAGCCCAGGCGACGTCGCGCCAACTCGGCTTGCACGTCTTCGACCGTGATGGCGAGACCGGCGGGCAAGCCCTCGACGATGACGACGAGACCCTTGCCGTGCGATTCACCGGCGGTCAGATAGCGCAGCACGACATGAAAGGTTAATGACGGGCGATGCCGAGCAAGACATCCCCGCCGAAGAGGATGAACAGGGTGCCCAGCGCGAGGAACGGGCCGAAGGGCACCGCGTCCTTCGTTTTGCGCCGCCGCGAGACCAGCAACGCGATGCCGACGGTGGCCGCGAACACGAAGCCGGCGAAGATGCCGAACACGACTTGTTCGACGCCCAGCCAGCCGAGGTCGAGGCCGATGAGGCCGGCGAGCCGCACGTCGCCGAAGCCCATGCCGTTCGGGCTGATGATGTGCAGTACGAGCAACGCGCCGAACCCACCGAGGCCGCACAGCGCGGCGCGCTTGAGGGCGACGGCGTCACCGTCGACGGCGGCCGCGATCACGAGGAGCGCCGCGATGGCGCCGACGGTCGGCCACACGATCCGCTTGGGCAACAGGAACAGGTCGAGGTCGATGACCGAGAGCGTGACGAGCCCGATGGCGGCGACGACGTGCGCGGCCGCGACCGGATGGGCGCCAGTGCGCGCCGCGACGCCGGCGGCGACGACCGCGAGCAGCGGTGCCAAAAGCTTGCGGCGCTCCAGCCACGGCCCGACACGCGGGACAGGCGGCGGGTCGTCCTCGGGATCGGGCGGCGTGTCACGGATTGCGCGCCCCGCGTACGGCGCCGCGACGAAACCGGCGACCGCGGCGGCCACGGTGACGGCGACGTCGGCGAGTTCGACGCTCATCGCAGCGTGTGCGCCATCGCCGCCATCGCAGCGGCGGACATCGCGGGGAGCGGCGCCGGGTGACCCGTCCACAGCGTGAACGCGTGCGCCGCCTGATGCACGAGCATCCCGAGGCCGCCGACGGCGTGGGCGCCGGCGTCGCGCGCCGCGTGAATGGTCGGGGTGATCGGCGGCGCGTACACGAGGTCGACGACCAACTGTTCGGAGTGGAACAGCGCCGGCTCGACCGCCGAGCGCTCGCTGTGGCCGACCATGCCGACGGGTGTGGCGTTGACGACAAGGTCGGCGCCGTACACGTCGGCTTCGCTACCCACGCGCGCCGCGCTGCCACCGAGGGCGGCGGCCCGCTCGGCGTTCAGCGGCGTGCGGTTCACGACGACGATGTCTTCGGCGCCGGCTTCGCCGATGGCCAGGATGGCCGCACGCGCCGCGCCGCCGGCACCGAGCACGACGCACTTCTTGCCGGCGACGTCGAACCCTTCGTCATAGGTGAGTGCGTCGATCAGCCCGGCGCCGTCGGTCGAGTGACCCACGAACTCGGTTCCTTCGCGCACGATGGCGTTCACCGCTCCGAGTTTTTCCGCCGTCGGGCTGAGGCGGTCCAACGCCTCGATCACCGTCGCCTTGTGAGGCATGGTCACCGACAGCCCGTCGATGCCGAGCGCGCGCGCTCCGGCGATCGCCGCCGGAGCGTCTCCGTCGGCGACCTCGAACGCCACGAACACCCAGTCAAGGTCCTCGGCTGCGAACGCGGCGTTGTGGATCGCGGGAGAAATCGAGTGGCGCACTGGGTCGCCGATCACGCCGGCGACGCGCGTCGTCCCACTCAGCGGCATCAGGGATTGACCCCGCGCCGCTTGGCGTCGGCGATGGCGGCGTTCTGCTCCTGGAGCGTGACGGAGAACTTGTGGCTGCCGTCGGCCTGATACTTCACGTAGAACAGCCATGGTCCGTCGGCGGGATGCAGCGCGGCGCGGATGGCGGCGCGACCGGGCGAACTGATCGGCGTCGGCGGCAACCCCTTCACCTGGTAGGTGTTGTACGGCGAGTCGACCTTGAGGTCGCTGTACAACACCCGTCCGTTCGGCCGGCGCCCTCCTCGCGCGTAGATGACGGTGGCGTCGACCTGCAGCAGCATGTTGACGTTGAGCCGGTTGTCGATGACGCGGGCGATCTTCGGGCGATCAGCCGCGACCTTGCCCTCGCTTTCGACGAGCGACGCGATCGTGATCGTCTCGTACGCGTTGTGGCCCGCCGCGCCTGCGGACAGCCCTTCGGTCGTTGCTACCTCGTCGAAGGTGGTGACCATGCGCGTGAGGATGGTCTCCTCCGTGTCCTTGTCCTCGATGAAATACGTGTCGGGGAACAGCAACCCTTCGAGGTTGTGGATGTTCGGCGGTTCGAACCGTGAGCGCACGCGATCGCTCTTCGCGGCAGCCATGAACGCGTCCATCGACTTCCCTGGCAGTTGCCCGACGCGCGCCGCGATCTGCTTGAGCGTGTAGCCCTCGGGAATGGTGAGGCGATGGAAGATGTGCTTCGGACCGGTCTTGAGCGCACCGACGACGTCGCCGAGCGACGCCTTCTTGTGCAACTGGTAGGTGCCGGCCTTCAGCGAGGCGGGGTGAATCTTCAGATACACCTTGAACACGCGCGCGCTCGAAATCACGCCCTTGTCGTCGAGGATTGCCGCGATCGTGCCCGACGCCGAACCCTCGGGAATGGTGACGTTCACCAACGCGCCGGGCTTGCCGGGTGGATTGACTTGACGCTGGAACCAGACGAAACCGGCGGCGAGCAACACGAGGAACGCGACAACGGCAACTAGCGCGGCGCGCGCGACCCGGGGCATCGGACGAACCTAACCGTTCAGCCGGGGCACCCGGCATCGAGCCAACTCTGGAGGATGACGGCCGCGGCCACCTTGTCGACGGAGCCTTTGCGCTGTTGACGCCGGACGCCACCGGCGATCAGCGAACGCTGTGCGGTGACGGTGCTGAGCCGCTCGTCCCAGAACACGAGCGGAACATCGAGCACGGCGCGCAGTTCTTCGGCTTCGGCGCGGACGGTGCGCGCGGCTGCCGTCTCCTTGCCGCTCATGGCGCGCGGCAAGCCGACCACGACGATCGACGCGTCAGACTCCGCGACCGCGGCCGCGATGGCGGCGTGGTCGGCGGCGTGGTCCTTGCCGCGCGTGATCACGGCGTAGGGCGACGCGATGACGCGACCGGGATCGGAAGTGGCGACGCCGATGCGAACCGTGCCCAAGTCGAGCCCGAGCGCGCGCGGCACTACTCGGCGCCGGCAGCCTTGGCCGCGAGCTTGAGCGCGTCGTCGATGCCGGCGACGTTCCGGCCGCCCGCCATCGACATGTCGGGGTTCTTCGATCCGCCGCCCTGCACCGCCTTCGCGGCATCGGCGAGGATCGCCCCGGCGTCGAGTCCGGCGTCGCGCCCCTGCTTGCTGACGACCGCCACGAGCGCCACCTTGCCGTCTTCGGGTGAACCGCCGAGCACGACGGCCTTGATGTTCGGTTGGTCGCGTACCGCGAGGGCCAGATCGCGCAGCGCGTCCTGCGGGAGCCCGTCTCGGCGCGCCACGACGACACCGTTGACCGCCTCCGCGGCCAGCGCCGGGCCTTCGGCGCGGGCGCTCGCCGCCTTGAGGTTGCGCAGCTCGGCCTCGAGCGCCTTGTTGCGTTCGAGCGTGCGCGTGACTGCGCTCGTCAACTCTTCGGGCGCCGCTTTCAGCATCGCAGCCGCATCGTGCACGAGGCGGTCGCGCTCGTTCATCCAGGCGATCGTTCCCCACCCGGTCACGGCGAAGATGCGGCGCATGTTGGCGCCGATCGACTCCTCGGAGGTGATCTTGATCGTGCCGATAGTGCCGAGCGCGGAGACGTGAGTCCCGCCGCAGAACTCGATCGACTTGCCGCCCGCCTGGATCACGCGCACGCGGTCGCCGTACTTGTCGCCGAAGAAGGCGATCGCGCCCATCGTCTCGGCCTCGTCCTTTGAGTACTCGCCGCTGCCGACGTCGGGATTCAAGAGCACTTCGGCGTTGACCATGTGCTCGACTTGCGCGATCTCGTCGGCCGTCAACGGGCCGTGATGGCTGAAGTCGAAGCGCAACTCGTCGGGACCGACGCGCGAACCCTGCTGCTTCACGTGATCGCCGAGCACTTCGCGCAGCGCCCAGTGCAGGAGGTGGGTCGCGGTGTGGTTGCGACGGATGGCGTCGCGCCGCTCGACGTCGATCGCCGCGATGGCGCGCTGGCCTTCTTCGATGTCACCTTCGAGCTTGCCGATATGACGGAACAGCCCCGGTAGCGCCGCCGTCGTGTCGGAGACGCGCAGCACACCGCTCGCCGTCTCGATTGTGCCGGTGTCGCCGATTTGGCCGCCCGACTCCGCGTAGAACGGCGTGCGATCCAAGAACACCTCGACGGTGCCGTCCTCGTTGTCGAACACCGCGACCACGGTGGCTTCCGACTCGGTCTCGTCGTATCCCGTGAACACCGTCGTGCTCGACGCGTCGACGATGGCCTTGTAGGCCGTGGTGTCCTTGCCGCCGGCGGCGACGACCTTGCGTCCTTCCTTGGCGCGGCGGCGCTGCTCGGCCATGCGCTCGTCGAAGCCGGCGCGGTCGAGTTCGACGCCGCGCTCTTCGGCGACCTCCGCGGTGATCTCGATCGGGAACCCGAACGTGTCGTGCAACTGGAAGGCGACGTCGCCGCGGATTCTGCCCGTGGCGATCTCCTCGTCGAGGACGACCGACCCGTCGCGCAACGTCCGGCGGAATCGCACCTCTTCGCGCTCGACCGTGCCGAGGATGGTGTCCTTGTGGCGCACGAGTTCGGGGAACGCGTCGCCGCTGATGTCGATGGCCGCGCCGACGAGATCCGGAAGCACGACCTTGTCGACGCCGAGTTGGTAGGCGCGGCGAACAGCGCGGCGCACGACGCTGCGGCAGATGTAGCCGCGCTCTTCGTTGGACGGCACGACGCCGCCTTCGATCAGGATCGGAATCGTGCGGGCGTGATCGGCGAGGACGCGCAACGCGAATGTCGTCGCGTCGTCCGACTTGTAGCGCGCGCCAGTCAGCCGTTCGGCCTCTTCGATGATGCGCCGCAACTCGTCGGTGTCGAACACGGTCTCGACGTTCTCGAGCAACATCAGCCAGCGTTCGATCCCGCCGCCGGTGTCGATGTTCTTGCGCGGGAGGTCGAGGATCTCACCGTGCTCGCCGTACTGGTTCTGCATGAACACGAGGTTCCAGAACTCGATGTAACGATCGCTGTCGCCGGCTTCGGGGCCGCCGGCGTCACCCCACTCGGGGCCGCAGTCGAAGTGGATTTCCGAGCACGGACCGCACGGACCCGTCGGGCCCATGTCCCAGAAGTTCTCCTTGTCGCCGAGCCGTTGGATGCGATCCATCGGGACGCCGACGACCTCGTGCCAGATCGCTTCGGCTTCGTCGTCGCTGGTGTGCACCGTCATCCACAGGCGGTCGCCGTCGAATCCGACGACCTCGGTCAGCAACTCCCACGCCATCTTGATGGCGTCCTCTTTGAAGTAGTCACCGAAGCTGAAGTTGCCCAGCATCTGGAAGAACGACATGTGCCGGCGCGTCTTGCCGATCTCGTCGACGTCGTTGTGTTTGCCCGAGAGGCGAATGCACTTCTGGATGCTCGTCGCCCGCGGCCACGGCGCCCGTTCCTCTTCGAGGAAATACGGCACGAACTGGTTCATGCCGGCGTTGGTGAACAGCGGCGCCGTCGGGTGATGCGGGATCACACCCGAGGACGGGACTGCCGTGTGCCCGCGCTCGACGAAGAAGTCGGTGAAGGCGCGGCGCAGCGAATTCGAGTCCATGGCAGAACTCAATCTACGGGACCGGCGTCGTGGTTCCCTATCGACTTAGGAGGCGAGGTTGTCGCTGGACAGGTCGCGGATCACCTGGCGAGCTTGGGTCGCGGCGGACTTCGCGCCACGCACGAGGTCATCACGCATGTTGGCCGGCCGCAGCTTGTCGGCGGCCTGCGCGACCCGCTGCACGCGAACGGTGACGAAGTACCCGAGGCCGGCGCCGACGGCGATCCAGAAGAGACGGCGAATCATGCGTCCACCCTAGGAGCCGCGGCGCTTGGATTGGCGCTCTTTGACCTCGGATTCGAAACCGTGGTCCGAGGGCTCGTAGTACGTCCGGTCGTTGACGTTGTCGGGGCGGTATTGCTGCTCGACGTATCCCGTCTCGTCGTTGTGGGGGTACTCGTAGCCGACGCCGTGGCCGATCCGGCGCGCGCTGCGGTACGACGCGTCCCGTAGATGCGCCGGCACTTGACCGGCGGGCTTCGACTGCACGTCTTCGAACGCCGCCCACATCGCGGCGGCGACGCGATTGCTCTTGGGCGCAGTCGCGAGGTGCACCACCGCTTGGGACAGGTTGTACTGCGCTTCGGGTAGCCCGACGTATTCCACCGCGTGGGCGGCCGACGTGGCGACCACGAGCGCCATCGGGTCGGCCATGCCGATGTCCTCGCTGGCGAGCACAACGAGTCGCCGCGCGATGAACCGCGCGTCCTCCCCCGCGGTGATCATGCGCGCCATCCAGTACAGCCCGGCGTCGGGGTCGCTGCCGCGGATCGACTTGATGAACGCCGAGATCACGTCGTAGTGGTCGTCGCGCTCGTAGCGCAGGGCGCGGGCGCCGCGCGCCGACTCCGCGTGTTCGAGCGTGACGTGTTTGGCCGTACCGGCGAGCGTGACCGCGACCTCGATCGACGTCAGCAGGGCGCGCCCGTCGCCGTCGACGAGGTTGATGAGATGGGCGATGGCGTCCTCGTCGGCGGTCGCACCCTCGGCGTCGAGACCCCGCTTTGCCAAGGTCTGCATCGACGCTTCGGCGAGTGGCTCGAGCCGAAAGAGCGTGGAACGTGACAGCAGCGGCGCGTTCACCTCGAAGTACGGGTTCTCGGTCGTCGCGCCGATGAGCGTGAGCGTCCCGTCTTCGACGGAAGGCAGCAGCGCGTCCTGCTGCGCCTTGTTGAAGCGGTGGACCTCGTCGAGGAACAGGATGGTCGGCCGTCCGTTCTCGGCCAGCAGCTGTCGCGCGCCGTCGACGGTCTCGCGGACGTCCTTCACGCCGGCGGTGACCGCGCTCAGCGGCACGAAGGCACGGTTGGTGACGCTGGCGATGACCCGTGCCAGCGTGGTTTTGCCCGTCCCGGGCGGGCCCCACAGGATGATCGAACTCAGCCGGTCGGACTCGACCAGAGTGCGCAGCGGCCGACCCGGACCGAGCAGGTGGTCCTGACCGACGATGTCGTCGAGCGTGGTCGGCCGGAGCCGGTCGGCGAGCGGTGCTTGCCTGCGCAACTGCTCACGCAGTTGCTCCTCGAACAGGCTGTTATCGGATGCTGACTTACGAGTGGGGATGCTGTGACGCTATTTCGCCAGCGAGGAGCTCGACGCGCGACGCGACGCCAAGCTTGGCGTAGGCGTGCGTGAGGTGGCTCTTGACCGTGGCGACGGACATGAACAATTTCTCGCTTATCGCTTTGTTCGCAAGGCCCTCCCGGAGCAGGCTCACGACCTGCCGCTCCGTCGGCGTAAGGCTCTCCCACCCCGACGTCCTCCGCCGGCGCTGACCGCGACCGCGCGCGAGATATGCGATGACGTCGTCCCATGCCATCGCGGCGCCCTCGTTCCACAGTTGCGCGAACCGACCGGCGTCGACGGCATTCTCCGCGGCGGTTTGCTCGCCTGCGGTCATGCGAGCGAAGCCCGTGTCGAGCGACATGCCGAGCTGTTCGGCGCGCGCCGCAGCCGCGGCCAAGAGTCTCACGGCCTCGTCGATGTGCTCGGCGGCCAGCGACGTCCCGGCAAAGCGTCGCAGCGCGTGCACACCGAACACCATCCCGTAGGGCGTCAATTCGTCGTCGAGAAGATAGTCCCGCAGCCCTTCACGCGCCGAAGCGGCGTCCTCGCGCGCACACGCGGCTTCAGCCCGCGCGAGTACGAGCGCGCGGCGGCCTCTTGTTTCGACGTCGTCACGAACGTGTTCGCCTTGCTGAACGAGTGCGAGCAGGCGGGGCAGCTCCGCAACGTACAGATCGACGGTGCCGTCGACGGCGGACAACTGCGCCACGCACGCTGCCCAGTCCCCGCGGGCGAACGCCACGAGGCCACGGCCCAACGCCGTCGTGCTGCGAACGGTGCCGCGCATCTCGGCCGCCAACGCCGCCAGATCCTCCAGAGCGCCGTCGGCGCCCGCCTCGTCGCCCATCAACGACTTCACGTACGCGATGAACGAGATGACACCCGACGTGAACCAACCGTCGCCAATGTCCAGCAGTCCTACTACCCCGCGTTCGGCGTACTCCACGGCGCTCCGGAGATCGCCGAGTCCTTCGGCCGCCCACCCCAAGCACGCGGTCGCCATGTGATGGATATACGCCGCCCCGGCGCGATCCGCGAGAACGATCGCTTCCTGCAACGTCGCCGCCGCGGACTCGGGGTCGAAGAGCGTCTGCACGCGACCGAGCTGGAAGGCGGCGAAGGCCAGCCCATGCACGTCGTCGTGTTCTCGGGCAATGCGCATGGCCTCGTGGAGCGCCGCCAAACCTTCGTCGGTGCGGAATATGTTCGTCAGCACGTTGCCGAGCTGCCCAAGCGACCACACCATCGCCGACGGGTTCCCGCTGGCACGGGCAAGCTCGACAGCTTCTTCGGCGATCGGTGCGGCGGCCTCCCAGCTCACCGCCATGCCGTGAACGTGGGCGTAGTGGCCGAGAACACGACCGCGCAGCACCGGTGAATCTGCGCGCGCGACGGCCCGTTGCAGCCACCGGTCGCCCTCGTCAACGTGCCGGCCGAGAGCCCAGTAGCCGTAGAGGTGCGCGGCCATGCGCACGAGGGGCGCGGGGTCGGGGTGGTCGTCGGCCCACTGCAGAGCGCGGCGCAGATTGTCGTAGTCCGGATCCAAACGGCGTAGAAATGCGTCGATGGCCTCTGCGCCGCGCCGCGCGAACTCGAAGAAGTAATCGAAATGTCGGCGCTGGACGTCCTGGGCCTCACCCGAGTCGACGAGCTTCCCGGCGGCGTACTGGCGCACGGTTTCGAGTAAGCCAAAGCGCCCGCGGCCCAAGTCGTCCGCCGCGAACACCAGTGATTTGTCGACAAGCTGCATCAGCAAGTCGAAGACGTGGTGCGCCTCGAGATCGCCACCAGTTCCGACTGCGGACGCGGCTTCGATGGTGAAGCCGCCGGCGAACACTGACAGCCGCTGGAGCAGCACCCGCTCGGGCGGCAGCAGGAGCGCGTAGCTCCAGTCCACTGATGCCTGCAACGTCTGCTGGCGCGGAAGTGCGGTGCGCGCGCCGCCGGTGAGCAAACGAAATCGGTCGCGCAGCCCGTCTCGGATTTGCTCCGGACTGAGCACACGCATCCGCGCGGCCGCGAGTTCGATCGCCAGCGGCATCCCGTCGAGCTGCCGGCAAATTTCCGCGATGACGCCGGAGTCAACGTGGCTCGTCGACGACGCGCGGCGCGCCTGGCCGGCTCGCTGCACGAACAGCTCGACGGCGTCCCACTCGCGCAGCGACGTCAGATCGCCGCCGTCGCGATCGGCGGGCGGTGCCGCGAGCGACGGCACGCGGAACGTCGACTCGCCGGCGAACCCGAGTGGCTCCCTGCTGGTGGCCATCACGGTGACCGAGGCGCAGGCGCGCAGCAGAGACTCCACGAGCTGAGCGCACTGGGGAACGAGGTGTTCGCAGTTGTCGAGGACGATCAGCGTCGGCGCGTCCTCGAGCGCGCTGACGATCGCCGCGACAGCATCGCTTCCGGCGCGGGGCGCGGCGCCGACCACGTTGGTCACCAGCGTCGGCACCGCAGTTGGATCGTTTACGGGAGCGAAGTCGACGAGCCACACACCGCCCGCATAGCGGTCCAGGCGTCCATCGGCGACGTGCAACGCGAGTCTCGTCTTGCCGCAGCCCCCCGCACCGGTGACGGTGACCGCGCGTTCGGTGTCGAGGAGCGCGTGCAGCTCGGCGACGGTCGCCCCTCGCCCGACGAACGACGTCAGCTGAAGCGGCAGGTTGTTGCGACCCACGGCGAGCCCGCGCAGTGGCGGGAACGTCGTCGCCAACTTGGGGTGCGCGAGCTGCCACAAGTGAACCGGCCGGCCGACGTCGCGCAACCGGTGCGAGCCGAGATCGACCAGCGACGCGTCCGCTGGCAGCTCGTCCTGCAGGATGTCGACGGTCGCTTGCGACAGGAGCACCTGGCCGCCGTGGCCGAGGTCACGTATGCGCGCCGCACGATTGATCGCGGGGCCCATGTAATTCCCTTCGTCCCGCAGCTGAATCTCGCCCGTGTTGAGTCCCATGCGTAACCGCAGCAAGCCGCCGGTCGTCGCCAATTGCAACGCAAGCGCACACGCCACCGCGTCCGATGCGAGGGCGAACGAAGCGACAAAGCTGTCGCCCTCGCCCTGTTCCACCGGGCGCACACCGCGGTGTCGGTCCACTGTCGCGACGACGAGTTCGTCAAGCGCGGCGAGCGCTGCCGGCATCTCGTTCGCACGCTGCTCCCACAAACGGGTCGAACCCTCGATGTCGGCGAGCAGCAACGTCACGGTGCCGACGGGCAGAACCCCCACATCGGCATCATCCCACGCCGCCATTGCCGGTCGTCAGCTGGCGCGTGCGCGGATCGGTATCGATGCGTAGGTACCGACTCCACCCGTCACACGTCGCCGCGGACCTGCGGCCTCAAGCACTGCGACCCGCTCGCCGATGCGTTCGAACACGACGCGCGCTTCGAGCCGCGCCAACACGGCACCCAGGCAGTGGTGCACGCCCGCGGCGAAGGACAAGTGCGGATTGGGCGTGCGCGTGATGTCGACGCGATCGGGCTCGACGAAGACGCGTTCATCGCGGTTCCCGGAACCGATCAGCAACTGCAGGAAGCGTCCCGCCTTGACGGTGCGCCCGCCGACGGTGATCGGTTCGAGCGTCACCCGCGGAACGGATCGCAGTGGCGCGTCGTAGCGCAGGAACTCGTCAATCGCGGACCGCGCGAGGCCAGGATCGTCGTGGAGGAGGATTGCCTGGTCGGGGAAGTCGAGCAGGCAGGCGACGCCCGACGCGATGAGGTGGCGCGTCGTCTCGAAGCCGGCGAAGAAAAGGAACGCCGCGTGGTCGACGATCTCTTCGTGCGTCAGCCGGTCGTCCCGCGCTCCCGCTGCGAGCATCGATTGCAAGAGGTCGCCCTGAGGGTCCGGAGTGCGGCCCCGCAACGCGTCGGCGATGTATGTCCGAAACCACAACACTTCGACGTCGGCGACGGACGTGTCGGGGTCCACCATCCGCTCCGCGTGACCGCGCACGACTTCTCGGTCCGCGACGGGAAGCCCGAGCAGCTCACTGATCACCGCAGCCGGAAGCGGGAACGCGATGTCGTCGACCGCGTCGCACGCCTCGCCGTCGAGGACACGCTCGAGGATCGAGTCGGTTAACTCGACGATGTGACGCTCCAACCGGCGCACGAGGGGCGCGCTGAACGCTTGGCCTATGAGGTGGCGGACGCGCGTGTGATCGTCGCCGTCCTGGTTGAGGATCGTGCCCATCTGGAAGTCGAGGAGCGGGCCCGATCCGGTGGCGTATCGCATCATCTCGCGTGGAAACGCGTGTCCGACACGGCGGTCACGCAAGAGCGTCGCGATCTCGGCGTGGCGCGTCACTCCCCACCCGTGCACCCCGTTCATCAACGGCCCCACGGCGCGCCACTCGGCGAACGCGGCGTAGGGATCCTCTAGGGAACTGAGGGTGAGGACGTCGTACGTCGGTAACTCGTCAGTGCGCAGCGCCATGCTGCGAGTGTCAGCTGCCGGCTCCCCCAGAACATCAGTCGGAGGTCGGAGGATTCGAAGCGGCGGGTCGGAGCGGTTCTTATTTCGGCGGCGGGAGGTGGCGGATGTGCAGCTCTTTGAGCTGCGCGTCGTCGATCGGCGTGGGCGCTCCCGTCAGCAGGTCGAGGCCCGACTGCGTCTTCGGGAACGCAATGACCTCGCGGATGTTCTCCTCGCCCGCGAGGATGGCGACGAGGCGGTCGAGACCGAAGGCGAAGCCGGCGTGCGGCGGCGCTCCGTACTTGAACGCGTCGAGCAGGAACCCGAAGCGGCGCTGCGCGTCCTCGGCATCGATCCCGACGCAGTCGAACACCTGCTGCTGGATGTCGGGCCGGTGGATTCGCACGCTGCCGGAGCCGAGCTCCCAGCCGTTCAGCACCAAGTCGTAGGACTGGGCGCGCACCGAGAGCGGATCGCTCGACAACCGCTCGAGGTCGTCGAGGTTCGGCATGGTGAACAGGTGGTGCGCCGCAACGGGGCGGCCGTCGTCGTCGAGGCCTTCGAACAGCGGGAAGTCGACGATCCACGTGAAGAGCAGGCCACCTTCGGTCACCGGCGGCCGTCCCAGCTCGACGCGCAGCAGGCCGAGGACGTGGCGCACCTTCGGTCGCTCGTCGGCGACGAGCAGCAGCAGGTCACCGGTGGTCGCCTTCATTTCGGCGCGCAGCGCGCTGATCTCTGACTCACTCAGGAACTTGGCGACCGGCGAGTCGAGGCCGTCGTCGGTGACGCGCATCCACACGAGGCCCTTGGCGCCGTAGCGCTTCGCCATGTCAGTGAGATCGTCGAGCTTGTTGCGCGTGAACTGCGCGCCGCCGTCGACCTTCATGCCCTTGACGCACGGCGCCTTGAAGGCGTTGAACTCCGTCGCCGCGAAGACGTCGGTGAGCTCCACCAGCTCCATGCCGAACCGCAGGTCCGGCTTGTCGGAGCCGTACCGCTCCATCGCGTCGAGCCACGTCATGGTCTCGATGGGCCCTATGTCGTTGCCCGTGACGGCTTTGACGGCCGCCGCGACCGCGACCGACGTGGCGTCGAGCACGTCCTGTTGCGAAGCAAAGCTGATCTCGAGGTCGAGTTGGAAGAACTCGAACTGCCGGTCAGCGCGCAGGTCTTCGTCGCGCAAGCAGCGCGCGATCTGGAAGTACTTGTCACAGCCGCCGACCATCGACAGCTGCTTGAACAGCTGCGGGCTCTGCGGCAACACGTAGAACGATCCCGGCTGGAGCCGCGACGGCACGACGAAGTCGCGTGCCCCTTCCGGCGTCGACGCGATCAGCATCGGGGTCTCGATTTCGAGGAAGTCCTGGTCCTCCATGGCGCGGCGCACCGCGCTGTTGACCGCGGCGCGCACGCGCAGGTTCTTCTGCATGCGTTCGGTGCGCAGGTCGACGTAGCGATAACGCAGGCGGATGCTCTCGTCGGACTCGACGCGACCGTCGAGCGGGAACGGCGGCGGCTCCGCGGTGTTCAACACCTCGACCGTGCAGTCGCCGACCTCGACTTCGCCCGTCGGGAGGTTGCCGTTGACGGTGCCCTCCGGACGCGCCCGGACGGTCCCGGTGACAGCCACGACGTATTCGTTGCGCAAGTCGTGGGCGCCGTCGACGACGCACTGGATCACGCCGGTGTGGTCGCGCACGTCGACGAACGCCAGGTGCTCGCCGTGCTCACGCCGGCGCGCCACCCAGCCGCAGACCGTGACGGTCCGTCCGATGTCGCTGGAGCGCAGCGCTCCCGAATAATCGGTGCGGAGGGTCACTTGATTGAAAGCCTTTCGGTGAGGGTCGTTACCAGGTTCGCACGGTCAACGGCGACGGGCTCGCCCTTCTCGGCCAGCGTGCGCACGGTGATGCCCGCGTCCTCGATCACGACGGCGAAGCGGGCGCCGGACCGCAGCGCCGCCGTCATTTGCGACTTGAACGAACGATTGTCGAAGGCGCGGTCGACGCGCACGCCCGCCACGCGCAGCTCGCGGGCGACGTCACGCGCGGCGTCGCCGCCCGTGGTGTCGACGACGAACGCGTCGAGTCGGTCCGCCGGCGCGGGAAACACGCCTTCGGCGTCGCAGGCGATGAGGATGCGTTCGATCCCGAGGCCGAAGCCGATCCCTGGCGTCGGCGCGCCACCGAGCTGTTCGATCAGTCCGTCGTACCGCCCGCCGCCACCCGCGGCGTTCTGCGCCGACTCCAACGCCGCGGCTTCGAACTCGAACGTCGTGCGCGTGTAGTAGTCGAGACCGCGCACCAGCGACGGGTCGATCACGTAGGCGATGCCGGCGGCGTCGAGTCCAGCGCGCACGCGCGCGAAGTGCACGGTGCACGGCTCGCACAGCCGGTCGATCATGTGCGGCGCGTCTTTGGTCGCGGCGACGCACTCGGCGCGTTTGCAGTCGAGGATGCGCATCGGGTTCTCGCTGATGCGATCACGGTGCTCGCCGCACAGCTGGTCCCGACGTTCGGTCAGGAACGCCTCGAGTTCCGCGCGGTACGCGGGACGGCACACGTTGTCGCCCAGCGACGTCAGGCGCAGCTTCAGCCGAGTCACGCCCAGCGCCGCGTAGAAGTCGGTCGCCAGCGAGATGACCTCGACGTCGACGTCGGCGTCATTGGTACCGATCGCCTCGACGCCGACCTCGTGATGCTGGCGGTAGCGGCCCTTTTGCGGCCGGTCGTACCGGAACTTCGGCCCGACGTACCAGACCTTCCACGGCGGCGTCGGGTGGTGCTCCAGAAAGGCGCGCGCCGCTTGTGCCGTGCCCTCGGGGCGCAGCGCGATGTGGCGGCCGCCTTTGTCCTCGAAGTCGTACATCTCCTTGCGGACGACGTCGGTCGAACCGCCGAGCCGTTGGAACACGCCGACGTCTTCGAACATCGGCTGCACGATCAACTCGAACCCGTAGCGATGCGCGAGCTGCGCGAACAGCGCGACGAGCGCCTCGTAACGGGCCGATTCGGGCCCGAGCACGTCGAACGTGCCCTTCGGAGCGGTGAACTTGGGCGCCATGGGAGATGAGCAGCCTAGGGCGAAGGTCACAGACACCCCGCTCTTGGAGAAGTCAGACTTTCGGAGTGGGGACGACCGACGGAGTTGCGCGGTGGCGCCCACGGTCGCGGCTGACGCGGGTGCTTTTCGGCAACGACCCCGCTCCGCTCGAGTTGCTCTTCGGGACGGAGAATTATTCGGACCAGCTGCGCTACGCCGCCATCCGCGGCCTCCTCACGATGGTGATCGGAGGGTTACTCGCGCTCGCGCTGCCGGGCGCTCCGATCGCTCACTTCCGCACCGGCATCCTGGCGGGCGTCTTTTTGGCCGCACTCATCGTCGCCACCGTCATCTCACTCGCGCAGGTGCAATGGCCGGTGTGGCGATGGAGCTGGGTGGTGCTCGTGTTCCTGCCATTGGTCGGCCTCGGCATTTGGGCTGCGGGGCCGTCGGTCGCGGAGTCAGCTGTTTCGATTCCGACGATCGGAGCAGCGGTTTTCGTGTGGTTCCCACGACGGGCCGCCGCCATCCTCACCGCCACGATGGTCGCGATATTTGCAGGCGTGGTCACGGTCGAGCCTGGCCACCCACGTCCGCTGATGCGCGTCTTGTTCGTCTCGGCGTTCACCGCGGGAGCGACGTGGACAGTCGAGTGGTTCGTGCGTCATCTCGGTGCGCTGGCCGCGAGCGAGCGCGCGCTCCACGAAGAAGTCGGCGCCGCGCGCACGCAGCTTGAGGCCAGGGTCACCGAACAGGTCGAGGAGATCGAGCGCCTAGGCAAGCTGCGTCGGTTCCTATCGCCGCAGATCGCCGACACCGTGTTGTCGCGTGGCGGCGATGACGTGTTGGCCACGCATCGCCGGCAGATCGCCGTGATCTTTCTCGACCTGCGCGGCTTCACGGCGTTCTCGGCCGTGGCCGAACCCGAAGACGTGGTCGAGGTGCTCAGCGAGTTTTACGCGGCGGTCGGCGAAGTGGTGAAGCGTCTCGACGCGACCGTCGGCGGCTTCGCGGGCGACGGTGTGATGGCGTACTTCAACGACCCCGTTCCCTGCGAAGATCCCGCAGGGCGCGCTCTCGACATGGCCCTCTCGCTGCGCGATCCGATGGCTTTGTTGAAGGACCGGTGGCGCGACCGCGGCTTTGACATCGGCTACGGCGCCGGCATCGCCTACGGCTACGCCACGCTCGGCACGATCGGATTCGAAGCGCGCACCGACTACACGCCGATTGGGTCGGTCGTGAATCTCGCGTCGCGTTTGTGTGACGAAGCCGGCGACGGCGAGGTGCTACTCGACGGCCGCGCCCACAACGCCGTGCGGAACCGCGTCGATACCTCCCCGGTCGAGCTGACCCTCAAAGGATTCGGCGCACCGGTAACCGCGCACCGCATCTCGGTGACGTAGTCGTACGACCATCGGCCAATTGAGGGTCGTACTCCGGCTCCCGCACTGTGTCCTTGTCCCCCCAACAGATAAGGACCCAACAACATGAAACTCCGCAAGATTGCAGTCGCCGCTCTCATCGGCATGGCAACCATCGTCAGCACTGCCGGCGTCGCCTCCGCACGCCAGGGCGCCGACGACCCCGCCGGTCACGTCCGCCACGGCCACCGAGCCGACGACGGTGCGAACCATCAGCGTGGCGGCGCCGACGACGGCCTCAACCACCGGTAGCGGGTGGCCACCTTTCCCAAGCGACTCCTCGCCGTGGGCGTCGGGATCCTCTCTCTCCCGGCGCTCGGCGTGGTCGCCTACGCCGCGGCGCACGCGGTAGCCGTCAATCCGGCTCCCGAACGCGTCGTGCCCATCGACAGTCGGACGCGTGCCGATGATGCGACGGACGCGACCGACGACGCCGTCACAAGCGCCGTCACAACCGAGCGGCGCGGTCGCGAGACCGAACCCGGCGACGACCGCGGCCAGGACGACACCGTCGTCACGACCGCGCCGACGCCGCCCGCCACCACGGCAGTCGGTCACGACGTGGGCGACGACCGCGGCGGGACGACCGCCGTCACCGACGACGGTCCGACGCAAGACGTCGGCGACGATCACGGTGGCGGAACGAACTCCGGCAGCGGAACCAACTCCGGCAGTGGATCGCCGAACTCCGGCAGTGGGTCGTCGAACTCGGGCAGCGGGTCGGACGACTCCGGTCACCACGGCGGTGACGGCTAGGTCAGTGCAGGTTCTCCCGGGCCCACAGCGCCGCTTGGGTGCGGTCGGTCACCCCGAGCTGTTGGAAGATCCGAGTCAGGTGCGCCTTGACCGTGCCGTCGGAGATTCCGAGTTGGCGGGCGATCTGCTTGTTCGCCAGCCCCGTCGCCAGCAGTTCCAGCACCTCCCGCTCGCGAGCGCTCAGCTCGCGAGCGGGAGCTGCCGCGTTGCGCGCGTCGAGCAACACCCGCGCCGCCTTCGGGTCGAGCGGTGCGCCGCCGGTGACCACCGAACGAATCGCCTGCACGATCTCGTCGGGTGACGCGTCCTTCAACAGGTAACCCGCCGCGCCGGCGTTGAGGGCGTCGAGGATTTTCGACTGGTCGGCGAAAGTCGTGAGCACCACGACCCGCGCGTTCGGATCCTGCGCCACGAGCCGGCGCGTCGCTTCGACGCCGTCAACGTTCGGCATCGACAGGTCCATCACCACGACGTCGGCGTGTGACGACCCCGCGAGCGCAACCGCTTCCTCGCCGTCCGCCGCCGTGGCCACCACCTCGATGCCCTCCGCGTTCGACAGCAGCGCGCGCAAACCGTCGCGCACGACGGCGTGATCGTCGGCGACGAGGACGCGGATCACTGGAGCTTCACCTCGGCGCGGATCTTTGTGCCCCGGCCCGGTTCCGTGTCGATCGTCATCGTGCCGCCGGCGTCGTGCAGCACACCTTCGAGCCCTTTGAGGCCGATGTGTCCCTCGGCGGCGCGCTCGCCGAGCACCGCGCGATCGAACCCGACGCCGTCATCGGCGATCTCGACCCACGCGCAGCCGCGTCCTTCCCCAGCGCGCACGGTGGCGTGCGTGGCTCGGGCGTGGGTGATGACGTTGCGCAACGCTTCTCGCACTACCCGAAACAGCAGCGCGCCCACGCTGTCGGTCAGCGATGACGTCAGCGCCTGGATGTCGACGCGCACGTCGAGGCCGGCGGTACCGGCGTCGGCCGCCAACTCGCCGATGGCGTCGCGCAGTCCGTGCCCCGAGACGTCTGGCGGATAGATGTCGGTCAACGCGGCGCGCAGCGACGTGATGGTCGCCCGCACCGACGCCGCCGCTTCTTCGTGGGACGCGGCGGCGAGGCTGAATGCGACGCCGGCGAGGTCCTGGACGACGCCGTCGTGCAGGTCGGCGGCGATGCGGCGCCGCTCGACGTCGGACGCCTCGAGGGCCCGGCGCAGCAACGACTCGCGCTCACGCTGACGCTGCCGCAGGCGCAGCGCCAGCGACCACGCCAGCGGGATCTGGAGCAGTTCGAGCACCAGCAACGCCCCGATCGAGATCGGCGCAAAGCTCCGCCAGATGCGATTGCCCGACGCGGCAACGGCGTCGTAACGGAAATACGCCTCGAACAACAGCCGCGTGCCGTTGGGCGTCCGGACCGGCAGGTACACCTCGAGCAACTTGCCGAAGCGGCGGTCGTAGCGATTCTCAGGTGCGTGGAGGTCCGATACCTCCGCTTGGATCGTGCCGTTCCGCAACGCGTCGAGGTCGTCCTCGGCGAGCGTGAAGTGTTGGCCCTCGAGTCGCGGGTCGGTGGCGAACAGCACCGTGCCTTTGGCGTCCCACACCTTGACCACGACCAGCGCGTGGTCGATCACCCGCTGGTCGACGACGTCGCGCACCGCGGCGATCGCCGATGGATCGCGCGCCGCGATCTCGTCACGCAGCACGGGCTCGACCAAACCTTGGGCGCGCAGGATCGTCGTCGTGCGCGCTTCACTGATCGCTTCGCGCTGGCCGACGCGCCGACTCGCCGTCGAGGTCGCCAAGGCCACGATCGCCACCGCCACTGCGCCTATCAGCGCGAACTGCAGCACGGGTCGTGCGACGACCCAGCGGCCCGACGGCGTGGCTAGTTCCGCCCGGGCAGCGCGCGGTACGCGTCGTACACGGAGTCGATGCGCTTGATCGCCGACAGCAACGTCTCGAGGTGCGACGGGTCGGCCAGTTCGATGTCGAACCGCATGCGCGAGAGGCGGTCGGCGCCGGCTCCGGTCGACGAACCGAGGATGTTGATGTGGTGCTCCGACAGGACGCGGGAGACGTCGAGCAACAGGCGGGTGCGGTCGAGCGCCAGTACCTCGATCGAGACCATGAACACGCCGGGGCTCTCGTTGTCCCACTCGACTTCGATGAGACGCGACTCGCCGGAGTCGGCCATCGCGGTGAGCGACGCCGCGTTGGCGCAGTCGACTCGGTGTACGGACACGCCACGACCACGCGTGACGAAACCGAGGATGGCGTCGCCCGGCACGGGCGTGCAGCACTTCGACAACCGGACCATCACGTCGTCGAGGCCCTCGACGTACACGCCCGCCGGGTGCTGTTTGCGTGCGCTGCGCCGCTCCTGCCGCGCGGTCGTCGGCAGTTGTTCCTCGTGGTCGCCGCCCCGCAACTCGCGGGCGATGCGCTGGGCGACGGAGTGCGCCGACACGTGGTTGTCGCCAATCGCCGCGTACAACGCGTCGAGGTCGGCGTGGCCGATGTCGACGGCGATCGTCGGCAGCATGGGCGAGTTCGACAGCTTCTGGACGGGCAGGCCCTCGCGTCGCATCGCCTTGAACAGCTCGTCGCGGCCGTTGTCGATGGCGTCGTCGCGGCGTTCACGGCTGAACCACTGGCGGATCTTGTTGCGCGCCCGGGGCGACGCCACCTGATCCATCCAGTCGCGCGACGGGCCGGCCGTCGGCAGCTTCGACGTGATCACTTCGACGGTGTCGCCCGACGTCAGTTTCGAGTCGAGCCGCGCCAGGCGGCCGTTGACGCGCGCCCCGATGCAGCGGTGCCCGACCTCGGTGTGAATGGCGTACGCGAAGTCGACGGGAACGGACCCGACAGGCAGCGTCATGATGTCGCCCTTCGGCGTGAACACGTAGACCTCGTCGGTGTCGAGGTCGAGCTTCAGCGTCTCGAGGAACTCGGCGGGGTCGGTGGTGTCCTGCTGCCAGTCGACGAAGCGCTGCACCCACGCGATGTCCTGCGGCGTCGCCTTCTCCTTGTAACCCCAGTGCGCGGCGATCCCGAACTCGGCGCGGCGGTGCATGTCGTGCGTCCGGATCTGCACTTCCAGCGGCTTGCCGCCGGGGCCGACGACGGTCGTGTGCAGCGACTGGTAGAGGTTGAACTTCGGCGTCGCGATGTAGTCCTTCACGCGCCCGGGCAGCGGCGCCCATGTCGCGTGGATAGCGCCGATGGCGGCGTAGCAGTCCTTCTGCGACTCGACGAGCACCCGGATGCCCACGAGGTCGTAGATCTCGTTGAACTCCTTGCCCTTGATGACCATCTTCTCGTAGATCGAATACAGGTTCTTCGGGCGACCGGTCACGGCCGCCTCCACGCCCAAGCGGTCGAGGTGATCGCGCGCGGTGTCGAGCACGTTCGAGAGATACGCCTCGCGTTCGGGGGCGCGCACCGCGACCATGTGATCGATCTCGGCGTACAGCTTCGGGTGCAGCACCGCGAACGCCAGGTCTTCGAGTTGCCAACGCAGCTCCTGGATCCCCAGCCGGTGCGCCAGCGGCGCGTAGATGTCGAGCGTTTCCTGGGCGGTGCGCCGCTGCTTCCATACCGGCATGGCGGCGACGGTGCGCATGTTGTGGAGGCGGTCCGCCAGCTTGATGATGAGGACCCGCCAGTCCTTCGCCATCGCCACCAGCATTTTTCGCATGGTCGCTGCCTGCTGCGCTTCCTTCGAGTCGAAGGCGACGCGGTCGAGCTTGGTGACGCCGTCGACGACCGACGCCACCGTGGTGCCGAAGCGCTCGGCAACATCGTTGAGCGTCAGCGACGTGTCTTCGACGGCGTCGTGGAGCAGCGCGGCGGCGATCGTGACGTCGTCGAGACCGAGGCCGGCGACGATGCTGGCGACCGCCACCGGGTGATGGATGTACGCCTCGCCGGATTGGCGCAGCTGGTCGCGGTGCGCTTCGGCCGCGCTGTCGTACGCCCGCAGGATCAGCGACGCGTCACCCTTGCTGTGGCGCTCCCGGTACGCCTCGACGACGGGCGTGACGATGGTGTCCGACGCGGCGGTCTTGCGCCACGGCAGGACTCGGTCGACAGTCGCCATCGCGTCAGCTACTCGTAGGTGACCAGGGTCGTGACGTCGCGGCCGGCGAGGCGGTCGCGTCCGTGCAGGAACGCCAACTCGGCGAGGAACCCGAGGCCCACCACGATGCCCCCGAGGCGCTCGACGAGCTCGACCGTCGCCGCGGCGGTCCCGCCGGTGGCGAGCACGTCGTCGACGATGAGCACGCGGGCGTCGGTCGGGATCGCATCGGCGTGCACTTCGAGAACGCCCTCGCCATATTCGAGCGCGTACATCGTCCGCTCCACGGCACGCGGCAGCTTGCCTTCCTTCCGCACGACGACGAGACCCGCGCCGAGCCGGTATGCGACCGGCGCCGCGGTGACGAAGCCACGCGCCTCGATGCCGACGACGTAGTCGACCTGGTCGCCGGCGACGTGATCCGCCAGCGCGTCGACCGCGAAGCGGAACGCGTCGGGATCCGCGAACAGCGGCGTGATGTCCTTGAAGTCGACACCTGGTCGTGGGAAGTCAGGGACCTCTGCGATGTGGTTCTTCAACCAACCGAAGTCCGACGACATAGATAAATCGTAGTGGCGCTACCTACGCCGGCCCTTCTTCCGCGCTCGCGCGGTGATCGGTGTCCCGGGACGCGGCGCGCCGGCGCGCGGCGCACCGTCTCCGGTGAGTACCTGGCCGGGAACGAGCGGCGCCCCGCCGGCCGCGCGATCTCCGTACACGGCGCTCGATGCTGACGCCGTCGCCATGCCGGGCACGAGCGGACCGGCGCCGCCGAGCCCGCGTTGCAGACGGTCGCGCACCGCCGCGAACCGCGGCTCGCGCTCCTTCAACACCGCCAACAACGGCGACGCGATGAAGATCGACGAATAGGCGCCGGCTCCGAGGCCGACGAGGAGGGCGATCGCGAACTCCTGCAGCGTGGTGGCGCCGAGGATGAACGACCCGATCACGAGCAACGAGAGGATCGGCAGCAACGCCGTCAGCGTCGTGTTGAGCGAGCGCATCAACACCTGGTTGAGCGACACGTTGACCATCTCGGTGTAGGTCATGCGACCGCTGATCGCCAGCGGCTTCGTGTTCTCCTCGACCTTGTCGAACACGACGATGCCGTCGTAGATCGAGTAACCGAGGATCGTGAGGATGGCGATCACCGTCGGCGGCGTCACCTCGAGTTTGAACAACGAGTACACGCCGACCGTGATCGCGATGTCGTGCACGAGGGCGACGAGAATCGTCAGCGCCATCTTCCACTCGAAGCGCAGCGCGAGGTAGATGGTGATCAAAGCCAGGAAGTAGACGAGGGCGCGGCGAGCCTTCGCCGTGATCTCGCTCCCCCACGACGGGCCGACCGAGTTCACGCTGACGAGTCGCTCGGGGACGTGCGCCGCCTTGGCCAAGTCGACGGTGATCTTGTCGACGGCCTTCGTCCCTTTCGGGTCGGCCTGGATGCGCAGCGCACCGCTGCCGAGCTGCTGCACCTTCGCGTCACGCAACGAAGACGGAAGCACGTCACGCGCTTTCGCAACGGTGAGGCGGTGCGCCGGCACTTCCCACGACGTGCCGCCGCGGAACTCGATACCGCGGTTGAGCCCGTTGATCCCGAGGCTCACCATGCCCAGGGCGATGATGATTCCGGAACCGAGGAACCACCACTTCTTCTTCGCCATGAAGTCGATGCGCGTCTCGCCGTGGTACAGCCGCGTCCAGATGCTGCGGTGCGCAGTTGCGTCGGTCACGACGTCGCTCCTTCTACGGCGAGCCCGCGGGCCACGCCGAGGTGAGGGGCCTCGGTGAACGTGCGGTTTTGCGCCAGCACCGCCACCATCGGCCGCGTGAAGAAGTACGCGACGAACAGGTCGAGCAGCGTCGAGAGCCCGAGGAAGAACGCGAAGCCGCGCACCGGGCCGACCGTGAGGAGATACAGCGCGCCGGCGGCCATGAGGCTCGACAGGTCGGCGGCCAGGATCGTGCGGTACGCCTTGCTGAAGCCGCGGTCGACGGAACTCCGGATCGTCTTGCCGGAGCGCATTTCGTCCTTTAATCGTTCGAAGAACACGACGTAGGAGTCGACGGTGACACCGATCGACACGATGATGCCGGTCGCACCCGACAGCGACAACGCCAAGCCGCTGTGCTCGCCGAGGTAGCCGATGATCGACCACAGCAGCGACGCCGATACGAGCAGGCCCATCACGACGACGATCCCGAGCGCCCGGTAATAGAAGATCATGTAGAGCAGCACGAGGCCGAGGCCGACGACGCCGGCGATGAGGCCCGCCTTCAGCGAGTCCTTGCCGAGCGTGGCCGAGATCTTCTCGACGTTCTGTTCTTTCAGCTGCACCGGCAGCGCGCCGTAGCGCAGCACGAGGGCGAGGTTCTTGGCGTCGCCCTGGGAGAACTGGCCGGTGATGGTCGGCTTGCCGTTGAACGACGTGGCGTCGATCGTCGGGGCCGACTTCACGACGCCGTCGAGCACGATGGCGATCTGCTCGCCTTTGTGGGCCGCCGCCATGGCGTCGAACGCGGGGCTGCCCTTGCCGGTCAGGTAGAGCTGCACGTACCACTTACCTTCGTTCTGGCTGAACGCGGCGCGCGCCGTGCGCACGACTTCACCCGTCAGAAGTGCGGGCCCGAGCTCGAAGCGCTCGGTCTCTGTCCCCTTGTTGTCCTTCATCGGGAGCAGCACCGTCTCGGTGGCGACGTCGTCCTCGGGTTTCGTGCTCGGGATGACGGGGGGCTTCGCCGTGGTCGTCGTGGTCGCGCCCTCTTCGGTGGTCGTCGTGGTCGCGCCCTTCTTGGGCTTGGCGGTCGTGGTCGTCGGCGGTACGTAGTTTTCCGGCGGGATGTTCGCCTGGAGAACCGGACGGAAACGCAGCTCGGCGGTCTGGCCGATGATGCTGCGAGCCTTGTCCTGATCTTTCACGCCCGGCAGCTCGACGATGATGTTCCTGCCTTGCGTCGTGATGTCGGGCTCGCCCACGCCGAGCGCGTCGACGCGGTTGCGGATGATCGACACCGACTGCTTGAGCACGCCAGGGTCGACCTTCTTCGCCGGCGCCAGCACGAGCGAGATGCCGCCCTGCAGGTCGAGTCCGAGCGTCGGCTTGTTGTTGTTGACGAGCGTGTACGCGAGGGAGCCGAAGGCGACCGCGACCATGATCAGCAGCGACAGCGCGTTGCGACGCTTCTTCACTCGGGCGTCTCCGTCTTCTCGGTGTCGGTCGTTGGCGCCTTCTGGGCGATGGCGCCTTTGGCCAACGTCACGACCACCCCCGGCGCGATCTCGAACTGCACGTCGCGCTCGGCGATGGCGGTCACGCGCCCGACGATGCCGCCGGCGCTGACGATCTCGTCGCCCACTTCGACCGAGGACACGAGGTTGTTATGGGTCTTCACGCGCTGTTGCTGCGGACGCAACAAGAGGAAGTAGAAGGCCCCGAGCAGGAGCAACGGGAAAAGAACGGCCATGGCGGCGGTCGAACTTAGTTGACGGACCGGCCTTCCCAGATGTCAACGACCTCGTCGCGCAACGCCGCGAACCGCCCCGCGGCGATGGCTTCCCGGCTACGGGCCATCAGGCCGAGGATCCACGTCAGGTTGTGAAGCGTGAGCAGGCGGGCGGCGCTCGGCTCCCCCACGTGCAAAAGATGCCGCAGGTAGCCCCGCGAGTAGCGCTGACACGTCGGGCACGAACAGGCTGGATCGAGCGGGTCGGTGGAGGTCGTGTTGCTGGCGTTCTTGACCTGGTAGCGCCCGACCGACGTCAGCGCCGTGCCGTGGCGCGCCAGACGAGTCGGCAGCACGCAGTCGAACATGTCGACGCCGCGCCCGATCGCCTCCATCATGCCGACGGGGTCGCCGACGCCCATCAGGTACCGCGGCCGGTCGGCGGGCAGCTCCGGGGTCGTCGCCTCCAGCGCTCGCACCATCTCGGCGCGCGACTCACCGACCGACAGCCCGCCGATGCCGTAGCCGTCGAAGTCGAGCGCGACGGTGCGACGGGCCGACTCGACGCGCAGCGCTTCGTCGACGCCGCCCTGCACGATCCCGAACAACGCCTGGTGCGGCGGGCGCGGCGCGTTGCGGGCGCGTTCGGCCCACTGCGCGGTGCGCTCGGCCGCGAGGCGCAACACGTCGGTCGTCGCCGGCAGCGCCGAGCACACGTCGAGCACCATCTGGATGTCGGCACCGATGGCCGCCTGCGTCGCCACCGCGCTCTCCGGCGTCAACCGGTGCGACGAGCCGTCGTACGTCGAACGGAACGTGACCCCGTCGTCGTCGACCTTCGGGTTGAGCGAGAAGACCTGGAAGCCGCCCGAGTCGGTGAGCGTGTGGCCGTGCCAGCCCGCGAACTCGCCCAGGCCGCCGAGCGCGGCGACGACGTCGGCACCCGGGCGCAGCATCAGGTGATACGTGTTGCCGAGCACGACCGTGGCGCCGACCGACTCGAGGTCTCGGGCGTCGATCGCCTTCACCGAGCCGCGGGTCCGACGGGCATGAAGGCCGGCGTGGGAAACGAGCCGCGCGCCGTCGTGACGGTGCCGGCGCGCGCCGCGCCGTCGCTGGCGTCGATGGTGATCGGCGACAAGCTCACGCGCGGCGGTCCACGAGCATGGCGTCACCGAAAGACAGAAACCGGTAGCCGTCGGCCAGCGCGAGTGCGTACAGATCGCGCCAGCGCGGCCCGGCGAACGCGTCGAGCAACGCCAGCAGAGACGAGCCGGGCAGGTGGAAGTTCGTGAGCAACCGGTCGACCACCTTGAAGGGATAGTCGCCGTGGATGAACAACTCCGTCGACCCGTGCGCCGCACCCGTCGCCGCCCAGGACTCCAGCGAACGCAGCGATGTCGTCCCGACGGCGATCACGCGCCGGGCCCGCTCGATCGCCGCCACCGTCGCCTCGGGGACGACGTAGGTCTCGGCGTGCATGTGGTGGTCTTCGACGCGATCGGCCGCGATCGGCCGGAACGTCCCGAGCCCGACGTCCAGCGTGACGGCCGCGACCTCGGCGCCGGCGGCCCGGCACCCGTCGAGCACCGCGTCGGTGAGGTGAAGCCCCGCCGTCGGCGCCGCCACCGACCCCGGCACGCGGGCGTACACGGTTTGATAGCGGTCCGGGTCCGCGAGGCGCTCGTGGATGTAGGGGGGCAACGGGACGTCGCCGATCGCCGCCACGAGGTCGTCAGCGCTCCCGTCGCCCCGCAGTTCCACCACCCGCGTGCCTTCCGGACCCAAAACTTCGCCCACGACGGCCACCTCCCGATCGCCGTGGAACAGCGCCGTACCGCGGGGTACGCGTTTTCCCGGCCGTACGAGGGCTTCCCACGTCGTGTGGGTGTCGTCCCGGGGCGCCAGCAGGAAGACTTCGACGCTGCCGCCCGTCGCCTTGTGCAGCCGCAGCCGCGCCCGCAGAACTTTGGTGTCGTTGACCACGAGGAGGTCGCCGGGGGCCACGAATTGCGCCAAATCCCGCACGTGAGCGTGTTTCGGGGGGTTCCCGCCGACCGACACGAGCACCCGGGCGGCGTCCCGGGGCTCGATCGGGCGCTGGGCAATTGCACCTTCCGGCAGGTCGTAGACGAGTTCTGAGACCTGCATCGCGGCAGGAGATCGTAGAACGGACGATTAATAAATGACTACGTGGGTAGACAAGTCGATTTTGCTTGCTACCCTTAGGGCTCCGCTGAGATCAGAGGGTTGGGGTACATGGCTGTCCGTGCAGATGATGTCGATCTGGTACGTGACCGAAGCCTGGTTGAACTGTGCCAGGCAGGTGACGAAGGGGCCTTCGGCGACCTCTACGCGCGCTATTACCAGCGCCTGCTTCGATTCTGCGTCCGCCGCGTCGGCAACGTCCACGAGGCGGAAGAGATCACGCAGGAAGCATTCGCACGTGCGTTCTCCGCGATGCCGCGGTTTGCCGGCGAGCGCCGCTTCTATCCGTGGCTGACGGTCATCGCCGCCCGGCTGTGCATCGATAGCCACCGCCGGGTGTCCCGCGCTGAGCCTTCGGCTGAGATCGACCCGGGTTCGGTCGACGGTGGCCAACAGCAGATCATCGACAACGTCGACATCGCGTATCTGTCGAAGGCCATGGAGCAACTCGGGCCGCGCCACCGCGAGGTGCTCGAGCTGCGCGAGACCCACGGCTGGAGCTACCAGCAGATCGCCGATCACTACAACGTGACGATGGGCACGGTCGAGGCCCTGCTCTTCCGGGCGCGCAAGGCGCTCAAGCGCGAGTTCCTCGCACTCGCCGGCCCCGAGGCTCGCCTCGTCAGCCTGCCGGTGCTCGGCGCGGCGTGGCGCTTCGCCGCCCGCACCCGCGCCCACATCAACGATCTTTCGTCGCAGCTCGCGCCGGCCGCGGCGGCCAGCGCCATGGGCGTCGCCGCCGTTGCCACCTCCCTCGGTTTCGCCGGTGGCGGCGCGCCGGCCACCGCCGTCGCTACGACGGCGTCGCACCCTGTCGTGACCGTTGTGAACGTTTCCGGCGCAGTCGTGTCGGGCGCGCCGACGGGAAGCGTCACCGCATCGCAAGGCGGCAAGGCCGCGGTACCCCCCGCTGCCAGCAACTCGGTCGCACTTCACGAGGGCGACGCTGCTGCCGGACGCTCGCACGTCGGCAAGGACGGCTCGGCTGCCGATCTCACCGGACTCGGCGGGCTGTCGACCGATATCAGCCTGACCGGGATCAACTCGAGCAACCTGAGCACCATCGGGGGGCTCCACAAGTGAAACGAGTTCTCCTGCTGGCTGCGGCGATCGTCGGTTGTGTCGGTGTCATCGGCGCCGCCCCGGTAAAGGCCGACCCGGCCGCGCCGTCGGACAACGTGACTATCACTGCGGCGTCCTTCGACCTCGCCAATGCGGTGCTGAAGGACGTTCCGTCGCCCGCCGGTTGGAAGCAGCGCCACGTGTGCGCCTGGCTCGATCCGATCGACCGCTCCTGGTGCTTGTACTTCCCGTTCCCGATGTAACTGACGACTTAGTCGTCGGCGTCGTCGAACAACCCCAGCATTTCTGACGCTGCATTCGGCGCGCTCGCGGGCGGGTCGAGGCCCAGCTGGCGCCACGCCGCCGGCGTCGCCACGCGGCCGCGCGCCGTGCGCACGAGGAAGCCGCTGAGCAACAGGAACGGCTCGTGCACGTCCTCGACGGTTTCGGGTTCTTCGCCGACGGCGACGCTCAACGTCGACAGGCCGACCGGTCCGCCGCCGAAGCTGACGCACAACGCCCGCAACACGGCGCGGTCGACCTTGTCGAGGCCGAGCTCGTCGACGCCGTAGAGCGCCAAACCCTCGCGCGCCGCGTCGGCGTTGATGGTGCCGTCGCCGTGGACCTCGGCGACGTCGCGCACGCGCTTGAGCAGGCGATTGGCGATGCGAGGCGTGCCGCGTGAGCGCCGCGCGATCTCGCCGGCGCCGTCGGGCGTGATGGGCACATCGAGGATGTGTGCGGCCCGCTCCACGATGACCTGAAGGTCCTCGGGCGGATAGTGGTCGAGCCGGGTGACGAGTCCGAAGCGGTCGCGCAGCGGGGCGCTCACCAGGCCGGTGCGCGTGGTGGCGCCGACCAGCGTGAAGGCCGGCAGCTCGAGGCGCAACGAGCGCGCTGCCGGGCCCTTGCCCAGCACGACGTCGAGCTGGAAGTCCTCCATCGCGGGATACAGCACCTCCTCGACCTGGCGCGGGAGGCGATGGATCTCGTCGATGAACAGGACGTCGCCGGCTTGCAGGTCGGTGAGCACCGCCGCGAGGTCGCCGGCGCGCACGATGGCGGGGCCCGACGTGATCCGCAGGTTGACGCCCATCTCGGCGGCGACGATGCCCGCCAGCGTGGTCTTGCCCAGCCCCGGCGGGCCGGCGAACAGCACGTGATCGGCGGGGCGGCCGCGGCGGCGCGCCGCTTCGAGCATCACCGACAGGTGGCTGCGCACTTCGGCCTGACCGACGAACTCGTCGAGGCGGCGCGGCCGCAGGTTGATCTCTTCCGCGCGCTCGACGGGGTCGCTCCCCGCCCCGAGCAATTCTTCGCGCGGCATCAGCGAACCGTCGCCAGGGTCTTGAGGGCGACGCGCAGCAGGTCGGACGCGTCGTCGCCCTCTTCGGGCAGTTCGCGCACGGCGAAGGAGATCTCGTCGGGGCCGTACCCGAGATTGGCGAGCGCGTTGCGCACGTCGGCGCGCGCACCCGCCGGCGCGCCCGCGTCGCCGTTCACCGCCGCGAGCGTCGCTTCGGGGTCGGCGTCGAGCGCCAGCTTGTTCTTAAGGTCGAGCAGCAGGCGCGCGGCGGTGGTCTTGCCGATGCCTGGCACGGAGCACAGCGCGTCGATGTCGTCGGACGCCACAGCGCGCCGCAACGCGACGGGCGTGAGGTGACTGAGCACCGCCAGCGCCAACGACGGGCCGACCTTGTGCGCCGACAGCAGCGCCTCGAAGGCCACGCGCTCGTCGCTGGTGGCAAAGCCGTACAGGACGATGGCGTCCTCGCGGACGTGCGTGTGCACGTGCAGGAACACGGCGTCGCCGAGATCACCCGCCGCCACCAGCGTGCGCGGCGGCACCTGCACGCGGTAGCCCACGCCGTTCACGTCGACCAGCAACTCCCCCGTCGTCATGCGGTCGAGGATCTGACCGCGGAGCGAACCGATCACAGCGCCACTGCCAGCCGGGCGCGCCGCGGACCGAGAGTCGCATGCGTGAGCGCCAGCGCCAGCGCGTCGGCGGCGTCAGGCGGACGCGGCGGTGTCGCCAGACCCAGTTGCGCCTGCACCATCTGCTGCACCTGCGTCTTGGTGGCCGCGCCGTACCCGGCGACGATCGACTTCACTTCGTTGGCCGTGTACTCGGCGACTTCGCAACCCATCTCGTCGGCCAGCGCGAGGGCGAGGCCACTGGCCTGGCCCACCGACATCGCGGTGCGCACGTTGGTCTGGAAGAAGACCTTTTCGACGGCGACGGCGTCGGGTCGCAGTTCGTCGAGCAGCGCCTTGAGGTCGGCCATCAGCACCGAGAGCCGCCGGGGCAACGGGGCCGCCGGATCGGTGCGCAGCACGCCGGCCGCTTCGGCGACGAGTCGCCCGTCGGCCGCGACGCGCACCGCGCCATAGCCACACCGCGACAGGCCGGGATCTACCCCCAAGACGAACATGCGTTCGTAATGCTACCGACGGGGTGTGCGCCGGTGGTGGACGGTTACGACGCGGCTTTGACCGCGGCGATGAGTTCGCTCGACGGCTTGAACGTGAGTCCCGCCATGGCGCGGTGCACGTAGCGGATGACGCCCGCAGTGTCGATCACGAACACGCTGCGGCGGTAGAAGCCGAGCGGGCCGAGGACTCCGTACGCCTCGCCGACCTTCTTGTCGGTGTCGGCGAGGAGCGGAAACTTGTAGCCGCGCTTGCACGAGAACTCGTCGTGACTCTCGACCGACTGCGGGCTGATGCCGAACATCTTGGCGCCGACCTCGGCGAATCCGGCCAGGTCGCCTTGATAGGAATCGAGTTGTTTCGTGCACACCGGTGTGTTGTCACCCGGATAGAACGCCAGCACGACGGGCGCCCCGCGCAACTCCGACAGCGTGTACGACGCGCCGCCGGTGCCGAGCAGCGTGAAATCCGGTGCGGTGTCGCCAACGCCGATCGCCATGGCACAAGGCTCGCATACAGCGGGTACTACTCCCAATGTGAACCTCGAAGTGCGACGGAACGAGAAGGCGCAGCGTTACGAGCTGCTCGACGACGACAAGGTGATCGGCATCGCCGAGTATCACCCCGACGGCGACACCGTCGTCTTCCCACACACCGAGATCGCTCCCCCGCTGCGCGGCACCGGCCTCGGTGACCGACTCGTGCGCGCCGCCCTCGACGACGTCCGCCGCCGCGGCGCCAAAGTCCGCGCCGCCTGCTGGTTCGTCCGCGACTTCCTGCACCAGAACCCCGAGTACGCCGACCTCCGCGCCGACTGAGCGGCGCCCGTCGTTTTTTACCGAACTGGTCCTCCCAGTAACCGCGGCACGGTTACTGGGAGGACCAGTTCGGAAAAGGAGCTAGGCCAGGACGGCGAAGAGGTCGTCGGAGATGTCGAAGTTGGCGTAGACGTTCTGCACGTCGTCGTTGTCTTCGAGCGCGTCGAGCATGCGCAGCACTTGCTTGGCCACGTTCTCCTCCGTGACGGGAATCGTGTTCTGCGGCAGCATCGTCGTTTCGGCAGAGTCGATGGCGATGCCGGCTTCCTCGAGCGCGCTGCGCAGTGAGGTGAGATCGCTCGGCGCGCAGGTCACCTGGAAGACGTCGCCCTGCTCGGCGATGTCCTCGGCGCCGGCTTCCAAGGCGACTTCCATCAGCTGGTCCTCGCCGACCGATGACGGGACCATCAGCACGCCCTTGCGGTCGAATTGCCATGCCACCGCGCCGGGCTCGGCCATCGCGCCGCCGTTCTTCGAAAAGATCGAGCGCACCTCGGCGCCGGTGCGATTGCGGTTGTCGGTCAGGGCATCGACGAGCATGGCGACGCCACCCGCGGAGTAGCCCTCGTACATCACCTGCTCGTAGTTCACACCCTCGAGTTCGCCGCTGCCGCGCTTAATCGCCCGTTCGATCGTGTCCGCAGGCACGGAGTTGTCACGCGCTTTGGTGACGGCGGCGCGCAGCGACGCGTTCATGGTCACATCGCTGCCGCCTTCGCGCGCCGCGACCTCGACTATCCGGAGGAGTTTGGCGAAGTTCTTGGCCCGTGCCTGGTCGGCCGCGCCTTTCTTGTGCTTGATCGTCGCCCATTTGCTGTGGCCACTCATTGCGGTATCCCTTCGAGGAACAACTGGTGAATACGGAAGTCACCGGAGAGCTCCGGGTGAAAACTCGAGACGACGATCGAACCCGACCGGCACAGCACCGGTTCGTCGTCGATGGCGGCGAGCACTTCGACGTCGTCGCCGACGCGCTCGACTCGTGGTGCGCGGATGAACACTGCGTGGAAGTCCGAGCTGAGGCCGTCGACGCGCAGATCGGTTTCGAAGCTGTCGACCTGACGGCCCCACGCGTTGCGGCGCACGCCGATGTCGATGGCGCCGAAGTTGCGCTGATCGGCGCGCCCGTCGAGCACGTCGTTGGCCAGCAGGATCATCCCGGCGCACGTGCCGAGTGCGGGCATGCCGTCGTCGAGCAGTTTGGCGACGGGATCGAAGAGCGCGGAACGCTCGAGCAGCATCGACATCGTCGTCGACTCGCCGCCGGGAAGGACGAGCGCGTCGAGTCCGTCGAGTTCGTCGGGTTGCTTTACGGCGACGGCGTCGACGCCGAGGCGCGCGAACGCGTCAGCGTGCTCGCGAACGGCTCCCTGGAGGGCCAGGATCCCGACGCGCACCTGGAGGCACCCGAGCTACCAGCCTCGGTCGGCGAGCGGCTTTTCGATCGACGCCGCCTCGATGCCGCGCATCGCTTCGCCCAACCCGCGCGAGACCTTCGCCACGACGTCAGCGTCGAGGTAGTGCGTCGTCGCTTCCACAATCGCAGCGGCGCGGCGCGCCGGGTCGTCGCTCTTGAAGATGCCCGAGCCGACGAACACCGCTTCGGCCCCGAGTTGCATCACGAGCGCGGCGTCGGCCGGCGTGGCGATGCCTCCGGCGCAGAACATCGGGACCGGCAGCGACCCGAGCTGTGCGATTTCCTCGACCAGCGAAATCGGCGCTTGCAATTCCTTCGCCCAGCGATAGCGCTCGGGCGCGTCGGCGGTGCCGATCGCTTTGATGTCGCCGATGATCTTGCGCAGGTGGCGCACCGCGTGCACGACGTCACCGGTGCCCGCCTCGCCCTTGGAGCGGATCATCGCCGCGCCTTCGCTGATGCGCCGCAGCGCCTCGCCGAGGTTGGTGGCGCCGCACACGAAGGGAACGTCGAAGGCCCACTTGTCGATGTGGTGCGACTCGTCGGCGGGCGTGAGCACTTCCGACTCGTCGATGAAGTCGACGCCGAGCGCCTGGAGTATCTGCGCCTCGGCGAAGTGGCCGATGCGCGCCTTGGCCATCACCGGGATCGTGACCGCCGCCTTGATGCCTTCGATCAGCGCCGGGTCGCTCATGCGGGCAACCCCGCCGTCGCGGCGGATGTCGGCGGGGACGCGCTCGAGCGCCATGACCGAAACCGCACCTGCGTCTTCGGCGATCTTGGCCTGCTCGGCGTCGACGACGTCCATGATGACGCCGCCCCGCAACATCTCCGCAAGCCCGCGCTTGACGCGGTCGGTTCCGACGGTCTTTTCGCTCATCGCTTGCCAATGGTAGTGGTCGAGGCCGTCGGCGATTTCATCGTTATTACGCCGTTGGTGGGCACCAACGACACCCACACGCGGCCGACCGGCAACTGGATCGCCGCCCCGGTCGCCTCGCTCACGTAGCTCGTGACCGACTTCAGCGTCGGCTTCGACCAGCGCGCCGCGACCACGGCGCCGTCGCAGGCGACCTGCGCTTTGCCGGTGCCCGTGATCACGGCTTCGTCGACGCCGAAGTTGGCACGATCCGTGTACTGCGTCGGCTTGTACGGAACCGTCTCGAGGATGACGCACCCCGTCGACAGGCGGTCGTGGCCTTCGAGCAGGTGGACGGTGCCGTTCGTCGACCGCAGCCACTGTTGTTTGGTCTTGTCCCACGTCCAGTCCGCGGTGGTCAATGAACCGAAGACGATCCGCATGCTGGTGATCGGACGCGCCGACGGGTTCGCCTCGCCGAACGACGTCCCCGGTCGGATCCGGGCGAACAGCGGCGGCGGCGCGTGCACCTGCCCCCGCAGCTGCGCGCGCAGCTTCGTCGTGTTGGCGTACGTCGCGTACGGCCGCACTTTGCCGGCGCGCTTGTACACCCCGACGCGCGGGTCGTCGCTTTCGGTCACGGTGAGCACACCCGTCGCCTTCACGCGGTTGATGAACGGCGTGATGCCGCCGCTGAAGGCGAACACGCCGCCGATCGGCGCGACGACCGCCGCGTCGGTGGAGCGCACCGATCGCACCGGACCTACGACCGAAACGTCCTTCGACTGGAACACCGACAAGAAGCGCACCACCGAGCCTTCGACGCGCTCTTCGTAAATCACGTCGGCATCCGCGAGCCCCGCTTGCGGACGGGCGTCGGGCGAGTCGTCGACCTTCACGATCACCGCCGGGCGCGCCGCGACCGACGGGCTGATCAGCGCGCCGGTGAGCGGCGAGGCGACAGTGTTGCTGGTGACGCTCGTGCGCGGGATCGTCGGCGTCAGGTCGCCATTCGGCAGTTCGCTGAACGGCGACTTGTGTTTGCTCGCACACCCCGATGCCACCAACGCGATGGCGAGCAACCCGGCCGCGACAACGCGGCGGTTACGCAACGGTCGCGTTACCGGGAGCGGGAAGTTCGACCCAAGTCTTGCCGGGAAGCAAGTCGATCGGCTTGCCGTTGGCGTCGGCCAACTGGATGGGCGCATCGTCGGCCGGCTTGGTCCACTTGCCACGGGTGATCATCCCGTCGCGGATGACCCACGCCTCGCCGACGCCTTCGAGCTTGGCCTCCGGCACGATCGACTTGGACTGGTCGCGTTCGCCGCTGTCGGGATACTGCACGAACAACACCACGATGTTGCGCGGCGCGATCGCCGCGCCCGACGCGTCGACCGTCGCCTTGCCTTCCTGCACGCGACTGCCCTTGCCGCCGGCGAACGACCAGCTGACGCTCGTGCTCGTCGGACGATCGGGCATTTTCCAATGCAGGTCGAGCTTGGCGACGGGAGTGCCTCCGGCAGCGGTACCGGCGGCGCCGAAACGGAACAACGGTTTCGGCGCCGTGGCGCTTGCGGGCGTCGCTGCGTAGAACTTCGGTGTTCCCGAGAACAGGTTGTACGGGGCCGGACGCGACGCGTCGCGGTGGTACGCAGCCGGCAGCTTGTTCGGGCTGAGGTCGATCAGCGGCGAGTGGTTGATCAAATCCTGGAAGTTGCCGTTCGTCCCCGAGTACGCGAACAGGGGGCGCCCGAGCGGTTCGGCGAGGTGCAGGTCGCTCGAGCGCGCCGAGCGAATCGGTCCGACGGTGTCGGCGTCGTGGGAGTGGAAGATCGCCATGAGGCGCGTGATCCCGCCCTCGACGCCCTCGCACACGACGATGTCGGCGGACGCGATCCCGAACTGGGGATACGACTTCGCCTGGTTGTTGTCGATCTTGACGACGAGCGCGGGGCGGTTGCGCGTCGCGGGATCGGCCGCCTCACCCGTCAGCGGGTCGACGTCGGCGCCGACGGTGATCGTCGTCGAGTCTGCCGTCTTGTGCGTCGTCGGCGAAGCCTTCTTGCCGTCGTCTTTTGACGAGCAGCCGGCCAGCACCGCAGCGGCGACAAACGCCGCTGCGAGGATTCGTCGTCTCATAGTTCTCGCAGTGCCTCGATGCGCTCGTCGAGCGGCGGATGAGTATCGAAGAGCCGACCGACCCACGCCATGCGTCCCTCTTCGGGACGGCGGGCGACGGGCGCTTCGATCCAGAGATGCGCAGTGGCGCGTGAACCAGAGTGCACGACGGTCTGGTCCTCCTTCAGCTTTTCCAGCGCGGAAATGAGACCAGGGGGATACCGCGTAAGGGACACTCCCGAAACATCGGCCAATGCTTCCCGGCGCCGGCTGACGGCGAACTGCATCAACTTCGCCACGATGGGCACGAGAATCAGCAGCGCGAATCCGAGCAGCGCGAAGATCGCTTGCGGTCCCGCGCTCTCGTTGTCACGGCGCCGCCCGCCACCCCAGAAGATCGTGCGCAGGCCCCAATCGGACAGCAGCGCGATGACGCCGACCATCGTCACCGCCAGCGTCGACACGAGGATGTCGTAGTTCTTGACGTGGCTGAGCTCGTGCGCCAGCACGCCTTCGAGTTCGACCCGGGTCATCTTGTCGAGCAACCCCGTCGTCACCGCCACCGCAGCGTGCTGCGGGTTGCGTCCGGTGGCGAAGGCGTTGGGCGCGTCGTCGTCGATCACGTACACGCGCGGCTTTGGCAATCCCGCGGCGATGCACAAACCCTCGACGAGGTTGTGCAGCCGTGCGTACCGGGTGGGATCCGCGGGTTTGGCGTGACTCATCGCCAGCGCAACCGCGTCCGACTTCCAGTACGCCGCGAAAGAGGTCACGAGCGTGATCACCAACGCCACGATCAGGCCGGCGACGCCGTAACCAAGGAGCTCGTTGAACGCCCACGCGACGACGAACACCAGCACCACGAAGGCGGCGATCAAGATGACGGAGCGTCGTTTGTTCGACGCGACTTGGTCGTACAAGGGGTTCTAGAACTTGACCTGTACAGGGCCGCGCGAGTCGTCGCCGGCTTCGTAGTACTCGCGCTCGGAGAACCCGAACTGCTTTGCCATCACGTTCGTGGGGAACGACTGCAGCGAGGTGTTATACGACCGCACGGTGTCGTTGTAGAACTGCCGCGCGTAGGCGACCTTGTCTTCGGACGACGTCAGCTCTTCTTGCAGGCTCAGGAAGTTCTGATTCGCCTTCAGGTCCGGATACGCCTCCGACACCGCGAACAACGACTTCAGCGCGCCGGTCAGCACGTTCTCCGCTGCCGCCTTGTCGGCGGGGCCCTGCGCGTTCACGGCGTTGGCGCGCGCTTGGGTGACCGACTCGAGCACACCCTTTTCGTGCGCGGCGTAGCCCTTGACGGTTTCGACGAGATTCGGAATGAGGTCGTGGCGGCGTTGCAACTGCACGTCGATTTGCGACCACGCGTTCTCGATGCGGTTCCGCAACCGCACCAGCCGGTTGTACATCCCCATCAACACGAGACCGACGATGACGATCACGACGATGAGGACGATGACGATGCCCATGGCGCGCAGTGTAGGGCTGAACCTTCAAGGTCCTTGGTCACAAGATCACAACAGAAGCTCAAGAAACCGGAACTCCGCGATCTACGCAAAGGCCGTCGGCAAATGCCGCGACCTCCACAAACGCACCCCTGACTAGTCAGTTTTGGCTAGCCCGTGCGGGTGCTCGAAATGGTCAGGGCGAGGGATGGTTAGTCACTCCGGGCTCCTTCACATTGCTTGGGACACCTCGTCCATCCACAAACCTGGGGAGATCCCGTACCCATGCGATTCGCACGAGTGGCTGCAACAGCCACTGCCCTTTCACTCGCCGGAGCTGCCACGCTGGTCAGCCCTGCGCACGCCGCAACGCCCGGTGTAGGTACGTCGGCCGCGTCGAGCTCCTTGCTCAACGTCGCCGTCGGTACCGCCGGTTCGGTGCTCAACCTGAAGGTCCTCGCCGACGAAGCTCGTTCGACGATCGACCCCTCGACGGTTGCGAAGCCTGAGGCGTTCAGCCGCCTCGACGCGCTTTCGCTGACGTCGACCATCCTGCCGGCGCCGCTGAACAAGATCAGCCTGCCGGTTGTCGAGTCCCGCACGCCCGGCGGTCAGCCGAGTGTTGCCGGCCCCGGCCTCAACCTGAGCAACGTCGGTGGCGTTGCGCTGCCCGTCTCGCTGCTCGGCGGCGTGCTCGATCCCGCCAGCCTCACCTCCGGTGTCGACGCCAACGGTGCCCACTCGGCACTGACCTCGTCGCTCGGCAACATCAGCCTCGTGGGCGGCCTCATCAAGGCGGCCGGCCTCTCGTCGACGCTCGGCACGAGCGCTGCTTCGTCGAACGCTGACGGCAGCCGCACCATCAAGGCGGGCGCCATCAACGTGCTCGACCTCGGCGCCCTGCTCAACGGCCTCGGCATCCCGCTGGCCGAACTGCCCGTCAGCACCGTCAGCTCGATCCTCGCGACGCTCGGCGTACCGGTGGCCGGTCTTCCGACCTCGCTGACGCTCGACAGCTTCGTCGCCGAACTGAACACCGCGATCGACGGCATCCAGGCGCAGCTCGACGCGGCGGCCGCTGCGGCTTCCTCGACGATCACGTCGGCTATCGACAGCGCTGCTGGCTCGATCCTCGGCGGGCTCAACCTGCCGGGCGGCGTGCCGAGCGTGGGCGACACCGTCGCCACGGTCAACCAGACCCTCGACCAGGTTCAGACGCTCCTCACGGGCGTCCTCAACACGGCGATCCATGCGCTCGACAACCTGTCGCTGCTCAAGGTCGGCGGTGTCGAGGTCGGTGCGGTTACCAAGGCGACCGACACGGTCGACGGCTCCGCCGCCGACATCGTCGCCAAGATCGGCTCGATCAACGTCGGCGGCCTGTCGCTGCCGGGTCTCGATCTCGCCTCGACGCTGGCTCAGGTCAACTCGGTTGTGAACACCGTCAACGGCACGCTCTCGAGCGTTCTCGGTGCGGTCGATCCTGACCTCGCCAACCTCGTGCACGTCAGCATGTTCCAGAAGGACGCCGCTACCGGCGTCACCAAGGACGGCGGCTACATCAAGTCCCTCGCCGGCGTGAGCGCTCTCACCGCTGGCATCACCCCGCCGCTGAACCTGACCTCGGTCGTCAACGGTGTGCTCGGCAAGGTCGGTATCGGCTCGGTGCTCACCGGCGCCGGCGGCACCCTCCCGGTGGTCGACACGCTGATGACCTCCTTCAACGGCCTCCTCGGCCCGGCGGTCAACGCCCTCGCCGGTGGAGCTTCGATCAAGCTGGCGAGCGTTACCTCTGGCGCCAGCTTTACCACCCCGGTTGCTGCGACGAACGGGTCCCTGCCCCGTACCGGCGGCACTGCTCAGATGGCGCTGCTCGGCATGGCTCTGGTCATCGCTGCCATCGCCTCTCGCCGCTTCGTCCTCGCAACTCGGGCCTAGGCAACACAGCAACAGCAACAGCAACACGAACCGATCCCCGTCGGTTCAGACAACTGACCGCAGCCCCTGGGTTCTTGACCACACCCAGGGGCTGCGGCGCGTCTACGGGTCGGCGCCGACTTAGGACGTGCGCGCCTCGCGCTTGCGACGGTTCGACACGACCCGGTTCGCCAGTTCCTTCGCAACCCACGACGGTTCGGCGGATGCGGTTCCACGCAGCACGACTTTGTGAAGGTTCCGCCCGCTCATGGAGTCGAGGATGAAACGGCGCACCTCGGTCACGGGTTCGAACCCCGCCACGATCATCATCTGGCGCAAGCACGCGACGTTCATGTACCACCACACCTCGCCGGGAGCGAGGAACTGCGCGGCAGGGACGTTGCCGAGGCCCTCGAGGTCGGGCGAGTACACGTCGGCGATCACGAGCTCGCCGCGACACACCGAGTAGGCCCGTTCGATAGCGGTCTGCGGGTCGCGCAGGTGCAGCAACACGTCGGAGATGAACACGAAGTCGAACATGCCGTCGACGGTGGGATCGAGGTCGTAGACGCTGCGCTCGACGCGTTGCACTTTCGAATTCAGGATCCGATGGGCGACGGCGTAGGCGTCTCCGGTGCGACCGCTCAGGCCGAAACCCTCCACGTCGCGCAGCATCTGCCGCGGGCAGTCGATGTCGGCCTTGTTGGCGACGTCATTGGCGACGACGTCGGTTGCACCTCGGCGCTCGAACTCGAAGGCAAAGAAGCCGTCGAACGTCGCGATGTCGAGGCAACGCATGCCCTCCATCGACTGGGGCAGCCCGTAGTGCGGCAGCTGCGACCGGTGATCGACGTAGCCCGGAGTTCGGACGCCGTGGCCGAGGTCGATCGTGTGGTACCACATCAGACCTTTGATCTGGTCCACGATCGCCGCGGCTTCCGGATCCTGCTCCGCCAGGCGGGCGAGGTCGTCGGCCGTGACGCGCTGTTGGCGCACGAATGGCTGTTTGCTGTCGTTTCGGGCGCGTCGGGCCTTTGTTATCGGATTGTCGATCAGTCGCCGCGCCCGACCCTGGGGCGCGGTCACCAGATCGAGCGGACCGACCCGCACACGCTTGATCTGTTCCATTGGCTTGGTCACGCCGTTTTCAACTGCGGGCGCTATGTGAATCTCGCGGCTTAAAGGAGAGACGCGTAAATGTCGGCGTAGGCGCGTGCCAGCTTGGGCATGGCGAAGTCGCGCGCGCGCTCTCGGCCCGACGCCACGAGCTCAGCGCGACGCGCCGGGTCGTCGAGCAGTTCGTTGAGCGCTTTCGCAAGCCCGTCGACATCCTCGGGCGCCACCAGCACGGCGTCTTCGTCGGGGCGTGCGACGGCGCGGTAGCCGGGTAGGTCACTGGCGACAATGGCCGTGCCGGCCGCCATCGCTTCCAGCAGCACGATCCCGAAGCTTTCGCCGAACAGCGACGGCGCACAGAACACGTCGGCTCCCGCGAGACGCTGCGCCAGTTCCTCGTCGTCGATGCGGCCCAGCCAGTGGAGCCTCGGATCGTCCGCGTATTTCGCCTTGAGTCCGTCGGTCTCGGGGCCGTGGCCGACAATCCAGAACGTCACGTCATCGGGAAGCGAGCGCGCCGCTTCGAGCAGGCAGCGCAATCCTTTGCGCGGTTCGTGACGACCGAAGAACAACACCGTGGGCCCGTCGGTTGCCATCGCGTGGGCGTTGGCGAAGCGGTCCACGTCGATGCCGTTGAACAGCACGGTGAATTCGCCGCCGACGCCGTCGCGCGCGGTGCGGAGCGCGTCCTGCGACACGGCGACGCGATGGTCGAGTCGTTTGCCGAGACGTTTCGTGATCGGCGACAGGAACTCGTACGCGCGACTCGCGCCGGCTCGGTGGAACGTACCGACCATCGGTGTGTCGCAGAACAACACCGCGGTCAGCGACGGTCCCGGCACCAACGGCTCGTGCACGTGGACGACGTCGAACTGTTCGCTGCGCAGCGCGCGGATCGTGCGGATCGCCGCCGACGGGTCGGGTGCGATGGGCGCCACCGAACCGTTGGTGGCCCACGGGATCGACTTGCCGAGCGCGGTCACCGCCGGTTCGGGCGGCGGCCCGTCGCACGGCGCGAGGACGCGCACGACGTGGCCGAGGTCGCGCAGGGCGCGGCCGAGCGCGATGACTTGCATCTGCACGCCGCCCGGAATGGTGAGGCTGTAGGGACACACCATCCCGATGCGCATCGAATCCACGACTACTTCCTCGCTTCGATGGCGCGGTGCACGGCGTTTTGCAGTTCGAACGGATTGCCGAAGTCGGAGAACACTTCCTGCCCGCGCTCGCCTCCCGATTCGATCATCAGATCGCCGGCGCCGATGAAACGCTCGAACAGCGACTGGTGACACGACAGGTCCATCACGCGGTCGAGCGGGATCTCGCGCGAGTCGCGGCTGAAGATGCCGCGGCGCGTCACCAGGCGATCGTTGGTGAGCACGAAGTCGGTCGTGCGCCACTTGACGTAGACGACGAGCAGGTTCAGAACGGCGATCGCGATGAGGGCGATGCCGATGTAGTTCACGGCTTTGCCGTCGAACTTGACGACGATGCCAATTGCGATTGCGATCGCGAGCACGAGGCGGCTGACGGCGCCGGCGAAGACCCACCAGTGCGGATGCGAGTCGATGAGGATCTCCTCGTCCTCGTTCAACAGCTTCTCCGGAAAGGCCATGTGGCCCAGAAGCTACTTGTAAACCTTGCGGCGGAAGATGGCCTCGCGGCCCCCGGCCCGGTCCAGGAAGAGCAGTCCGTCGAGATGGTCGACCTCGTGCTGCACGGCGCGGGCTTCGAAGCCCGAGAACGCGTCGCGGAACGTCGCGCCGCTGGCGTCCTGCCAGGCCAGCGTCAGTGCGCTGGCGCGGCTCACGTCGCCCGTGAAGTCCGGCACGCTCATGCAGCCCTCCCGGCCGATGTCGCTGCCGTCGCGGGCCTCGACGACGGGGTTCACTAGGACGAGCTCGCCGTGGTTGACGGGCGCCTTCTTGTGGCCGCGCAAGTCGATGACGGCGACGCGCTGGCTGACGCCGATTTGCGGCGCCGCCAACCCGACGCATCCCGGCGACGCGCGCATGGTGTCGAGCAGGTCGGCGACGAGTCGCGCCAGCGCGTCGTCGAATGCGGTCACGAGCGGGGTGACCGCTGCCAGCACGGGATGCGGCAGGCCGACGACCGGGCGCGCCGTCACCGGGTCAGAGAATGTCGGCTTCGGACTCGTGTGCCTTGCACGACACGCCGAGCTCCGCGCCGACGGCGTCGAGCCGCGCGTTGAGGGCGTCGCCGTCGACGTCGTCGGGCAGCGTGACGTCGAGCACCATCACGTACGCCGGTCCGCCGTCGCCAGGCACGACTCGCGTCGCAAGATCCACGACGTTCACGTTCATGTCCGCGAGCGCCCGCGCGATCCCGTGCACAATGCCGGGGTGGTCGGCGCCGTGCACGCTGACGGTCCACAACTCCCCCGATTCGGGAACGGCGACCGCGGCGTCGATGGCGCGCACCATCGTGACGAGATGCAGTTCGTTCGCGACCGGCGTGAGCGCGGCCTCGAGCGTCGCCGCGTCGAGATCGGTCGGTCCGGAGACGACGAGCATCATGCTGAAGTGGCCGCCGAGGATCGCCATCGCCGTGTCCTCGAGGTTGCACGCGCGTTCCGTCAACACTCCGGTGACGGCAGCGACGATGCCTGGTCGGTCAGCGCCGATCGCCGCGATGGAAAACCGCGACATGCGTTGCGGTTAGGCCCAGCCGAGTTCGTGCAGGCGGGCGTCGCTGATGCCGAAGTGGTGACCGATCTCGTGGATGACGGTGACGCGCACCTGGTCCACGACGTCCTCGTCGGTCTCGCAGATCGCGCAGATCGAACGGCGGAAGATCGTGACCCGGTCGGGCATGACGAGGCGTCCTTCGCCGTAATTGGCGCGTTGCGTGAGCGGCACACCTTCGTACAGGCCGAGGAGGCGGCCCGGCGGAGCGAAGTCGTCGACGACGACGGCGACGTTGTCCATCTTCGACGCGATGTCCTCGGGGATCGAGTCGAGGGCGTCGGCGACGAGTGTCGCGAACCTCGCGGGCGAAACGTCGACGCTCACGCAACCACTCATGCCAACTTGGAGGCTATCGACGCACCGCTGCGCAGGACGGCACCATCAGCACCCGCGGCGCTGTACTTCGCCGTCGGGCGCGCGGCGGCTTCGGCGATCATGTCGTCGAGCAACTGCTTGAACGGCACAACCGGGTCGACCCACAAGAACCACGACAGCGAACCCGGAATGGTGTTGATCTCGTTGAGGAACAGCGTGTCGCCGTCGAGCAGGAAGTCGATGCGCGCCACGCCGCGCAGGCCGGCGACTTGCGCGGCCTCGCGGGCGTAGCCACGAAGTTTTTCCTCGAGGTGGCTCGGGATCTGGGCCGGCAGTTCGCGCGGCGCGGTCGCCATGCCTTCGCCGCCCACGTACTTCTCCTTGTACGAGTAGATGTCGCCGCCGGCGCGCGTGGGCTTTTCGATCGCGCTCAACTCGAGCGACGGATAGGCGCGCACCGCGACGTTGAGGTCGATCGACTCGGGACGGTAGGGCTCGATCACCGCGCCGCGCGCGAGGTGCGGATTCGCCTTGAGGCGCGCCCACGCCGTGTCGAGGTCGGTCACGATGTCGATGCCGATCGAGGACCCACCGAAGCGGGGCTTGACGATGTACGGGCCGTCGAAGTCGGGCTTGGTTCCGTCGGTGAAGGCGACGCGCGACAGCACCGGAATGCCGGCCGACGCGCACGCCGCGCCGAACGCCAGCTTGTCCATGCCGAGCGCCGCACCGTCGACAGACGGACCGGTGTAGGCAACCCCGGCGAGGTCGAGCGTCGCCTGGATCGTGCCGTTCTCGCCCGGCCCGCCGTGGCAGCAGTTGACCACGACGCTGTCGTAGGTCTTCTCGCGGCCCATGCCTCCTTTGACGCTGATGCCGCCGCCGACGGTGATGCGCGCCGGCTTCGCCCCACGGGGCACGCCGTCGGCGAAGTCCTTGCCTTCGAGCGACGCGTCGACGATGACGAAGTCGCCCGCCCGCGTCCAGTACAACGCCTCGCTGGCGCTGAGCGTGCGCGCCGCCTGCAGGCCGGTGAGCACACTCACGTCGTGCTCCGGGGATGGCCCACCGAAAAGAACCAACGCCTCAGCCACGACGGGTGAGCCTACTTGTAGGCGTCCGGGAGATCGTTCTCGTACAGCACGGCGTCGCCGGCGGTCAGGCTGGCGCGTACCCACGCGGCGGCCTTGTCACGCGTGCGGAACTTCTTGACCTCGACGGAGGTGCCGGCGAGGCCCTTCAGCAGCGCTTTGCGGTTCGTGCGGCCGACGACACCGACGATCGACGCGACCTGTGCGGCGTCGGTCGCGAACTTCGCGTTTTCCTCGAACTGGCGACGACCCAACTCGATCATCCCCGGTGTGATGAGCACCTTGCGCCCACCGGGAGAACCGGATGCGGACAGCAACGCCAGCGCGCGGCGCGCGCCCGCGGGGTTCGAGTTGAACGTGTCGTCGAGCACGACGGCGCCCGACGCCGCGGTGGCGGTTTCGAGGCGATGCGATGCGACCGGCGCGTTCGCCAAGCGAGCGACGGCGTCCTTTGCCGGCACACCCAACGCCCGCGCCGCGGCCACCGCGCACGCCACGTTCGTCGCCGCGGTCGGCAGCGTTGCGACGCGGCCGACCAACTTGCCGTTCTCGTAGACGCGCCCTCCGTCGTCGTCGGCGATCACCGCGACGTCGGCGTCGACGCGCGTCGCCGACACGCGCATCAGGCGCTTCTTCCCGGCGGCGGCGATCGTGTCGGCGAGCTTCGCCAAGCGCTCGTCGTCCTCGTTCAGGATCACCGTCGACGCCGTCTCGAGAATCTCCGACTTCGCCACGAGAGTCACGTCCTCGGAGCCGAAGCGCTCGAGGTGCACCGGCCCGATCGCAGTGATGATCGACACCGTCGGCGGACACCACTCGCACAGCGCCGCGATCTCACCGGGCCCGTACGTGCCCATCTCCGCCACGAACACGTCGGTGCCCGGACTCAAGGTCTCGTTGACGGCACGCGCGAGGCCGGCGCGGTTGTTGAAACTCGCCGGGCTCGCCGACACCGTCTTCGTGCCTTCGACGAGGTGCGCCAGCACGACCTTGGTCGACGTCTTGCCGTAGCTCCCGGTGATGCCGACGATCGTCGGCTTGATCGTTTGCAACTTCTTCGTGGCCTGCTCGACGAAAGGCCGCAGCGCGCGTGCTTCGATCGGCGTGGCGAGGAGCAGCGCGCCGTCGACCGTCGCCGGCACCAACAGCAACGAAATCAGCGACGCGACGATCAGGGGCGTGAGCGCAGCGAAGGCGATGACGACACCGACGTGCAGGAAGACAGTCAGGAACGCGAGGACCCGCATGCGCCGCGTCCACACGAGCTTCGAGGTCCGGCCGCGCAACGGCAGCCCGATGCCGACGCGCCACCAGCGCCACGCGAAACGCGTCACCGATCCGGCGATGTAGTGCTCGCGTTGCGCGACGCGCAGCCAGCGCAGCGCGTCCACGACGGCGATCACTTGGATGGCTACGGCGACGCCGATCACGCCAACAACTCCTCGAGCGCGGCGCGCAGCGCGTCGGGCGCGGTGAACGGGGTCATGTGACCAGCACCGGGCACGACGCTGAGCGACGCGCCCGTCCGTCCCGCGAGTTCCTGCGCGCCGGCGAGCGGCGCGGCGGTGTCGTCGTCACCCCACACGAGCCGCAACGGGCAGCGGATACCGGCGATGGCGTCGTCGTAATTCTCCGCAACCAGCCGCGCCCATACAGGACGCATGCCCGGCGAAGCGTTGCGGTATTCCGGCGCGTTGTGCTTCAGGCGAGCCGCTTCCATGCGGGCGTCGGAGATCACACCGCGACGGTTGAGCGCGCGCACCATCCGGTACGACGCCTTTGGCTTGCCCTTCGTGGCGACGCGGATGAGCGGCGCGCCGGTCAGCACCAAACCGCGCACGGCGTCGGGATACGACGCCGCCAGGTGCACGCCGACGCGTCCGCCGAGGCTGTGGCCTACCACGACCGGCGGTTCGGGAAGCGCGCGCACGACGTCGGCCACGAGCGCGGCGTACTGCGGCGAGCCCCAGTCCGAAGGCGGTTCGGGCGTCGCGCCGTGCCCGGGCAGGTCGAGGGCGATGGCGTCGAACCCCGCGAGCAATTGCTCGAAGTCGGTGTGCGTGCGCGCCCAGCCGTGGAGCGCGACGACGCGCGCCGGCGCGGAGCCGTAGGTCTGCCCGAAGATTCGCCCGTCCGCGAAGGTGCTCAGCACAGCGCCCTCAAACTACGTTCCGTCACCGTGACTGACGGATTTCGTTCGCCGGGGCTGGACGAGTGGTTCATCGGAGCCGGGTTCGGCGTGTTCGTGCACTGGGACCACGCGAGTCAGCAGGGACTCGAAACGTCGTGGCCGCTGACCGGCGGCATCTCGGTGTTACCGAGCAGCTGGGACGTGCCGGTCGAGCAGTACCACCAGTCGGCCGCCACGTTCGATCCCGTCAACTGGGACCCGGCCGCGTTCGCCCGGCGCGTGAAGAACGCGGGCGCGACCTACCTCGTGTTCACCACCAAGCATCATTCGGGTTACGTGATGTGGGACACGGCGACCACTGACTGGTCGATCATGCACTCGCCGTACGGCAAGGACATCGTCGGTCCGCTCGCCGACGCGCTGCGCGCCGAAGGGTTGCGCGTCGGCTTCTACTTCTCGCTGTGCGACTGGCACGAGCCGACGTATCCGCCGTTCGCCGAAGAGCACAAGCCCTACGTGCTCGGATCGTCGCCGCCGCTGTCGAGCGACGAAGACGCCGAGAAGTTCCGCGCCTATCTGAAAGCGCAACTCACCGAAATCCTCACGAAGTACGGGCAGGTCGACGAGTTGTGGTTCGACGGAGGTTGGGAGCGTCCCGTCCCGTGGTGGCAGCCCAAGGAGCTCGAAGAACTGATTCGCGGGCTGCAGTCGAACATCGTGATCAACGACCGCCTCTACGGCGTGCGCGACTTCGAGACGCCGGAGCAGTTCGTGCCGCCGAAGCCGCTGCCCGGCCCGTGGGAAACGTGCATGACGATGAACGACTCGTGGGGATGGGTCCCCGGCGACACGAACTACAAGTCGTCGACGCAGATCATCCACACGCTGTGCGAGATCGTCGGCAAGGGCGGCAACTTCTTGTTGAACGTGTCGCCGATGGGCGATGGATCCATCCCCGACGTGCAGGTCGAGCGCCTCGACGCGGTGACGCGCTGGATGGCCAAGCACCGCGAGGCCGTCGTCGGGGTGACGCCGGGCCTCGAGCCGTGGCAGTTCTACGGACCGTCGACACGCCGCGACAGCCGCGTGTATGCCATCGCCATCGCCAAGCCGTACGAGTCGGTCACGGTACGCGGCATCCCCGTCAAGCGCGTGAAGGCCGTGACGGCGCTGGGCACCGGGTCGTCCCTCGGCTTCAAGAAGCACACGGCGATCATGGAGTCGTTCCTGCCCGACCCCAGCGGTGAGCTGACGATCTTCGTTCCCGACTCCGACGTCGACGAGTTCGCCACCGTCATCGCCATCGATTTCGACGGCGATCTGTAACCCGGTGTAGTCGGGGCATCCACCAGCGCGTCACACCCCCTCGGTACGTTGCGAGGGGTGGGAATCGAACGTTTGCTCGATGGGCTGACCCCGGCGCAGGCTGCGGCCGTCACGTCCGACGCGCAACCGCTGTGCATCCTCGCCGGCGCCGGGTCGGGCAAGACCCGCGTCCTCACCCGCCGCATCGCCTACCGCGTCCTCAACGAAACCGCCGACGCCGAGCACACCGTCGCCGTCACCTTCACGCGCAAGGCCGCCGGCGAGCTGCGCGATCGCCTCGGGGCGCTCGGCCTGCGCGACGGCGTGGCTGCGGGCACGTTCCACTCGCTGGCGCTCGGCCAGTTGCGACGCTGGTGGTCCGACCGCGGCCAAAGCGAGCCCGCGATCCTCGACCGCAAGGTGCGCATCATCGCCCCGCTGCTCGGTGGCCGCCGCCTCGGGCCTGCCGTGCAGCCGATCGACATCGCCAGCGAGATCGAGTGGGCGAAGGCCCGGGGTGTTTCGCCGGCGCGGTACGAAGCCGAAGCGGACAAGGCGGGCCGCAAGCCGCCGATCCCGTTCGACGCGTTCGCCGCGCTGTTCGAGCGCTACGAGAACGAGAAGAAGCGCCGGGGACTCGTCGACTTCGACGACATGTTGTGGCTCGCCGGGAGCATCCTCGAAGACGACGCGAAGTTCGCGGCGGCGACGCGCTGGCGCTTCCGTCATCTCTTCGTCGACGAGTTCCAGGACGTCAACCCCGTCCAGTACCGGCTGCTCCAGGGGTGGATGGGCGATCGGTTCGACCTGTGCGTCGTGGGTGATCCGAACCAGGCGATCTACAGCTGGAACGGCGCCGACCCGACGCTGCTGACCGAGTTCACGTCGCACTACCCCGGAGCCGAGGTCGTCGCACTGGCCGACAACTTCCGATCGTCGCCGCAGATCCTCGCCACGGCCAATGCGGTGCTGGCCGACGGGTTCGCGGGGCGCGCCGGCGCCGAACTCGTCGCCCACGCCCCCAACGGTCCGCTGCCGATCGTCACCGCGTTCTCTTCTGACACCGACGAGGCCAAAGGCGTGGCGCGCGCCGCGCGCAGCGCGCATCGGCCGGGCCGCGGCTGGTCGTCGATCGCCATCCTCGTGCGCACGAACGCGCAGGCGGTCCCGATCTGCGAGGCGCTCGCCGAGGCGGGCGTGCCGTACCGCGTGCGCGGCGACGGTGGGTTCCTGCATCAGCCCGAAGTGCGCGACGCCATCGCCGCGCTGCGACGCCTGCCGAACCAGACGCCGATCCGCTCGGCCGTCGCCGACCTCGACGAGCTACTGGCCGAAGGCGGCGGCACCGACGAGCGGCGCGCCAACCTCGAAGAGCTTGTCCGCCTCGCCGGCGAGTACGACGCAATCGAGCCAGGAGGAACTACCAGCGGGTTCCTGGCGTGGCTGAACACCACCGTGAAGTCCGAAGCGCCCGACACCGCCGGCGACGCCGTCGAAGTGGTGACGTTTCACCGCGCCAAGGGCCTCGAGTGGCCCGTCGTGTTCATCGCCGGACTCGAACGCGGCCTCGTCCCGATCGGCCACGCCGCGACGCCGGCCGCCGAAGCCGAAGAGCGCCGACTGCTGTACGTCGCCGTCACGCGCGCGCAAGAAGTACTGCGCTGCACGTGGGCCGAGCGCCGCAGCTTCGGCGCCAAAGCGATCCCCCGCTCGGCCTCGCCCTACCTCGAACCGATCGAGATGACGATCGCCCTGCTGCAACAGGGCGTCGCGCCATCCGACCTGCGCGCCAAGATCGCCGCCGAACGCGAACGGCTCGCCTCGATCGCCAGCGCGCGGCGCGCCCGCACGAAAGCCACGTCGAAAATCGCGGGAGCGAACGCCGACGCCGACGTGCTCAGCGCGCTCAAGGCGTGGCGCAGCCAGACGGCGCGCGCCGCGGGCATGCCGGCGTACGTGATCTTCCACGACACGACGCTCGCCGCGCTCGCCGAGGCCATGCCGCGCACCGAGCGCGACCTGCTGGCAGTGCCGGGAGTCGGGCCGGTCAAGATCGACCGTTACGGCGCCGACATCCTGCGCGTGCTGGCGGAAGCGGCCACGCGCGAACAAGCTTCCTAGGTGAAGTTTTTCATCGAGCAGCGGTACCGCGCGCCTCTCGCCGACGTCGAAGACGCCTACTGCTCCCCCGAGCTGCTCGCCACGCTGGCAACGCTGCCGAAAGTCGGCGGCGCCGAGTTGCTCGATCAGCAGATCAAAGGCGATCGGGTCGTGCAGCGGGTGCGCTACCGGTTCACGGGCGAGCTCAGTAGCGCGGTTACGGCGGTAATCGACCCGTCGAGATTGTCGTGGGTCGAGGAGTCCGAGCTCGACCGCACGACGCACGTCACGACGTGGCACATCGTCGCCGACCACTACGCCAACCGGCTGACGTGCGCCGGCACCTTCGCGCTGTCGAGTCGGGGCGACGAGACGCTGCGGCGTACCGAGGCCGAGCTCAAGGTGCACTTTCCCCTGGTGGGCGGCCGTGTCGAGCGCGCGATCGTGTCGGGCCTCGAGGAGCACGCGGCGGCCGAGGAAGCAGCAGTTCAGTCGTTTCTGACCCACTTTGACCATTGAATCCAGGGCGAACGTCGCCTACTCTTATCGCCGCGATGGCGTATTGGATGTCGATCGAAGTATTTGACGGACCCTTCTCGGCGCGCGCCTGGCAGGAAAACGTCGGCGACAGCCTCGTCGAGACGGCACTCCGCACCGGCGCGACCGACTGGAACTGGCACAGCCACACCTGGGGTGTCGTGTTCGAGGTGTGCTTCGAATCCGAGGCCGACTGGGAGCGCTACCGTCAGACGCTGGCGGTGCAGATCGCGCTCGACGCAGTCCCCGATCCGGTTTCCGGACTCATCGTGTACCGAGGCCGCGGCGGCTCAGCTGGTTGGGTTTCGCCGCGCAAGCCGAAGCCGCTGGTCGGTTCCGGTGCCGCCGCGCTGCCTCTGCCGAACATCATCGACGACGCCGCCGACGAGATCTACCGCCTCTTCACCGCCGACATCGAACGCCGCCGCATCGCGGTGCCCGTCGGCCTCTTCCGTTAACTCCGGCCGAACGCACTCCCCTTCCCCCGTCACGTTTTTCGAGCACCGTTAGCGGTGTGATCGCGCCCATTTGACGCGCACATCACCCCGCCTCGGGTGCTCCAAACCCGAGGGATACGGGTGCGACGCATTTTCACGACGGCACAGGCATTCGCCGACGGCATCACCGAGGAGCAGCTGCGCTGGAAGGTGCGCTCGGGCGCCTGCATTGACCTCGGCCGAGGCGTGTACGCAGACGGCGGCGACCCCGCGAGATGCTCGACCGATCGATGGCCGGGGCGATCGTGACCGGCGGCGCTGTCGGGGGCTTTGCTGCTGCCGCCATATGGGGCGGGCTCGATCTCGACCTGACGAGCATCGAGCAACCGTGGTTCACCGTCGATCCACGGTCGAGCAACAAACGCGACGGGGCGCGGCGGACTCGGCTCGTCGGCGCCGTCGTCGAGGTCGACGGCGTTCGCGTCGCCGATGGGCTCCAGACACTCCTCGACCTCGCAGCCGAACTCGACGAGACGCGCTGGGAGCACGCCCTCGAAGCGGCGCTGCGGAAAAAGCTGACGACGGTCGCCGCGGTCGAAGCGGCGATTCCATTGCTCGGAGCCCGGCGAGCGAAAGGCGCGGCGTTGATCCGCCGCGTCCTTGACCGCAGGCCACGCGGCGCGCCCCCAACCGAGTCGCTGCTCGAGACCTACGCAGTACAGCTCATTCGCGCGTACGGGCTGCCCGAGCCAACCCGGCAGTACCGCGTGTACACATCTGACGGTCGTTTCGTCGCACGCGTCGACCTGTGTTGGCCCGAGCTCGGGGTGTTCCTGGAACTCGACGGTCGCGGACACGACGGTCAACCAGTCCATGACGCGGCGCGGCAAACAGCCGTCGTGGCCGCGACCGGCTGGCTCACGGCGCGCGCCACGTGGCGCCAGGTCGTCTTCAACCCGCGGGCCACGGCGCGCGACCTCGCGGCGGTGCTCGCCCAAGCGTCGTTGCGTTTCGGGCACCCGAAGCGGTGTGATTGGGGGGCTGCGGCCGGCGAATCACCCCGCCTCGGGTGCTCGAAACGGCGCGGCGCGACGCCTTACGGCGTCTGCTTTTCGCGTTCGTCGGCGAGCTTTTGCAGCTTGGTCATGTCGACGGTGATGAACACGGCGTCGGCTTCGGCGAGCAAGTTGCCGTCCGCGTCGTGCAACTCGCCCGTCGTGAACGTCTTGCGGCCCTCGATGCGATCGATCCGCGCCGCGAAACGCAGGTCCGTGTGCAGCGGCGTGGGCTTGCGGAACTTCGTGGTGAGCGTCCCCGTCATGCCGGGCTGGCCGCCGAGGTCTTGCGCGAGCCCGAGCACTTCGTCGAACGCCGCCAGCACGTACCCGCCGTGGACGCATCCGGGCGCGCCTTCGTAGGCGCTCCCCCAGCGGACCTCGCCGATGATCTCCTCGCCTTCGACGTGCATGCGCAGCGGCGGAGCGAGTGGGTTCGCCAAGCCGGCGACGGGACTGTTGTCGAAGAACGCGCCGGGGTCACCGGCGAGCGACGACTCGCTGAAGTCGTAGACGCGCCCCCGCGGGTAGGCGCCGAGCGCATCAGCGATCTCGCTCAGCTGCGCCGTGGCGCTGCGCATCGCTTCGGCGTCGGCCTGTGTGGCGACGACGCTTTCCATGAGGCGGCGCAACACGTCGGTCATCTCGCGCGCCGCCACCCGCTGTTCGGTCATCACCGGCTCGCTGGCGACGGCGTTGATGCGGTTGGCCCGACTGTTGGGACCGTCAGACATCGATGTCCACGATCACGGGTGCGTGGTCGGACGGCTGCTTGCCCTTGCGGGCGTTGCGGTCGATCAACGCGAAGCTGATCTTGTCGGCGAGCGGCGCACTCACGAGCACGAGGTCGATGCGCAGGCCGCGCCCCTGGTGGAAGTCGCCGGCGCGGTAGTCCCACCACGAGTACAGACGCTCCGCGTCGTGCTTGGCGCGGAAGGCGTCGACAAAACCCCACTCCTTGATCGCCTCGAGCGCGGCGCGTTCTCTCGGCGACGTGTGCGTGTCGGTGAGGAACTTCTTCGGGTCGTAGCAGTCCTTGTCTTCGGGAGCGATGTTGAAGTCGCCGCACACGACGACGGGTTCGTCCGGCTTGTTGGTCGCCGCGATTTCGTCACGCAGCGCCGCCAGCCACGCCAGCTTGTACTCGTAGTGCGGGTCGGCGAGGCCGCGGCCGTTGGGCACGTACACCGACGTGACGCGCACGCCGCCGCACGTCGCGCTCACGCACCGCGGCTCGACGTCTTCGGTGTCGAAGGTCGGGCAGTCGACCTTGCCGAAGCCGACCGTCACATCGTCGAGACCGACGCGCGACGCGATGGCGACGCCGTTCCACCGACCCGTACCGTTGTGCGCCACCTCATAGCCCATCGCGCTGAACGACAGGTATGGGAAAGAACCGTCGGCGAGCTTGGTCTCCTGCATGCACACGACGTCGGGCTGCGCGTACTCGAACCACTCCTCGACGCGCGGCAAGCGCACGTTGAGCGAGTTCACGTTCCAGGTGGCGAAGCGCACGGTTTCGGTCTACCAGCCCTCGGGTGGGGTGACGTCCACCGCCGTCCAGCAGTACCACGCCACCACGGAGCGCCACGGGCGGAACCGGTCGCCGAGCGGTTCGAGCTCCTTCGCCGTGGGCGCCGGCACCCCCCACGCCTTGCCGTAGCCGTTGCGCACGCCGAGATCGCCCGTCGGCCACACGTCGAGGCGGCCGAGGTGGAACATCAGGAACATCTCGGCGGTCCACCGGCCGATGCCCCGCACCATGCAGAGATGCTCGACGATCTCGTCGTCGGTCATCGTCGGGATCTTGCGTGTCTTGATGCGCCCGTCGAGGTGGGCGTTCGCAAGATCGATGAGCGAGGTTGCCTTGTTCCCCGACAGACCAGCGGCGCGCAACTCGTCGAACGGCGTGGCGAGCACCGCTTGCGGCGTGACCTTGCCACCGATCGCCGCGACGAAGCGTCCGTGGATAGTCGCGGCGGCGCGGCCGGCAAGCTGCTGGAACACGATCGAGCGCGCCAGCGTGACCATGGTCGTGCCCGGCGTCGGCGTGCCGAGCGTGCACGGGCCGTTCTCGGCGATCAGCCGCTTGAGGACGGGGTCGGCCTGGGCGAGCGCCCGCTCGGCCTTTTTGACTTCCTCGGCGCTCACGCCTTCTTCTTGGCCGCGGTCTTCTTCGCCGCAGCTTTCTTCGGAGCCGCTTCCTTCTTCGCCGCCGCCTTCTTCGGCGCTGCCGCCTTCTTGGCGGCGGCCTTCTTGGGAGCTGCCGCCTTCTTCACCGGCGTCTTCTTGGCGACGGCCTTCTTCTTCATCGGAGGTTTGGCATCTTCGTCACCCGCGTCAGGCACGGACACGTCCACAGCCGCGGCTTCCGCGGCTGCGGCTTTCTTCGTCGTCCGCTTCGCCGGCGCTTTCTTCTCGGCGGGTTCCTTCTTGGCGGCCGCCGCCTTTTTCGCCGGCGCCTTCTTGGTGCGCTTGATCTCCTGCTCGACGGTCTCCTCCGACGGCGCGCCCGAGACGATGGCGAACTCCGGGATCGCGATCTCGATGCCTCGCCGCGGCGGGTCGAAGGCCTGCACCATGAACTCGCGCGTCTCGCCCTTGTTGACGACGTCGCGCGCCGCGCGCGGCGGCGGGTTACCCATCGCTCCGAGCGGCATGTAGCAGCGGGCTTCGCCGACGCGCACGAACGCGCCGTGACTCGTGAACTCCTCGACGACTCCCTCGACGGTGGAGCCCGGGCGGTGCGAGGCCACGAAGCCGAGGAACACCATCGGTTCGTTCACCGGGTCCGACGGGACTTGCCCGCGGCGGCGGCGACGTTCGGCGTCGGACTTCTCCTGCTCCTCCGGACTCAGCGGCGCCAGCCGCGTGTCGCCGATCTGCGGCGCCTCCGGCCCGCGCTCGGTGGGCTCGGCCCCGCGCCGGCCGCGTCCGCCGCGCGAACCGCGCCGGCGCGGCGCGGTCGCTTCGTCGGTCGCGGTCTTGATCGCTTGGTCGACCGCAGGGCTGCGCCCGGCGCGTCGGATGGCCTCGCGGCTCTTGGGCCCGCGCACGGGTGAGCGCGCCGTGAAGATCCACCCGATGCCGGGGACGGGCTTGCCGCCGATGAGGCGGCCGCGGTCGAACAGCCACTCGTGCTCGCCGTGGAACTCCTGGAACGAGTCGTTGGACAACACGTCGGCGTCGACCTTCTCGGCGATGCGCAACAGGAACGCGTCACCGCGCCCGAACGCGCCCGCCGGCGGCGAGACGATCTCGGCGTTGGCGACGGCCTCGTCGAACGCCGCGACCTCTTCGGTCGGGATGCGGTGGCCGAAGGTGGCGTCGACGACGACGGTGATCTGCGCGTCGGGGAATTCGGCCATGAAGGCGCGAACGGCCTCGTCGAGCTGCGCGAGGCTCGGCATCGACCGCCCTTCGGTGGCGATGTTCGAACCGTCGACGATGACGTGGCGGGGCTTCTGCATGACGGGATGACTCTAGGGTGCAGGTGTGGAAGTAACCGAACTTCTCCAGCAGCTGATCCGCAATGCGTGCGTGAATGACGGCACCCCGGAGTCGGGGTTCGAGACCCGTTCGTCGGACGTGATCGAGACGGTTCTCGAGGGTCCGGGCGTCGATATCGAGACCTACGAGCCGACCCCAGGGCGCAAGTCGCTCGTCGCCCGGATCGAGGGCTCGAACGCCGCGGCCCCAACGCTGCTGCTGATGGGGCACACCGACGTCGTGCCCGCGACGGAGGGCTGGGAGCGCGATCCGTTCGGCGGTGAACTCGTCGACGGCGAAGTGTGGGGCCGCGGCGCCGTCGACATGTTGAACCTCACCGCGTCGATGGCCGTCGCCACGCGCAAGCTCGCCGACTCCGGTTGGCGGCCCGGAGGCACGCTGATCTATTTCGCGGTCGCCGACGAGGAAGCGCTCGGGTCACACGGCGCCGGCTGGATGGCCGACCACGAGACCGACGCCGTGCGCGCCGACTACGTCATCACCGAGGCCGGCGGGTTTCCGATGGCGACGCCGAACGGCACGAAGCTGCCGGTGATCGTCGGCGAGAAGGGCACGTACTGGTGCCGACTCACGGTGAAGGGCACGCCGGGCCACGGCAGCCAACCGTTGCGCACCGACAACGCGCTCGTCACTGCCGCCGAAGTCGTACGTCGCCTCAACGAGTACAAGCCCGAGACGATGATCCACGACGTGTGGCGGCAGTTCGTCACCGGGATGTTCCCGCCCGAGTTCGCCGAACTGCTGGTCGACCCTGTCGAGCTGAACAAGCTCGTCGAGACGTTGCCGGTCGCGCTGGCGCGCCAAGCCCACGCGTGCACGCACACGACGTTCGCTCCGACGGTGATCCACGGCGGTCACAAGACCAACGTCATCCCCGATCGCGTCGAGCTCGAAGTCGACATCCGCACGCTGCCGGGCCAGACGGGCTCCGACATCCGCGCCATGCTCGACGACGTGCTCGGCGAACTCTCCGATCGCGTGTCGATCGACGTGATCACCGACGAGACGTCGACGGCTTCGCCGTTCGACACACCGCTGTGGGACGCGATGAATCGCGTCGGCAACGCGCTCGTGCCCGGTGGCGCGGAATGCATCCCGTTCCTGACCGTCGGCGCCACCGACGCGCGGTTCTTCCGTCGCATGGGGATCCCGAGCTACGGCTTCGGCTTGTTCTCGAGGAACATGTCGTACGAGGACTACGGATCGATGTTCCACGGTGACAACGAACGCGTCGACGTGGAGTCGCTCGAACTGTCGACCGACATGTGGCAGGTGCTGTCGCGCGACGTGCTGGGCGGCTGATGACGTACAAGGCGGTCCTCTGGGACTTCGGCGGCGTGATCTCGACGAGTCCGTTCGAGTCGTTCAACCGGTACGAGGAAGCGAACGGCCTGCCGCGCGACCTGATCCGCACGCTCAACGCCACCAATCCCGATACGAATGCGTGGGCGCACTTGGAGCGCAACCACTACACCGTCGAGCAGTTCGCGGCGGCGTTCGAAGCCGAAGCGGCGGCGCAGGGGTACGCGGTCGACGCCGTAGCCGTGCTGCAGGCGCTGCGCGGCGAGATGCGCCCCGAGGTGTTCGAGATGATCGACGCCATCAACGCCGCCGGGCTCATGAACGCCGGCGTCACCAATAACTTCGCGCCGATGGAACCGAGCGACTGGCACGCCAAGTTCAAGGTCATCATCGAGTCGAGTCGCGTCGGCGTGCGCAAACCCGACCCGCGGTTCTACGAGATGGCGTGCGAGGCGCTCGCCGTTTCGCCGGCGGAGTGCGTGTACCTCGACGACCTCGGCATCAACCTCAAGCCGGCGAAGGCGATGGGCATGACGACGATCAAGTTCGTCGACCCGCAGGTGGCGCTGGCGGAACTGAAGGGACACCTCGGGCTGTGAAACGGATCGCGGTGGCGTCGCTGCTGCTCCTCGCGCTCGTCGCCTGCGGCCGCGAAAAGCCCAAGCTCGCCGAACCGGACACGGGGTCCACGAGTGTCCCCGCAGCGACGTTCGAAACGACGCCGACGACGACCGCGCAGTCGACCACGTCAACCGTCAAGGACGCGATGACGACGTCGAAGAACGGTGGTGGCGACCCCTACGCGGCCATGGTCCCGCCCGACGGCGTGACTCCGGCCGCAGGTTCGTGCTCCAACGCCGCCAGCGGCGTGGCGTTCATCACGCTCAACCCCGACGTCCCGTCGCCGCGCTGCATCATCGTCCACGACTCCGATCGCTTGAAGATCAAGAACAACATGGGCGTGCGCGTCACCGTCGACGACGGGGGCAACGGTTTCGTCTTCACGGTCGACAACGGCGCCACCGAAGAGCAGGCGAAGGCCGTTGGCTGTTGCTGGCAGCCGGGCGTACACCGCCTCCGCGTCAGCAACACCGACACCACAGCGAAGCTCTACGGCGGCAGCGGCCCCGAGGTCTGGTTGCAGCGCTAGACGGTTAGGGCGCGGTCGTACAGGTCGGTCTGCTCGATGGCGTGGCTGGCCGCTGAACCGGCCGCCGGCGAACCCGACTCGACGCGTGTGACCTCGACGATCGGCAACTGATCGCCGACGATGCGCGCCAGCTTGCCGCGCAGGTACGTCCACGCACCCATGTTGCGCGGCTCCTCCTGCAACCACACGACGTCGCGCGCGTGCGCGTACTTGTCGAGGATCGCGGCGATCTGTTCTTCCGGCCACGGGTAGAGCTGTTCGACGCGGACGATCGCAACCGGCGCGCCGCGCTTGTCGCGCTCTTCGACGGCTTGCACCGCCACCTTGCCGCCGGCGAACACGACGCGCTTGACGCTGTCGGCGTCGGTGATCGACGGATCGTCGAGGACTTCGTAGAAGCGGCCCTCGGTCAACTCCTCGACAGGCGAGTACGCCTCCTTGCGGCGCAAGAGCCACTTCGGGCTCATGATCACGAGCGGCGTCTTGTGCGGGCGATGCACCTGCCGGCGCAGGATGTGGAAATACTGCGCGGCTGTCGTCGGCGACGCCACGGTGATGTTGCCCTCGGCGCACGACGACAGGAAGCGTTCGAGTCGCGCCGAGCTGTGTTCGGGCCCCTGGCCTTCGTAGCCGTGCGGCAGCAGCAGCACGAGGCCTGACGTCTGGCCCCACTTGTCTTCGGCGGCGACGAGGAACTGGTCGATGATGATCTGCGCGCCGTTGGCGAAGTCGCCGAACTGCGCCTCCCACGCGACCAGCGCGTCCTTCTGCACGACCGAGTAGCCGTACTCGAAGCCGAGCGCCGCGTACTCCGACAGCAGCGAGTCGTAGACGAAGAACCGGCCCTGGTCACCGCCCAGCTCCCACAGCGGCACGTACTCGGTGCCGGTGTGATAGTCGACGAGCACCGAGTGGCGATGACTGAACGTGCCGCGTCGCGTGTCCTGGCCCGAGATGCGCACGTCGGTACCTTCGAGCAGCAAGGACCCGAACGCCATCGCTTCGCCCAGCGCCCAGTCGACCTGTCCCTCGGCGTACACCTTGGCGCGGGCCTCGAGTTGGCGCTGCAGCTTCGGGTGCACCGTGAAGTTCGGCGGGAACTCGTGCACGGCGCGCGCCACGCGGTCGAGTACGTCGCGCGACACACCGGTCAGCGGTGACGGCTCGACGATCACGGGCGGCGGCGCCGGCAGGCTCGTCGGCATCGGCGCCTTCGACTCGCGCGTCTCTTCGAGCGCGGCCTGCAGGCGCGCCGAGAAGTCGTCGAGCGCGTGCTCGGCCTCTTCCATCGTGAGGTCGCCGCGCTTGACAAGCGCCTCGGTGTAGAGCTTGCGCACCGAGCGCTTCTGCTCGATGCGCTCGTACATCTGCGGCTGCGTGTAGCTCGGCTCGTCACCCTCGTTGTGACCGAAGCGGCGGTAACACACCATGTCGATCACGACGTCCTTCTCGAACGCCTGCCGGAACGCGAACGCCAGCTTGGCGACGCGTACGCACGCTTCGGGGTCGTCGCCGTTCACGTGGAAGATGGGCGCCTGCACCATCTTGGCGATGTCGGTGGCGTACACCGACGAGCGCGCCGACTCGGGCGAGGTCGTGAAGCCGACTTGGTTGTTGATGACGAGATGCACGGTGCCGCCGATGCGATAGCCGGGCAGCATCGACAGGTTGAGCGTTTCCGCGACCACGCCCTGACCGGCGAACGCGGCGTCGCCGTGAATCAGCAGGCTCAGCACGGTGGCGCCGCGCTTGGTGTCGTCCCAGTTCGGGAACAGGTCCTGCTTGGCGCGCGCCATGCCTTCCACGACCGGATCGACCGCTTCGAGGTGCGACGGGTTCGACGCCAGCGTGAGGGCGATGGGCAGGTTGTGCCGACCGTTGAATGTGCCGACCGCGCCCTTGTGGTACTTCACGTCGCCCGAGCCCTGGACGGTGTCGGGGTCGAGGTCGCCTTCGAACTCGCGGAACAGCTCGCGATAGCTCTTGCCGATGATGTTGGTCAGCACGTTGAGGCGGCCGCGGTGCGCCATGCCGAGCACGACCTCGCCGACGCCCGTCGCCGCGGCCTCGTCGATCACGGTCTCGAGCAACGGGATCGCCGACTCGCCGCCTTCGAGACCGAACCGCTTCTGGCCGACGTACTTCGTGTGCAGGAACTTCTCGAACGCTTCCGCGGCGTTGAGACGCTCCATGATCCACTGCTGCTCGTCGGTCGGCAGTTGCGTCGAGACGCCCTCGACCTGTTCCTGGATCCAGCGCTTCTGGTCGGGCTCCTGGATGTGCATGTACTCGACGCCGATCGTGCGGCAGTACGCGTCGCGCAGGATGCCGAGGATGTCGCCGAGCGTCATCACGTCGCGGCCGGCCAGTCCGTCGGCATAGAACTCGCGGTCGAGATCCCACAGCGTGAGCCCGTAGGTCGCCGGGTCGAGCTCCGGATGCATGTGCGGCTCTTTGGCGGCGAGCGGGTCGAGGTCGGCGATCAGGTGACCGCGCACGCGGTACATGTTGATCAGCGTGTGGACGTGGACCTGCTTGGCGTACCGGGAGCGTTCTTCGTCGAGGCTGTCGCCGGTGGCGTCGCGCCGCCACCGCACCGGCTCGTACGGCACGCCCATGGCGCGGAACACGTCGTCGTAGAAGCCCTCTTCGCCGAGGAGGAACTTGTGGATCCACTGCAGGAACTCGCCGGACTCGGCGCCTTGGATGATGCGGTGGTCATACGTCGACGTGAGCGTGATGACCTTGCTCACGCCGAGGCGCGCCAGCGTCGACGGGTCGGCCGCCTGGTACTCGGCCGGATAGTCGAGCGCGCCGACGCCGACGATCGTTCCCTGCCCGGGCATCAAGCGCGGCACGGAACTGACGGTGCCGATCGTGCCGGGGTTGGTGAGGCTCATCGTCACGCCGCCGAAGTCGTCGGGGGTGATCTTGCCGGTGCGGACCTTGCGGATCAGGTCCTCGTAGGCCTGCCAGAAGCCGTGGAAGTCGAGGTGATTGGCGTTCTTGATGACGGGCACGAGCAAGGTGTGCGACCCGTCGGACTTCGTCTGGTCGACCGCCAACCCGAGGCCGAGGTTCTTGTGCGTGATCACGCGCGCCGGCGTCGCGTCGACGAACGACGAGTTCATCACCGGCATCTTGTTGGCGGCGCGCACCACGGCGTAGCCGATGAGGTGGGTGAAGCTGACCTTGCCGCCGCGCGTGCGCCCGAGGTGGTTGTTGAGGATCTTGCGGTTGACTTCGAGCAGCTTCGCCGGGACCTGGCGGACCGACGTCGCCGTCGGCACACCGAGGCTCTGCTCCATGTTGGCGACAATCCGCGCCGCCGCCCCGCGAATCGGCGCGCCCTCCGGCTGCTCTTCGGCGCCCTCCGCCTCCGAACTGGTCCTCCCCACGACCGCCGGACGGTCGTGAGGAGGACCAGTTGGCGTTGGGGAGGGCGACGCGGCAGTCGTGGCGGCCGGCGCGGGCGCGGGCGCCGGCGAAGGTGCGTGCACTCGGTAGTCAGCGAAGAACTCGCGCCAGCTCTCGGGCACCGAGTTCGGGTCGGCCTTGTACTGGTCGAACATCTCCTCGACCAGCCATTCGTTCGGTCCAACGTCAGCCATCGTGGCCTACAGGTTACCGGGCGCTTTCGCTGCCTCTGTCTTTGCGCCGCAACGGTGAGATGAGTGAGATCGCGGCCCAGTAGAGCAGTGTCACCGGGTAGACGATCGTGGCGAGCCGCGCGAACTTGCCGACTTGGCGCAGGCACAAGCTGATGGCGAACACCGCGGCGGCGTACAGCGCGAACGTTCCCCAACTGCGATCGGCGACGAATCGCACGGCGCACAACGCGCAGGCGACGAAGAACACCATCGTCAGCAACAGCTTCCGCGGGTCTTCGCGGGTGTCGCGTTCGGACCACCCGTGCGCGATGCGTTCCGCGACGACGTGGCCGCCGAGGTACACGGCCGGGGTGGCGTCAGCGGCCGCGTCGGCACGGCGCGCCACGAGGCCGGTCGGCGGCGCGGACGCAGCCATCGTCATCGCCTCGTAGAGCACGAAGAACGTCGCCAGCGCCTCCTTGCGCGACGCCGTCTTGCGCCACGGGTACACGGCGATCACGGGATGGTCCTCGAGCGCGGTCGCGATGCGCAGCAGCGCCTCCGGTGTCGCCAACTGCACGGTCGGCTCCATCGTCACGGTGGCGCCGCCGGTGTTCGACGGCAGCGGGCGCTGTGTCGGCAGCTCGGCCGGCTTGCCATCGACGAGCACGGTCACGTCGACCGTCGCGCTGGACGACACGACGACGGGTCCGGGCGCTGCCGGCAGTCGCGGAACGCGCGCCAGTACGAGCGGGCCGAGCACGAGCCCGGCGAGCAGCAGAATCGTGAGCAACTAGTCGGCCCAGGCCTTGAGCTTTTCGAGGTCGCTGATGGCGTTCGGACCACCGGCGGTCACTTGGAGGTTCGTGACGCCCGCCTCGCGGAACGCGGCGATCTTTTCCTTGATGTAGCCCTCGGGCCCGACGAGCGTCATCGACTCGAGCATCTCGGCCGGCACCGCCGCCGCGGCTTCCTGCTTCTTGCCGTCGAGGTAGAGGTCCTGGATCTCCTTTGCTTCCTTCTCGAATCCGTAGCGGCACGCCAGCTCGTTGTAGAAGTTCTTGCCGCGCGCCCCCATGCCACCGATGTAGAGCGCCAACGCCGGACGCATGAAGTCGCGCATGCCTTCGAGGCCGTCGCCGATCGCCAGCATGCCGCCGGCGACGACGTCGAGTTCGGGAAGATCAGCGGAACGCTTGGCGAGACCCTTCGCCAACGCGTCGCCCCACACCGACTTCGCCTTGTCGGGCATGAAGAAGATCGGCAGCCAGCCGTCGGCGATCTCGGCGGTCATGGCGACGTTCTTCTCGCCGATGGCGGCCACGTACACCGGGATGTGCGAACGCACGGGGTGGTTGATCAGCTTGAGCGCCTTGCCGAGGCCCGTCCCCTGACCCTCCGGCAGCGGGAGGTTGTAGATGCCCTTGTGCTCGACGGGCTCGCGCTTCCACATCATCCGGCAGATCTCGATGATCTCGCGGGTGCGCGCCAGGGGTCGGTCATACGGAATGCCGTGGAACCCTTCGATCACCTGCGGGCCGGACGCGCCGAGGCCGAGGATGGCGCGGCCATTGCTGACGGCGTCGAGGCCGGCGGCGGTCTGGCCGAGGCACGACGGCGTGCGCGAATAGATATTGAGGATCCCCGAGCCGATGTTGACGGTGCTCGTCTTGGCCGCGAGGTACCCCATCAGGCTCACCGCGTCGAACGAGTAGGCCTCGGCGATCCAGACGGTGTCGATGCCGGCGGCCTCGAGCTTGGCGACCTGATCAGCGGCGGCCACGACGTCGCCCGCGTAGTTCACTCCGGTTGAGATCTTCATGCCGTGAACTCTCGCCGCAACTTGACCGACCGGTCAAGTAGCGTGCCCGGGCACATGGCTGAACCCACCTACCGCAAGAGCGAGCAGGCCCCCGCTGAGGAAACCGTCGCCGATATCGGCAAGAACGTCATCCGCATGCAGCTGCCGATCGCCATGCCGGGGCTGCGGCACGTCAACATGTACGGCCTCATCGACGACCGCGGCCTCGCCATCATCGACGTCGGCGTCCCGGGGCCGAATACGTGGAAGGCCGTCCAGAAGCGCCTGAAGACGGCGGGGTTCAAGGTGAGCGACGTGCACACCGTCATCGTCACGCACTCGCACCCCGACCACTTCGGTTGCGCGGGGCGGTTAGCGAACGAGGCAAACGCTCAGCTCGTCACCCACAACAACTTCCGCACGTTCTGGAACAACGCGCAGCCGCAGTGCAATCACGGCGACACCGACCTCGCGCACGACGAGTCGTTGCCCGAAGGCAACCCGTTCATGGAGCCGAACCCGTGGGACGGCGAAACGCGCGAAATGGGCCCGCCGCGTGGGCGTCGCTTGGCGTTTCGACTGATGCGGTCGCGCGTGTTCGGCAACTACCGTTTGCCGGAGCCGGCGCGGCGCGTCCGCAACGGTGACGTGATGCGTCTCGCGGGTCGCGACATGTTCGCCGTGCACACGCCCGGGCACACGCTCGATCACCTGTGCATTCACGATCCCGAGGGCGGCTTCGTGTTCACCGGGGACCACGTGCTGCCCCACATCACTCCGTACATCTCCGGCATCGCCAGTGGGACGAACCCGCTGCTCGACTATTTCGCGTCGCTCGAGCGCACCGCGGCGCTGCCGTCGGTGGATGCGGCGCTGCCGGCGCACGGCGTCGTCATCGAGGACTCGGCGAAGCGGTGCAAGGAGATCATCGAGCACCACGAGGAGCGGTTCGATCGCCTGCGCAAGGGCTCGCTCGAATTGGGCAAGCCGGCGACGGTGCGCGAGCTGTCGCAGTTCCTGTTCCACCCCGACAAGATCGGGCACATGGCGGACGGCGAGTGCTACGCCCACCTCGAGTGGCTGCGCCAAGCCGGTCGCGCCGACATGCACGTCGAAAACGGAATCAAGCGATACGAGGTGACCTCATGATCAACGTGGACCGGTTCGAAGAGCGCGTGGCGCGCGAGATCGACAGCGGGCTGTTGCCGTCGTGCCAGTGGGCATTCGGCCTCGACGGCGAAGTCGTGGCGTCGGGCGCGCTCGGCGACGCCGACGAAGACACGCGCTACACGATCTTCTCGGCGACGAAGGCGCTCGTGGCGTCGACGGTGTGGACGTGCCTCGGCGAGGGATCGATCAAGCTCGACGCGCTCGTCGCCGATTACATCCCCGAGTTCGCAACCAACGGCAAGGAAAACATCACCGTCGAACAGGTGATGCTGCACACGTCGGGCTTCCCGCGCAACGGCTGGGATCTCGACATGGCGACATCGGAAGGCCGCCGCGCCCGCTTCGCGAAGTGGAAGACGAACTGGGAGCCGGGGACGCGCTACGAGTACCACGCCACCACCGCGCACTGGGTGCTGGCGGAGCTGATCGAGGTCGCGACCGGACAGAACTTCCTCGACGTGATCGAAGAGCGCGTGACGAAGCCGATCGGGCTGCCGCGCATCCTCGGTATCCCCGAGAGCGACAACGACAACATCGCCGAGCTGCAACACGTCGGCGACCCGATTTCGCCCGACGAGCTCGAGAAGCTCCTCGGCATCCGCGAGTTGCCCGTCACCGAAGTCACGCCGGAAGCGCTGATCAGTCTCGGTCAGCCCAAGCGGCGCGCGCTGGGCGTCCCCGGCGGTGGCGGCGTCACGACGGCGCGCAACTACGCGCGCTTCTACCAAGAGCTGCTGCACAACACGAAGGGCATCTGGGATCCGGACGTGTTGCACGACGTGAAGACCAACGTGCGCAACACGTTCGGCGACCCGCTGTTCAACACGCCGGCCAACCGCACCGCCGGCCTCGTCATCGCCGGCGACGACGGCAAGGCGAGCATGCGGGGCTTCGGAAAGACGCAGTCGCCCGGCACGTTCGGTCACAACGGCGCCGGCGGTCAGATCGCGTGGGCCGACCCCGAGTCGGGCCTGTCGTTCATCTACCTCACCAACGGCCTCGACCGAAACATGATCCGAGAAGCCCGCCGCGGCGTCGCCCTGTCTTCCATCGCCGCCGAGGTCACGAAGGCGTAACCCCTCGAACTGGGCGCGCAGAATCCCGCAGAACGGGATTCTGCGC
>JBEEFV010000030.1:0-49858 GCA_041166405.1 Actinomycetota bacterium | reverse complement strand
TCGCCGCCTTCGCCGGACTCACGTGGGCGGCGTCGATCGACGCCGGTGATTCGCTCGCTCGCGTCGCCGGGATGCGTTGGGCCGGGTCGGTTCTCGCGCTGGCGAGCGCGGGGTGGTGGGTCAGATCGCTCGGCTCGCGACCACTGCGCACGCTGAGCCCAATTGAAGAACCTCAAGTCGGCGACCCGACTCCGTAGTCCGCACCCACGCCGCGGCGTCCTTGCCGTTGAACGTCAGGTGTGCGGTCCACAGCTGTTGCGACCTCGGCGGTAGGGGGCAGGGCGATGCGTAGGCGACGTGCTGCGACTTCACCTCGTCGGACCTTTGAAGATCTTGGCGCGCCACGGCTGCGAGGTCGTCGATGTCGTCGAACTCGCCGAGCTCGCCTGCCTGGTACCCGGCCGCGGCGCGGGCCTGACCGGCCGCGAGTGCCGCGGTCGTGATCGCCTCGGTGCCGCCGATGACACCAAGGCTGTTCGACCGGTGGTCGGCGTCGCCGCCCGCCTGGCTCAGGAGCCACCCGCCGACGCCGAGCGCGACGAGCAGCGCGGCGGCTGCCGATGCCGCGCTCATCCGACGCGCCGACCCCGCGGCGGACTTGGCCCGCGTGCGGCGCGCCATGGCGAGGCGCCGGACAGCACCCCCGGCGCCGCCCATTTCGACGAGCGCCGCCGACACCGCGGCCTCGCGCACGTGCGGGGGAGCGGGCGCGACCGACTCCGCCAACGCGATGGCGACGTTGCGCAGCGCGCCGGCGCGTGCCTGGCACGCCGCACATCCGTCGACGTGCGCGGCGTCGGCGCCGTCGACCGCCTCGTGGTCGAGCAGCGCGCTGAGGATCTCGTCGGGAGGGTGGGTCATCGCTGCTCCTTAGACGTGCCTCGGGGATGCTCTGGTTCCCCGAGGGCGTCCGCCAATGCGGCGCGCCCGCGCGCGATGCGACTACGGACGGTGCCGGGTGGAATTCCGAGGGCCTTGGCGATTTCGGCGTAGTCGAGGCCGGCGACGTCACGCAGCACGACCGCCGCGCGGAAGTCAGGGGAGAGATCGGCGAGCGCCGCCTCGAGCGCGACACGGTCGACCACCGCGCCCGACGCGTCGGGACTGAGGCGGGAAGGTCCCGGTTCTGCTTGCGAAAAGTCGACCGCGCTCGGGCGGCGCCGCCGCCGGCGCAGCTCGTCGAGGCTGGCGTTCACGGCGATGCGGTAGCTCCACGTACCAAATCGGCTGCGCTGGTCGAACTTGTGGAGGTTGCGCACAATGGCGATGAGCGCGTCTTGGCACGCGTCGGCGGCGTCGGAATCGTTGCCGGTGAGCCGGCGACATACGGCGAAGAGGCGGTCGTAGTGCGAGCGCAGCAGGCGATCGAGGGCGCGGCTGTCACCCGCCAACGCGGACGAGAGGTCCGCGTCTTCGGAACCTTCGCTCACTGCGGCGCGCGGCCGCTCACCGTCGCCTCGGCGATGCGGACCTGGCGCGACGGTCCCGGATCCGTAATCCAGATCAGGATGGCGCCACCGCGCACGCTGCCGAGCGGCAGCGTTGTCGAGGCCTTTTCGACCTTGGCGGTGGCCAGCGCTCGACCCCAGCCCTTCAGTTCGGTCGCCGGCGCGTCGGCGACGTACACCTCGACGGACCAGCCGCGGGTGGGCGTGGACAACGTGACGCTGTCGAACTCATTCGCGCCGTCGGCGAGCAGGATGAGGCCGACGCCGTCCTTGAGGTTCCCGAAGTGCGCGCTTCTGTACCGATCCGTCGTCCACATCGTGCGGGGGTTGCCGTCGACGGCGAAGCGCGCTTCGTTCTCGCGTTCGGTCTTGTCGCCCTGCGGGTCGAAGGACTTCGTGGTCACGCGGAGCTGTGCGACCGGGCCGTCGAAGCTTCGGTTGGCGTTGCGCGCCGGCACCACGACCGCCACGACGGCGGCCGCGATCACGAGCGCGACGACGACACCGATGAACAACGCGCGGCCGCGCTGTTGTGCTTTGGGCGGCGGTGGTGTGGGCTGCTGCGGTCTCGGCTCACCGCTCGTCGCCGCGACCTTGTTGCGGGGCGGAATCGTCGTCAGGACGTCGTCGGGAATTGCCGCGACGTCTTCGAGCATCACCCGCGCCGACGACGGCGGCACGCGGCGCCATCCCACGGCCACATCACGCAACGGCGACGCCGTGTGCGGTGCCAACGCGATGATGAGATCGGTCAGCGCCTTGACGTCAGCCTGCTTCGCGGCTTCGAGTTGGTCCGCGGGCGGCAGCCGCAAACCGCGCAACTGGATGCGACCGGCGTCGTCGACGAGCACGCTGTGCGACGTCAGCTCACCGTGCACCAGCCCGGCGTCGTGTGCGTCGGCGATCGCCTGGATGATCTGCAGCGCGTACGCGACGCGATGTTCGTCGGCGATCGCACCGAGGTCGAGCGGCGCGTCGCCTGCCAGTTCGTCGACGCGATAGCTGGTGCCGTCACCGTCGACGCCCGTGTCGTACGTGCACACGATGTTGCGGTGGTTGAGCCGCGCCAGCGACCGCGCCTCGGCGGTGAAGTGGTCCCTCGCTTCGGGGTCGGCGTCCGCCGGCAACAGATGGACGACCACGGTGCGGCGCAACGTCTCGTCGACGGCCGTCCACGCGCCGTTCGAGCGTTTGTCGACGAGCCGATAGCGGTCCGCGACCCGCCGTCCCGAGACGATGGTCGCGTCGCTGCTCACTGGGTGACGAAGTCTCCTAGGTCGCGGACTCGTCGTAGGCGATACCGATCACCCGCGGTCCAGCGTGGGTGCCGACGACGGAGCCGATGTCGCCTATGAGGATGTCCTCTCGGGAGCGGCCGAGGGCGCCGCAGAGGCTGTCGACGAACGAGTCGACGTCGGGCGCGTTGCCGTGCATGACCGCGAGCGGCTTCGCGGTGGCGGCGCCGTGCTCCTTCGCGATCTCGATCAGCTGGTCGAGCGACCGGCTGCGCGTGCGCTGCTTGCCCGCCTCTTCGACGGCGCCGTTCTCGACCCGGATCAGCGGCTTGATGTTGAGCATCGACCCGAGCGCGGCGCGCGCCGCGCCGATGCGGCCGCCCTTCTTCAGGTTCTCGAGCGTGTCGAGGGCGGCGAAGACGCGCATGCGGGGGATTTTGGCTTCGATCACGGATGCAACCTCATCGATCGACTTACCCGCCGCGGCGGCCTCCGCACCCGCGATTGCGAGAAGACCTTGCGCGATTGTCACGCTGCGGCTGTCGATCACGCGCACCGGAATCGAATCTTTGACGGCGTCGGCAGCCAGCTGTGCCGACTGGTACGTCGCCGACAAGCCTGACGACAGCGTGACGCACACCACGCCGGTTGCTCCCTTGCTGGCGGCGTCGCGGAATGCCTGTTCGAACGCGCCCGGCGACGGCGCGGCGGTCTCGGGCAGCTGCTTGGCGCCGGACGACTTGGCCCAGAACTCGTCGGGTGTCAGGTCGCGACGGTCGACGTACTCGGTATCACCGATCCGGACGGTCAGCGGCACGATCTCGATGTTGTGCTCGCTCGCCGTCGCCGGCGGCAGGTCGCAGGCGCTATCGGTGACGATTCGAATACCAGACATTGGGTCCTCTCCATGGGGTCAACGGGTTGGACCCGCGGACGCGCCAAACCGTAACTCGCGGGGTCTGTCACCGGTTCGTAGGACGACGACGTACGCGATGACGGCACTGACCGTGTACGCCGCGGTGTAGCTCCAGGCGAGTCCGCGCACCTGCATCGAGGGGTACAGCGCGAGCGCCAGCACGATGTTGATGGCGTTTTCCACGACGTACAGGTAGAAGACCCGTCGCGTGTCCTTGCGCGCCTGCAGCGCCCGTGTGCAGAGGATGAACGCGGAGAAACCCGGCAGACCGATGGCAAACGCGCTGAGCGTTCTTGCGGTGACGTGGAGGCCGTGTTCGGTCAGGCGTCCGTGGGCGAGCAGCGGGCGCAGGAGCGGCTCGGCGGACACCGCGGCGACGATGGCGGCGGGGATCAGGAGCGCGGCGATGACGCGCAAACCGCGGCGGAACAACGCGTCGAACTCGTCGTGGTTGGCGCGGCTGGCCGCCTGGCTGAGTTCGGGCATCAGCGCCGCGGTCACCGAGACCGCGACGATGGCGTGGGGGAGCTGGAAGAACTGGAACGCGGCTTGGTAGCTCGACAGTTCACCGCCGCGTCGGTTGGCGAGCGCGACGACGATGAGGTACGCGACCTGGTTGGCAACCACGAAGCCGAATGTCCACCCGGAGAGGGCCGCAGCGCGCCGTACCGCGGGGTGGTGCGGGTCCCACACTGGCTTGAGGCGCGCGCCAATGGAGCGCATGGACGGTACGAGCCCGAGCAGCTGCGCGACGTAGCCGAGCGTCGTGCCTGCACCCAACACCACGAGGCCGGTGCCGAGCTTGAGCGAATGCATCTGGGCTCGCGTCATGAAGTGCGGTGCGGCGACGAGCGCGGCGATCGCCACGACGTTGTTGAGCACGGGCGCGAACATCGGCGCTGCGAATCGCCGGCGCGCGTTGAGGATGGCGGAACCGACCGCCATCCCGGCCAGCAGCACGACTTGGGGCGCGAAGTACCGCATCAGCGCCACCGTGAGGTGTTTCTGCGCATCCGCTTGGTGCGCGTGATTCAACGCTGCGTACGGTGCCGCCAGCAGCGGTGCCAGCAACGCGAAGGCCAAGCTCAGAACGGCGGTGACGGCGATCACGAGCCAGGTGATGGCGGCCACGCCCCGCCACGGGTCGTCGTCGGTCTCGTCGTCGAACAGCGTGACGAAGATCGGCACGAGCGTCGCAGACACGACACCGCCGAGGATCAACTCGTAGACGATGTTCGGCAGCGTGTTGGCGAGGTTGTAGGCGTCGGAAAGGTGGTTGTAACCGAACGCGTACGCCAGCGCCAGGACGCGCAAGAACCCCGTGGCGCGCGACGCCATCGTCCCCGCGGCCATGACGGTGCTGCGTCGCCCGAGATTGACCCGCGGCGCGCTGGCCGCGTCGCCTGCGTCGGCCGCGTCGATGTCGCTCATGCGCGCCGTTCCCGTCGCCGGCGCGACGAGTGGCGGTACCACCACAGCAAGAGGAACAACCCCGCGCCGATCGACAGCCCGATGCCCACTCCCGACGCGTTCGTCGACCGAATCGTCAGCCGGGTTTGGCCCAGCAGAACCTTGCCGTCGGGCGACTTCAGCAGAATGCGCAACGGGAACGCGCCTGATCCGAGGGACTGCACCGTGAAGCGTTCCGTCGTGTCGTGACGCGTCAGGTGCATCATGCGCGTCGCGCCGCCCGGGAACTTCAGTCGGTCGCTGGCAACTTGGAGGAGCACACGCGCCGGGTAGTTGGCCGTCGACCGCACGGTGATCGGGATGCCGCCGCGTCGCGCCGTCAGCGTCAACGAACCGCCGGTTGGCAGTTGGAACTTGTGGCGCTCGTCGGCGACCGCGGCCGCGAGATCGCTGACGTACTGCCGGCGCTGGGCCGCGGTGAGCACGGTGGATTCGGCGATGAGCAGCCGGTCGTCGAAGCTCTGGAGGGCGTCGGGCGCGTCGGCCATCACGCTGCGCAGCGAGTCGATCGTCCGCCGCGTCGTGGCGAAGTTGCCCGGCAGGTTCGACGACGTCGGGGTGGTGACGAGTGTGCGCGACCGAGGCACCGTCTTGCCCGTCGCCAGGGAGTACAGCCGTGTCGGAGTCGCAGCCTCGAGGATCGGGCTCGACGCCAGCCCGGCGAGCAGCGGCGTGAGCACGCGCTCGTCCGCGCGCCACGTCTTGGAAGGCAGCACGACGATCGAGCGGAAGCGCCCTGGGCTGTCGAAGTACACCGTCGCCAGGTCCGCGAGCAGGTGTTGGGCCGCCAGCACCGGCGATGCGCCGTTCTGCAGGTGCGCGCTGAGACCGGCGTCGGCCAGCAACGCCGGGGTCGTGGCCCGGCTGCCGCTGCGGCGAACCGTGATGGGCTCCGCCGTCGTGAAACGGAGCGTCGCCGGCTGCAGGACTCCTTCGCGGACAACGAGGCGCCGCGGCGGCTCCCCGACGAGGCGGTCGTCGGCGGGGTCGTCGACCACGGCGATGTCGCTCAGCTGCGCCGCGTTGCCGAACGTCGCAGTGATCAGCGCGCCGCCGCGATCACGCGACGCGACGCGTTCGCTCTCCGACGTGGCGGCCGCTTCGGTCGGGATGAAGGGCGACGACACGATCGCGTGTCCGGGCGCGATCGCCTGCAACGCCGCGACGACGTCGCGCGACGCCGAGTTGTTCTGGCGCAGCAACGCCGCGAGCGTCTCGGGCGCGGGTTGGAGCAACACGCCGGTGCTCGGCAACGTCGCTAGTGCCCGGGCGACACCGCCGATCGCCGCGAGGTCGCGTGCAGCCAGCGCCTGCGTGCCGTCGGGATGCAGCGCAATGGGCGCGCGCACCGGCACGAAGACACCGACCGCAAGCTTCGGGCCGGTAGGCGTTTCGGGCACGAAGATCAGGTGCGTGAGCAGCCGCGCTCGCACCGCGCCGTCAAGGGTTCGCAGCTCGAGTGCGACCGGGTAGACCCCGGCGCCGCGCAGGTTGACGCGCGTGCGGTCACGCGGTTGCGTGGGGTCTTGCACGCCGACGTCGAGCGTGACGGCGCCGTTCTCGTCCGCTTGGGCCTCGTTCAATGGCGTCGTGATCACCGCCAGCGGCGACGTCGTCGGTCGGTTGGTCAACGTGTTCGTGAACGCGCTGCGCGTCGGCGACGCCGGGTGGACCGAGATGGCGTACTCGAGGTCGTCGGCGGCGTCGCGCTGCGCCGCGGGCGCGGCGATGCGGATCTCGAAGGTTCCACCGGCGCCCACCCATGGCGTTTGGCTTTCCAAGACGAGGGAAGCGACGGGCGTCTTCGACGTCGCGGCGTGCGCCGGGGCGGTGATGACGAGTGTGAGCAGCGTGGACGCGACGAGGACGAGACGCAGAATGGTGCGCCGGTGGTGCGTCACGCTTCGAGCCGCGTCGACCACACGGTGAGACCGTCGGGTTTGCGCGTGAAACCGAGCGACTCGTACAACCCCAGCGCCGTGGCGTTGGACTCCTGCGTGTTGACCACGACGGTGAAGGCGCGCCACAGCGCGAGCCAGCGGATCCCGTCCATCACGAGCGCAGTGCCGACACCGCCGCGGCGCGCGTCGGGGTCGACGGCCAGCCGTTGCAGGTACCCGGCGCGTCCTTGGCGGCCCGTGATCGCGTACCCCACCGTCGCGTCGCCGTGAAGCGCAAGGCGATAGCGCGCGTACGTCGTCGCCGTCCGGGCGTCGTTGACGCCATCAGCGTCGAGTCGCCAAAACGCGCCAAACGATCGCGCGTCGACCGCCAGCACCCCGTCGAGATCGGTGCGACGGGCGCGCCGCATGACGAGTCCGTCGGGGATCGCCACCGGTGCGCGATCGCGCGCCGTGATTCGTCGCTCGAGGAGGTGGAGGCGTTCGGATTCCTGAAAGCCTGCGGCGACGAAGCCTGCGGATTCGTGCACCGGCATCGCGGCGGTGACGGCCTCGCGAAACCCGAGGCGCGCCAGCTGTTCCATGCACTTGTGCACGAGCCGCGCCGACACGGGCGGCGACCCCGGTTGCGGCGTGACGCACCCGACGGTTGGATCGCCGTGCCACGGGCCGATGCGGGCGCGCTCGGCGCCATGGGTTACGAGCGCGGTTGTCACCGGCCGTGAGAATACGGTTAATGAGTGATTCCGGAGCGCTTGGAGGGACTTGTCGCGGCTACGGCCGACTTGGCGCAGCGCTTCGCGGACGCGGGCCACAACCTGTACCTGGTCGGCGGCGTCGTGCGCGACGCCATCGTCAACCGTCTCGACAACGCGGCGGACCTCGACTTCACCACTGACGCGCTGCCCGATCAAACCGAGAAGATCATTTCGGGGTGGGCCGACGCTGTGTGGACGCAGGGCAAGCGCTTCGGCACTATCGGCGCGCGGAGAGGCGACCGCTCCTACGAGATCACGACGCACCGCGCCGAGGCCTATCACCCCGACTCGCGCAAGCCCGAAGTGGCGTTCGCCAGCGAGGTCGAGGCCGATTTGGCGCGACGCGACTTCACGGTCAACGCGATGGCGCTCAAGTTGCCGTCGCCCGAAGTGATCGACCCGTTCGACGGCCTCGTCGACCTCGCCGCAGGGCGGCTGCGCACGCCGCTGTCGCCCCAGGAGTCGTTCAGCGACGACCCACTGCGCATGTTGCGCGCCGCGCGCTTCATCGCCGGTTACGGGCTCGTGCCCGACGACGCGCTCGTCGACGCCGTGAAGGAGATGGCGCCGCGACTCTCGATCGTGTCCGCAGAACGCATCCGCGACGAGTTCAACAAGCTTCTTGTCCTCGACGACCCGTCGGCGGGGTTGTGGTTCGTCGTGCAGACGGGTCTCGCCGACCAGTTCATCGCGGAGCTGCCCGCCTTATCGGTGGAACAGGATCCGATCCACCGCCACAAGGATGTGCTGGCGCACACGATCGCGGTCGTGAACAACACCGAGCCCGACCTCATCCTGCGGATGGCGGCGTTGCTGCACGACATCGGCAAGCCGGCGACCCGTCAGTTCTCCGACAAGGGCGTGTCGTTCCATCACCACGAGGTCGTCGGGGCGCGCATGGCGCGCAAGCGGCTCACGGAATTGCGCTGGCCCACGGACGACATGGACGCCGTCGTGACCCTCGTAGAGCTGCACCTGCGGTTCCACACCTACGCCATGGGCTGGACGGACTCCGCGATCCGTCGTTACGTGCGCGACGCCGGCCCGTTGCTCGACCGACTGAACAAGTTGACGCGCGCCGATTGCACGACGCGCAACGAGGCGAAGGCGAAGCGTCTCGCGGACCGCATGGACACGCTCGAGCGCGAAATCGCGCGCCTGCGCGCCCAAGAGAAGCTCGACGCCATCCGCCCCGACCTCGACGGCGTGCAGATCATGGAGCACCTCGGGCTGTCGCCGTCGCGAGCGGTGGGTGACGCGTTGTCGTACTTGCTCGAGTTGCGGCTCGAGCACGGCCCGCTCGGCGAGGAAGAGGCGTACCGCCGGCTCGACGAGTGGTGGGCTAGTCGAGGCTGAGGCAGCGCGTCGCCCAGACGAGCGCGACGTCAGCCAGCCGCCGCAACACGTCGCACAGCCACGCCGGGCCTTCCGCGTTCGCCGCGCGGACCAGCAGCACTCCCGCTTGCCAGGCGGCAAGGGGCGCGTCGCGGAGCACGTCGTACGGGTCGGGCCCTCCCTCGATTGCGAGCGTCGGCGCCAGCTGAGCGACGTCGACCAATGCGTTGCCGCGATGCGGCGTGCTCCAGTCGACCAGCACGACGCGCTCGCCGGCGAAGCAGACGTTGTCGCTCCGAACGTCGTTGTGCACGAGCGCGTCACCGTCGAACTCGGCGGCGGCCTCGGCCGATAGCAGCGGTTCGACGAGGTGCGGGGCGACACCGAATCGTCGCGGGTCGACGGCGATGCGGGGCCACACCCGCGCCGGGCGCGCCGCCGGCAACGGGAGATCGGGTGCGGCGCCGGCGACACGCCGAAGCGTGGCGGTGAGCGCGTCGATCTGACGGGGTAGCCACGTGACGGGGCCGTCCGCGCCCGGATGGTCGGCGGGCCAGTACGCGCCGGTCAGGTCCTCGGTGATGAGCAGGCCGTCGTGCCAATGGAGGATCGTGGGCGTGAAGTCGTCCTCGATCGCCGCAAGGACGGTGTGCTCGGTGCGCAGCCACTCACTCGTCTGGACATCGGTTGCGGCCTTGACGAACGCCGCGGTGCCGTCGTCGAAGGTGACGGCGAACCGATGAGCGGCGGACAGACCGGTGTGCGGCTTGTGCCAGTGCGTCGCCCGTCGCGCCATGGCGTGTTCGACGCTGTCGACGAGATCAGCCGGTGGTTGCAATGGTCGCCTGCCAGCGATCGGGTGCGACCTCGACGAACGGGTAGCCCGCGATGTGTTTGGTGTTGCGATCCCAGAACAGATGCGGGTGATCCGACGGCGTCATGCACAGCACGTGGATGCTCACGCCGTCACCCGGACCGGGGTTGCGGACGCGGTGCCAGCCGTCGCCCTCGTCGGGCAACAGGTAGGTGATGTCGCCTTGGTGCCAGACGTGGCGCGACACCTCGTCGAGGTCGGTGTCGTCGCCTTCGCGCGGCCGGTCCGACCCGGCGTAACGCGTCTCCTCGTCGCCGCCGCGGAGGTAACCGATCACGCCCCAGCAGCCGTGATGATGCACTCCCGAGGACGTGCCTTCCGGGAAGACGACGCCGAGAATGTGGAAGCGTCCGGCGGGATCGGCGTACAGCAAATTGCCCACGGCGGCGCCGTCGAGCGAGGCGCAGGCGTCCTCGGGGACGTCGCCACTGGCGAGCAACGCCTCCATGGCGTCGCGCATGGCGTCGCAACGTGCGCGTTCGCTGGGGAGGTCGGCGTCCAACGCGGCGGCCGCCGCCTCGGCAAGGCGCTGCAGCGCGGGCGTCAAGGGGAGGGCCACCGACGTAGTTTGCCTGGGTGATCGAACCCGTTGCTCTGTCGCACCTGCCGACGCCGCTCGAACCGATGGATCGGCTCGCTGACGCGCTCGGGTTGCCGCCGGGACGCGTGTTCGTGAAGCGCGACGACTGCACCGGCCTCGCCGGCGGCGGCAACAAGGCGCGCAAGCTCAACTATCTGTGTGCCGACGCGCTCGCTGCGGGAGCGGACACGCTCGTGACGGGCGGCGGCCGTCAAAGCAACCACGTGCGGATGACCATCGCGGCTGCGAACCGTTTGGGTCTGCGCGCCGTAGCGGTGTTGTCGAGCGACGAACCGAAGGTTCCGTCGGGCAACGTCGTGCTCGACCACATCCTCGCCCCCGAGTTCGTGTGGGCCGGCCCGCTGGCGTACTACCCGCTCGAGGAGCGGATCGCGCAGGTGTGCGACGACCTGCGCGCCGAGGGCCGCTTCCCCTACCAAATCCCGATCGGCGGCGCGACGGCGGTCGGCGCGCTGGGCTACGTCGAGGCCGCCGACGAGATTCGCGATCAACTCGGCGAGCTGCCCGCGCTCGTCATCACTCCTGACGGATCGGGTGGCACGCACGCCGGCCTCGTGGCAGGGCTGGGTGACCACGCGCGCGTCGTCGGCTTTGACGTGGGCACGCGTCCCGACCTCGACGACGTCGTCCCGCGCGAAGCGGCGGCCGCGGCCGACCTCGCCGGACGCAGCGGTCCCGTCGGCGACGTGCGCGTCGACCACGACTACTTCGGCGCCGATTACGGCGCTCCGACCGATGCGGCGCGTGAAGCGCTGCACTTGTTTGCGATCTGCGAGGGACTGCTGCTCGATCCCGTCTACACGGGCAAGGCGGCTGCGGGTTTTGTGGACTACGCACGCACCGGTCGCCTGCCGGACGGACCGATCGTGTTCGTACACACGGGCGGTACGCCGGCGTTGTTCGCCAACAAATTCGCCGAGTGGGTGAAGCGGTGAAAGCGTCGTTGCGCACCTCGTAAAATGCTCGCCCGCATGGCCGAACGTCGCGACGTCGCAGTGGCGAAGGCGCTGATGTCGCCGTCGATTGGTTTCTGGCGCGATATCGCCGATCTGGAAAATCACCTGACGCCTGACGAAGAAGTTTGGCGGATGGCCGGCGGCGAATACGCGGGTGAGAGTGGGCTGGTCGCCGTATCCGACAAACGCGTGCTGTTTCTCGCGTTCGGTCAGATCCGCTGGTCGGTCGACACAGCGGAAATCGGTCCGGCGCGTTGTGACTGTGGCGACTTGTTCGCCACGCTCACCATCACGACGAAGCACGGAGGATTCACCGTACGACGCGTCGACCGTCGCGACGGCGCCGCGGTCGCAGAGGCGGCCGGCGGGCGTTGCACCCGCGGCTATCGCATGGGCGTGACGCCGACCGGTTGATTCCTAACGGCGACCGGCGTTGGCCAGGTCGTGCATCCCACCACCGAGATAACCGGCGGCGCCGCGGATCTGCGCGCCCCACGCCTCGAGCGTCGTGCACAGCGGATCGAGATCGTCACCGAGCGCGTCGATGGCGCTGCGCAGCGCTGCGTCGGTGGTGACTTCGACGTCCTCTCGCAACCGGCGGCCCTCGTCGGTGAACGCGTCGCCGTCGACGAGGCCCCGCGCGCGCAGCCGGTCCTTGGCGGCTTCGAGCTGGTCGTCGGACCACGCGCGCGTACGCACGTAGGACCCCATCGGCAATCCCCAGTACAACTCAGACGCGAGCCCGATCTCGGTGGCGTCGAATCCGGCGGACGTCCACGCTGCGGTGTGAGCGTCGCCGCGGTACTCGCGCAACATGTCGGCGAAGCGCCACGCGCGGCCGACCGGCGACTCCGGTACCTGTTGCGACAGCAAGCCGGCGAACAGCGGACGTCCTTCAGGACGCAACGGTGCGCACGCCTTCTCCAGCGCATCGCCGGCGGCGTCGATCCCCTCGGGCTTCTCGCCGAGGATGCGTTCGAGCTGCGCGATCGCGCCACGGTCCCGAGCGGCGCAGATCGTCTTGGCGTCGGTCAGCGACCACCCGAACGCGACCGACGGCACGACCGCCGCGGGGTTGAACACTGCGAAGGCCGACGCGACGAGCTCGCCCGGCACCTGTCCCATCACCGAACCGCGTGACGTGAAGTACGCAGGGCCGTCGGGCATGGCGACGCCTGGGTCGCCGACCTTCGCGCGGCTCGGTTGGAAGCCGAGCTTCTCGTACTCGGCGTGGCACTCCGGCGAGAAGTACACCTGACCGGCGAACGGTTCGAGCGCGGCGGCGAGGCGGCGCGCCTTCTGGCTGAGATCAGCAGACATCGCGCCTGCTTACTTGATTACAGGCCTTCTTTGCGGGCCCGAATGATCAAGGTACGCGGCACGTACTTGTACGTCTCGCGCCAGTGCTGGCTGCGCGGCCCGTTGCTGACGGGCTCGGGCTCGATGATGGCGTCCACGCGGTAGTTCGCCCGCAGCAGCCCCATGTAGAGATCGGCGATGGTGTGGCGGTAATCCGTGAACGCGATGCCGTTCCACTCGTAGTCGATGGGCGTGCGGTCGAAATACGAGCGGCGAATCAGCAACGGCTGGTCGGAGTCGTCGTCGATCATGTCGTAGGACGGGTGCGGCAACGAGAACACGAGGGGAGCGCCGGGGCGCAGTACGCGGTGCACCTGTCGGAACACGCGGCCCAGATCCTCGACGTAACCGAACGCGTACGCACTGAAAACGAGATCGATCGACTCGGCGCGCGCGAAGGCTAGATCGGCGAGGTCGCCGAGGCGAAGCTCGACCTTGACGTTCTCCCGATCACACAGCCGACGCGCGAACGCCAGCTGCTCGGAGGAGAAGTCGACGCCGATGGCGATCGCTCCCTGTTTGGCGAACGCGATCGAACACTGCGCGCCGCCACAGCCGAGTTCGAGGACGCGCTTGCCCTTCAGGTCCCCGAGTAGGCGGTAGTCGGCCTCCGTCCCGATGTCGGGGCCGTAGTGCGCGATGTCAGTCGGCAGCTGCGCGCCGGCCTGATACGCGGCGGAGTGGCGGTCCCACGCGGCGGCGTTGTCAGTAGGCACGAGTTGATTCTGACCGATGCCGGGAAAGTCCCGGTGGTTTTGGCGCGATTAGGTCGCGACCACGCGCGGCTTGGTACGCCGCTCCTCGTGGTAGTCGGCCTCGACGTTGACGTTCCATGTGTCGTGGTGCGCGCCGAGGATGTTCTCGACGGAAAGCATCGCCGTGTACATCGAGTGGTCCTGGTTGTTGTAGCGGTGCATGCCGTTGCGGCCGACGGGATAGACGTTGGAGCAGTGCTCCTCGAGCCACCGCCGGATGACGTCGACGTTGGCCTTGTACTTGTCGTCGTACATCGGATACGCCTTCGGCATCCGCACGACATAGCCCGCTTCCACGACCGACGGATCGACGAGCCCGAGAGCGGCGAGCTCGCGCTTGCCCAATTCGACGAGGTCGTCGTCATCGGCGTTCCACAGTTCGTCGCCTTCGTACACGAAGTACTCGAGCCCCAGACACGTGCGGCCGTCCTTGACCATGTACGGCGACCACGATCCGAAGTTCTGGATCCGGCCGAGCTTCACGTCAGGTGAGTGGACGTAGATCCAGTTGTCGGGGAACCCCGACGACTCCGGCACGACGAGCGCGATCGTGAGGAAGTCGCGGTAGCTGAGGGCGTCGGCAGCAGCGAGCACTTCCGCCGGCGCCGGCGGATCCATGACGCGGACGAGCGCGGTGATCGGCATCGACGAGATCACGTGCGACGCCGGGTAGGCGTCGGCCGACTCGCCGTCGGTGATCACACACGTCGCGTTGCCGGCGGCGTGTTCGATGCGGACCACGGGTGCGCGCATGATGACCTTCGACCCGGCCGCTTGCACCACGTCGCGGGCGCGCTCCCACATCATCCCGGGCCCGTGCTTCGGGTACTCGAACTCTTCGATCAGACTCGTGATGTCGGTTTGCTTGCGGTTCGGCAGCATCGCGTTCACGACAGCGCTGAACAGCGACAGGTTCTTGATCCGCTGTGCCGCCCAGTCCGCTTGGATCTCGTGCGCCGGCACGCCCCACACTTTCTCGGTGTACGTCTTGAAGAAGATCTCGTAGAGACGTTTGCCGAAGCGTGCCGTCGTCCACCCTTCGAAGGTCGTTTGATCCTTCGGCGGACGTACCCGCGCCCAGACGTACGACAGCACGCACAGGACGGCCTCGCGCACGCCGAGGCCGCGCAACGCGTTGACGGCCTTCAGCGGATAGTCGAAGAAGTGACCGTTGTAGAAAATGCGGCTCAAGCGCGGTCGTGTGAGGAACTCGTCGTCGGCCAAAAGTTCGTGCCACAGGTCCTCGACTTCGGGGACTTTCGTGAAGAAGCGGTGGCCGCCGATGTCGAAGCGCCAGCCGTCGCGCTCCACCGTGCGGCTGATGCCTCCGACCGTGTCGTCGGCCTCGAGAACGACCGCGGTTTCGCCTCGTTTGCTGAGTTCATAGGCGGCCGTGAGCCCCGCAGGACCGGCCCCGATGATCACAATGTCTTTCATGGTCCTCCAGGTTGTTGGGTAAGCCCGTACCCGACTGATGGTTCTTACAGCCGATTCGCGCAAAAAACTGGTCACGAACGCGCCCGACGTGCGGGCGCGGGGCGCCGTGAAGCCGTGGGAGATTGTGGTCCTCGCGGCGTACGCCGCGGTCATGATCTTCGCCCTCGCACACCACGAGCGGTGGTTCGACGAGGCGCAGGCGTGGTTGCTGGCGCGCGACGCCAGCGTGCGCGACCTGCTGTTGCGCTACCCGCGGTACGAAGGTTCGCCGCCGCTGTGGCAGTTGCTGCTCGCACTGCCGGCGAAACTCGGCGCGCCCTACTGGTCGATGCCGGCGCTTTCGGGAATCGTCGCCTTCGCCGGCGCCGTTCTCATCGTGCGGCGCGCGCCGTTTCCTCCCGTGCTGCGCGCGCTGTTGCCCTTCGGGTACTGGTGGTTCTTCCAGTACGGCGTTGTCGCCCGCAGTTACGTGTTGCTCGGTCCGCTCTTGTGGTTGCTGGCGATCACGTGGCCGCGCCGCTTCGAGCACCCGGTACGCCTCACGACCTTGTGCGTTGCGCTGAGCCTCGTCAGCGTCCATGGGTTCCTCATCGCAGGCACGCTCATGGCGCTGCACGCGGTCGACGTGCTTCGTCGTCGCGCCCACCCGGCGGTACTCGCAGTATTCGCGGTGGTGTCGGCGCTGCTCGTCCTCGAGTTGCGTACTCCCGCCGACGTCAGTCTGCATTCGTCGTTCCACGGCGGCCCGGGCGAGGCGGTCTCGGTGGCGCGCGCCATGACGACGGGTGCGTTCTCGAATCGGATCGTCGTGTTGGCGGCGGTCGCGTTGACCGTCGGGTGGTTGTGGTGGCGGCGACGGCTACTCGTGTGGCTGGCGCCTACCGCGGCGCTCGTGGCGCTCTTCGCGTTTCGGTACGGCACGGTATGGCACCAGGGGATGCTCGTCGAGATCTGGCTGTTCGCGCTCTGGATCAGCTTCGGCGACGACGGCGACCTGTTGCCCGACTCGCGTGGCATGCCTCCGTGGTTGCCCGCCGTCGTGGTCGCGGCGATGTCGGTCGTGCTCAGTGTCGAGTTGGTATGGACGGTGAAGACCGTGCACTATGACGCGTCGCACTCGTACAGCGCGGCCGCGCGAACGGCGGCGTACTTGAAGACGATCGGCGCGCCCGGGATCGTCATCCGCACGCCCAGCGCCGAAGTGACGGCAATCCAGCCGTACTTCACGTCGAATCCCTTCAGCAACGTGAACGACGGCCATTGCCCGTGCTTCTGGTGGTGGTCGAAGCGTTTCCCGTTCGACAAGCCCGTCGCCCACCTCACGAGCGGCCATCCCGATGCGATCGTGTTCGGCGACAAGGTCGCGGGGCACGGTCGGGCGCGGTCGCAACCGGTGATCCCGGGCTACCACGCCGTCCGGCACTTCAGCGGGGCCCTCTACATCCGTAACAAGCTTTTCGAATCCGAAGGCTTCTGGGTGTTCGTGCCCGACGTGGCGCGACCGTGAGACGCGTCCTCGTCGCGGTCGCGCTGGTCGGGTTCCTCGCATGCTGGACGGCGACGACGCCGCCCGGCAGCGCGCCGGACGAGCGCGCGCACCACATCAAGGCAGTCGCCGCCGGCCGCGGTGAGTTCGTCGGCCGGCATTCGCGCGTCGCGCCGCCGCGAGCGCGGCGCTTCGCACTCTCGGCGCGCACGACGCGTGTGTTCCGCGTTGGCGCGCGGGTCGTCGAAGCGACGTACGCGTGCAACCGCAAACACGCGGAGATCCCGGCGGGCTGCGTGCACGCCATCCCCGCCACCGGAACCGTCGAGCGTTCCTCGTACGCGGGCACGTACCCGCCGTTTCTCTACGCGCCTGCGGGCGTCGTGGGTCGGCTGAGCACGTCGCCGCTCGATTCGTTGCTGTGGGAGCGCGTCGTGTTCGCCGGGCTGTGTGCGGCGCTGCTGATCGCCGGCGCGTTCGTCGCCGGCCGCGACGCTCACACCATTGCGCTGCTCGCGGTTTTTGCCGCGGTCACGCCGATGACGTTGTTCCTCGCGGGTTCGCTCAACACGAGCGGCGTGCTCATCGTCGCCACCGTCGTGCTCGGGGCAACTCTGCTGGCGGCGTCGCGCGCAGTCGACGGCGCCGGAGGTCTGTGGGCGCTCGCCGCCGGAGCCGGAACGCTCGCCGTGCTCACGAGGCCCGAAGGCGTGTTGTGGGTCGCGGTGTCACTCGCCGTCTATTGGCTGCTGTCGCCGCCGGAGCGCCGGCGCGTGCCGTTGCCGTTCGTGGGGGTTGTCGGCGTGGCTTCGGCGGCGGTCGTGGCGTGGCAGCTGCGGATCGGCGGCGCGACGCGCTTCGGCATCGCGCAACTCGGACTCGGCGCGCGCGACGTCGCCCGCAACGGCCGGCCGTTGCTCGAGCAGGTCGTCGGCAATTTTGGCTGGCTCGATACGCCGTTGCCGCGACTTGCGTACGGCGTCTGGTGGGTGGCCGCATTGGCTGCCGTTGCCGTGGCGCTTGCCGTGGCGACGCGCCGGCAGAGGATTGCGTTGCTCGTCGGACCGGTCGTGGCCGTCGTGACGACGGTCGTGTTCCAGACCGTCGTCGTCGGGCCGTGGCGCTTCACGCATCAACAGGTGCAGGCGCGCTACACGATGCCCGCGCTGTTGCTCGGATTACTCGTCGCCGGCGAGCTGCTCGACCGCCGCTACACGCGCCCGCCCCGCGCGGTGCTCATCGCGGTCGCGTCGGTCGTCGCGCTGTTCGACGTGGGTGCGCTCGTCGTGCACGCCCGGCGCAACGCCGTCGGCGTCGGCGGGCAGTGGTGGTTCGTCGCGCACGCGGCGTGGTCACCGCCGCTTGGTTGGTGGCCGTGGCTCGTCGTGATGCTTGCGGCCGCAGGTGCGGCGGTGCTGGCGGTCGCTACGCCTCGCTATGAGTGACGGCGGGCTCGCCCATCCATTCGCGCAGCGTGTTCTTCAGCTTCATCTGCTGGATGAAGATGTCGTGTTCCGGTAGCAACTGCACGTCGCCGGTCATCGGCGCCTTGAAGTAGAAGCTCAACCACTCCTGCACGCCGGTTTCGCCGGCGCGCGCTGCGAGGTCGAAGAACAGTGCAAGGTCGAGCACGAGGGGTGCCGCGAGAATCGAGTCGCGGCACAAGAAGTCGATCTTGATCTGCATCGGATAGCCCATCCATCCGAAGATGTCGATGTTGTCCCAGCCCTCCTTGTTGTCACCGCGCGGCGGGTAGTAGTTGATCCGGATGACGTGGCTGATGTCCGAGTAGAGCTGCGGGTACTCCTCGGGCTGGAAGATCGTGTCGAGCACGCCCTGCTTGGACACTTCCTTCGAGCGGAAGTTCTCGGGGTCGTCGAGCACCTCGCCGTCGCGGTTGCCGAGGATGTTGGTGGAGAACCAACCGTTGAGGCCGAGCATGCGCGCCTTGAGGCCGGGCGCCACGATCGTCTTCATCAACGTCTGGCCGGTCTTGAAGTCCTTGCCGCCGATGGGCACGCCTTCGCGCCGCGCCAGTTCGAGCATGCACGGCAGGTCGCAGCTGAGGTTGGGCGCGCCGTTGGCGTAGGGGACGTGGCTCATGATCGCCGCGTAGGCGTAGATCTGACTCGGGCTGATCATGGGGTCGTTGGCGACGAGTCCGGCCTCGAAGGCCTCGACGCTCTGGTGCACAGCGGTGACGTCGCGGTAGGCCTCCGTCGACGCGCACCACACCATGACGAGGCGGTCGCACTCGTTGTCGACGCGGAACTGCTCGATGTCGTTCATGAGCGCCTGCGCCAACTCCATCTTCGTGGCACCGCTCTTCACGCGCGTGCCTTCGAGTCGGCTGACCCAGTCCTGGTCGAACACGGCGTCCATGGCGACGACGCCTTCGAGGTCGGCCGAGATCGGCGCGATGTCGCGGTCCTCGAGGACGCCTGCGGTACGCGCCGCTTCAAGTGCGTTCGGTGAGATCGGGTCCCACCCGCCGAAGACGATGTCGTCGAGCGACGCCAGCGGGACGAAGTCCTTGATCAGTGGGTTGCGGTTGTCGGCGCGGTCGCCGAGGCGAATGTGCGACATCTGCGTGAGCGACCCGATCGGGGCGACGCCCGTCTGGCGGGCTTGCATGACGCCGGCGATGACGGTGGAGGCGACGGCGCCGAGGCCGGGGAGCAGGACGCCGAGCCGACCGGAAGCCGGGGCGATGGTTCGAGCGGTCATATGCAGATGGTAAACGAATCTGTCGAATCTTCATCTATTGTTCAGAGATACTGAACGATACGCATCACCTCCCAAACCTGTCGGTCCAGCAGCTCGACTACCTCGTCGCCGTGCACGAAGCCGATTCGTGGGCCGATGCAGCGGCGGCCGTCGGCGTGTCGCCCTCCGCGCTGAGCCAAGGTCTCGCAGAGCTGGAGCGCCGCCTCGGCGTCGCGCTGTTCGCGCGCCAGGGCCGGCGCCGCGTTCCCACCGAGGCAGCGGCGGTCGTGCTCGAACACGCGCACGCAGTCCTGGCGCGTACGCAGGACCTGGCGCGCTGGGCCGAGCGCCGCCGGGCGGGCGCCGCCGGCACGGTGCGGGTCGGCATGATCGACGCCGCGGCCACGATCCATTGCGCGGCCGCGATGGCGGCGTACCGCGTCGCGTCGCCCGCCGTCGACCTCCACTTGCAAGTCAGCCCGTCGGGCCAGCTGTTGCGCGATCTCGCCGCCGGCCGGCTCGATGTCGTCGTGTGCGTGGCCCCCGCTGCGCTTGCCGACGGCATCTCGGCGTCACCGTTGCTCGACGAGGATCTCGCCGTCTACGCGCCCGAAGATGCTTCGGCGCGCGCGTGGGGACCGTGGGTGACCTATCCCGTCGGCTCGCAGACGCGCACGCTCGTGCTCGACGCCCTGCACGACCACCTGGGCCGCTCCGGCGCCACGGTGACGGTGGTCGCGGAGTCGCACCAGCCCGAGGTGCTGGCGCAGATGGTGGCGTTGGGCATCGGTTGGTCGGTCCTACCGGTCGCTCAGGTCGAGCGGTCCGGCGTGGCACTGCGACGCGTCGGCAAGGGAGCGTTCACGAAGCGGTCACTCGTTCTCGCCCGTAGAGCCGACGGCCCGGCCGACCCCGCAATCGACGCGCTGGTCGGCGCGCTGAATTCAGGTGTCGCCGTCAGCCCTTCCCTGCGACCTTCCGGGCGTTGACCGGGGCGACGATGGTGATCGGGGCCCCGATGTCGGTGAACCGGACCGAGTAGTCGCTCACCGTCGTGCGCTGTTCGCTCTTCACGCCCGCGGTGTCGAGCGTTTTGTGGACGTTGCCTCCGGCGTCGGTCGAGACGACGGTCCGGGCGAACGGGTACACGGTCTCGGTACGCGACGTCGCGATGTCGAGACGACGCACGACGTTGTCGGCGTCGACCCACACGTCGAACTTGGTGACCTTCGTCTCGTCGTCGGTGATGGGGCCGAGCCCGAGATTGACGGTCGGCACACGATCGAGGCGCGTCGCCTTGAGGTGATGCGTCGCCGCGCCGTCGACCGTTGCCGTGCCGGCATCGACGAACTCCGCGTCCTGTGCGGCGCCGCTCACGAGCGTCCGCGGGTCGACGCTGAAGATGTCGGCGCCGGTGACGTGTTCGTTGGTGTCCTCGATCCAGACCTGGTGGCCGGGCGCGCCGTCGCGGAGGTAGAACCGACCGTCGACGACCTTGTTGGCAATTTCGAACGCCGAACCGCGCCCGTCGCCCGGATCCATGGTCCCGACCGTCGAGCGGCTATCGCCGCTGAACTCGACGACCAACGAACCCGAGTCATGGATGAAGTGACCGTTGTCGCTCGTGTAGGTCAGGTGCGCACGACCCGACGACAGCGCTTGCGTCGTCGACGCCACGATGGCGCGCATGTTCAGCACCGGCGGGGTGTCGCGCGAGGTGGTGGTCGGCAGCAGCATGAGTACGGCGACGACCGCCGCCGCGACGGCGGCAATGGCACCCAGCCGCAACGGCGTGACGATGCGGCGCTTCGGGTTGGTTTCGGTCATCAGGATCTCCTCGAGCAGTTGCGGGTCGGGTTCGAGAAGACCGGTCGACATCGTCGGGCGCGACGCCGCCAATCGCTTCAACAACTCATCGGACATCGCGTACCTCCTCGAGCGGACGTTCTCGACCGCTACCTGTCTGCTGCTCGGCGCGCGTTACTGCATCGGCGAAACGTCTCCGGGCGCGATGCAGTCGCACGCGCGCGGCGGCCGGCGAACACCCGAGTGCGATCGGCAGCTGCGACAGCTCGACGCCGTCCCACGCGATCAAGCGCAGTACTTCACGGTCGTCGTCACGTAACGCGGCGAGTGCGGCGCGCAGTACGCGCGCATCGGACGGCTCGTCGGGCGCGGGCGCGACGAGGTCACGCGGCGCGCTCCGCTGCAGTGCGGCCCGCTTCTGCTGTGCGCGGGCGTGATTGCGCGCCACGTTGCGCGCGACGCCGTAGAGCCAAGCGATGGCGGCGTCGGCGGGGATGTCGTCGAACCGGCGCCACGCGATCGTGAACACTTCCGCCACCACGTCGTCGGCGTCGGCGCCGGCGATGCCGCGGTGATACGCCCAGCGCCGCAACGGCCCGTAGGCCTCCGCGTATAGCGCGCGGAAGCGGGCGGCTGCATCCACATCTGCATCCTGTCGTGAGTCGCGGCGTTGTTACAGACCGGTACGCTCACCTCCCAATGGCTTCACGTTCCGAACAGGTCGTCTCCAAGGATGTCGACCGCACCGCGGCGGTTGACTTCCGCCTGGCGCGCAACGCAGTGATCGCGGACTACCGCGCCAAACGCGTCACGCAAGAGGACGTGTGCGACGCCCATCCCGAGTTGTTGCGCGCCGCCAAGGCGGGAATCGTGACCACCGAGGAGTGCCCGATCTGCGCGGACCGGTATCTGGTTCACGTGACGTACGCCTTCGGCCCGCGTCTCCCAGCGCGCGGTCGCTGCGTCGACACCGCTGCGGAAATGCGTCGCCTCGACCGCTCGGGTGACGAACTCAGTTGTTACGTCGTAGAAGTGTGTCCGGGGTGCTCGTGGAATCACCTCGTGCGACGGTTACCGCTCGGCGGACGCCGCCGCCGCTCCTGACGGCGCCGGCCGCGCACGCTCGGGGCGCGCGGCGTCGGCGAATTCGACCGCGCACCGCCGGCGTTCCGATCGCCATTCGCAACGGAGCGCTCACGGCGGGTGGCGTGCTCACGCTCACCGGCCGCGGCGATTTGTGGACCCTGGCGATCGCCTTCGGTGTCGCCGATGCGTCGCTGTTGACGGGGCTCGCGGTGTTCGGCGTCGGCGTGGCCACGCTGGCGCGCACGGGCAGCGCCGGACTGCGTGACGTCGCGGGCGCGCAGGCGGTGCTCGGCGCTGCGGGCCTCACAGGATCGACCGCCGCGATCGCCGCGAGCTGGGCGAGCGCGGTGAGCCTGGTGAGCGTCGCGCGCCACCGTGGTGTGAGCGCGGCCCTGGGGATCGTCGCCGGCGTGTTGGTTGCCGGCCCGTCGCCGGCCGGTGGATACCGCTCGGCCGGAGCGTGGCTGGCGGCCGCGGTCGTCGGCGCCGGTGTCGGACTAGCCGCGGCGCCCGGGACGGATGCGCGTCGGTGGCAGCAATACGTCGCGTTGGTCGTCGGCGGCGCCGGAGTGGCCCTGGGAATCGTGGCGGGGTATCACTAGGCCATGCCTGTTACGCGACTCAACCATGCGGTCCTCTACGTGCGCGACGTCGCGGCCAGCGTCGCCTTCTACCGGGAGGCGCTGGGCTTCAACGTGGTGAACGAGATGCCGGGCGCCGCCTTTCTCCAGGCGCCGGCGTCGACGAACGATCACGACCTCGGGCTGTTCCAGATCGGCGCGCAAGCCGGTGCCTCAGACGCCGGGCGTGGAACCGTCGGTCTGTACCACCTGGCATGGGAGGTCGACACGCTGGGCGAGCTGGCTCGCCTTGCCGACGAGTTGTCGTCGCGCGGCGCGCTCGTGGGCGCGACCGATCACTCGACGACCAAAAGCCTCTATGCCCACGATCCCGACGGACTCGAGTTCGAAGTCGCGTGGGTTGTGCCCGCCGCGTTGATCGACGAAGCGGCGATGTCGGGGCGCAGCGCGCTCAAGCCGCTCGACCTGCCGAAGGAAATCGCGCGTTACGGCGAAGCGACGCGAGGTGGCGTTGGCGTCTCGGCCTGATCGGCGACCGCGCGTCGTCGGCATCACGCGGCTGTTGCTGCCGCTCGTCGTCGCGGTAGTCGCGTCTGCGGGCGTGAGCCTCGCCCGTCACAACCCCGACAAGGGCGCGGGCATCGTCGCCATCGCCGTTGGCGTCGCGCTCTTGGCCGCGGTTGTCGGCGAACGAGGCGCCGCGCTGGCCGCCATCGGCGTGGGCGCAGCGGCGTCGTTCGCGGCGCCCGACGGCATCGGTCCGCTCCTCGTGGTGACGGGGGTCATCGTCGCCGGCGACGTCGGGACGATCTCGCGGGCGTCGGTGCGGTGGCGTTACGTCGTCGACGCTGTCGTGTGCCTCCCGGCGCTGGCGGGTCTTGCCGGCACGATCGCCGCGCAGCCGAGCCAACGCGCCGTCGCGTTGGGCGCATCGGCCGCGGCAGGGATCGCCATCACCATGTGGCGCAACCGGTCCTTCGCGGGCGCGCGCGTCGCGGTGTCGCCGGTGTCGTACCTCGCCGCCCTAGCGGCGATCGTGGTCGTGCTCGCGCCGGATCGGCTGCCCGGCCTCGGCGACCTGCCCGCGGCAACGGTGACCGCGGCGCGATCCGTCGCCGCCGGACTCGCCGTCTTCACGCTCGCCGTCGTCGCCGACGTCGTCTGGGCCGAGCGCCAAGCCGTCGGTTAGCTCAGCTCGCGGCAGCTACCTCGTGGGGGTAGATCGACCGGCACGACATGCACCAGCGCTCCACCTCCTCGACGACCGTCGCCTTCGGTTCTTGCTCGCCCCACTCGTCGAACTCGAGGTACACGCGGTGGACGCGGACCAAATTCGCCTCGTTCGTCTCAAATCGGGCGCAGTTCTCGCACGCCAAATCCGTTTCTGGTGCATCGTCCACGAGGCGCACGGTACTCTGAGGGTTCTCGCCTGGAGCCATGGGGCCCGGGACGAGGCAAGGAGGACTCACATGTCTGGTCTCAAGCCAGTCACCGTGCCTGAAGTGCGCGCGTCCAAGGGCCAAACGCCGCTGGTGATGGTGACGGCGTACGACGCGCCGACGGCGCGCATCGCCGACGACGCCGGTGTCGATCTCATCCTCGTCGGCGATTCTGTGGCGATGGTCGTGCTCGGTTACGACGACACGCTCCAGGTGACCATCGACGACATGGCGCATCACACCGCCGCCGTCGCCCGCACCAACCCGCGAGCGCTCGTCGTGGGTGACCTGCCGTGGATGAGCTACCACATGGGACCGCACGACGCCGTCGCCAACGCTGCGAAGTTGATCCGAGCCGGCGCTCGCTCCGTCAAGCTCGAGGGCGGCGCCAAGCGCGTGCCCGTCATCGAAGCGATCGTCGACGCCGAGATTCCCGTCATGGGCCACCTCGGCCTGACGCCGCAGTCGGTCAACGCGCTCGGCGGTTTCAAGGTGCAGGGCCGTACCGCCGAAGCGGCGAGGCTGCTGATCGACGACGCCGAAGCGCTCGTCGACGCGGGCGTCTTCGCCATCGTGCTCGAGTGCGTGCCCGACGACGTGGCGCGCCTCGTGACCGAGGCGGTGCCCGTGCCGACCATCGGCATCGGCGCCGGCAACGCCTGCGACGGCCAAGTACTGGTGATGCACGACCTGCTCGGCCTCGAGGACCGCGTCACGCCGAAGTTCGTGCGCCGCTACGCCAGCGTGAAGGCCGACAGCACCGACGCCGTCAGGGCGTACGCCGCCGACGTGCGCGCCCGTACCTTCCCCGGACCCGACGAGGGGTACCGGCTTCCCGGTGACGCCGCCGAGGAGCTAGGGCTGTACGGCGCCTCCGGGCGTGCAAGCATGTCGGCGTGACAGCAGTCGACGAGCAGATAGAGAACCCGTACTTCTCGCACACGCAGCACCGCGTGCTGTCGGCGGTGGCGTGGACGCTGTTCGTGCTCGGGATGCTGGCGTGGTTCGTGCAGGGCGCCAACCGTCCTCTTGACCCGGGCTTCGCTCCGGCCATGGTGATGCTGAAACTGTGCGGCCTCAGCTTCGGCTGATTTCCCTCGGGCTGGTCGTCGTCCTCGTCCTGCCCGTCATCATCGGGACGGCGGTCGTCATCCACCGCGCGCTCACGTCGCCACCACCACCCGTTGCCGAACGCGAAGACCTCCCGACGATCGCGCCGTTCGGGCGCGTCGGCTTCCGCGTCAACGACAGCAAAACGCCTCGGTGCGCGCTGCTCGCTGGCACCGACCAAGCGCAGCAAGAAGGCATGCAAGGCAAGGACAACCTCTTCGGCTACGACGCCATGGTGTTCGCGTTCGCACAACCGACCACCGTGCAGTTCGTCAACCACTTCGTGCCGATCGACCTGTCGATCGGCTGGTACGACGAGCACGGCGCGCTCGTCGACCACACGACGATGCAGGCGTGCCCGACCGGCAAAGACTGCCCAACGTACGCGTCCAAGGACCCGTTCTCGTTCGCGGTGGAGACTCCGGTCGGCGGGTTGGCCGCGCTCGGTCTGGCGCACGCGGGCTCCGTGTTGCACGTCGGTGGAGGATGCGCGGCGTGACCTCGGTCAACCGCCGGCTCGTGGCGACGGCGCTCGTCGGTGCCGCCGTGGGTACGGCCGCGGCGTTCGTCGCGCCGTGGCAGGTCGCCGTCATCACCGGCTGGTGCACGGGCGCGGTCGCGTTTCTCGCACAGGTGGCCCACAAGATTTTCGGCAGCGACGCGACGCGCACGCGGCAGATCGCCACGAGCGAAGACGTGTCGCACGTGCTCGCCGACGTGACGCTGCTCGTGGCCGCGAGCGCAAGCCTCGTCGCCGTGGCGTTCGTGCTGGTGAAGGCGAGCCAATACCACGGCGTGACGCGCGCGCTCACCGCAGGCGTCGGGGCCGTCAGCGTCGCGTTGGCGTGGGTGATGCTGCAGACGATCTTCATGCTGCGGTACGCGCGGATGTATTACGAGGCGGGAGGCGGCGTCGACTTCGGCGGCGAAGATCCCGACTACCACGACTTCGCGTATCTGGCCTTCACGATCGGCATGACGTACCAGGTGTCGGACACCGCCGTCACGCAGCGTGCCGTGCGTCGCACGGTGTTGCGCCACTCGCTGCTGTCGTTCGTGTTCGCGACGGCGTTCATCGCCGTGCTGGTCAACGTCGTCGGCGGGCTGCTCTAACGGTGACGGCGAGCGTTTGCCGGGCCTACGGTCGCGTCGGCCCCGCGAACTGGAGGTAGCGATGTTCAAAGAATTCAAGGCGTTCGTGCTGAAGGGCAACGTTGTGGACCTCGCCGTTGCCGTGGTCATCGGTGGTGCATTCGGGAAAGTTGTCAGCGCGCTGGTGAAGGACCTGCTGACCCCGCTCATCGCCATCCCGGGCACGAAAGACTTCAGCGCGCTGCACTTCACGGTTCGCCACAGCAAGTTTCTCTACGGCGCGTTCATCAACGAACTGGTGTCGTTCGTGTTGATTGCGTTCGCAGTGTTCTTCTTCGTCGTCAAGCCGATGAACGTGCTGATCGCGCGACGCAATCGCGGAGAGACCGACGACGCAACGCCGTCTACACGCGACTGCCCGTTCTGTCTGAGCGCGATCCCGATTGCCGCGCGGCGATGCGCGCATTGCACATCTGAGGTGACTCCCGCGTGACCGCTTTGTAAACTCACGCCCTCGCTCTTGACCGGTGTATCCGTCCGGGTACACGGCAGCGTGAACGAGGAGGAGCAACAGGTGGACGAACAGCAGGCAGACGCACTGAACCGCGCCGGATTCGAGGCGCGCATCGCCTTGTTTGACACGATCCGGTTGCGCGCTGAAGGCGCCACGTCCGCCCAACTCGTCAACCTTGCCGAAGCGTGGGCGTGGCTCACGTCGCCCGCACAACCCCACGGTTCCTCCGCCGCCCCGAAGGGCGCGGCCTAGCCCTTCAGCAGCGACGCCAGCGCCCACACCGCCGCGACAAAACCGAGCGCGGCCATCCCCAGCGACCGAGCGACCGGTGCGCGCTCGAGTTCGCCTTGTTTCGACTCCCGCGGCGGGCGCACGAGCGCCATCACGTTGCCGAGCACCATCGCGGCGCCGAGCGCCAGCACGAGCAGCGGCAGCAGGTCGTCACCCAGTAACACTTGCGATCTCCAACTCCGCCGGTTCGTTCCTCACGACCAATAATCCTGCGGCGAGAATCGCCGCTCCGCCAATCAGCGTGGCCGGCGACGGATGTTCACCGAGCACCAGCCACGCCCAGAACACCGCCGTCGCCGGTTCGAGGTAGCCGAGCACGCCCGTGGTCGTGGCGCCGACGACGGAGAGGCAGCTGAGGTACACGGCGATGAACAACCCGGTGTGGACGACGCCGAGCACGATCAGCCACGACCACGACGGCACCGGGGTCGGGAAGCGGACGCCGAACGCGACGATGGGCGCGATGAGCACGCTCGCTCCCGTCATCTGCATCTGTGCGGCGCGCACGCCGCCATACGTGTCGGCCAGTGGTTTGTTGACGAGCACGAGCGCGACGAACGTGACCATGGCGACGAGTGAGTACGTGAGCCCGACGGCTCCGCTGGCGTGAACGGCGTTGCCGGTCATGAATCCGAAACCGACGAGCGCGAGACACAACGCGGCGACGGTGCGCCGGTCAATGTGTTCGCCGAGCACGCTCGGTGCGAACGCGGCGATGCCGACGGGTGCGAGGAAGATGATGAACAGCGCGGTACCGATCGGCGCGTGCTGGTAGGCGGCGATCTCGGCCAGCCAGTGCACCGTGAGGATGACGCACACGGCGATACACCGGCGCCGCTCGACGGACCACACCGGCGGGCCCGACGGGCGACCCCGGCGGCGTTCCCACAGCACCACGGCGGTGAGCGAGAGCGCACCGAACCAGAAGCGCGCGGCGACGATCGCCGCCGAAGGCAAGTGCACCGAACGGACGATGAGCGGCACCGTGCCCCAACCCGTCGTCGTCGCCGCGAGCAGGAGAGTCGCGCGGCGGCGTACCGTTGGTTGCATGGCTTTCCATCATCTCGCCTTTGCGAGCAAGAACACCGACGCAACGCATCGCTTCTACACCGAAGCGATGGGCTTCAAGCTCGAGAAGGTCATCGCCGGCGCGTCGCCTGAGGGCGGTTGGGCAAAGCACTTCTTCTACGACACCGGCGACGGGTCGCTGCTGGCGTTCTGGGAAATCCACGGCGACGACGACAAGCAGATCGACGCCAAGACCGCGATCTCCGATGACATGGGTCTCGCCCATCACTACAACCACGTCGCGTTTGACGCGCCGACGCTCGAGGATCTCGCCGCGAAGCGCGACCGGTGGTTGTCGCTCGGCTACGACGTCGCCGAGATCGATCACGACTTTTGCGTTTCGATCTACGCCGACGACCCCAACGGGATCATGGTCGAGTTCTGCTGCACGACTCGCGAGTTCGATGCCGACGATCGTGCCGACGCGGCGAAGCGACTCGTCGAGGCGAAGCCGTCGCTCGATCCCGATCCGAAGATCTCGTTCTTCCTCGCGTCCGAATACAGCCCAGCCCGATAACGAGGACGGTGGTGGCCCGGCCGTTCCTGGGGTACTGGCCGGACCCTGACGAAGCGCCAGCGTACGAGCCGCGCCGCGAACCCATCGTCGGTGTCACGCCCGATGGTGCCGTCGTGCGCGGCATCCTGTCGACGCCCAGCCACGGCAACTGGGACACGTGCGTCGTCCTGACGCACCCGCGCGCCGATTTCTCACAGCACTACGTGGCACCGCAGCTCGCGGCCGCGGGCTACGCGGTGCTCGGTGGCGCCACGCGGTACGTCAACAACGACAGCGATTGCTTGCACGAGAACTGCGTCGTCGACGTGGAGACCTTGGTCGCGCAAGCGCGCGCCCACGGCGCGGACCACATCGTGCTGCTCGGCAACTCCGGCGGCGGTTCGTTGATGGCGTTGGCCGAGGCGACGGCGGTCGCACGCGGCGAACATCTCGGCGAGGCCTTCATCGCGTTGGCCGCGCACCCCGGTGAGGGCGTGTTCATGCTGCAGGTGATCGACCCGTCGGTCACCGACGAGAACGACCCGTTCTCGTGCGATCCGGCGCTCGACATGTACAACCCCGACAACGGGTGGAAGCCGTGGCCCAACCCGTGCACGTACGACCGCGACTGGTTCGCCGTCTACCGCGAGGCGCAACGCGCGCGTGTGGCGCGCATCGACGCCCAGGCGCGTGCGGCCTTGGAAGATCGCGCGACGTCCGACGATCGCCGCCACCGCGCCTTCATCCGGTACATGACGACCTACCGCACGCTCGCCGACCCCGCATACCTCGACCCGTCGATCGATCCCGACGACCGGCCGCTCGGGTCGATCTTCGCCTACCCCGACCCGCACGACGCCAACTACGGCTACGGGTTGGCGCGCGTCATGACGGCACGCGGCTGGCTCTCGACGTGGTCGGGACTGAGTTCCCACGCCGCGCTCGTAGAGACCATGCCTTCGGTCACGATCCCGTCGCTGTTCGTGCACCCGACGGCCGACACCGAGATTCGGCTCCATCAAGCACGGGGCGCGTACGAGCAGTGCGCGGCGACCGACAAGCACTACGTCGAGATCAAGGGTGCGGTTCACTACTTCAGCGGTCGCCAACGCGAAGCGTGCGAGCCGATCATCGACTGGCTACGCGACCGCTTTCCACCCGTCACGTAGGCAAGGATGTGGCATGCGCCGCGTCCTTCTCTTGACGGTTGTGTTCCTCGCGATCGCCGCACCGGCGTTCGCGCATGTGGAGGTGTCGCCGAAGTCGGCGCCGAAGGGCGGGAGCACCACGCTCACGTTCAACGTCGAGGACGAGCGTGACAATGCCAACGAAGTGACCGTCGAGTTCTACTTCCCCGACGGCGTCACCGCCGACGACATCAAGCCGAGCGCGCCGGCGGGATGGGATTCGGTGTTCACGGTCTCGCCGGGCAGCGTTCGTTTCACCCACGCCGCGCCCGGGCCCGATGGCGACCAAAGCTTCACGCTGGCTCTCACCAACCTCCCCAACACCGACGAGCTCGTGTGGAAAACGATCGTGACCTATGACAACGGTGACGTCGACCGCTGGATCGACTTGCAGACGGGCAGCAAAGAGCCGCCGCACCCCGCGGCGGTGGTGAAGCTCACGGGGGCTGCCTCGACCGCGACGACCGTCGCGGATCACGCCACCGCTACGACGTTGAAACGTGCGGACAAGACCAACAAGGGCGGGATCGCCGCCGTGATCGTCGTGGCCGTCGTCGTCGTCGGTGGGCTCATCGCGTTCGCGACCCGCGGCCGCCGCCGCGCTGCGTAACCGCGTGCTGCGCCGCGCCGGGTTCGCCGCAGTCGGCGCGCTGCTCGCGCTCGTCGTTCTCGCCACGCCGGCGCTGGCGCACGCGACGCTGCAATCCTCCACACCGGCGAACGGGTCGCGCGTCGACAAAGCGCCGGCGCGCGTGCTGCTGCAATTCAGCGAGCACGTAGAGGTTTCACTCGGCGGTATCCGCGTTTTTGACTCAGCGGGCAAACGCGTCGACCACGGCACGATCGGTCACCCCAACGGCGTCGGCTCGCAGGTGTTCATCGCGTTGCCGAAGCTCAAGGACGGCGGGTACGTCGTCACGTGGAGAGTGATCTCCGCCGACAGCCATCCCGTGCAGGGCGCGTTCACCTTCACCATCGGCGACGCCGCGCCCGCGAAGGCGACCGAGACGGCGCAGCTGCTCGGCGCCAGTGGTGGCAGCCGCACGGAAGGCGTCGTGTACGGGATCGGACGCGGCGTCGCGTTCGCGGCGATGCTGGTCTTGCTGGGCGCGCTGGCGTTCGTGGCGCTCGTGTGGCCGGCAGGCGCCGGGCATCGGCGTGTGCGGCGCATCGCGGTCGTCTCACTGGTCGTGTTGGCCCTTGCGTCGGTGTTCAACCTCGTGTTGCAGGGTGGATACGCCGCCGGACTTTCCGTTGGCGGGTCGTTCTCGACGTCGGTAATCCGCAACGTGCTCAAGACGCGCTTCGGTCGCGTGTACGAAGTGCGCTTCGCGTTGCTCGTCCTTGCCGCCGCGCTCGTCGCCGTAGCGCGCAAGGGCTTGCCGCCGTGGTGGCGGTGGGCGGCGTTGCTCGTCGGCGTCGGCATCGCCGCCACGCCGGGCTTCGCCGGCCATGCGTCCGTGGGGTCGAACGAGCCGTATGCGCTGATCGCCGACGTGGTCCACGTCAGCGCGGCGTCGGTGTGGATCGGCGGACTCGTCGTCCTCCTCGCGGTCGTGCTGCCGACGGTCGCCTTCGACGAATCGAGCGTCGTCGTGCGCGGCTTCTCGCGCAACGCGCTGTACGCCGTGACCGCGATCGTCGCCACGGGCGTGTTCCAGGCGTGGCGTCAAATCGGCACCGTCGACGCTCTGCGCTCCACGGACTACGGCAAGTTGGTCATCGTCAAGACACTGCTCGTCGCCGCGGTGTTGTGCTTCGCATTCGTCAGTCGCAACGTCGTGCAGAAGCAGTGGTCGCCATCGCGCGTGGGCGCATTGCGACGCACCGTGACGTTCGAGGCGGTGATCGCCGTGGCCGTGCTGGCAGTCACGTCGATCCTCGTGAACGCTGTCCCGGCAAAGACGCTGGTGACGAAGGCGCCGTCGGGTGAGCTCACGGGAAAGGCGATCCTCGTCGACTACACGGCGACGCCCGGGCGCGCCGGACCGAACGAGATCCACCTGTACGCGCTCACGAAGACTGGCCTGCCGCAGAACGTCGTCGAGATGAAGCTCACCCTCGCGTTGCCGGGCCGCGGCATCGCGCCGATCGACGTGCCGTTGCAGAACGCAGGGCCGGGACACTTCCAGTCGCTCAACTTCAACGTGCCGTTCCGCGGCCAGTGGAACATGGAGATCACGGCGCGGACCTCGGATATCGACGAGGAGGTCCTGACGGGACCGGTCGAGTTCCGCTAGCTATGCGGCCGCGTCATCTTTTTCGACGCGGCCGCTGCGCGTCACGTCGTCGCGCGGTTGGATGCCGCGACCCGCAGGCACTTCGATCGTCGTCTTCACGGTGCCGACGCGCTGCTCCCACCGGATGACGTTCAGCACGGTCGCGTAGAGAACGAGGCGCGAGAACACCAGCAGCCACGCCAGTACGGCAAACACGACGCCGATGGAGCCGTACAGCGCCGACGAACTGGCGATCGTCCGCGGCAAATAGAACGCACCGACGAACTTGAGCACCTCCATGCCGAGCGCACCCAACACGGCGCCCGGCAACAGTGCGCTGAGCGGCAACTTTCGGTTGGGCAGCACCTTGAAGCTCCAGAGCCACAACGCCAGGTTGACGAGCAGGCCCACGAGAACACCGACGGGTGTGATGAAGCCGGGCAACCAGTTGAGGACGGTCGTCACCGCAGCGGCGGCGATGAACAACACGGCGGCGCCGATCAGCCACAACAGACCGAAAACCTTGTCGCGCATCCCGCGCTCTTCGACCTGCCATACCTGATCCATCGAGTACTGCAGCGCGTTGACGAGCCCGAGCCCCGACCACAGCAGTCCGGCAAGGCCGATCGGACCCGTCGCAGTCGGATTCTTGGCGGCGGTGTCGATGGCCTCGCTGACGGTGCGTGCCGCTTCACCCTGCAGCCCGAGGTTGCCGATGATGCGCGTGCCGACGGTGCTGTCTTTCGACGCGAAAAAGCCGACCACCGACACGATCACCAGCAGCAGCGGAAACAGCGACAGGAACGTTTGGAACGCGACCGCCGCCGCCAGGTTGCTGCCCTTGAGTTCGCCGTAGCGCTTCTGCACCTTCAGCACGCCACCGATGACGGGGAGGCGACTCAGTTTCGCCTTCAGGCCGCGCTCTTCGGGTTCGGCGCCGGTGGGCGCGGGGCTCGGTTCGGGATCGTCGCGGCGTTGCGTACGCAGCGACTGAATCATCGCGACCACGAACAGCACCGCGGCCATCACCGGCGCCAGCAAGACGTCGAGGCCGGACCGGGGCTGCTCTGTTTGCTCCTGTTTGGTGTTCGGCACCCAGGGTTACTACCCACATCGAAATCGCTGGGTACCGTCGGGCCTATGACGGAGGCCGTTGACGAACTGTTCGCCGGTTCGCTCGATGACTTCGTCAAGCGCCGCGACGCACTGGCGCGCGAGCTGAAGAAGGCCGGTGACAAGGACACGGCGGCCGCCGTGAAGCAGCTGCGCAAGCCGAGCACCGCGGCGTGGGCCGTCAATCAAGTGGCGCGCCGCTCGCCCGACGCCATCGACGAACTGATCGCCGCGGCGCGCGAGGTGCACGCCGCGCAGGCGCGCGCCGTCCAAGGCAAGGACGGCAGCGGACTGCGCACCGCCACCGACGAGTGGCGCAAGCGGATCAACGCGCTCGCAGCGGCGGTGGCCAAGGAGGCTGGCGAGCAGTATCGCGACGACGCCGCCAGCACGTTCGAGGCGGCGAGCACGAGCGACGAGTGGTCAGCGATGCTCAAAGCGGGCCGGCTCATGACGACGCTGTCGCCGTCAGGCTTCGGTCTCCAGGACATGCCGGATCCGGTTTTGACGCCCCGGCGCACGCACCGGTCGGTGCAGCCCGAGCCGGAACCCGAAAGCCCGCGTGACGACGACGCCATCGCCCGCGCGCGTGATCGCCTTGAGCAGCTCGACGCCGCGTTGGACAAGGCGACGCACCGCCTCCGGCGCGCCGAGCAACGCCTCGATCAGGCGCGAGCAGCGGTCGCCGATGCCGAACAGGCACAGGAGAAGGCGAAGGCCGAACGCGACGAGGCCGCCGACGCGCTGCGCGCTATTGCGGAGGGATGAGCGAAGCGAACGTGATCGCGGCGCGCGCCGCCGCGCCGCCGTACACGACCGCCGGCGCTGTGCCGAGCGCGGAGTCCTTGGCGCGCACGTGATAGCCGGTGGCGCACACGAAGTACCCGATCGTCGACAACGCTGTCAGCAGACCGAGTCGTGGGCGCCGTCGCCCGAGCACGAGCCCGATTATCGCCGCGCACTTGATCGGCAGCAGCCACGGCCGCAGCTCCGGTTGGATCCCGATGCGGTCGTCGTGCGCGTCCAACAAGTGCTTCGGCACCACGACGTTGCACACCACGTCGGCTGCCAACAGTGCGACGAGCACATCGGGTTGCGACTCCGTCCCGAACGCCCACCGCAAAATTCGACCGAGCACCCGAGAAGTCTCGCGCCAAGATGCCGACGTGACTGAGGCGCTGATCGAGGTGGTGTCGTCGCACCACGAACGAGCTGTCGTCAGGTTCGGCGACGTGTTCGTCAAGAGCGACACAGACCCCGCGCGGGCTGAGCGTGAAGCCGCGGCCCTGCGCAGCGTCGCCGCGGTACCCGTACCGGAAGTTCTCTGGTACCGACCAGGCCAACCATCTCTGCTCGCGATCTCGGCGGTCACGGGTCGGCACATCTCAAGCGATGAGGACTGGGGTGTCGTCGGTGCGGCACTGGCGCGGTTGCATTCGTCGCGGGTTCCGTCCGACGACGAGATCGCGCGCGCACGCGGCGAGGCTGCGCAAACGCCCGGATACTTACGCGAGTACGCCTCATGGTTTCGCGACCACGAGGTCGGTGATCTCGGGCTGGTCGAGCGCCTCACCGGTGAAGCCGCGGAGTTTTTCGCGACCAACGTAGGGTCGGTCGCGTTCATCCACGGCGACCTCCAGCCCGACCACGTGTTCCTCGACGGCGGCGCGGTATCGGGGATCATCGACTGGGCGGACTGTGGATACGGAGATCCGGTGCAAGACCTCGCCGTCGTCACCGTCGACCACCCCGAAGGGCTCGACGCTCTCATCGAGGGCTATGGGCAGAGAGTCGATCGCCACTCCGTCTGGGCGCACTGGGTGCTACGGCGGTTCGGCGCCATTCGCTGGCTCAACGACTACGGCTTCCCGATCGACGCGAGCCTGGCGGCGCTGCCCGCGCTAGACGAGTCCGTTCGCTGATTCGATGACGTGCAGGCCGAAGCGGCCGGTCGTTTCGTAGCGAACGCGCCGGTCACGGAACGCCGGGTCGGGTTTCTCTCGGCGCAGGTGGCCGAGGGCGTCTCGAATGATTGGGTGCCACTCGGCGTCGAACGTGTCGAGCGCGTACTCGCCCGCACGTTCCTTCGAGACGATGTCGCCCGTCGCGAGGGTGCAATGCATGCGTGCGGTACCGGTCACGACCCACGTCGTAACCCAGCGCGACGTCGTCAACAACGTGTGTGACGACTTCCCCGTGGCGGCCTTCGTCGCGACCCGCTTCCAGTACGCGTTCAGGTTGTCGAGGATCCAAGGCCGCAGCAGTTCCGGTTGCGGGCGGAGGCCGAGTTCTGACGCCGGCGCACCGCGCAACGCAACGCCGTGCTGCGCGAAGGTCTGCCACTGCACCGGGTTGACGTCGAAGCCCACGCCGCACGAGTGGAACACGCCGACGTGAGAGGCGATCGGCTCGATCTCTGTCACCGGACGCGTGAGATCGCTGGCGTGCAGGTACACGCCGTTGCACGCACCGGACTGGAACGCGAGACGACTCGCGGCGCGCGCGCCGACGCGAACCAACGCACGCCGCTGGACCTTGCGCACGCGGCCGCAGTCGCCGGCAAGTGCGTCGTCGAGCACGGCAACGAAGTCGACATCGCTCTGACGTGGACGGAACCCGCCCATCGCCGCTGACCCGACGACATAGAACCCGACGAGTCGTTCGCCGAACTTACGCTCGGCGATGGCGAGGTACTGCGACGCCTTGCGCTGCGCCTCAACGTGCATCTCTTACGCGCTCTCGACGAAGTCTTCGAGGCGCCACAGCGCTCGCATCTCGTCACAGCGACCCAACAGGTCGGCGAGGGGGCCGATGTCGTCGACCGTGCCATCGCGCAACACGATCACCTGGTCGGCGCGCTGCAACGCGGCGCGTCGGTGCGACACCGCAAGCACCGTGCGATCGCCACCGCCGAGCACCCGCTCCCACAGCTGCGCTTCGGTTTCGACGTCAAGCGCGCTCGACAGGTCGTCGCACACGAGCAGTTCGGGACGACGGATGAACATACGCGCCGCCGCGGCGCGTTGAATCTGACCGCCCGACAGCCGCAAGCCGCGCGACCCGATGGCAGTGCCGAGCCCGTCGGGCATTTCCGCGACGTCGTCTTCGAGCACCGCAAGGCGAACCGCTTCCGCGATGTCGCCCTCTACGCCCAAGGCAATGTTGTCGAACAGCGTCTCGCTGAACAGCTGCGCCACCTGCGGCGTGTACGCGGTGCGAGGCGGAATCAGGAACGTCGGCGGGTCGGCGACCTCCTCGCCGTTCCACAGCACCCGGCCCTGCGCCGGCACGAGTCCGAGGAGGCATTGCAACAGCGTGGTCTTGCCGGAGCCGATCCGTCCGGTGACGACCGTAAAAGAACCACGTGGCACGCGGAACGAGATGTCGGAGATGCCCGAACCGTCGCCCGCGTGGTTGTACGTGAGGCCGTCGACACGCAGTTCCCGGAGGCGATCGACGTCCGGTAGTGGTGCGGTGGCCGGCGGGAGCGGGCCGCGTTCGTAGATGTCGTCGTCGGCGACGAGCTCGTTTGCCGGCCGATCGACGAGCAGGGTGTGCATGCGGGCGAAGGAGACGCCTAGCTGGCGGTAGCCGGCGAGGCCTTGTCCGATGTCGGAGGAGAAGTTCTGGAAGACGCCGAGGAAGTACACGAACAGCGCGAGGTCACCGACCGTAAATGAACCGGAGCGGAGAGAACGTCCGGCAACGAGCAGCAGCGCGCCCGTTCCGAGGTTGACGATCCAGAACGCTCCCTCGAGCAGTTCCTCCAACAACCGGTCGCGGACCGCGGCGCGACGGCGGTGCGCGTTGAGATCGCGGAACCGTTCGACAACGCGGTCCTCGGCGCCGGCCACCTGCACGGACTGCACCGCCTCGAACACGTCGGCGATAAAGCCGGTGACTTCCGAGGTCCGCACGCGGTTCGCCTCGCGGTACAGCACGATCCGCGTCCGGGCCGCTTCCACGATGCCGATCACCAGGAGCAGCGGAATGAACACGGCGATGGTGATGAGCGGCGAGATGCGCACCATCACGACAAAGGCGATGGCGCCGGTCACCATCGAGCCGAGCACGTTGTTGAACATGATCGGGTACCAAGCGACGAGTTCCGTATCGTCGCGGAAGCGACTCACCGCTTCGCCGGGTGACGCCGGGAGCGCTTTCCCGCCGGGGAGCGCCAGCACGCGTCGCAGGAGGTTGCGCTGAAGCATCGCCGTGTTGGCGAAGGTGAACGCGCCGTTCGTCGATTGCAACGTGAACCACGTGGCGACACCGGCAAGGGCGCGCACGCCGAGCAGCGCCAGCGGCCACAGCAGCCAGTGCAGCGAAGAGTGCCGGAGCGTGTGGGCGAGATGGTCGAACACGACCTTCGCCGCCACACCCGGCAAGAGTCCCGCCGCCCAGCCGACGAACACGAAGGAGAGGTTGATCAGCTGGCGCCGCGGGCGGAACCGGTGCATCCGCCACGCGTACCGCCACGACGGCCACGGCTCGCTCATCCGGGCACCACGTCAAGACCGGCGCGCAACAGCGCACCAAAGCGCGTCGTCGCGTCGGCCGCCAGGGTTGCGCGGTCGCCGTACTCGACGACTTCACCGTGATCCAGCACGCAAATGGTGTCGCAGCGTTCAAGCGTGGCGAGCCGGTGCGCGATCACGATGCCGGTACGACCGGCGAGCAGCGCGTCGATGGCTCCTTCGAGCACGGCCTCGGTTGCTGGATCAAGCCGCGACGACGCCTCGTCGAGCACCACGACCGACGGATCGGCCAGGAAGGCGCGTCCGAAGGCGAGCAGTTGCGACTCTCCGGCCGACAGGCCGGCGCCGCCTTCTCGCACGACGGTGTCCAGGCCCGCGGGGAGCGCGGCGAACCATGCGCCAAGGCCGAGGCGCGCCAGGGCGTCTTCGATGGCGGCGTCGTCGATCGAAGGATCGAACAACGTCAGGTTGTCGCGGACGCTGGCGCGCAGCACGTGCACCTCTTGCGTGACCAACGTGACGCGGGCACGCAACTGGCGGCGCGTCAGCTGGCGGATGTCGACGCCACCGACGCTGAGTACACCCGACCGCGGGTCGTGCAGTCGGACCAGGAGCCGCGCCAAGCTCGACTTGCCGCTGCCCGTGCGCCCGACGATGCCGAGCACGCGGCCGGCGGGCACGTCGAGCGAGACGTCGTGCAGGACGTCGGGGTCGGCGCCGTAGCCGAAGGTGACGTGCGACAACGAGACCGGGAGTGGGCCGTCGGGCAACGGCGCGCCCGCTCCGTCGACGACCTCGCTTTGCATCCCCAACAAGGCGACGACGCGGCGGCCGCCGGCGATCGCCTGCTGGAGCTGCTCGACCTGGCGCGACACGCTCGTCAACGGCTGCATCAGCAGCTGCGCGTAGAAGTACATGGCGAACGCCTCGCCGAGGGTCAACGAGCCGCGGCGGACGAGCAGCGTCGGCACGACGAAGGCAACAGCGTTTCCCAACGCGGCGACGATCGTGTTCACGGACTGGGGGATGGCGTCGACGATCCGCGCGTGACTCGTCGTCCACAGGCGGTCGCGGGCGCGGGCGTAGAAGCCGCGCATCGTGAATGCCTCGGCGCCCGAGGACCGGATGTCTTGCGTGCCTGCGAGGCGCTCTTCGAGAAAACCGAACAGCTCAGCGCTGGCTTCGCGAGACCGTCCCCACGAGTTCGCGGAGATCCGCCGCACTGCCACCAGCGTCGCCAACGCGATGGCGGCGAACACCGTGAGCGTGAATCCGGCGATCGGCGTCTGCACCCACACCACCACGAGCACACCGACGAGCAGCAGCAAACTGCCCAGCACGTTGAGGAGGAACTCGGCGAAGAACAGGCTGAGGCCGTTGAGGTCGCCGTCGATGCGTTCGATGAGCGCGCCCGGCGGATGCGTCTGATGAAAGGCCGGGTCGAGGCCGAGACAGTGCGCCATGAGATCGGCGCGCAGCTCGTTCGTGGCCAGCCAGCCGACGACCTCGCTCAACCACGCTGTGACGACGCGGAAGAGTTGCTGCAGCAGCACGGCGCCGATGTAGAGGGCCGTGAGCCATCCAAGCGGGCGCGTCTTCGGCGACGTGGCGCGGTCGATGAAGACCCGCACGACTTGCGGCGTCGCCACCTGAAGGCCGATCGTCGTGAACAGCACAACGGCGAGTTGGATGACGAGTCGCCTATGGGGGCGGAGATAGCGCTGGACCAGCAGCTTCCACTCGCCCCAGACCATGCAGTCATCCTGCTTGGCGCGGCGACCGTTGTCGTCGCGATTTCAGTTGCTCGTTCGTTTCCTAGCGGTAGACGCGGTGCCGGCGGAAGCCCTTGCCGCGGCGCCACAACAGCGTGAGTTCCGAAGCCGTCGGCCGCTCTACTGGCTCGTCGCGGCACTCGACGCAAAGCGGTTCCGCGGAACCGCTTTTGGCCCGGCGAGCCAACCCGGCCGCCCACAGCCCGTCGTCGGGCTGGCGCGTCATCAGAGGGTCCTCGCCATGGTCGCGAAACGCGTGAACTGCGGCAGGAACGCCAGCTGCGTCGTGCCCGTCGGGCCGGAGCGGTGCTTGGCGACGATGACTTCGGCGATGCCCTTGTCCGCCGAGTCGGGGTGGTACAGCTCGTCGCGGTACAGGAACATCACGACGTCGGCGTCTTGTTCGAGTGAGCCAGATTCGCGAAGGTCCGACAGCATCGGCCGCTTGTCCTGGCGCTGCTCGAGCGTGCGGGACAGCTGCGAGAGCGCCATCACCGGGATCTCGAGTTCGCGGGCGAGGATCTTGAGGCTGCGGCTCATTTCGGCCACTTCGACCTGACGGTTTTCCGCCTTGTTGCGGCCGGTCATGAGCTGCATGTAGTCGATGATGATCAGACCGAGGCCCTCGCGCGCCTTGAGGCGACGGGCCTTGGCGCGTATGTCCATCACGGTGACGTTGGGGTTGTCGTCGATGTAGATCGGCGCTTCGGCGAGCCGACCGACCGCCGCAGTGATCTTCTGCCAGTCGCGGTCGTCGAAGTTGCCGGTGCGCAACTTGCCGGCGTCAACGCGAGCTTCGGAGCACAACAGCCGCTGCGTGATCTCGTCCTTGCCCATTTCGAGGCTGAACAGCAGCGACGGCACGCGCGCCTCCATCGCCGCGTGGGCGAGGATGCCGAGGGCGAAGCTCGTCTTGCCGACTGCGGGGCGAGCGCCGACGACCACGAGGTTGTTCGGCTGCAGGCCGGCGAGGCGATGGTCGAGTTCCTCGAAGCCCGTCGGCACACCGGTGACCGCTTCGCCGCGGTCGTAGAGCGCTTCGAGCTTGTCGAGCGCGTCGGTGAGCAACTCGCTCACCGGCATCATGTCGTCGGACAGGCGCCGTTGCTTGACGTCGAAGACGAGCGTCTCCGCGCGATCGAGCACCGTGGCGACGTCGTCGGGCAGCGAGTAACCGAGATCGGCGATTTCGGCGGCGACGCCGATGAGCCGGCGCAGCTGCGACATTTCCTCGACGATGCGGGCGTAGCGCGCCGCGTTCGAGATCGCCGGCGTGCCCCGCTGGATTTCGACGAGCGTTGCGGCGCCGCCGATCGCCTCCAGCAAACCGTCGCGGTGCAACTCGTCGGAGACCGTTACCGGGTCGGCCGGCTCCCCGCGGTGGTACAGCGCCTCGATGGCTTCGTAGATGTGGCCGTGTGCGGGCTTGTAGAAGTCGCCGGCGGTGAGATGGACCTCTGCGGCCGCCCCGATGGCGTTGGGCGACAGCAACATCGCACCCAGCAGCGACGTTTCCGCGGCGAGGTCGTGCGGAGGCACGCGCGCGCCGGAGGTGCGTTGGCGGCGAGCGTCTTCGAGCGATTGCACCATGGGACCGTGATGGTCAGGGATGCGGGTTGTGCATCGCTAGAGGGACTAGTCGGGGATTTCCTTGTGGAGAACGGTGCGCAAACGCACCGTTCGTCCACAGGGTCATACCGAACAAGTGTACGGACGGGGTGTAACACCGTCCGTGACGCTTGCTGCGTTAGGCGCTGGCAACCTCGAGCGTGATCTGGAACTTCACGTCGCTGTGGAGTTGCACCGGGATCTCGTGGGTGCCGACAGACTTGATGGCGTCGTGCGCGCCCAGCTTGCGCCGGTCGAGCTCGATGCCCGTCTGTGCCTTGACGGCGTCGACGATGTCGGCGGGCGTGACGGAACCGAAGAGCTTGCCCTCGGCGCCGGCCTTGGCCTTGATCGTGATCACCTGTGGTACCAACGTGCGCGCCACGACCTCGGCGGCTTCGCGGTCCTTGGCGTCGGCGAGGTCACGGCGACGGCGCATCGACTCGGCCTGCGATTTGATGCCGTCGGTGGCGACGATCGCCTGTCCCGACGGGATCAACAGGTTGCGTGCGAAGCCGTCGGCGACCTCTACGAGGTCGCCGCGCTTGCCGACGTTGTCGACGTCAGAGCGAAGTACGACTTTCATTCGTCGTCGCCCCCCGTCTCGTCGGCGTCACCGGTGGCCTCGGCGTCTTCGAGCAGCGAGTCGAGCACGTCGGTGTCGCCCGTCGTGTCTTCCAGCGTGGGCTCGTCGTCGACGTCGTCACGACGCGGACCGCGCGGGCCGCCGCGGCCCCCGGGACCGCCACCACGACCGCTGGCGCGCTCCGACAGCGTCCGCTGCGCGTACGGCAGCAGCGCCAGTTCGCGCGACGTCTTGATCGCCATCGCCACGTCACGCTGGTGCTGCACGCAGTTGCCGCTGACGCGACGCGTGCGGATCTTGCCTCGGTCCGACATGAACTTTCGCAGGACGTGGACGTCCTTGTAATCGATCCACGTCGTGCCGTCCTTGCAGAACTGGCAGACCTTCTTCTTGATACGGCGACCGGTGTCTTTCGGGTTGCGCTTCCGGTCGCGATCGCGCTGTTCACGTGCCACTAGAAGGGCTCCTCATCGCTGTATCCGGGCGCGGCGTCTTCGTTGGGAACGGGGCGTGAACTACCGCCACCGAAGTCGCTGCCGCCGCCTTCACCTTGGCGACGCTCGTTGCGCGTCACCTGAGCCTCCGCCCAACGCAGGCTCGGCCCGATCTCGTCGGCGATGACCTCGACGACGCTGCGCTTCTCGCCCTCTTGGGTTTCGTAGCTGCGCTGCTCGAGGCGGCCGGTCACGAGGATCCGGGTGCCCTTGCCGAGCGACGCCGCGGCGTTCTCGGCCATCTCGCGCCAGCACACGACGTTGAAGAAGGAGACCTTCTCTTCCCACTCGTTGGTCTGGCGGTTCTGCCACCGGCGGTTGACGGCGATGCCGAACGTGGCGTTTGCCGTGCCGTTGGGCAGGAAACGCAGTTCGGGGTCGCGAGTGATGTTGCCTACGAGCGTGATCGTGTTATCAGCCATTTTCTGCTCCTGTCGCAGCTGGCGCCGGTTCGGGGGTCGCCTCGGCGGGACGGGTCGAACGGGACTTGCCCGCGACCTTGTCCGGAATGCGAATCACCTTGTGGCGCAGAACTTCATCGGCGAGGTAGAGGACGCGGTCGATCTCGGCGATCGTGCTGGGCTCGGCCTCGAACGAAAGGAGGACGTAATTGCCCTCCCAGCGGTGCTTGAGCTCGTAAGCGAAGCGGCGCTTGCCCCACCTGTCGGTGTTGACTCTGCCGCCATCGCGGGTGACTGGCGCCGTTGCACGATCGAGGACCGGCCGGATGGCCTCTTCCTCGAGTGTGGCGTCGAAAATCACAACTACTTCGTAAGACCGCATAGGCGGTGCTCCTCCTCTGGACCCGACGCTTCCGCCGGGGCTCCGCCACGGTGGCGGAGCAGGTGGTCGTATTCAGTTGGCCCCACGAACGCTGCTGTGGGACCGAGCGATGGTAGTCGACGCAAGCCGCCATCACCTAAGGCACAAGTATGCCGAGGGGGTGTAACGAGCAGGAGACAATCCACGTGATAAACTGTGGTCCACAGGAAACCACGTATGAGCAAACAGAACGTCACCATCCAACTCGACGGCGAAGTCATTCGCGAGGCCAAGGTGCTCGCGGCGCGCCGCGGCACTTCACTGAGCGCAATGTTGGCGGCGGAGCTCCAGCGCCTTGTCGCCGAAGACGAGCGATACGAGGCGGCGCGGAAGCGGGCCGAAGAGACGCTGGCGAACGCCAAGCCCCGTGGTGGCCGGCCGCGGACGCGGGATGAGATCTATGACCGCGAGGTCTTCAGACGTCGCTGACATTCGTCGACACCAACGTCTTGCTGTACGCGTACGGGGCGGACACGGTTCGCCAACCACGCGCCGCGGAGGTGTTGCGTGAATTGTGGCGCACCCGAACAGGTTTGGTCAGTACGCAGGTACTGACGGAGTTCTATTCCGTGGCCACGCGCAAGCTGTCACCGCGCATGCCGCGCGCCGAGGCTCGCGCGCTCGTCGACCTCTACGCCACCTGGCCGGTGGTCCAGGTCGATGCTTCCTTGATCGTTGCCGCTTCGGCCCTGGAAGAAGAGCACAGGTTGTCGTTCTGGGACGCGCTGATTGTGGAGGCCGCTTGCCGCGGTGGTGCCTCCGTCCTCTACTCAGAGGACATGCAGGGCGGTCGTCGCATCGGCGGCGTCGAGATCAGGAACCCGTTCCGCTAATTCGGCCACTTCTCGAGGATGTTGTTGAGCGTCTTGATCGAGCGGAACGTGGACTGCTGACCGAGGGCCTTCTCGATCTTCGCCGGGTTGATGGTGGAGTCCGACATCCGTGCGGTGTGGGTGTGCCAGTAGACCGTCGTGTCGTCGACGTGGAGTTCGTCGTTGTCGGTCTCGAGCGCCTTCACCGCGGCGGCGGCGCCCTTGTGCTTCAAGAAGCCGATGTGGAGCGTGCCGCCGGTCTCGGGGCCGCGGCCGTCAAACGGTCGGCGCTCGACGATCTTCTTCAACTGCGATGTCGTGCGGATGAAGGTCGGTGCGGCGTAGCCAATCGTCTTGACGAACGCGTCCTCGGCGTCGACCTCCGATGGCTTGGTCTTCGCGTCGAACACGACGTTGCCCGAGGCGATGAACGTCGTGACGTCCTTGGCGCCGACCGACTCGAAGATCTTGATCAGCTGCTCCTTCTTCACGTTGTGGCCGCCGAGATTGATCCCGCGGAGGAAGGCGATCGCATGCACGCGTGCAAATATGCCCGCCCGTGGGGGTCGCGTTCTACCGCTCGCTGTGGGGACCGATGCCGACGAGCGACGACATCACCGGCCTGCCGGCGCTGTGCGCGGACACCGTGGCGCGCGGTTACCTCGGCGTCGAGTCGAATCCGTTGCTGTGGGGCGACAATGCCGACGCGGCACGACGCATCATCGAGGACCACGGTCTGCGGTTCCTCGCGCGCGCCCATACGTTCGGTCGCGACGTCGCCACGCACGTCGAGTTCGTGCGTCGCTGCGTCGAAGCAGCGCTTCCGTTCGGCACCCCGCACGTCATCGTGCAGTCAGGCTCGGACTCCTTCAGTGACGGCGAAGTCGACGATTACTTCGCGCGGTGCGCGCAGATCGAAAAAGACCACGCCGTGCGTCTCGTGCACGAAACGCACCGCGCCTGCATCCTGTACTCGCCCTGGGCTGCGGCGCGCGTGCTTGACCGGTGGCCCGAATTGTGGCTCGCCGCGGACTACAGCCACTGGGTCCTCGTGTGCGAACGGCTGCTCGACGTCGACGAACTCGCCCGCTTTGCGCCGCGCGTCGCCCACATCGATGCCCGCGTGGGCTCGCAGGAAGCGCCCCAGGTCGCCGATCCGCGCACGCGTCCGAAGCTGACTGCGGGCTTCGTCGCGTACTGGGACGCCATTCGTGACGCGGGCAATCTGGCGACGGTCGTGCCGGAGTTCGGCCCGCCTCCCTACGCCCCCGTCGACGCGGCCGATCTCGACGACATCTCCCAGTGGATGGCCGACCATTTGCGAGAACGCTGGACGTAATACCGTCTGGGTCGTGAGCTTGCCTGCTGGGGCGACGATCCACCCTTGGAACGACGGTTCCGACTTCGCCGTGCCCGACCGTGCACAGCCGTCGGTGCTGAGCGCCGCGCAGCGCGACCAGTTCGAGCGCGACGGCTACACCGTCGTCGACAACATCATCGAAGGTGATGAGTTGGCGCAGCTCACCGCAGAACTCGACGAGCTCGAGGTCAAGACCGACGCATTCCTCGCCAAGCAGGCCGACGGGCGGTTCAACATCGCCGAGTCCGGCGCCATCACGTTCACGACCTGGTGCGTGCTCCGTAGCGAAGCGGCGCGGCGTTTCACGATCCACCCGACGATGGTGGCCCTGTGCAACGAACTGCTCGGCCCCGACGTGAACCTGTACTGGGATCAAGCCGTGTACAAGAAGCCGGAAAAGCCGCGCCCGTTCCCGTGGCACCAGGACACCGGCTACACGTTCACGACGCCGCAGAACTACCTGACGATCTGGGTGTCGCTCAACGGCGCCACGATCGACAACGGCTGCCCGTGGGTGTTGCCCGGCGTGCATCGCCACGGCACGCTCTTGCACCGCTGGGTCGACCCGATGGGTTGGCAATGCATCGACGAGCCCGAGGGCGCCGTGCCCGCCGAGGTGCGCGCCGGCGGTGCCGTCGTGTTCTCGTCGCTCACCCCGCACCAGACCGGGCCCAACACGACGGCCGAGCCGCGCAAGGCCTACATCGTGCAGTACGGCCCGGCGGGTATGACCCGTGTCCTCGGCGACTGGCAGAAGGGCGCGGCGCCCGAAGGCGAAGAAACGTGTGACGAGCCCGACCGCCAATACGCGGTACTACGCGGCGGCCAGCCCGTCTAACTTCCGTGCGTCGTCGCGACGCGGACAGTGGTGGGCTAAGAGGGCGGAATCGTCGGCGGCCGGGCTCGAGCGGGCGCGGCTCACGGCTAGCTGGTGCCGACTATTTGGCAGTCGTCCGCTCGCGGCCAATCACGCCGTGTCGCGCACACCGTCTGGCTGCTGGAGATCAAGCTCATCGAGGTCGAACAATGTGGGCAACGGCTCCGCCATAGGCTCGACTCCTGAGGCGATGGCTCTTAGCTGCTCCCTTTTGTAACCAAGGTGATAGAGCTCTGCCTCAAACCGGAGAGCCTCAACCGGTGCTGGCCGAATCTCGCTTGCGCGCGTTGCGACAGTGAAAAATTTGACGGGCATTTCTAGTTGGTGCGCGTAGTTGATCTCAAAGAGAACGCCATTCGCGACCGTCGTACCGAAGACCCAAAGCTCGTCAGCGATTCGGATCAGATTGTTGTTCGCCTGCCTGACGACGTCTCGGTCAACCAGGTCGCCGAGGAAGTAGCCGAAGACCCTGAACGGGTTTAGCGGGATTGACCCGCGTTCGAACACAAACTGGCAAATCGCGTCACGGCAGTAGAAGTAGCGCTTGGACTGAGCGGTGAACACGGTTGGTCGCGTGGCAATGGAGCTCCCAAGTGCGTCTGGCAGGCTGCCACTGCCACTCGTTCCAACCACGCTGTCAGTCTGCGTTGTCGACACTGTGGATAGCTAGATCGGCTTTCTCGCACCTGCCTGTAGAAAAGCAGCCGCGACTTGGGGGAAAGCTGCCTATTACTTGTGGGTTTCTACGGAGCGTCAAGATACTCGAACAGTCGTTCGACCGCTTCGCGCGCGGCGAGACGCTGTCGTGCGTCCTTTTCGAATGACTTTTTTCCGTCGCCCCAGTCGCAGACTGCCTTCACCAATACCCAGGGCGTGTTGCGGCCGGCAGCCGCGACGTAAATGCCGTAGCCCTCCATCTCGCCGCCGATCGCGGCTGGGAAGCGGTCTACTAAGGCGTTCCTGAAGGCCAAATCATCGACGAGGGTGTGGTCCGAGAGAAGCGGTCCAACCTGCGTGCGACTCGACCGGCCGGCGCCCAGGGCGCGGAACGCATCGACAAGGTGTGGATCGGCAGGTCCGGGTTCTGAGCGCTGTTCGACGATGTGCTTGTCCCAGCGCCCGCGCTTCACCTTCTTGGATTCGTAGTCGATGACCGCTTCAGAAATAAGCACGCTTCCGATCGGCTGCGTTTGTTCGTCTACACCAAATGCGATTCCCACCATCACGACGCTCGTCGGCGAGAGCTCGTCGATGGCGTCACGGGTTACGTCCAAAGCTCCGCCGAGTGAGTGCCCTCCGATTCGGCACCTGACAAATGCCGCGGTTCCGCGACGGTACCGGCCCATATGTCGTACGACCGCGCGTGGCCGAATTTCAACTGACGCCGGTCGGCTCCTCGCCGTGATTGCCGCGCGCAGTGCTTCCTCCTCGATGTCGGTTGCGACGACGACCAGTACGTCAATGCCCTCGTGAAACTCAAGCGCACCTAGCTCTTCGGTGGCTTGCGCGATCGCAGCCGCGGCGAGCAACACCGCGTTTACGAGATCGCGGCCGGACTGCGGCTCGTTCTCGCGGGCGCTCTCGACCCACCCGCCGATCCGATCGGCGAGAGTTCTAGCGGCACCTCTCGACGGCCCTGCAGCGAACTCGGCTTGCCTCGCGAAGTTAATTAGCTGCTGGACTGCGCCTGCGAGGGCGAGACCTTCAGCTCGCGAGGACCCGAGGACACTCTCCCAGAACGCCATTTCATCGGCGGCTCGGCGGTCGAGATATTTACCCAGGCCTAGTTGTCGAAGTGTCTTGGAGAGCACTCCGAGATCAAAGTTCGGAAATCCTCGAGGGAAAGCGGCATCGAAGTAGGAGAAGCCCGACAATCCCGTTGCAATGTCGGCACCTTCGACCTGCTGATATTGCGTCGTGTAACACGACGAAATGACTCGCCGAACCTCACCGCTAATGACCGGCGGCTGGGCGTCAAGATACGGCGAAAAGAGGGCGCTCGTAACCGCCCGGCCGTCTCTTTCTCGTAGAGCGCGCTCGATTCCAGGCTTCGCGACGTCTGGGAGTAGTGATGGACCCGCCGCCCCCAGCATCCTTTCTATGTCACCGACGAGAGCCTCAGTCGTTCCCGTGGCCTTGTGACGCGTCGGTTCGAAGATAGGGAGCGTGTCAGTGAAATAGCGCGAGTACCGGTCCCGGTCGTGCTCGTAGAGCATTACGCGGCTCGCTAAAAATTCGTCGAGAACTGGGTGATTGCTTACTAGGTCCAAAAAGTCGAGACGAAGAAGAAGTTTGACGAAACGCGAGAGGCCTACGTCAATTGCAGGATTTTCCCATAAGAGGCTCAAGCCCGCGTATAAAGGAGACGCTGTGCCTAGAAGGAGAACTCGAAGCGCAGCCTCTAATTCGTTGGCTGTCGGCTCGCGACCGACGGACTCTGCGAGTTCGCGGTCTAAGAAATGGAGGTAGATGGGTCGCATGCTCAGTCGCCCGATACGAGATGTTTGTAGATCCGGTCACCGACGAAGTAGCCGCTGACAAACGCGGCCGTGAGTCCTCGGAACAGACCGGATGCGTCACCGACGACCCACACGGGCGGCCGCCCCCACCGCAGGTCGCGGAGCAGACTTGGATATTTACCGACTCCTTCGACGGCAAGGCCATGCACCGTCGCGTCCTTCGGGAGGCCGTGCCCGACGGAGTCGTAGATCGATTCAACTGCGGTGCGCAACTGCGTCGACAGTTCGCTCCCGAAAAACGCGTTCAGGTCTGTTCGCGCGCCCGCGTGCATGAACTCGGCGAAGTCGCTTACCAGGGGCATGCCGGCCCCGAGGACGCGGTCCAATAGCCCAGGATCGTCCGCGAGGGTTTGTTCGGTTGGACGAATAAGCACTGCGACGTTCGAAAGCCCAGTGGGTGGACCGTCCGCGCGGCCCGACACGGTGACGATTCCACGGGAGGCGCTGGCTATCACTTCGCCGTCGCGGCAACAACAGAAGGTCCGCGCGGCGATTGGGCTATTGAGAATTATCTTCGGGTCGGTTGAGGGGTGGTCGCGCAGGAAAAACTCGGTAGTCGGTTGCTCGATTCGGACCCCGAGTTCCGTACGCCCGGACGTCCACTCTGCATCAGGGAAAAACTGGGAAAGCGACAGGGGTCCGAATCGCCCCGTTGCCACGACCAACGCCCGCGCCGTCAACTCGAACGAAACCGTCGACTGTCGCGAACGAACCGCGACTCGGACTTCTCGGTGGGTCACCTCTATGTCATCGACGTCCGTTTCCGTCAAGATCGAAGCTTCCAACGACACGGCGAGTGACTCGATTACACGCTTTCTTTCGTCAAGGGTCGCGTAGAAGGATGGGTACCGCTTGTCGGCCGCACCAGCTTTCGCGACTATCGGCGTTCGCGGCGCGTCCACGTCGGGGAAGGCCGGGATGGATGCTGCCCAACTGACTTCGTCGGCGATGACATCGGCATACCAGCGATATGCGCGCTCAACCACGGCTGCCGGCTGTAGCCGCCACAGCATCGTGGCGGAGGGAAAGAAGGAGAACTTTCCATCGGAAAACAGGCCTGCGCCGCCCACACCAGACGCGATCTGCTCCGCAACCGTTCGACTCCGCCGAGCCAACGGCCCACCGAACTCAATCACCTTCAAAGAGAGTCCGGCCGAGTCCAGGGCTGTCGCCGCAGCGAGCCCCGCTGGCCCTGCACCGATCACGATCGCGTCGAGGTGATCCACGCCCCCATACTTGCCAATAGGGTGCGCGGATGCCTGACGAACTCGTGCTTCGCGAAGACGACGAC
>JBEEFV010000029.1:0-42933 GCA_041166405.1 Actinomycetota bacterium | reverse complement strand
TCACCACCATCGCCCTGCTCCCGCGCGACGAGGTCTTGCGCCGCCTCACCGCCGCCCGCGACACTCTCTAACCGCAGCGCTTCCCCGCAAAGTGAGCCCTATCGGTTCGAAACGAGCCGATTTCGCGCCGGTAAGGCGCATTTGGAGGCATCGTGCGGAAGCTGCGGACGACCGCGGACCTCGTGGCCGCGGGCTGGGCCGAGGGACGCATTAAGAGCGAGGTTCGTCGCGCCTTGATCACTCGAGTGATCAAGGGCGTGTACGGCGCTGGCGATGAACGTCCCAGCGAGTTGGACCGGGTGCGGGCGACGGCGCTGGTCACGGGCGGAGTGCTCGACGCCGTCGCGTCTGGTCACATTCATGGGTTCGAGGGCGTCGAGCGCTGGTGGCCGCGCGTGCTCGTCCCCGCGGGGACCGGCGGCAAACGCGCTGGCGTCCGGCGCGTCAAGCAACTGCCGGCAACCACCGTCGAGGTGGGACAGGTGCAGTGCATGACGCCGGGTGACGCGTTGCGGCGGCTGGCGTCGGTGCTCGACGACATCCACTGGGAGCAGGCGCTGGAGTACTGCCTGCGGACGAAGGCCGTCACGACGAGCGAGGTGAGCGAGTGGCAGCACGCGCGCGTGCGCCGTGTGATCAAGGCGCGCGGCGGCCTGCTCGTCCCGCCGACGGAGTCGCTGCTCGAGACGCTGGCCGTCCAACTCATCAGGAAGGACCCTTCGATCCCGCCACCGACACGTCAGTTCGCCATCTACGACGACAACGGCAACTTCGTCGCACGACCCGACCTGTGCTGGCCCGAACTCGGCATCTTCGTAGAACTCGACGGCGAAGGCCACAAGGACCAACCGGTCTACGACGCCAACCGCCAGACCCGCATCTGCATCGCGACAGGCTGGCGCCCCGGCCGCTTCACCTGGACGCAAGTGCACGATTTTCCCGAAGCGACTCTCCGAGATATCGCCGCGCTGGTCGCACCGATTACAGTCTCCTGACCACTCAGTGGGGAGTGGTGTAATTGGCAACACGACTGGTTCTGGTCCAGCTGTTAGGGGTTCGAGTCCTCTCTCCCCAGCGCAACACAAGGTCCCATCGTCTAGAGGCCTAGGACACCACCCTCTCAAGGTGGCGACACGGGTTCGAATCCCGTTGGGACTGCTCATGCCCGTCGACGAGGACGCACCGAAGCCAATCGGTCGGCGCGTCGTGCTGGGCTCGCTGGGGGCTGCGGCACTCGGCGTCGTCTTCGGCGGACGCGTGCAACAGGCGCTCCAGAAGGCGCTGTTGCCCGTCACCCTGCACGACCCGACGGGGCTCACCGGCTTGCTCCCGGCAGCCGGACGGTTTCGCATCTACTCCGTCACCCAGTCGCTGCCGCGCCGTGCCACCGCGGCGTACCGACTCCACGTCGGTGGTCTCGTCGAGCGCCCGCTGACACTGCGCTACCGCGACCTCACGCAGCGCCTCCCGCAGACGTCGTTGCGACGCGACTTCCAATGCGTGACGGGTTGGCGCGTCGACGACGTCGCGTGGAAGGGAGTCGTCCTCGCCGACGTGCTCGACGAGGCGGGCGTATTACCGGCGGCGACGCGCGTGCACTTCCACAGCTTCGACGGCACGTACACCGAGAGTCTCAGTCTCGAGCAAGCGCGCCGCCGCGACGTGCTCATCGCCCACACGATGGAGGGCAAGCCGGTCACTCATGAACACGGCGGGCCCGTCCGCATGTACGTCGCGCCGATGTACGGCTACAAGTCGCTGAAGTGGCTCGATCGCATCGAGTTGGTCGACCACGTCATCCGCGGCGGTGGCTACTGGGAGACGCTGGGCTACGAACTGGACGGCTGGGTTGGTCGCAGCAACGGCGGCCACGAGGCTCCGACCGCATGACGACGATCGCGCTGCCGCGCTTCGACGTCGTCACGCGGGTCGTGCACTGGGCGACGGCGGCCTTGGGTCTCGTCGCCGTCCTCACGGGCACGATCCTGTACGTCCCCGAGCTGTCGGCGACGATTGGACGGCGGGCCGTGCTCAAGGACGTGCATGTCATAACGAGTCTGCTGTTGCTCGTGCCGCTCGCGGTCGGGGTCGCGTCGGGACCGGCGGGACGGCGGCTGCGCGCCGACCTGCTCGAGCTCTCGCGCTGGTCCACCGCTGACCGGCGGTGGTTGCGTCGCCGTACGCGCGGCGCGCCCGACGGCAAGTTCAACGGCGGGCAGAAGTTCGTCACCGCGATGTTCGGAGGTCTGTTCGTCATGCAGGTGCTGACGGGCCTCATCATGTTCCGCCCGAACTCGTTCCCCGACGCCTGGCGGACGGGCGCAACGTTCGTGCACGACTGGGCCTACCTCGGTCTGGCGGCGGCGGTCATCGGCCACGTCGTCAAGGCCTTCGGCGAGCCCGACCTCATGCGCGCCATGATGACGGGCAACGGCGGCGAAAGGAAAAGCTGATGTGGGGTCGACTGGTTGGGGGCGCGTTGTTGTGCTTGCTCGGTGTGGTGTGGATCCTCCAGGGCCTGAACATCAAGAAGGGTGACGGCATGAGCGGTCACCCCATCTGGGCGGTGCTCGGCGTGGTGCTGGTCGTGATCGGCGCCGCGTTGCTCCGCGGCGTGCGAGCCAAGCGCGCCGAGTGACCGACGCGGTCGGCGTCGGCGAGCTGCTGTTCAACGCCGATCGTTCGTGGCCGTACCCGACCTACGACGTCATCCGCGCCCAGGGGTTGACGCACAGCGCGTGGGGACCCTGGGTCGCAGCCGACTACGAGACGGTGCGCGCCGTCTTGCGCGACCACCGCTTCGGTGTCGACGGGCGCGTGCACCCGGACCACACTCCACCGGAGCCCAACTACTTCGATGGTGACCGGGCCGTGCCCGAGGAGGCCATGCTCCTGAGCGATCCGCCCGCGCACACACGCGTCCGGCGCCTGGTGAGCAAGGCATTCACGCCCCGTGCCGTTGCGCAGCTGCGCGCGTACATGGAGGAAGTGACCGACGCGCTCCTCGACGGCCTGTTGGAGCGGCGCGATGTCGATCTCGTCGACGAGTTTGCCTTTCCGATTCCGTTGGCGGTCATCTGCAGAATCCTTGGCGTGCCGGCAGAAGACCGAGCGCTCTTTCAAGCGTGGGGTGAGGATCTCGTCCCGTCGCTCGACCCATTCCAGACCGACGAACAAGTCGCGAAAGCGCGCGTCGCCGACGCCGAGATGACGCGCTACATCGACGAGCTGATCGCGCAGCGTCGCCGCGCGCCGACCGAAGACCTGCTGTCGGAGATGGTGGCCGCGGAGGAGGAGGGTGATCGGCTCAGCGAGGAAGAACTGTTGGGCAACGTCTCGCTGATTTTCGGCGCGGGATTCGAGACGACGGTGAATCTGATCGGCAACGGCGTGCTGGCACTGCTGCGGCATCCCGCCGAGCTGGCGCGTCTGCGCGCCGATCCGTCGCTGATCCCGAACGCCGTGAACGAGCTGCTGCGCTACGACAGCCCCGTCCAGATGACGTCGCGCATCGCGCTCGAACCGGTCGACGTGGCCGGACACCACTTCGACCAGTTCGACGAGATCATCGTCCTGCTCGGTGGAGCCAACCGTGACCCGGCCGTGTTCGAGCGACCCGACGTCGTCGAGGTGGCGCGCGCCAATGCCAGCGAGCACGTTGCGTTCTCGTCGGGCACGCACTACTGCTTGGGCGCGGCGCTGGCCCGCGCCGAGGGCGAAGTGGCGTTCGGGAGACTGCTGGAGCGCGCGACGACAATCGAGTTGCGAGGCGAGCCCGAACCGCGGCCGTTCATGGTGCTGCACGGCTTGGCGAAGCTGCCGTTGACCCTCAGCGCGTAAGTCCCACCTCGGCCCAACCGGTGTCGCCGATTTCGACGCGGCGACGTTGCACACCGTCGGTTTCGGTCCACCACACGAGGTCGAACTCGTCGTTGGGGCCGAGCACGGTGACGGCGTCGCGGTCGACGTGGTGGACGCGCATGTCGCCCGCCGTGGCGTAGAGCGCAGGATCACCGATCACGGCGACGCCGTCGACGATGGGGCACACGACGCGGTAGTCCCAGTCGAGCGACGCCAGCGCGACGTCCCACCCGTCGCCGGGCTCGATCACGACGAGTTCCTGCGTGCGCCAGTCCCAGACGACGGACCGCTCGGTGATGTCGGGCGTCACGCGACCCGACGCCTCGCGATCGGTGCAGTTCAACGTGACCACGTACCGGACGAGGCCACTGCGGGTCGTGCCCGTCAACAGTTGGCCACGTGACGTCGCCCATTTGCGGAAGCCGGCGTTGGTCGCGGCGATCGGCGCGTCGGGCTTCACGAGCATCCCGTCGGCGCGACAACACCGCCGCACGATCGCCGGGTCGGCTTGCCCGAGCGCGTCGCCGATGCCGACCGGTCCCGTCGACAACGCCGACAGCAACGCCTCCACCTCCGCGTGTTCCGAGCGCGTGTGGAACACGTCCTTGTAGGGGACGAGGCCGAGCGCACCCGCCATGGCGTTCGTGTAGAGGAACCACGCCCACAGGTAGCCGGCGCTGACGAGGTAGCCGTGGTCGCCGCTCGTGCGGATCGACGTCACGTTGGCGAGCGTGACGGTCTGGCAGATGTCGGCGGGCGACGGCATGCACCACTGCAGGGTGACGTCGCGACGGCCCGCGGCGCGGTCGATGCCCTCCTGCCATTCGCGGGCGCGCCCCGGCGCCGCGCGCAAGCCGCGCACGCCGAGGAACGCTTCGATGAGCCAGTCGTGTTCGAAGGTTTCGACGCCCCACTCGACGCACTGGTCGAGCCACTGCTCGTACAGCTCCGGACCCTTCGGGTGCGCGCGCTCGCCGTCGACCCAACAATCGAACGTCTCTAGATAGGAGGACATTGACGACACGTGCCGGCAGTGGGCAGCGAGCGGCGGATCGCCGAGCGCCTTGCGCAGCGCGGCGATGCCTTCGGGGACGACGTCGTCGCGCGGCTCCCACCGCAGCAGTCCCGTGGGGGGCACGATCCACTCATCGGTGTTGAACGGCCGCAGCACCTGATGCGGATACCACCACGAGTCGAGCTGCACGGTGCTGAACGGCACGTCGCGCGCCCGCAGATCGGCGACGGTGTCGACGAGTGTTTCGGTCGTCGTGCGCCCGGGCTCGGTCTTGTACCAGTAGGCGGCGCCGTTGTCGGTCCAGTACGACGGGCGGCGACCGAGGTCGTCGTCGTAGCGACCGGCGCGCGCCGTGCGGTACCGCTGCTGTAACTCGGCGCCCCACTCGCGCAGCGCGTCACGCGGTGACGCCGCGCTCCACAGCGCCAACTCCGACGTGAATCCTTGCGGCACTTCGTCGAGGTCGCCGTGCCATCCGATGCGCACGCCGCCTTCGACGGCGCCGACCTGTTCGTGAAACGCACTCAGCGGCGCTACGAGCAGCGTCCGGTCGTCGGGTGCGATCAGCATCAGCGGCAACACCAGCGACGGGCGCGCCGGGAAGAAGAACCAACCCTGCAACGACCCGTCGGTGATCGTCGGCATGGCGAACTCGGTGTACTGGAAGCCGAAGCCGACGCATCCCTCGGGTGCGGCCGGCGCAAAGCTCCAGTAGTTCGACGGATCGGCGAACGCGCCGGTCGCCACCTTCGTCAGGTCACGCGTCGCTCGCAGCGTGAGCACGGTGAGGCGGTCATCATGTACGTCGACGACCGCTTCCACGCCCTCCGTCACGTGCGGACGGATGTCACCCAACCACGACGTGAACGACTCCATCGCCCGATCTAAGCAGGCCACCGTGTGCGCGCGGGCAGCGCTCGCGGGCAACCCGTCGGACATGCACGGCGGCGCCGTGCTCGCCGTGCCGGTGCGCGCCTGCAACGCCACCGTCACGCTCGGTGTGGCCGGCGCACCCGTCGCGCTGGTCGACGCCGCGATGGCGCGCGTCGGCGTAGCGGGCGAGGCCCATTGGCAAACCGACATCCCGCGCGGCGTCGGCCTCGCCGGTTCGAGCGCGCTCGTGATCGCGGCGTTGCGCGCCAGCGGCAACGCGCCCGACGATCCGCTCGAGCTGGCGCACCTCGCGCTGGCCATCGAACGCGACGACCTTGGTATTCCGTCGGGCCTGCAGGACCGCGCGGTGCAGGCGTTCGACGAACCGGTGTTGGTCGACGGTGGCGCTGTGCGTGTGCTCGCGCCGGCGAAGACGCTCGAGTTTGTCGTGGCGTGGAGCGACGACGCCGCCGGCGACTCTGGCGACTACCACCGTGGCCGTGAACTCGCGGCCTCTGCCGTCGCGGAGTTGGCGCGCATCGCGCGCACCGCCGCCGACGCGTTCGCCGCGGGCGACGCCACCGCGCTCGCCAACTTGATGGACGAATCGGCGCGCCTTCGCGACGAGGTTGCGCCGTTGTCGTCCGAACACAACGCGCTCGCCGAACGACTGCGCGCCCGCGGTCTCAAACCGAACTCGACGGGTTCGGGCGGCGCGGTAATCGCAGTGGTGACGAGCTAGCCGTCGAGAGCGTGCGCGCGCAGGCCGTCGAGGTCGACCCACTCGGCGGTCGTCGCGTGCGTGCCGGCGAGGTAGACGGGCGGGGCGGCGCCGGCTTCGTATGCCTCTTGCCAGCGCGACGCGCACAAGCACCACCGGTCGCCGGGTTGGACGCCGGGGAAGTGATACTCCGGAATGGGCGTCGACAGGTCGTTGCCGACCGACTTCGAGAACTCCAGGAACTCAGCCGTCGCCTCGATGCACACGGTGTGCAGCCCGACGTCTTCCGCGCCGGTGTCGCAACAGCCGTTGCGGTAAAAGCCGGTCAGCGGATCGTAGGAGCACGGTTCGAGCTCGGTGCCGAGCACGTTCTTCGCCATAGGTTCATCCTCGCAGACGCCGATTACCCTCCTGCGATGCGCGCACTTCTTCGCACCGTGATGGTCGCCGCCGTCGGCCTCTCGCTCGTGGCGTGCTCGGGCGGCAACGGCAACGACATCGCCGACCATCCGCAAGCGGCGCTGTCGGTCGCCGCGGACCGCACCGCGCGCGACAAGACCGTCAAGATGACCTTCACCGCCAACGCCGCGGGCCTGAGTGTCGCAACCGGGAGCGGCGCGTACGACTTCAAGCGCGAGAACGGTCGCTTCAAGCTGTCGGGGGCGTTGCTGTCGAGCTTCGACATCGTGCTGACGCCCGCCAAGATCTACGTACGCACGCCGAACGGTCCGAAGCAGTGGGCGGGCCTCACCCAAGCCGAGCTCGAGAGCTCAGGGTCGGGCACGTTCTTGTCGACGCTGCGCTCACAGATCGATCCGCGCCAGACGCTGCGCAACCTCGGGCAGACGACGAAGAACGTGAAAGTCATCGGGAAGGAGAAGGTGCGCGGCGAGACGACGACGCACATTCGCGCCGACGTCGACCTGAGCGACGCGGCGATCGCCAAAGCGCCCGCCGACGCCCAGGAAAGCTTGCGACAAGCGCGTCAGTCGATCCAGGCCGACAGCTATCCGATCGAGGTGTGGCTCGACAACGACGGACGCGTGCGCAAGCTGGCGTACAACCTCACAGTCCAAACGGCGACGACCACGGTGGTACTGGAGCTCTACGACTTCGGCAAGGACCCGCACATCGTGATTCCCAAACCTGGCGACGTGAAAGAGGGCCTGAACTAGCCGTTCCGCCGCCAAAAGGGAGCTTTCCGGACGCCGACTCGCCAAGGGGCGGTAGTGTGTGTATACGCAGCGAGTGGTCACGCACGGCTCTTGTCGCGAAACAGTTAGAGGGTTCGCGAAAAATGAGGTTGCGCCGGTTCACCGCACGCCACGGCTTTCTTAAGGCATTCCTTGCCGCTGTCTGCGTTGTCACCGCAGGCGTCGGCGGGCCTTCCGTCGAGGGAGCTGCCGCGTTGCCGGGAACCGTTCCGCTCGGCACCGCCGGACAGTTCGCGGTCCTCGGAGGGTCCGCGGTCACGAACACCGGCTCGACCGTCGTCAACGGCGATCTCGGCATCAGCCCAGGAAACTCCGTCACGGGGTTCCCGCCCGGCGTCGTGAACGGCGTGACGCACGTCGCCGACGCGGTCGCGGCCAACGCACAGTCCGACCTCGTCACCGCCTACAACAATGCTGCGGGCCGCGCTCCCGACGTCAACCTGTCGGGCCAAGACCTCGGTGGAATGGTTCTCACCGCGGGCGTCTACAAGTACGACGTGGCCGCGCAACTCACCGGCACGGTGACCCTCGACGCGCAGGGCGACTCGAGCGCGATGTTCATCTTCCAGATTGGCTCGACGCTCACGACGGCGACCAACGCGGCGGTCGCGTTGGTTAACGGCGCGCAGGCGTGCCACGTCTTTTGGCAAGTGGGAAGTTCGGCGACGCTCGGCACGACGACGAACTTCGTCGGCTCGATTCTCGCCCTCACGTCCATCACCGCGAACACCGGTACCACCGTCGACGGCAGACTCCTGGCGCGCAACGGTGCAGTCACGGCCGACACCAACACGATCAATCGGGCGGTGTGCGCCGGCGCCACGATTCCCGACACAACCGTCACGAAGAGCGCAACGCCGACGTCGCAGCCTGCGCCCGGCGGCAACTTCACCTTTACCGTCACCGTCACCAACAACGGCACTGCACCGGCGACACTGACGAGCCTCACGGACAGCGTCTACGGAGACCTCAACGGCCAAGGCACGTGCGCGACGGGCGGCACGGTCCTGGCGGGCGACACGTACACGTGCGCGTTCCAGGGCACCTTCACCGGGTTCGCCGGCGACAGCGAGACCGACACAGTCGTCGCCGTTCTCGATGCCGGCTCCCAGGCAGCCGGGCAAGGCGACGCAACGGTGACCCTGACTGCCTCGCCGACCGGCATCCTCGAGATCTGCAAACGGGCCGACAATTCGAACGGGCCGGTGTCAGGCAAGTTCACCTTTGGCTTCCTTGGCCGTACCGTCACGGTTCCGGTCGGCAGCTGCACTGGGCCGATCCGCGTTCCCGCGGGGAACATCACGGTGACGGAAGCCGCGACTTCCACGACACAGGTGACCTCGTGCGACACGCGGCCGGCAACGCGGCTCGTGAGTTGCGATCCGGCAAAGTCGACCGCGGTGGTCACGGTGCCTGCCGGCGGTGTCAGCAACGAGACCATTCTCTCGGTGAGCAATCGCCTCACTGGTCCGACGCCTACGCCGACGACCGCGGCGCCGGGAGCCCCCGGTAACTCACCGATCAAGGTGTGCAAGATCGCGGGCAGCGGAGTGGTCGTGGGAACGCCCTTCAAGTTCAGCGTCGGCGGTCGCAACCTGACGGTGCGCGCCGGGCCCGCTGACCAAGGCGGCTATTGCCGGATCTTGTACGGCTTCCCGATCGGCCAACGCGTGACCATCACCGAAGCACCGCTCGCAGGAGCCGTCGTGTCGGCGATCGCGGTCGAGCCTGCGGCGCGCCGCGTGTCTTCGAACAACGCAAAGCGCACGGTGACCATCTCCGTGGGCCACCGGATCACCGTCGTCAGCTTCACGAACTCTCGGTAGACCGCTCGGTCACCGAGGTCATCGCGACCGGTTTCGAGCACCGTTAGCGGTGTTCCCGGGCCCCGATTGCCTCGCAATCAGGCCGCCAAAGGTGCTTGAAACCCCCGGAAGTGCCCGCGAATTACAGTCGGCTCGTCGCTAGCGGGGAGGGGAACGTGTCTCACGCAAACCGTTGCTGGATCGCGCTCGGCCTTGTGCTCGCAACTGCCGCGTGCACGTCGAATAAGTCGAACGACTCAGCGGCGAAGGCGAATCTCAGCAAGCCGTGCACGGCGTTGAGGGCCGACGATGCGAAGTCGTTGCTTCACGCGGGCAGCGTGCGCAAGGTGTCGTTCAAGACGTTGCTTGAGGAAGAGCTCAGTCAGCCGACGGAGACGACGACCGCAGACGCAGCGGGTCAGATCGCCGCGGCCGATGCGTCCACGTGCAGCTACCGGACCGGTGGCGCTTCGTCTCCAACCGTGAGCTATCAGTACGGGTTCGTCGTGCCGTCCTTTTTCCCGACCGTCGACAAGTTCATAGAAGCGAACAAGCACACGGGCGATGAAGAAGTCACCGGCGTCGGACGCGCCGCTGTGTACGGACGTGTACCTGACTCGCACGGCACGAAGTTCGTAGTCCTCCTCGATGGCGGCAACAACTTCGTCATCAAAACCGAGAACGCGCAGCCGTCCCGGGCGGCTGTTGCTTCGCTAGCGAAGGCGATTATCGGCCGTCTACCGAGGCTTACAACACCGACGTACAAGGTGCCCTGACAAAGCCGAACAGGGTGAGCCGAGGTCGAACGGCTTTGCTTGGGCGATGCCTGTCGGACAGGTGACAACGGTGCCTACGGGCGCCGCGTGACGCACAGCCAGATACGCCGCTATCCGGCGACTTGCCGGTTACGACGCCATCTTGCTCATGAGTGTCGGCCAGTCTGCGTACATCGTGAGGGATGTAATCCGACCGTCCTCGACCTCTATGACATCGCACAGCTCGGCCTCGAAACCGCGTCCTGACGCGGCTGCCGTGCCGCCGAAAGTGAGCCAGACCACCACGGTGTTGCCGCTGACGAGGAGCTTGTCGATGCGCCTCCAGTGATCCGGTACTCGCGCGAAAAACGGTTCGTCGACGGCCCGCGCCTCGGACTTGCCCTCGCGCGCCGTGGTGCCAACGTACCGAAAGTCGTCCGCGCACATGTCGTAGTAGCCGTCGAGGTCGTGGTCGTTCAACCGGTCGAGCGCGGCGACAACAACGGACCTGGGATCGTTCGCCATTAATGCATCTTGCCCGCTACTAGCGCCGCACGCGGGAGACCCGCTTCGTTCACTGGTCGAGCTTGAAGCCCTCGACGCCGGTGACGCCGACGGGACACGACACGCCGGTGCCGCCGAGGCCGCAGTAACCGTTCGGGTTCTTCTCGAGGTACTGCTGGTGGTAGTCCTCGGCGTAATAGAACGGTCCGTCGAGCGCGGCGATCTCGGTTGTGATCTCCCCGTGGCCGGCCGCAGTCAGCGCTTCTTGGAACATCGCGCGTGACGCCTCGGCCGTGGCCTTCTGTTCATCCGACGTGTACCAGATGCCGGAGCGGTACTGGGTGCCGACGTCGTTGCCCTGGCGCATGCCTTGCGTGGGGTTGTGCGACTCCCAGAACACCTTGAGGATCTGCTCGTACGTGACCTGCTTCGGGTCGAACACGACGAGCACGACTTCGGCGTGCCCGGTGCGCCCGGAGCACACCTCCTCGTACGTCGGGTTCGGTGTGTAGCCACCGGCGTAGCCGACCGCCGTCGACCACACGCCGGGCGTCTCCCAGAACTTGCGCTCGGCGCCCCAGAAGCAGCCGAGGCCGACGACGGCGGTCTCGAGGCCTTCCGGGAACGGCGGGGTCATCGGGTGGTGCAGCACGATGTTCTCCGGCGCCACGCGCATCTCTTGGTCGGTGCGGCCCGGCAGCGCGTTGGCGCGGTCGACCATCGAGGACTTGTCACGTCCGAACAGGCTCATGCTGAACAGTCTCGCGCCGTGGCGCCCGCGTTACGGCCGGCGCGCATAGCGACGGGAATGCGGCCACGGAATAGGTCGTTGTTGAATGGGTTATGAGCGACACCACGACCAGTCCCGTCCGCGACACGGTCGAACTCGGCCCGCGCTGGCCGACCATCGACCCATTCCTGTTCTGCGCGCACCACGACGACGACTATCCCGCCGGCGACGATGCGTTCGCGCCGGCTGTCCCGATCGACGATCGCGAACTCGGCCAGGACTTCTCCGGCCAGGACGGCTGGAGCATGTATCACGGCCTCGCCGTGCCCGGCTTTCCGCAGCACCCCCACCGTGGGTTCGAGACGGTGACGTTCGTCCGCAAGGGTCTGATCGACCACGCCGACTCGCTTGGCGCCGCGGCGCGCTTTGGTCGCGGCGACGTGCAGTGGCTGACGGCGGGCCGCGGGATCCAGCACTCCGAGATGTTCCCGCTGCTCGATCGCGAACAGCGCAACCCGCTCGAGCTGTTCCAGATCTGGCTGAACCTGCCGGCGGCGAAGAAGATGGTCGAGCCGTACTTCACGATGCTGTGGGCCGACTCGCTCCCGGTCGTGCAGGCGGACGGCGCGACGATCACGGTCATCGCGGGCGCCCTGTCCGGTTCCGCCGTGCCCGCGCCGCCGCCGGATTCGTACGCCGCGCACGCCGAAGCCGACGTCGCCATCTGGCACATCGCGCTCGACCCCGGCGCCACATGGGAGATGCCAGCAGCGGCATCGGCGGAGACGGTGCGCGTGCTGTACGTCTTCGAAGGCGACACCGTGCGCGTCGCAGATCGGGAGGTCAACAACGACACGGCCGTTCTCGTCGACAGTGACGTGCCGATCACGCTCACGGCGGGCGACGCGCCGGTCGAAATCTTGCTGTTGCAAGGGCGGCCGCTCGGCGAGCCGGTCGCGCAGTACGGACCGTTCGTCATGAACACCGACGAAGAAATCGAGCAGGCGTTCCAGGACTACCGCGAGACGCAGTTCGGTGGCTGGCCATGGGCCGACGTGGCGCCGCATCACGAAAACCAACAACGCTTCGCGCGTCACCCGGACGGTCGCGTAGAACATCCCGTGTGAATCTCGCCGCGCTCGATCGCATCGCTGCGACGGTGACGCCGACCGTGCCGCTCGTCGGCGAGGCGAGCGGCTGCACGATCTGGGCGAAGCTCGAATACGAGATGCCGAGCGGGTCCACGAAGGACCGCATCGCGGCCCGCATCCTGTCGGTCGCCGACCTGCGCGACGACACGGTGGTCGTCGAGGCGTCGAGCGGGTCGACGTCGATTGCGTTCGCGATGGCGTGCGCCGGGATCGGCGTGCGGTTCGTGGCGGTCATGCCCGAGGGTGTGAGTCCCGAGCGCGTGCTGATGATCCGTCGGTTCGGCGGCGAAGTCGTGTTGACGCCCCACGCCGACGGTATGGCCGGCGCGTTGTCGCGCACGGAGGAGATGGCGGCGGCGGATCCCCACGTGTTCCTGCCGCGGCAGTTCGCCAACGTCGAGAACGCGCGTGCCCACGAGTTGCGCACCGGCCCCGAGTTGATCGCACAGGTGGGGGAGCGGATCGACGGCTTCGTCGCCGCCGTGGGAACAGCGGGGACGCTCATGGGTGTCGGCGCGGCGCTGCGGTCCGCCTATGGCAACGACGTCGTGCTGGCGCGTGTGCGCGTCGCCGGGGCTGAGGCCGACGCCGAGCAGGGCGGACCGTGCTCCGACATCCCCGGCGTCGTCGACTGCATGTCGGCGATCCTGGACGACGACGCCCTCGGCCTCGGTCCCGAAATCGCCGTCACCCACGATGACGCCGTGCGCGCCACGAGAGAACTGATCGCACACGGGTTTCCCGTCGGCCTCAGCAGCGGGCTCAACTATCGCGGCGCCTGCGCCCTGGCGGCGGAACTCGGCCCCGGCCACACGGTCGCCACCGTCTTCTGCGACCGCATGGAGCGCTACTTCTCGTCGGACCTGTTCGACGATCTGAGATAAGCCCGGGACCGCGAAGAAGCGGCCCCATCAGTGTCGGCTGACCGAAGCCAGCCGGCCCCGAGGGACCGCTCCCGCGGTGGAAAACCTCGTCCGGCATCTGCACCGAAGCGCAGTCACCGGGCCCGAGTGTTTTGGGTTTGACCGAAGTCGCCCCTTCCGCACCCGCTTGGTAACCCACCCCCTGTACTCGGGTTCCGTCTCCCGGGGTTTCCGAGTTGCCTTGCGGCCGTCTCGTTCCCCCCTGGCTCGGTTCCCCCGTGCACCGGGTATGGAGACATCAAACAGTGATTGCCCTGTGGGGAACAAGACGGAAAACATGTGTTTTTCGCGGGGATTTACGGGCGTTTCGCTGGGGATGACGCGGTGGATATGTGGATTGGTCTGTGGACCAGTCAGACTGTTCGGCCCATGACCGTCAGGAACGACCTCCGCAACGTGGCCATTGTCGCCCACGTCGACCACGGCAAGACCACCTTGGTCGACGCCATGCTCTGGCAATCGGGCGCGTTCCGGGCCAACCAGGACGTCGCCGAGCGGGTCATGGACTCGATGGACCTCGAGCGTGAAAAGGGCATCACGATCCTCGCCAAGAACACGTCGGTGCTGCACAACGGCCTGCGCATCAACATCGTGGACACCCCCGGCCACGCCGACTTCGGTGGCGAGGTCGAGCGGGCACTGACCATGGTCGACGGCGTGCTCCTGCTGGTCGATGCCAGTGAGGGACCCCTTCCCCAGACCCGCTTCGTGCTGCGCAAGGCGCTCGAGCTCAGTCTTCCCGTCGTGCTCGTGATCAACAAGGTCGACCGGCCCGACGCCCGCATCAAGGAAGTCATCGACGAGGTGTACGGCCTGTTCATGGACCTCGACGCCACCGAGCACCAGATCGAGTTCCCGATCGTCTTCTGTGTCGCCAAGGCGGGCAAGGCGACGATGGATCTCGACGCCGTGCTCGCCGGCGACTTCGGCACCGACCTCGAGCCGCTGTTCAAGCTGCTCGGCGAGACCGTGCCGGGGCCCGAATACGACGACGACCACCCGCTGCAGTGCCTCGTCACCAACCTCGACTCGTCGCCGTACCTGGGCCGACTGGCGCTCGTGCGCGTGCGCCACGGCGTGCTCAAGCGCGGCCAGCAGGTGGCGTGGTGCAAGGTCGACGGGACGATCGAGCGCGTGAAGGTCACCGAGCTGTTCGTCACGGAGGCGCTCGACCGCGTGTCAGCCGACGAAGCTGCCGCCGGCCAGATCGCCGCCGTGGCCGGCCTCGACAGCGTCACGATCGGCGAAACGCTCGCCGACCCAGACGACCCGCGCCCGCTGCCCGTCACCCACGTAGACGAGCCGAGCCTGTCGATGACGATCGGCGTCAACACGTCGCCGCTCGCCGGCAAGGACGGCACGAAGATGACCGCGCGGCTCATCAAGAGTCGCCTCGATGCCGAACTCGTCGGCAACGTGTCGCTGCGCGTGCTCAACACCGAACGACCCGACACGTGGGAAGTGCAAGGCCGCGGCGAACTCCAGCTGGCGGTGCTCGTCGAAATCCTGCGGCGCGAAGGCTTCGAGCTCACCGTGGGCAAGCCGCAGGTGCTCACGCGCGAGATCGACGGCAAGCTGCACGAGCCCGTCGAGCGCGTCGCCGTCGACGTGCCCGACGACTACCTCGGTGTGGTCACGCAGTTGATCGCCCTGCGCAAGGGTCGCATGGAGGAGATGGTCAACCACGGCTCCGGCTGGGTGCGCATGGAGTTCATCGTCCCGGCGCGCGGCCTCATCGGATTCCGCACCGAGTTCATGACCGAGACGCGCGGCACCGGTCAGCTGCACCACGTGTTCGAAGGCTTCGAGCCGTGGTTCGGCGAGATCAAGACGCGCCCGCAGGGCTCGCTCGTCGCCGACCGACTCGGCCCGACGACGACGTTCGCGTTGACGAACCTGCAAGAGCGCGGCCAGATGTTCGTCGGCCCCGGCGTCGACGTCTACGAAGGCATGGTCGTCGGCGTCAACGCGCGCCAAGAAGACATGGACGTCAACATCACCAAGGAAAAGAAGCTCAACAACATCCGATCGTCGACCGCCGAAGAAACCATCAAGCTCGTGCCGGCCGTGCAGATGGGGCTGGAGCAGTCGCTCGAATTCATCCGCGAAGACGAGTGCATCGAGGTCACCCCCAACAACGTGCGCATTCGCAAGGTGAACCTCTCGGCGATGGAGCGTGGCCGCGCCGCGAAACGCGCCAAGCAATAACGGGTACTCCTTCCGTCAGGGAAAGGAGTCCACCATGTCCAAGCACGCCACTGCTGTCCTCGTCGACAAAGAAGGCGGGGAACTCGGCAAGGTCACCGACGTCATCCCCAATCCGCGCGATCTGGAGCCCGAATTCATCGTGGTGAAGTCGGGACGGTTCGGCGGCGAGCATCTCGTGCCGGTCGCTGCGGTCAAGCACAAGGACGGCGAGTACGTCGCGCCCTTCGATGCCGATGTCCTCAAGGACACGCCGTCGGTCGACCAGCACACCGCGCCCACTACTTCGGAGCGCGACGCGCTCTACGAGCACTACGGCGTAAAGCCGAGCAACCCCTAACTCCGTTCCGTCAGACTGGTCCCGATGGGGAATCTCGCGCAGGACACTGCTGTCGCGCTCGTCGAGCCCGGGCTGTATCGCGGGCGTCTCGAACGGGCGTGGGAAATCTGGGGACCGAACGGTGGCTACATCGCGTCGGTGGCAATGCGAGCGGCCGCGGCGCACGCGGAGTTGCCGCGGCCGGCGAGCTTCAGCTGCCAGTACCTCGCGGTCGGTGAGTTCGACGACGTGGACGCGCGCGTCACCACCACGCGGCGCACCAAGCGCGCCGAAGCTGTCACGGTCGAGCTGCACCAAGGCGAACGTTTGCTCCTGACCGCGCAGGCGTGGTTCATCGACGACAACCACGAAGGCCTCGAGCACGACTTCGCGCAGATGCCCGACGTGCCGCACTGGGCGCAGTTGGCGACAGTGCAGGAACACCTCGACCGTATGCGGGTGCCCGAGGAGGAACGTCAGCGCGGGTACACGTTCTGGGGCAACTTCGAGGAGCGCCCGACGGTTTGGCACGACAACTGGGAAGACCGTCCCGCCGGCGAGCCTGTGTTCACCAACTGGTTGCGTTATGACCCCGCGCCCGATGCCAAAGACGTCGCCGTCGATGCCGCGCGCCTGATCGTGCTCGCCGACACCGTGAGTTGGCCGGCGGCGACGCGCGCGTACGCCGGTCCGCTGCCGTGGATGGCGCCGTCACTCGACCTCCACGTGCAGTTCCACCGCTTCGAGCCTGAGGTCGAGTGGATGCTCATGTACGGCCGCGCCGACGTTTCGACCCAAGGTCTGTTCGGCTTCCGCGGCGAGGTGTGGAGCGAGAACGGATCGCTCCTGGCGTCGTCGTCCGGCCAGTGTTTCTACCGGGCGCTTCCGCCGCAGGCTTAGTCAGCAGTCGAGTCGCTTCAGCGCACGCCGAAGTTGCTCGTTGAGGTACGCGAGTGACACCTCATAGCTGGGAACGTGACCGAGCTTCCCGTCCGCTTCGAGAGACTCCGCGAGGTAGTGCTGCGAGCTGACTGCCATGAGGTCGTACACGGCGACTTCGTCCGAGGCGTACCCGACGATGTTTGTGTACGCGTCAGCAAGGCGATCCGCGACATCGGGGCCGAGCAGCAGACAGACCGCGCCCCGGCAGTACGCCAGTTCTGACCAACGCGAGTCGAGTCGCGCTGCGCTCCAGTCGACGACACCGCTGACGCGGCCGCGAGACCAAAGAACGTTGCTCGGGTTGAAGTCGCCGTGGGTGAACACGTGCTCTGACGTAAGCGCCGGCAAGTGCGCCCTGACGGCGTTGACTGCCCTTGAAGTCAGCGGATCGTGGTGGCCCGGCGGCGGGCGCCACGTCTCGGCAAGAGGCGGCCGCGTGAGCGCACCGTCGGCACCGTCGACAGCAGTTTCGTGCAGCTCGATCAACGCGCGCGCGAGGGACGCCAGCCACGCGTCCGCCTCTTTCGGGTCCACGATGGGACGTCCTGTCAACCGCGACATGACGATGGCCGGCCTGCCGAACCACGTCGCTTCCAGGTCAACGGCGACAGGCTCTGGCACCGGCACGGTCACCCGCTGCGCGAACTGCAGGCGACTCCACTCTTGCGGTGCCGAGTCGTCACCTTCGCGGAAGACCTTCACCACCACTCGGCGAGGCGTCCGATCGAGCGTCACGTCGTAGGCATCGGCTGACCCGCCACCGCCCAACCGGCGCACGCGCGTAACACGGCCGCCGGGCGCAACTGATTCGGCGAACAACTCCCAACCAGGGTGCCTCGGGGACAACCGCTCGGGCCTACACCTAGATCCCGCGGAGGTGGGCGAGTTCGTTGAGTGAGCCGACGCCGCGCATCCCCGCGGAGTTGGCGAGTACGCGGTTGACCGACGTGTAGCCGGGACCGAAGAAGATCACCTTGTCGAGTCCGAGCACGTGCGCCATGTACGCGTTGATGACGCCGGCGTGGCACACCACCGCGACGGTCTGGCTCGGGTGCTGCTCGATGATGCGATCCATCGCATCGACGATCTTGCCGACGAACTCTTTCGGGCTCGGACCACCGATCGCGGTGTAGTCCCCGGTGACGATGGCGCGGAACTCGGCGCTGTTGCGGTCGATTTCTTCGAACGGGATGTAGCTCGACGCGTCGCGGTCGAACTCCGCGACGTCAGGTTCGGTGACGATCTCAAGGCGATGCGCCGCCGCGATGGGTTCGGCCGTCTGCTGAGCGCGCAGGAGGTGGCTGGCGTAGAGGGCGTGGATCTTTTCGTGCCGTAGCCACTCACCGAGCAGCGCGGCTTGCCGGAACCCTTCGTCGGACAGCGGCGGATCGGCGCGCCCTTCGGCGAGCTCGACGCGCAGCGGAAGCGCGTGACGGATGAGTAGGAGGTTCACCGAGAGTGGATTAGCACGTCGCCGTTGCTCGAGGCGGCGTTGATCTTGCGCTGCGCATTGGGATCGTCCGTCAGGCCGCGCACCTCGGCGTCGTTCCAACTCGTGTGGGTCGTGATGGCGTAGGCGCCCGCGGGCACGCCGATGTCGACGGATCCATTGCTCGAGTTGGCGTTCACGATCTGCGGCGGCGCCGCGGCGTCCAAGGCGATGTCGCCGAACGCGTCGGCGCTCAGCTGGTCGCCGCGGACGTTGTGCATCTCGATGTCGCCGAGGCCGGCGTGCAAACGCTCGGGGCCTGACACGTCGCGCACGGAGATGTCGCCGAGATCTTGCTCGACGTCGAGCGCAAAGGTGTTCGGCAAGACGACCTGCACATCCACGCTGCAGTTGTTCTGCACGACGTTGTTGGGGCACTTGCCGGTGATGACGAGGGCGTCGCCGTGGCGCTCGACCTTGGCGGTCGGGCCGCGGAAGTTCCACTGTTTGTGCACGACAACGCGGCCGGGTCCGTTGGCCACGGTGAGCGAGCCGATCTCGTTGCGCACGACGACCACGGTCGGGTTCCACGTCACCGGCGTCGTCGCCACCTTGTCATGGGCTGCGCCGCCCCCGACGAGCGCCAGCACCAGTGCAATTACCGCCAGAGGCCCCATACGACGCCGAGGGTACAGTCCCGCGTCATGGCGAGTGACGCAGTCGACGAGCTGCTCGCCCGGTCACACGTGCTGGGTGCCGACAAGAGGGTCACGAACTACGGCGGCGGCAACACGTCGTGCAAGACGACGCTCGAGGATCCGCTGACCGGCGACACCGTCGACGTCATGCATGTGAAGGGGTCGGGCGGTGACCTCGGAACGTTGGCGGCCGAAGGACTCGCCACACTGCGCCTGCGCGAACTGCGTGGGTTACGGGAGCGCTATCGCGGCGCCGACGATGAAGACGAGATGGTCGGGCTCATCGAGATGTGTTGCCTATCCGCGGGCGCGGCGCCCTCCATCGACACGGCGATGCACGGACTGCTGGCGCCACCGCACGTGGACCATCTGCATCCCGACGCCGTGATCGCGCTGGCGGCGTCGACCGACGGCGAACCGCTCACCAAGGAATGCTTCGGCGACACCGTGGCGTGGGTGCCGTGGCGTCGCCCCGGTTTCGAGCTCGCCGTCGAGATCGAGGCGCTGTACGCGTCGAGGCAGGGCCTACGCGGCGTCGTGCTCGGAGGCCATGGACTCACGACGTGGGGTGCAACATCCGACGAGTGTCAACGGGCTTCGCTCGAAGTGATCGCACAAGCCGAAGCGTTCATCGCGTCGCGCGGCAAGCCCGAACCGTTCGGCGCGGTGGTGGGCGGACGCGAGCCGTTGCCCGTCGACGAGCGCCGCCGCGTCGCCGCCGACATCGCGTCGACGATCCGACGGTTCGCGTCGACCGAACGGTGGATGGTCGGTCACTACGACGACAGCGACGCGGTGCTCGACTTCCTGGCGCGCGACGCGGCGCCGCGTCTCGTGGCGCTCGGCACGTCGTGCCCCGACCACTTCATCCGCACGCGGGTACGCCCGCTCCTGCTCGACGGGTCGCGCGACGAATGGCCGGCGCTGCACGCGCACTACCGCGACGAGTACGCGGCGTACTACGCGCGTCACGCCACGCCGGCGTCGCCGCCGATGCGCAGCGCTGACCCGACGGTGGTGTTGGTCCCCGGCGTCGGCATGTTCTCGTTCGGCCCGACGCCCGACGAAGCGCGCGTCACCGGCGAGTTCTACGTCAACGCCATCAACGTGATGCGCGGGGCCGAAGCGGTGTCGACGTACGCGCCGGTGCCCGAGGACGAGAAATTTCGCGTCGAGTACTGGGCGCTCGAAGAAGCGAAGCTGCAGCGCCGACCGAAGCCGAAGGCGCTGACCGGACGCGTGGCGTTGGTTACCGGCGCGGCGTCGGGCATCGGTAAGGCGATCGCCGAGCGACTGGCCGACGAAGGCGCGACCGTCATCGTCAGTGACATCGCGGAGGGCGCCGACGTGCGCATCGACGTGAGCGATGCCGCTTCGATCACCGCCGGGTTCACCGAGGCGGTGTTGCGCCACTGCGGCGTCGACATCGTCGTCAACAACGCCGGGCTGTCCATCTCCAAACCACTCGACGAGACGGCTGAGGACGACTGGGACGTGCAGCACGACGTGATGGCGCGCGGCTCGTTCCTCGTGTCGCAAGCGGCGGCGCGGGTGATGACGCCGCAAGGCGGCGGCGACATCGTCTACGTCGTGTCGAAGAACGCGGTGTTTGCGGGGCCGAACAACGTGGCGTACTCGTCGGCGAAGGCGAGTCAAGCGCACCAAGTCCGCCTCCTCGCCGCTGAGCTCGGCGAGCACGGCATCCGCGTCAACGGCGTCAACCCCGACGGCGTCGTGCAGGGCTCGGGCATCTTCGCCGGCGGGTGGGGAGCGGAGCGGGCGAAGGTCTACGGCGTCGCCGAGGAAGACCTCGGGAAGTACTACGCGTCCCGCACGTTGCTCAAGCAAGAAGTGCTGCCCAGCCACGTCGCCGCGGCCGTGTTCGCGCTCGTCGGTGGCGACCTACCGCTCACGACAGGCACACTGGTACCCGTCGACGGGGGAGTCCCGCAGGCCTTCCTTCGTTAGGAGGAACCGAATGATCGCTCCCGAGTTCATCTTGGAGCACAATGCGCCGCTGATTGACGCCCTGCGCCGCGACCTCGCCCACACATACGACGTGCTCGAGGACGCGGGCACCGACGCCGGTGTCGTCGTCTCCGAGGTGGCACGCTTCTCCGTCGCCGCACCTTCGTGGGCGGTCGGCACGGGCGGCACGCGCTTCGGTCGTTTCCCGATCGGGGGCGAGCCGCGGGACACCTACGAGAAGGTCGACGACGTAGCCACGCTCAACGCGCTCACGGGCGCGAACCGCACGATCAGCCTGCACGTTCCGTGGGACAACCCGTCCGACCCCGAAGACCTGCGTCGGTACGCCGACGGACTCGGCATCACTTTCGACGCCATGAACTCCAACACGTTCCAGGACAACGACGCGACGACGCAAGGCGGGTCGATCTCCTACAAGTTCGGCAGCCTCGCCAATGCGGATGAGGGGGCGCGCAAGGCTGCCGTCGAACACAACCTCGAAGTGATCGACCTCGGCGTGAAACTCGGGTCGCAGGCGCTCACGGTGTGGCTGGCCGACGGCATGAATCATCCGGGGCAGGCGAATTTCCGCACGCAGTTCGAGCGCGTCGCAGACGGGCTCGCGGCGATCCATCAGCACCTGCCCGCCGACTGGTTGATGTTCACGGAGCACAAGCCGTTCGAGCCGGCGTTCTACTCCTCGGTCAACAACGACTGGGGTTCGTCGCTCTTGCTCGCGCTGGCGACCGGCGAGCGTTGCAAATGCCTCGTGGATCTCGGGCACCATCTGCCGAACACGAACATCGAACAGGTCGTCTCACGCGTCGCCATGACCGGCCGGCTCGGCGGCTTTCACTTCAACGATTCGAAGTACGGCGACGACGACCTCACCGTCGGCTCGATCAAGCCGTTCCAGCTGTTCCTGATCTTCCTCGAACTGCTCGACATCGGCGGCGGTGTGATGCCGAACCTTGCCTACATGATCGACGAGAGCCACAACCTCAAGGATCCGATCGAGGACTTGATCCAGGCGACGGACGCGATCCAGCACGGATTGGCGCAAGCGCTGTGCGTGCGCCGCGATGAGCTCGCCGACGCGCAGAATGACAACGACCCGGCGCGTGCCGCGGAGATCCTGCATCGTGCGTTCCGCACCGACGTGCGCCCATTGGTGGCACAAGCGCGCCGGCAGAACGCAGCGGCGATCGATCCCTTCGGCGTGTATCGCGCGTCCGGGTATCGCCAAGCGAAAGTCGAAGAACGTGGGGCCGGGTCAGTAGCAACAGGCCTGTAATGCGCGTCGCGGCAGTAGACCTCGGCGCGACGAGCGCACGCGTGGCCGTCGTCGACGACGCGCATCCCGACGTCGTCGACATCGTGCATCGGCACGTGCACCAACCGGTCGCCCACGACGACGCGACGTTGCGTTGGGATTGGGGCCGCCTTGTCGCCGAAGTCGAGCACGGCCTCGCATTGGCACTCGATCGCGGACCGCTCGATTCGATCGGGATCGACGCGTGGGGCGTCGACTACGGGCTGGTCGACGGAAACGGCGACCTCGTGGCGCCGCCGTTCTCCTACCGCGACCCGCGCACCGACGGGTGGCGTGCCATCGCGGAGCGGCTCGGCGAAAAGCGGCTCTACGCCGAGACCGGCGTGCAGCTGATGCCGATCAACACGATCTTCCAGCTGGCAGTGCACGACCGCGACGAGATGGCGCGCGCCGCGCACGTCCTGATGCTGCCCGAACTGTTGGTGCACCACCTGACCGGCGCGATCACCGCCGAAACCACGAGCGCCGGCACCACCGGGCTCGTGTCGCTGCACACGGGGACGTGGGACGAAGAACTGCTGGACGAGATCGACGTCCCGCGAGCCGTCATGCCGGAGATCGCGGCTGCCGGTACGCGCGTCGGGGAGTGGCGCGGCGTTCCCGTGCACCTCGTCGGAGGTCACGACACGGCGTCGGCGGTGCACGCGCGGCCAGGGCGACGCGACGAACACCGCGCGTTCGTGTCGACGGGCAGCTGGGTCCTGGTCGGGATCGAACGCGACGAGCCGTGCACGACGCGCGTCGCTCGTCTCGCCAACTTCTCCAACGAACGATCCGTCGGCGGCGGCTATCGCTTCTTGAAGAACCTCACCGGACTGTGGTTGCTCGAGCGATGCATGGAGCAGTGGCAGGACGCGACCATCGCGCAGGTCATCGCGCAGGCGACGAGCGCCCGCGGCGGATTCGTGATCAACACGGACGACCCGCGTCTCGTCGGTACCGCGAGCGCGCCGAAAGTGATCGCCGATCTCACCGAACTCGACCCCGACGATCGCGGAGGAATCGCGCGTTGCATTTTCGAGTCGATCGCCGCGGCGACTGCGGGCGTCATCGACCAGGTCGGCCACGTCACCGGCACCGCGGTCACCGAGGTCGACCTGCTGGGTGGCGGCGCTCACATCCCGCTGCTCGTGCAGCTCGTGGAAGCGGCGACGCGCCTGCCGTGCAGCGTCGGATCGGCCGAGGCGACGGCGCTCGGCAACGCCAGCGTGCAGCTGGACGCACTGCGCCGTCTTCCCTGAAATCTCCGATATCGCGCGAGTTTGCCGGGTTGGTTCCGTTTTCACATTCGTGCCGTTCACTCTGGGGCGAAGGCCTGCGCTCGACGGCATCCGCGGCTTCGCCGTGCTCGCCGTCCTGGCGTTTCACTCGGGTCTCGACGCCAAGGGCGGGCACCTCGGCGTCCAAGTGTTCTTCGTCCTCAGCGGCTTCGTCATCACTGCCGTGCTGCTCGAGGAGGCGAATCAGACCGGAAGGGTGAGCCTGCGGCAGTTCTACGCACGGCGCGTGTTGCGACTCCTTCCGGCGCTGGTCGCGGTGTTGGCGTTCGTCAGCGTGTATTCGCTGCTGAGCCCGGCGAAGGCTCCGAGGCACGAGGTCGCCCGCGCCGGGGCGGGCGCGCTTTTCTACGTCGCCAACTGGGTGTTCGAGCACTTCGGCGACAAGCCGTACCTGCTGCTGCACACCTGGTCGTTGTCGGTCGAGGAGCAGTTTTACTTGCTGTGGCCGCCGATCGTCGTGGTGCTGGCGATCCGCCGCGGCGGGTATCGGGCGCTGCTGCGCGTGGCGCTGTTGGGCGCGGTCGCGTCGGGTGCGCTGCGCTGGCTGTTGATCGAGCGGGGGGCCAACCTCGACCGCATTTACCTCGGCACCGACACGCGGGTGGACGCGCTGTTGATCGGCTGCGCACTCGCGGTGATGTTCTACGCGGGGTGGTTCCCGAGTGGCGCCCGCGCCCGCAGCGCCGTGCGCGTCGCGGGCACCGTTGGCGCGTTGGCCGTTGTGGTCGCGTGCGTGTTCTGGAGCCGGCCCGATGTGGTTGCCGTCGGCGGCATCGGGCTGACGCTGTTCGCGCTGGCGTCGGGCGCCATCATCGCGACCGCGGTCGACGCGCCCGACCGCGCGATGGCTCGGATCCTCGCGTGGTCGCCGCTCGTACAACTCGGCAAGATCTCCTACGGCCTGTACCTCTGGCATCTCCCGCTATTCGTCGTCATGCGACACGCGTTTCCGACCACGCCCAACATCGTCATGATCCCGGTGATGACGGCCGTCGCGCTCGCCGTGTCGATCGCCAGCTATCGCTTCATCGAGGAACCGTTCCTACGGATGAAGGACCGCTTCCGCCCCGCACCGCAACGCGTCGACGCCGCGGCCTGACCGCGTGCACGAGCACCGCCGGGGTGTGAAGATCCGGCGATGACGAAGCTTGCGTACACGGCTGGGCCCGTCGACGACTCGGTCCTGAACGTGACGGTCGGTGGCGTCCTGCGCACAGCGGCACGAACGTGGGGCGACGCTGAAGCGCTCGTGAGCCGCCATCAGAACGCCCGGTTCTCCTGGACCGATCTCGACGCCGCGGCCGACGACGCCGCCAAAGGCCTGATCGCGCTCGGGCTCGCGCACGGCGACCGCATCGGTGTCTGGTCACCGACGTGCGCCGAGTGGACGATCCTGCAGTTCGCCTCGGCGCGGATCGGGTCGATCCTCGTGAACGTGAACCCGGCGTACCGTCCGAACGAGTTGCTGTACGCGCTCAACAAGGTCGGTGTGCGCATGATCGTGACGGCGCGTCAGTTCAAGGCCTCCGACTACCACGCGATGATCAAAGAAGTCCGCGGCGAAGTACCGACGCTCGAGCGCGTGATCGCCCTCGGCACCGAGAAGACCGATGGCGCCGACGACCTGTTGTGGTCCGACGTGATCGCGCTCGGCGAGCAGGTGAGCGACGAACAGCTCGCCACGCGCGAGGCGGCGGTGCAGACGTCGGATCCGATCAACATCCAGTTCACGTCGGGCACGACCGGCAATCCCAAAGGCGCGACGCTCACGCACCACAACGTCGTCAACAACGGCGCGGCCATCGCGGCGGTGCTCGGCTACACGACCGCGGATCGCGTGTGCATTCCGGTGCCCCTGTACCACTGCTTCGGCATGGGCATCGGCAACCTCGGCTGCGTGACCACCGGCGCCACGATGGTGTATCCCGCGGAGTCGTTCGAGCCCGTTGCGACGCTCCAGGCCATCGTGGAGGAGGGCGTGACGTCGATCTACGGCGTGCCGACGATGTTCATCGCGATGCTCGAGGCGCCCGAGTTCGCCGACCTCGACACCAAGACGCTGCGCACCGGGATCATGGCGGGCGCGCCGTGTCCCGTGGAGCTGATGAAGCGCGTCGTCGACGAGATGCACGCGTCCGAGATGACCATCGCCTACGGCATGACCGAGACGTCGCCGGTTTCGACGGCAACGCTGCGGCCCGACGACCTGGAGACGCGCTGCTCGACCGTCGGCACGGCGTTGCCGAACGTCGAGATCAAGATCGTCGACCCCGACACCGGCGAGACGGTCGCCGTCGGCGAGAAGGGCGAGCTGTGCTCGAAGGGTTACATCGTGATGCCGGGGTACTGGGAGGACGAAGCGGCGACGAAAGCGGCCATCGACGACGACGGATGGATGCACACCGGCGATCTGGCCGTGATGGACGAGCGCGGCTACTGCAACATCGTCGGACGCGCCAAGGACATGCTCATCCGCGGCGGCGAGAACATCTACCCGCGCGAGATCGAAGAAGTGCTGTTCCAGCATCCGGCGATCGCCGGCGTCCAGGTATTCGGCGTGCCCGACAAGAAGATGGGTGAAGAAGTCGCGGCGTGGGTGTCACTGCGGGAAGGTGCAGAGCGACCGTCGGAGGACGAGCTGCGCGCGTTTTGCCGCGAGCGTCTCGCGCACTTCAAGGTGCCGCGCTACTGGAAGTTCGTGACCGAGTTCCCGATGACGGTCACCGGCAAGGTGCAGAAGTTCAAGATGCGCGACCTCGCGATCGAAGACTTCGGACTGCAGGACGCAGCCAGCATCGTCACTGCCTAGCGCGCGCCTTCGGCTTCTTCTTTTCGTAGCGCACGCCGCCGGGGCAGAACCAGCCCGCCTTCTTGCGCACGCCCGGGTCCGGGTCGTTGTCCCGGGCGTCGATGAGAGCCGCCTCCGCGTCCGCGTCGTCGTACACCCACCGCGCGACGACCTCGACTGCCATGCTGCGCACGCCGGCGACAGGATCCGTCTGCATCGCTGAGAGGGCGCGCAGCATCACCTCGAACTTGTCGGGCCGGCACGAGTTCTCCTTGCAACGGTCGCAGGCGAGGGAGTGCAGAGCCCACGCGCGCACGTTGGGATCCTTGTCGCCGACCATGGCGATCAGTTCGGGCCAACTGTCCTCGTTCACGAGGTGGTCGAGCACGCGCGTGCAGTCGCGTCGGATCTTCGGATCGCGTGACGACAGGCCGCGGCGCACCGCGGGGAGCGCGGCCTCCCCGCTGTAGACCAGATGCCAGAACGCGGCCGTCTCGCGGTGCTTGATCGCGAGTTCGGCCACGTAGTCGTCGTAGCTCTTCACGGCACCACCGTCGCAAGCTCGATCTCGTCCCGCAACGGAATTCCGTATTCGCCGACGAGCGGAAGATGCGGCTTGATGGTTTCGCGCGCGGCGTCGGCCGCTCCGGGACGCACCTCGCGAATGACAAATCCGCGCCGCTGGTAGAAGCGCAGCGCGTCGATGTTGTCGTTGGTGGTGACGAGCCAGACCGTCTGTTCGCCGACGAGGCGGAGGAGGGCGTTGAGCAACGCTGAGCCCACCCCGTGATGCGGTGTCACCGACTCGATGTAGAGGACTTCGACACCGTCAGGACGGCTGGCGTAGGTGAGCACGCCGAGCGGGTCGGCGCGATCGTCCACCGCGATGAAGCCCGACGCATCGAGCACGTCGACGAGCTCGCCCCGCCGCGCCTGCATGCGGCCACCGAATCCGCCGACGAACGATTCCGCCCACGCGATATCCGCAGGCTCCAAAGCTCGGATGTGCATCACAATCATTCTGTGGCGACCGAGACCATCCCCGCTCGCATCCGTGATCTGTACGCCGACTGGCGCTGGACGCCGGCGTGGACGTACGACGACGTCGTCACGACGTGGCGAATCGAGAACGACGACGCGACGCGCTACGTCAAGGTCAAGAAGTCGAGTGCCACCGTCACGCTGCGGCGCGAAGCCGAAGCCATGCGCTGGACGGCGAAGTACCTGCGGGTGCCGGAAGTGCTCGACGATGGTTCCGACGACGGACTCGATTGGCTCGTCACGGCGGAGATGCGCGGGACGAGCGCGATCAAGGACGCGTGGCGAGCCGACCCGGAGTGGCTCGTGCCGATCGTGGCGCGGGGATTGCGTCGCATGCACGAAGCGTTGCCCGTCGCCGACTGCCCGTTCCGGTTCACCGTGCGCGACGCGCTCGACGTGGCGGGGGCGCGCGCCGCCGACGGTCGCGAGACATGGGATGACATGCACGAAGAGCACAAGCACATGACGGTCGTCGAAGCCGTCGCGCGCCTCGAAGAGTCGGCGCCGGCGCACGAGGACCTCGTCGTGTGCCACGGCGACTACTGCTACCCGAACGTGTTCATCGAGGGCGATGAAGTCACGGGCTACCTCGACCTCGGCGAGCTGGGCGTGGCCGACCGGTGGTGGGACATCGCCATCGGGATGTGGTCCACGACGTGGAACGTCGGACCTGGCTACGAAGAACTGTTCGCCGACAGCTACGGGGTCGACATCGACGCCGACAAGCTCGCCTACTTCCGCCTGCAATACGACCTCGTCTCGTAGACCCTGGACGCGATCTCCATCGCGATATATCGTGATCTTCGATGAGCAAGAAACTGCACTTCAATATCGAAAGCGGCCGCCTTCACATCACGGGTTCACCCGACGCCAACGAACGTCTGGGGAACGTCGACCTCGGCCGCGGGTCCAACATCGAACTCTTCGTTGCGGAGGACTGCCCGGTCGAGGTGCACGGCGACAAGGTCGAAGTGCGCGTCGAGAACATCGCCGCGCTGGAGGCCCACATCGACTCGGGTGAGGTCGAGGCCATCGACATCGACGGGCCGGTGGAGATTCACGCCGACCGGGCCAACATCGCGCTCGACAACGTGCAGGGCGATGTCGAGATCCACGCCGATTCCGGCGACGTCGAGGCGATCCACGTTTCGGGTCGCGTCGAGATCAACTGCGACTCGGGCGACGTGACGCTGCAGGCCACGAGCGATCGAGTCGAGATCAACAACGACTCCGGCGAGGTCGTGCTCGATCTGATCCCGATCGGCGACGGCGCCAGGTATGAGGTGAACTCCGATTCGGGCGCCGTGACGGTGCGCCTGCCGGCCGGCATCGGCGTGTATGCCGAACTCGAGTCCGATTCGGGCGACATCCTCAACGACGTCGCCGAGGGCGACGACGTGCGCCTGCTGGTGCACACCGATTCCGGCGACATCACGGTCCTCAGCGGCGTGCCGGCGTTTGGCTGAGAGCGTCTTTCGCCGCGGCGACCTGCGCCTCTTCCTGCTCGGCGCGCTCGAGGACGGCCCCAAACACGGCTACGAATTGATGCGGCTGCTCGAAGACCGCTTCGCCGGGTTGTACCGGCCGTCGGCGGGTTCGATCTACCCGCGGCTCGGTGCGCTCGTGGAGTCGGGGCTCGTGTCCCAGGACGAGCGGGACTACGCACTCACCGACGCGGGCCGCGCCGAGGTAGCTGCGCGGCGCGAACAGTTGGAGGAACTCGATCGGTCGATCGCTGCCGGGCCGCGCCCGCGCGGTGGACAGAAGCTGCGCGCGGAAGTGCGTGCTGCGGCCGCCGAAGTGCGCGCGCAACAGCGGCGCGTCAACCGCGAGAAGAAGGAACGCCCGAACACGCGCAGCGCGTCGTTGGAAACACTCCGCGTCGAGCTGCGCGTCTTCGGTGCGGACGTGCTCGCCGCGGCGCGCCGCGCCGACGCCGACCCAGAACGCATCGCGGCAGTGTTGCGCGCGCTCGACGAGGCGCGCTCCGCCGTGCTCGAGTCGCTGGCGCCTTCCTAGACGTCGCGCAGCGGCGCCAGCAACGCGCGACTGCATACCGCGGCGAGACCAAAGCCGATCGCGGCGATGACGAACGGCGCGCGCACCGTGAACACGTGGGCTTCGAGGCCGCCCAGCGCCGCCCCGATCGGGATCGCGCCCATGCCGAACATGCGGTGCACGGAGTTGACGCGCCCGAGCAGGGGGTTCGGTGTGACCGTTTGGCGAAGCGAGGTGGCGAGCACGCGCCACAACCCGTCGCCGAAACCGATGACGAAGAACGACGCAATCGCTACGCCTCCGTTTGATGCGACCGCAAGGCCGAGAGTGGCCGCCGCCCAGATCCACAGCATCACGGCCATGGCGCCGGCCATGCCGACGCGATTGCGCAGCGGCGAAATGAACCGCTGCATCACGACCGTGCCGGCGGCGCCCGCGAGGAACAGCGCGGTGAACGTCGCCTTGCCGCCGTGCAGTCGCTCGAAGGCGTAGAGCACGAGCACCGCCTCGGCGGCGAACCACAGGATGTTGAGTCCGGCGATCATCAGGGCCAGTCGCCGCAGAACGGCGTCGTGCCACAGGTAGCGCACGCCTTCGCGAATGTCGTCGCGTAGCCGAGTCGTCGCCGGCTCCACCGCGTGCACGTCGGGCAATCGCGCCGCCAGCACGACCGACCCGCCGAACGACACGGCGTCGGCGATGAACGGCAACGACGGCGCGGCGGCGAAAAGCGCGGAACCAATGGGAGGGCCGATGAACGTCTCGGTCGCCGCCTGCGTTGCCGACATGCTCGAGTTGAACGGGACGATGTTCTCCTCACCGACGACGACAGGCATGAGCGCTTGCGACGCGTTGGCGTGGAGTACCTCGCCGGCACCGAGCACGAACGCGCACAGGTACAGCGTCCACACGCGTGCGTCGTGGCCCAGCACGAGCGCCGCCAGCACGGCGACCACCACACCGCGCACGCTGTCGGCAACCACCATGAGAATGCGGCGGTCGAAACGGTCGGCGATGGCGCCGAACGGCAGCGAGAACGCCAGCCACGGCATTCGGCTCGCCACGGTCACTCCGGCGATCGTGACGGGATCGCGCGTCAGCGACGCCGCCAGCAGTGGGAATGCCGTGAGGAACATCCCGTCGCCCGTCGACGAGATGGCGGCCTGCCACCACAAGCTGCGCGCCCCGGGGATCTCCCGGAACCGGTAGCCCAAGCGCGTGGATTCCACGCACATGGCCTACCCGTTCGGAGGGGGTTGTTACGGCGTATAAACGCCTGTCTTGCCTTGGCGGTCGAACTTCTCGCCGGTGCGCTCCATCGCGTGTTTTGCCGCGGAGTACTTGACGAATTCGAGCGACTCGACGCCATAGGCGTCCTTCGTGCCGTCGAGCTTCACGGGACCGAACAAGAGCGGGGCGTCGAAGTCGAGGCTCCACGCGGCGTTCATCGCGCTGGCGCGCGTGAGCCCGTCGTGGGAGTTCGCGGCGTTCTTGAAGATCTCGATGGCAGTGAGTCCTTGTATCCATCCGGCTGCGACGTTGGTGTCGTTGGCGTTGGCACCGGCGCCGTACTTCGCGACGTCGGCTTTGAACGCCTTGACGTCAGGATCGTCGGCAAGCGCGGGATCGCTCACGTCGTCGACGCTCGTCAGCACCTGCACGCCGTCGCCCGCGGGATCGATCGGCTTGAAGAACGCAGCCGCCGACGCGCACGTCGAGGAGATGATCGTCTTGCCGGTGTAGTTGCCCTTGGCCAAACCCGCCATCAACTTCGAGCAGAACGTGGACGTCGTGCCGCCGAGGACGTAGTCGGGCTTGGCTGCAAGCAACGCCGCCACTTCGTTGTCGATGTTCGGCGCGGTCCCTTCGTGCAGCTGCGTCGCCACGATCTTGAGCTTCTTCTTGGCGGCTTCGGCCGTGAACACCTTCTGGTACGCCTTGCCGAAGTCGTTGTTGAAGATCAACAGCGCGACCTTGGCGTCGGGCTTCTGCTTGGCGATGTACTCGGCCCAGATCGTGGCCTCGGTGTTGTACGCCAGGATGCCGCCCGTCGTCCACGGGTGGTGCGCGGGATCACCCCACGCCGGGAAACCGGTGTTCACGTTGAGCTGCGGCGTGCACGTGTCCTCGTGCTTTTTCTGCGAGGCGGCGACGTTCGGCGTGCCGATCTGGCCGACGCTGGCGAAGATCTTGTCCTTGTCGATCATCTCCGTCACGTTGACGACGGATCGCGCGGGCTCGTACGCGTCGTCCTTGGCGACGAGCTGGAGCTGATGGCCGTCGACGCCGCCGGCGGCGTTCTGCTTGTCGAACGCCACCTTCATGCCGACGCGGATGGCGTCGAAGGCGGCGAGGGGGCCGGACTGCGGGAGACTGAGGCCGATCTTGATGGGCTCACCGGCGGCGAGCTTCGTGGTGGCGTCAGGTGGGCAGCTCGTGGTCGGCACCGTGAACGCGCCGCTTTGTTTCGCGGTCGTGCCGGTGCTGTTCTTGTTCTTGTCGCTGTTCGAGTTGCCGCACGCTCCCGCTGCGAGCGCGAGCGTGAGCAACGGCACCAGCACTGTTGTTTTCTTCATGCGGTTCCCTTCGCTTGTGTGGGTGTCGCCGGAGGTTGCGGCGCAAACCGGACGAGCCGGTTCCTCACGCTCCGTACGAACGAGACGATGCCTCCCGGCATCACGAACATCGCGCCGATGAGTAGTGCCCCGTAGACCACGTTGGCTAACAAGCCGCTGTCGACGGGGTCGAAGAACAACAGCGACTTCCCGCCCGAATACTGGGCGGTGTAGTACGGCAGGAACACCATCGCCAGGCCACCGACGAGGCTGCCCGAGATCGTCCCGAGCCCGCCGAGCACCAAACCGGTGATGAGTTGGAATGCGAGCGCCAGCCCGACCGAATCGGGGCTCACGATCGGGATCACCATCGTGAACAGCGAACCGGCGATGGCGCCGTACACAGCGCTCACCGCGAACGCGCCGGTCTTCCACTGCGACAGGCTGACGCCGCTCGTGACCGCGCCGATGGGGTTGTCGCGCACGGCGATGATGGCGCGGCCGACGCGGCTGCGGATCAGGTTCGACGCCACCAAGAACAGCGCGGCCGCGATCAACGCCACGACGAGGAATTCCCACGCCTCGTTTGTGATGTCGAGGCTGAACCAACGCGGCTTCGTCCAGTCGATGGCGACGGGTTTGCCGTTCGAGCCGCCCGTGATGTTGGCGAGCGCGTCCATCTTCACGACGACGGGGAACACTGCCGCGATCGCCAGTGTGACGAGCGCCAGGTACAGGCCCTGGATGCGCAGCGCAGGCAAGCCGACGGCGAAACCGATGGCGAGGCCGAGCAGCGCGGCGATCGGCAGCGTCGCCAGGAAGGGCCAGCCTTTGTCGGCGACGAGGTACGCGGTCGTGTACGCGCCGATACCGAAGAACGCGCTGTGACCGAGAGAGATCTGGCCGGAGTACCCCGTCACAATGTTGATTCCCAGGATGGCGACTGCGAAGGCGGCGACCTTCGAGAAGTTGAGGAGTTGGTACGAGGGCTGCGTGTAGGCGATGAGCAGAATCGCCGCGGCGACGAGGGCGTAACCAACGGCCTGCCATACGCGATGCGCGCGGCTGTGACGCTCGACGACGACGGGCAGGTTCATACGCGCAGCACCCGCGCCGTGCCGAACAACCCCTGCGGACGCACGAGCAGCACCGCGAGGATGATCACCAGTGCCATCGCCAGACTGAGTTCGGAGCCGACGAACGTGAACAGGTTGGGCAACAACGCCTCGGCGAGCCCGACGATGAGCCCTCCGACGATTGCGCCGCGGATGCTGTCGAACCCGCCGAGGGCGGCGGCCGCGAATCCGTAGATGAGCACGGAGCCCATCAGGTTGAAGTCGAGCGTGCCCGAGGACTGCGACACGAGCACGCCGCCGATGGAGCCGATGCCCGTCGACAGCGCCCACCCGAGCATCAGCATGCGCGACACCGGGATGCCGACGAGCTGCGCCGACTCGCGGTTGGCGGCCACGGCGCGGTAGCCGAGGCCGAGCTTCGTCTTGTTGAGCAGCACGCTGATGGCGATCACGACGCCGATCAGCACCGCCCACGTACCGATGGCGCCGTAGCCGATCGCGAACTGCGGCGGACCTTTCAGCACGGTGATCTGGTCGTGGATCCCGCCCGGGAACGGCCGCAGTCCGGTCTTCGGCTGCGTGCCCCAGATGACCGCGGTCAGCGCGTTGAGTAACAGGAAGAGCCCGAGCGTGACGATGACGACGGCGAGGTTGCTGCGCGACTCGACCGGGCGGATGAGAAAACGCTCGAGTCCTGCGCCCGCAGCCATCGACAACACGACGACGACGGGCAGCGCGATCCAGATGTTGAAGTGCTGCTCGGCGGTGAGCACGTAGACGACGAACGCGGCGAACGTCGCCATCTCGCCCTGCGCGAAGTTCAGGTGCCCGGTGGTCTTGTAGATGATCACGACGGTGAGCGCCATCGCCGCGTAGATCGCGCCGTTCGACAACCCGTTCGTGACGAGCTGCAAGAAGAACGCCGGCTTGAAGAACGAGCCGTTCACGAAGGCGAGGAGCAGCAGCATCAGAAGCCCAAGTACGCCTTGCGCACGTCGTCGTCACTGGCGAGATCTGCGGCCGGGCCCTGCAACGCGATGAGTCCGGCCTCCAACACATACGCGTACTTCGCGATGTCGAGCGCGAGATTCGCGTTCTGCTCGACGATGAACATCGTCGTGCCGGCGCTGGCGTTGATCTCGGCTAGACGTTCGAACAGCCCGCGCGTCACGAGGGGCGCGAGCCCGAGCGACGGTTCGTCGAGCAGCAACAACCGCGGTTCGCTCATGAGGGCGCGCGCCACGGCGAGCATCTGCTGCTCGCCGCCCGACAGTTGGCCCGCCGCCTGCGTGCGGCGTTGCCCGAGCACTGGGAAGACTTCGCACCAGCGGTCGATGTCGGCCTTGACCGCCGCGGTGTCGCGCCGCAGGTACGCGCCCGCCTCGAGATTCTCGATGACGGTCAACTCGTTGAAGGTCCCGCGCCCTTGCGGGACGTGCGCGATGCCACGCGCGCACACTCGGTCAGCCGACAACCCGAGGATCGACTGGCCGTCGATGCGCGCCGCGCCCGACGCCGGCAGCATGCCCGACAGCGCGCGCAGGGTTGTGGTCTTGCCGGCGCCGTTCGCACCGAGCAGCACGACGATGTCGTGTTCGGGGATCTCGAAATCGAGGCCGTGGAGCACGGCAACCGGTCCGTAACCGGCGCGCAGCCCTTGCACTTCGAGCAGCGCCATTACGCAGTTGCTCCGAGGTACGCCTCGATGACCGCGGGGTTGCGGCTGACTTCGGCCGGCGTGCCCTCGGCCAGCTTGTGACCGAAGTTCAGCACCACGACCTTGTCGGAGATCCCCATCACCATCTGCATGTGGTGCTCGACGAGCAACACGGTCAACTGGCGCGTGTCGCGCACGTGGCGGATCAATTCGGCGAGCTCGTCGACTTCGCTGTGCGTGAGTCCGCTCGCGGGCTCGTCGAGCATGAGCAGTCGCGGTCGGGCCACGAGCGCGCGCGCCAACTCGATGCGCTTCATCGTCCCGTAGGGGAGTCCCGTCGGCGGCACCATGGCGATCGACGCCAGGCCGAGCTCGTCGAGCGTCGCGAACGCGAGCTGCTCGAGCTCGGAGTCTTCCTTGCGAACACCGAAGCGCACGGCGCCGGTGATCCAGTTCGTCCGCCCCTTCGTGTGCGCGCCGACCATCACGTTTTGCAGCACCGTCAAGGACGGGAACAGCGCCAGGTTCTGGAACGTGCGCGAGATGCCGATTGCCGCGATGCGGTGCGGCGGCACCGTCGCCAAGTCCTGGCCTCCGAACCACAGCGAACCCGATGTGGGCTCGTACAGCCGGCTGACGACGTTGAACAGCGTGGTCTTGCCGGCGCCGTTGGGCCCGATCAGCCCGCAGATCTGGCCTTCGCCGATCGTGAAGGACAGCTCGTCGAGCGCGACGATTCCCGAGAAGCGCACCCCAACTTCGCGGACCTCCAACAGCTCGGGCATTCGCCCCCCTCGGTTGAGTGCCGAAAACGGGATACCGCCTGTACGCATGGTTTAGTCAAGGAAGACCATGATCTGTGGCGTGACGCCACCAAAGAACGCGGTAGTGGTCCTGCTCGACAGCCTCAACCGCCACATGCTCGGTTCCTACGGCGGCGACGAGTTCGCCACGCCGAACCTCGATCGGCTCGCGGCGCGCAGCGCGCGCTTCGAACGTCACGTGACGGGATCGTTGCCGTGCATGCCGGCGCGCCACGACCTGCTCGTCGGTGCCTACGACTTCCTGTGGCGGCCGTGGGGGTCGATCGAATTGTGGGAGCAGCCGATCACCGTCGACCTCGACGACGCCGGCGTCACCACCATGCTCGTGTCCGACCACCCGCATCTGTTCGAGACCGGCGGTGAGAACTACCACGTCGACTTCCACGCCTGGGAGTACGCGCGCGGGCACGAAGGCGACGCGTGGAAGACGGTGCCCGACCCGTCGTGGATCGGGACGCCCACGCTGCCGGCGCGTACGCGCTCGGATCGCTTCTACGACGTGTCGCGGACGTACTTCCGCGCCGAGGAGGACTTTCCTGGCCCGAAGGTGATGCGTACCGCCGCTGACTGGCTCGACGCCAACGCCGGCAAGCACGAGCGCTTCTTCCTGTTCGTCGACGAGTTCGACCCGCACGAGCCCTTCGACACTCCCGAGCCGTGGGTGAACATGTACGACCCCGAGTGGCACGACGAGCTGATCATCTGGCCGCCGTACGCGACGAAGGCGGTCGAGCGCGGCGTCATCACCGAACGCGAGGCGCGTCACATCCGCGCGAACTACGGATCGAAGCTGTCGATGATCGACCACTGGTTCGGCAAGCTGCTCGACAGCTTCGACCGGCACAACCTGTGGGACGACACGATGCTCGTGCTGTGCACCGACCACGGGCACTACCTGGGCGAGCGCGACCTGTTCGGGAAGCCCAACGTGATGCAGTACGAAACGCTCGGCCACATCCCGATGCTGATCGCGTGGCCGGGTGCGGCCCCGCAGACCGTCGCCACCCTCACGACCACGGTCGACATCCACGCCACGTTGCGCGACGTGTTCGGCGCGGCGTCTCCGCATCCGACGCACGGGACGTCACTCGTCCCGGTTCTCGAGGGCAGCGGTGCGAGTGACCGCGAGTACGCCATCGGCGGCGTGTACGGCAACTGGGTGCAGGTCACCGACGGCCATCGCAAGTACGCGCGCAGCGCCGTCGAGTCGAACTTCCCGTTGTCGATGTGGTCGAACCGCTGGTCGACGATGCCGACGCACTTCCGCAACGTGGGGCTCCCGAAGCCCGACCGGCGCGCCTATCTCGACTACATGCCGCACTCTGACGTGCCCGTCATCCGCCAGCCGTTCCAGCCCGGCGACACGCTGCCGTTCTGGGTTTCAGGCCCCGTCGATCGCCACCACCTGTTCGACCTCGACAACGACCCGTCTGAAGCCGAAGAGCTGGCGGGCGCGGGCAGCGTCGTGGAGAAGGAAATGGTCGACATGCTCGTCGCCGCGCTCGATGCCGTCGAAGCTCCCCGCGAGCAGTACGAGCGCCTCGGCGTCGGCTAGGGCTGCCGCAACGCGTCGAAGAGTTGCTCCGCGAGGGACGGCGGGCCGTCGGTGACGCGCACCTCGGTCTTGCCGTCGTGATCGGTGAGCTCGAGGACCACGCCGTTCTTCGACGCGAACGACCCGCGCGTGATCACGAGCGTGCTGTCCGCCGCGGTTTTCACGGTGAGGTTTGCGGTCTTGGCCGCCTGCTTGATCCGGCGCTTGGCGTCGAAGGGCGCGCCCTCGACGTACATGACGCCGTCTTCGACTTCGGGGGGCGGCGGGGGCGCAGGAGCGGCACCGGTCGCCTCGCGAATCGCAGCCCACGCCTCGTTGACGCGCCGGAGGCCGTCAGCGGCGCGGCGCTGGACTGCGGGCGGCATGTCGGTGTGATGATCGGGGTGGTACAGCGCCACCAGCTCGCGCCAGGCGCGCTTCGCGGCGTCGACGCCTGCCGACTTCGGCGTGTCGAGCACCTCCCAGGGATTCATCCTGCCGACCGTACTGATGGGGTGTGACGCGTTCGCGGCACTTGCAATAACTGAACCGTTCATTCATTATTACGCCATGGCGCGGGTGGCGGCTCCGAATCGGGTGGGCGACATCGTCGACGCCGCGCTCGACGTGTTCGGACGCATGGGCTTCTCGCGGGCGCAGATGTCCGACGTCGCCGAGGCGGCGGGCGTCTCGGTGGGGACGCTCTACAACTACGTCGAGGGCAAGGAGGCGTTGCTGTTGTTGTGCGCGCTGTACGCCTTCGACCCCGAGGCGGCGACAACAGGCTCGCTGCCGTTGAATGTCGAGTCGCGCAAGAGCTTTCTCACGAAGCTGCGCCGCAGCCTCGCGGCGGTCGCCGTGCTCCCGTCGCTCGAAGCCGCCTTGGCCCGCAAGTCCGCCCCGTCAGACGTCGCGGCGGAGTGCGCCGAGATCATCGGCGACATCTTCGATCGCATCGCGCTTCTGCGACGCGGCTACGACGCGCTCGAACGCTCGGCGCGAGACATTCCCGACGTCGCGGCGCTGTTCTACGACGACGTTCGCGTGACGACGTTCGACAGCCTGGCGCGTTACGTCGAACGCCGCGCGCCCGACCTCGACGCTCGCGTCACCGCCCGCTGGGCCATCGAGTCCGTGACGTGGATGGCGCGTCACCGCCACGGTGATCCCGACGGCCATCGCATGGACGACGCAAGCGTGCGCGCCACCACGGTCGAACTCATCACACGTGCAATCACTGGGGGATCTGCATGACGACCACCATGAAGCGACGACCCGACATCGACAACCTGCGTTCGGCAGCGACGTTCCTGTTGCTGGCGTTCCATACGGCGAAGGTGTACGACTACTCGCCGGCGTACCACGTCAAGAACAACGTGAGTTGGCAGGGCCTCGACGTGTTCACCGGCTTCGTGCATCAGTGGCACATGCCGTTGTTCTTCGTTCTCGCCGGCTGGTCGATGGCCGCGGCGATGCGTCGGCGCGGCGCGAGCGAGATCCGTCGCGAGCGCTGGCAGCGACTCGGCATTCCGTTGCTTGTGTTCATTTTCACCGCGTGTCTCTGGATCGGATGGATCGAGGCGCATCACCTCCACGACCGCACGGTCGCCGACAGCGCGTCACCGATTCACGTGTTCGGCATCGACCTCACGTGGTCGCACCTGTGGTTCCTCGTCTACCTGTTGACGTTCTCGCAGCTCTACGTCCGCTACTTCGCGAAGCTCCACGCTCGCACCGAAGATCCGGTCGTCGACCGGCGCACGCTTGTTCGCTTCGGCGGAGTGATGATCGCGATCCAGGTGCTGTTGCGGTGGGCGTTCCCGGGTCAGCAGAACCTGGTGTGGGACTGGGCCAACTTCGCGTACTACTCGCTGTTCTTTGTCGCCGGGTTCTGGATCGGGCGCTTCGCATCGGTCGACAAGCTGGTCGACGAACACCGTGTCGTCGCGACGCGGATCGGCCTGGTGGCCGCGGCTCTCATGGTGCCGTTTTGGCTGCGCATCATCACGGTTGAAGGCCCGGCCGACTGGGCCGGCTACCTCGTCTACCAAGTGCTGTCGGCGCTCGCCGGTGTCGGCCTCGTGATCGGGATCCTCGGTTGGGCGCGCCGCTCGTTCACCGGCGCCGGGCGGCTTCACGCGTGGGCGAAGGACCGGGCATTCGGCGTGTACCTGTTGCACCAGGCGTTCGTCGTTGCCGCTGCTGTGCTCGTCATTCGCACGCACTGGCCGATCGCCGTGAAGTACGCGGCGACATTCGCGCTGGCGACGGCGTTGACACTCGCCGTGAACGAGCTCTTGCTGCGCGTCGACTGGCTCGCGCCGGCTTTCGGTCGCGACCGCCTACGCCGTGGCGCGGTACCGACGAACAGCGATCGGGGCGAACACCGCGATGATCGCCGTCGACCAACCGAGGCTCTGTAGCAGCGGCGTGAGCGTGGCACCACCGAGGCACAGCGCTCGGATGGCGTTGACGGTGAGCGTGACCGGCTGGTGGGCGCTGAACACCTGCAGCCAACCCGGCTGGCTCGACAACGGGACGAACGCCGAGCTGGCGAACACCAACGGTGCGACGATCGGGAACGCTGCGGCCTGCGCCGCTTCGGCGTTGCGCATCGCCAGCCCGATGTAGGAGAAGATCCACGCCAGCGCGAAGGTGAAGTACAGCAGCACGGCGAGCGCCACGAAGAACGCCGCGGCGTTGGTGTGAATGCGGAACCCGACCGCGAAACCGACGAGCGTCATCAGGCTGAACACGAACACGTTGCGCGTCAGGTCCGCCAGCGTGCGTCCCGCGAGCACCGCCGAGCGCGCCATCGGCAGCGACCGGAAGCGTTCGATGAGGCCCTTCCCGACGTCCTCCGCCAGCGCCACGCCCGTCTGGATCGAGCCGAAGGCGATCGTCTGCACGAACACACCCGGCATCAAGAAGTCGACGTACGGATACTTGATGAACTGTGCGCCAGGCGAAATCGCGCCGCCGAACACGTAGCGGAACATCAACACGAAGATGATCGGCTGGATCGTCGAGAACACCAACACCTGCGGCACGCGCCGCATGGCGATGATGTTGCGCCACGTGATCGTCAGGATGTCGGCGAGCGCCCAGCGCGCCCGGTCGAAACCTTTGGCTTCGTAGGACGGGACGGTGAGTTCCATCGTCATGCCGCCCCTCGCTCGTTCTGGTCGACGTCGGCGTCGGCCGCTTCTTCGGCGGCGTGACCCGTCAGGCTGAGGAACACGTCGTCGAGCGTCGGTTCCCGCACGATGAAACGCTCGGGGTTGATCTTGGCGGCGTCGAGCGCGCGCACGACAGCGGGGACGGCCTTGGCGCCGTCTTCGAGCTTGACCTCGATGGTGATCCCGTCGTGGAGGACCTCGCGATGCTCGAACTTCGCCAGCGCCTTGTTGGCGCGTGTGGCGGTGCGTGCCGCGGCGAAACCGATCTCCACGACCGTCGCCCCGAAGCTCGTCTTGAGCTCGGTCGGCGTGCCGCGGGCGATGACTTCGCCGTTGTCGATGACGGCGATGTCCTGCGCGAGGCGGTCGGCCTCCTCGAGGTACTGCGTCGTGAGCATGACGGTGGTCCCGTCCTTCACGAGGTCCTCGATCACGCCCCAGAGATCGTTGCGGCTGCGCGGGTCGAGTCCAGTGGTCGGCTCGTCGAGGAACAGCACGGTCGGCCGGTGGACCAGTGCGGCCGCCAGATCGAGGCGACGGCGCATGCCGCCGGAGTAGGTGCGCACCGGGCGGTTGGCGGCGTGCGCGAGGTTGAACCGCTCGAGCAGCTCGTCGGACCGCGGCTTGATGGTCGCCTTCGGCAGGTGGGTGAGGCGCCCGACCATGCGCAGGTTCTCGAAACCGGTGAGGTTCTCGTCGACGGCGGCGTACTGGCCTGCCAAGCCGATGATGTGGCGCACCCGCTCCGGATCCTTGGCGCAGTCGACGCCGAGCACCGTGGCTCGGCCGGAGGTGGGCTTGAGAATGGTCGTGAGCATCCGGACGATGGTGGTCTTGCCGGCGCCGTTCGGCCCGAGTAGCCCGAACACGGTTCCGGCCGGAACCTCCAGGTCGACCCCCCGTACTGCTTCGACCCCACCGAAGTGCTTCACGATCTGTTCAGTTGCGATCGCTGGCGCATTCATGCCGACGACGGTAACACAAGAAGGTTGACTAGAGTCAAATATTTACCAATACTGAAAGTCGGGTAGTATCGGGTACGTGGCAGTAGCACCCGGCGACGAAGCATGGGCCGTATTGGCCGAGATCTTCATGAGCGACGAGAACCACTCGCGTTTCCATGCCGCGTGTGAGGCCGTCGAGGTCGGGCCACCGGCGCTCAAGTTGTTGCTCGGAATGGAGCCCGGCGTCGGCACGCCGATGCGGGTGTTCGCCGACAAGCTGCGCTGCGACGCGTCGTGGGTGACGTCGCTCGTCGACGACCTCGAAGCCCTCGGCTACGTCGAGCGGCGCATCCTGCCGACGGACCGGCGCGTGCGCGCCATCGTCATCACCAAAGCGGGCCTCGCTGCCCAGGCGAAGGCGAAGCGGGTCCTGCACAAGGCCCCGCCGTCGATGGAGGCGTTGACACTGGCCGAGCAGCGCAAGCTGCGCGACCTGCTGGTCAAGATCCAGGCGGCGGCGAACGCCGAAGAGGCCGCCGGTTAACAAGACCCGCGCCGCCATCCAGGTCGGATTCGACCGCGGGTGGCACCTCGGCGTGCAAATGGCGGTGTGGCTACGCGGCGAACCCGTCGCCACGATCGCCGAAGGCATCGCTCGTCCCGGCGTTGCCATGACCGACGACACGCTCGTGCCGTGGTTCAGCGGCACGAAGCTTGTCACCGCCACCGCCGTCGTCCAGTTGTGGGATCGCGGTCGCCTCGATCTGGCGCAGCCCGTCGCATCGGTCATTCCGGAGTTCGCGGCGGGAGGCAAGGACACCGTGACCGTCGCGCAGGTGCTCATGCACACGGGCGGCTTCCGTCGCTTGCGCGACTCCGATCAGTTGTTCATCGCCGGTATCCGGCCCGACGACTTGCTCGAACGCATCTACGACGCGCCGCTGGAGGCGGACTGGGTCCCCGGCGAGCGCGCCGGCTACCACCCCGTCACGGGCTTCCACGTGCTCGGCGAAGTCGTGCGCCGCGTCGACGGCCGCACGTTCGCCGACTACGTGAGCGAGGAGATCTTCGAACCCCTCGGCATGGCCGACTCATGGCTGGCGCTGACGCCCAACCGGGTGCGTGCCTACGGCGACCGGATCGGTGTCATGTACGACACCGCGACGCAGCCGCCGCGCGTCATCCCGCGCTTCGAGAAGGACACGGGGTTCGGCTGGGTCGAGCCGTCGAGTTCGGGCGCCGGGCCGGCGACCGACCTCGTGCGCCTGGCCGAAGCGCTGCGCCGCGGTGGTGAACTCGAAGGCGAGACCATCCTGTCGGCCGATGCCGTCGCCCAAATGACGATGCGCCGGCGCGCCGGCATGCGCGACGAGACGTTCAACGCCGTCATGGACTGGGGGCTCGGCGTGATGGTCAACTCGTGGCACTACGAGCGCAAACCCGCGTTCTACGGCTACGGGGACCACGCCGGCCGCGACGCGTTCGGCCACGGCGGGCGCCAGTCGAGCCTGGTCTTCGCCGACCCGGAGCACGAGCTCAGCGCGGTCTTCGTGGCCAACGGGATGCCCGGCGAGGGTGCCAACCATCGCCGAACGCAGCCCGTGATCAGCG
>JBEEFV010000028.1:0-18750 GCA_041166405.1 Actinomycetota bacterium | reverse complement strand
AAGATGCGCACGCTCGACGTCGCCAAGGCGTAACGGTGTTCCGCGCCACGCTCAAGGGTCTGCTCGCGTACAAGCTGCGGCTGGCGCTGACGGCGATCGCAGTGGTACTCGGCGTCAGCTTCGTCGTCGGCACGTACGTATTGAGCGACACGATCACCGGATTCTTCGACAAGACGTTCGCCGATGCGAACAAGGGCGTCGACATCTCCATCTCGCCGGGTGATTCCGGCGGTGGTTCCCTGCAAGACGCGGGTGACACGCTGAACACCGAACGCATCCCGGCGGCGGTGCTCGCGAACATCAAGGCGACCGACGGCGTCGACATCGCGGAGGGCCTCGTGCAGGGTCCGGCGCAGATGGAGGACAAGCACGGCAAGCCCTACGGCGGCAAGGGGCCGCCGACGCTCGGCTTCTCGTACGGCGACTACGCGGGCTTCTCGCCGCTGCGGCTGCGCGAAGGCCGCGCGCCGAAAGGCCCGAACGACGTCGTCATCGACGTCGTCTCGGCGCGCAAGATGCACTACCGCGTCGGTGACCGCATCAACATCATCCCCAACGGCCCGGTGCGCAGCTTCACCATCGTCGGTATCGCCGGCTTCGGGCAGGCCGACAACCTCGGCGGCGCGACCATCGCCTCCTGGGCCACTCCCGTCGCCCAGGAGATCTTCAAGAAGGACGGCGACTTCGACGCCGTGTCCGTGAAGGTGGCGCCCGGCCACGCCGTGAACGACGTCATCGCTTCGATCGACGACGCCATCGGTGACCAGTACAAGGTACAGACGGGGGCGGCGGCCGCCAAGGAAGGCGCCGACGCCATCAACCAGGGCGTGAAGATCTTCACGACCGGGATCTTGTTCTTCGCCGGCATCGCGCTGTTCGTCGGCGCGTTCATCATCGCCAACACCTTCTCGATCATCGTGGCGCAGCGCTCACGCGAGCTGGCGTTGTTGCGCTCGATCGGCGCCAGCCGCTCGCAGATCGTCCTGTCGGTGATGATCGAAGCCGCGGTCGTCGGCTTGGTGGCGTCCGCCGTCGGGATCGTCGCCGGTCTCGGCATCGGCGCGGGACTACGCGCGCTTGTCAACGCGCTGAGCGGCGGCGGGGGACTCCCGGGCACGTACGCAGGCCTCAGGGCGCGCACCGTCATCATCGGCTTCGCCGTCGGCACCATCACAACGCTCGTGTCCGCGACGTTCCCGGCATTGCGCGCCTCGCGGCAACCGCCGATCGCCGCGCTGCGCCAGAACCTCCACGTGGCGTCGTCGCACTTTTCGCTGCGGCGACTCGTCACGGGTCTCGTCGCATCCGGCGTCGCGATCGCGCTCCTGGGGCGCGGCATGTACGGCAACAACGTGCCGGTGCGCTTCGCCTGGATCGCGCTCGGTGCGCTCGGCGTGTTCCTCGGCATTGCGATGCTGAGCCCGCTCGTCGTGCGGCCAGTGGCGTTCGCGCTCGGCGCACCGCTGGCGCGCACTGGGATGCCGGGCACGCTGGCGCGCGAGAACTCGCGTCGCAATCCGCAGCGCACGGCGTCGACGGCGGCCGCGCTGATGATCGGCATCGCCGTGGTCGCCGCGGTCGCCACGCTCGGTTCGTCGATCGACAAGTCGCTGCACGCCGTGCTCGACCGCACCGTCAAGGCCCAGGTGATCGTCAACAACGACCAGGGCCCCATTGACCCGGCGGTGGAGCAACGCGTGCTCGAGGACCCGGCCGTCGCCGCGTCGGTGCCGCTGCGGTACAACGAGTTCAAGTACGGCGGCAAGAAGCGCACGCTGTTGGCGATGCCGCCCGACAAGGTCGCGCAGGTGTTCGACCTCCAGGTCGAGCAGGGTTCGTTCGCCGCCATCGCGCACGGCGGCGTGCTCCTCCATAAAGACATCGCGAAGTCCCTCGGCAAGAACGTCGGCGACACGATGGCGATGGGCTTCCCCGGCGCGGTCCGCAACGAGGTTGTGCGCGGCATCTTCTCGAACAACCAGGTGACGAACGCCAGCTACATGATCTCGCTCGACGAGTACGAGCAGATTTACACGGAGCAAAACGACGCCGTCATCTTCGTCGTCACGAAACCGGGCGCGAAGCCGGCGACGGTGGCGGCGCGGCTCGACCGCGCGCTGAAACCGTCCTATCCACAGATCGACGTACTCGACCAAAAAGGCTTCGCCGATCGCCAGGCCAGCCAGATCCGTGGTCTGCTCAACGTGGTGTCGGCGATGTTGCTGCTGTCGATCATCATCGCCTTGCTCGGTATCGCCAACACGCTGGCGTTGTCGGTGTTCGAACGCACGCGCGAGATCGGGTTGCTGCGCGCCGTCGGCACCAGCCGCCGCCAGACGCGGCGCATGATCCGTTACGAGTCGATCATCATCGCCATACTCGGAGCGGCGCTCGGGGTCGTCATCGGCTTGGCGTTCGGCGGCGCCGCCGTCGGCGCACTCCGCGACGAAGGCCTCACGCAGTTGTCGCTGCCTGTCGGCACCGTCGTCACCGTGCTCGTGTTGTCGGGCTTCGCCGGCGTGCTCGCGGCGATCTTCCCGGCCCGCCGGGCGGCCAACCTCAACGTCCTCGACGCCATCGCCGCGGCCGAATAGCGCCAGATTTTCGCCGTTTGTCCGTTGCACTTGTGTGCGAAAGAAGCTTTTGATCGGTTCACTGGTGGCGCTCGGTTGGGTGCTCTCGCCTCTGGGTGCGAGTGCGGGCGATTCGGCGTTGGCGCTTGACTGCCCGCCGACGCTGGGTGTTGGTTGCGCCGGCGTCGGCGCCGTGTACGGGACCGTGTGTTACGGCACGACGCCCATCGACACGCCGACGATCGCGTTCGTGACCGTCTCCATCGACAGCGCGCCCAGCGTGGAGTGCCCGGTCTAACTGCGCCGTAAGCGGTACAAGACGTGCGGGCGGATCGGGTGGTCCTCCGGCACGTTGGGGTGGTCGAAGTCGTCCGCGGGGTCCCGCGTCATACCGAGCTTCTGCATCACCCGCTGCGAGCGGATGTTGGCGACCGTCGTGAACGACACGATTTCGTCCAGCCCGAGGCGGTCGAAGCCGTCCTCTACAGCGGCGCGTGCGCCTTCGGTGGCGTAGCCGCGGCCCCAGTGTTGGCGGCCGAGTCGCCAACCGACCTCCGTCAGCGACGGCGCCCAGTTCGGAGGCCACAGACCGACGAAGCCGGCGAACTGCGCTGTCGCTTTGACTTCGACGGCCCATAGGCCCCAGCCGTGTTGCTCGAAGTGGGTCTCGATGCGATCGACGAAGTCGTCACTCTCGTCGCGGGAGAGCGCGGCGACGAAGTACTCCATGACGTCGGGGTCGGCGTTGAGGGCGGCGAACGGATCGCGGTCCTCGTCGCGCCAGCGGCGAAGGAGAAGTCGCGGCGTCTCGAGCACGCCCATAGCTTTACCGGCGCGCTATCGTCAACGACTCCAAGAGGGCCTGTGGCGCAGCCCGGTAGCGCATCTCCATGGCATGGAGAGGGTCGTCGGTTCAAATCCGATCAGGTCCACACGGATGAAAAGCGCCCACGAGAGTGGGCGCTTTTCTCTTTCGTGCGAACGCGGGCCGCCACCTACGATTGACCGATGGCAGACGACGCAGCTCCCGACGAAAGGCCTTTCCGGTACGACGCGCGCGCTGCTGAGCTTTTCGAGAACAAGTGGCAGTCGTACTGGACCGAGAACCACACGTGGGAGGTGGCCAACCCGTCGGGTCCGCTGAGCGACGGGTGGGACGACGTCGCCGGCCGCCCGAAGAAGTTCATCCTGGACATGTTCCCGTACCCCTCGGGATCGGGCCTGCACGTCGGCCACCCGCTCGGCTACATCGGCACCGACGTCTACGGACGCTTCTTGCGCATGCGCGGCTACAACGTGCTGCACACCATCGGCTACGACGCGTTCGGGTTGCCCGCCGAGCAGTACGCGGTGGAGACGGGCCAGCATCCGCGCACGACCACCGAGAAGAACGTCGAGACCTATCGCCGCCAGCTGCAGCGCCTGGGGCTGGCGCACGACGAGCGCCGCGCGGTGAGCACGACCGACCCCGCGTTCATCCGGTGGACGCAGTGGATCTTCCTGCAGATCTACAACTCGTACTGCAACGAGGAAGGTGTGGCGCGTCCGATCGAGGAGAAGATCGCCGAGTTGGCGAGCGACCCGACGTGGGCGGCGCGCACGAAAAAGGAACAGTCGGAGATCGTCGACTCCTACCGCCTGGTCTATCGGACCAAGGCGATGGTCAACTGGTGTCCGGGGCTGGGCACCGTCCTGGCGAACGAAGAGGTCACGGCCGAGGGTCGCAGTGACCGCGGCAACTTCCCCGTCTACAAGCGCCCGCTGACGCAGTGGATGATGCGCATCACGGCGTACGCCGACCGGTTGTTGAGCGACCTGGAGACACTCGACTGGCCCGAGCCCGTCAAGTTGATGCAGCGCAACTGGATCGGGCGCTCGACGGGCGCCCACGTCGACTTTCAGACGCCCGCGGGCGCGGTCCGCGTGTTCACGACGCGCCCCGACACGTTGTTCGGCGCCACGTTCATGGTGCTGGCTCCCGAGCACGCGCTGGTCGACGCGCTGACGACCGACGACAACCGCGCCGAGGTAGAGGCCTATCGCGCCCAGGCGGAGAAGACGACCGAGCAGGAGCGCACCGCGGAATCGCGCGAGAAGACCGGCGTGTTCATCGGTGCCTACGCGACGAACCCCGTCAACAACAACGAGATCCCGATTTTCATCGCCGACTACGTGCTGGCCGGCTACGGCACGGGGGCGATCATGGCGGTCCCGGCGGAGGACGAACGCGACTGGGACTTCGCCGCCAAGTACGGACTACCGGTGATCCGCACCGTGCAGCCGCCCGGCGATCACCCTGACGACCAGGCGTATACCGGTGAAGGCGTCGCCATCAACAGCGACTTCCTCGACGGCATGACGATGGCCGACGCGAAGGCGGCGATGATCGCGTGGCTGGAAGAACACGGCGTCGGCACCGGCGCGGTCACCACCAAGCTGCGCGACTGGCTGTTCAGCCGTCAGCGCTACTGGGGCGAGCCGTTCCCGATCGTCTACGACACCGACGGGCGCGCGCTGGCGTTGCCGGAGTCGATGCTGCCGGTCGAGCTCCCCGACCTGGAGGATTTCGCGCCCCGCAGCCGCCCCGACGACCCCGACGCCGATCCCGAACCGCCGCTGTCGCGCGTGGAGTCGTGGGTCAACGTCACGCTCGATTTGGGCGACGGGCCGCAGCCCTACCTGCGCGAGACGAACACGATGCCGCAGTGGGCGGGCAGCTGCTGGTACTACCTGCGCTACCTGGACCCGACCAACGAGAACGCGTTCTGTGATCCGGTGACGGAGCAGTACTGGATGGCGCCCAACGGCGTCGACCTGTACGTCGGCGGGGTCGAGCACGCTGTGCTGCACCTGCTGTACGCCCGCTTCTGGCACAAGGTGTTGTTCGACCTGGGACACGTGTCGACACGCGAACCGTTCCAGCGCCTGTTCAACCAGGGGATGATCCAGGCCGCGGCCTACACCGACGATCGCGGCATGTACGTCAACGCCAACGACGTCGTGGCCGAAGCGGACGGCACGTTCACGCTCAACGGCGTGAAGAAGGTCAATCGCGAGTTCGGCAAGATGGGCAAGAGCCTGAAGAACTCCGTGACGCCCGACGAGATCTACGCGTCGTACGGCGCCGACACGTTGCGCGTCTACGAGATGGCGATGGGCCCGCTGGACGTGTCACGCCCGTGGCGTAGCGACGACATCGTCGGTGCGCACCGTCTGTTGCAGCGCGCGTGGCGGGCGATGGTCGACGAGGCGACGGGGGACCTGGTCGTCACCGACGACGCCATCGCGCCCGAGACGCGGCGCGTGCTGCACCGCACGATCGCGGCGGTGTCCGACGACTACGCCAACCTGCGCTTCAACACCGCGGTGGCGCGCATCACCGAACTGGTGAACCACTTGACGAAGGCCGGGGTGTGCGAGCGCGAAACCGCGGAGACCCTGGCGTTGCTGCTCGCACCGCTGGCGCCGCACATCGCCGAGGAGATGTGGCAGCGACTCGGCCACGAACCGACGATCGGCTTCGTCGCCTTCCCCGAAGCCGATGCCGCCGAGTTGGTCGACGACACCGTCACGTTGGTCGTGCAGGTCAACGGCAAGGTGCGCGAGCGCGTCGAAGTCGCGTCCAACGCCGACGCCGCCACCATCGAAGCGACGGCGCTGGCGTTGCCGCGCATCGTCGAACTGATGAACGGCAACGCGCCGCGCAAGGTCGTGGTGCGCCCGCCGGCGCTCGTCAACGTGGTCGTCTAGATCTCGGACCGGTCGAAGGACGACAGGTCCTTCGTCGGGTACTTCGGGTTCATCCGCTCGAGCGTCTCGACGAGGGTCTTGCTGACGAAGTAGTTGCGATACCACTTGTGGTTCGCCGGAACGACGTGCCACGGCGCGTACTTCGTCGAGGTCTTGTTCACCGCGTCTTCGTACGCGTCCATGTAGTCGTGCCACAGCCTGCGCTCGGCGACGTCCTCGGGGTTGAACTTCCACGTCTTGTCGGCGTGGTCGAGGCGGGCGAGGAGACGGTCACGCTGCTCGTCCTTCGAGATATGGAAGAAGAACTTCAGGATCGTCGTGCCCTCGGCGACGAGCATCTCTTCGAAGGCGTTGATCTGCTTGTACCGCGCTTTCCACGTCTTCTTCGGCACGAGGTCGTGGACGCGCTCGATCAGTACCGACTCGTAGTGCGAGCGGTTGAAGATGACGATGTCGCCTTTCGCGGGCGTCTTCTCGTGCACGCGCCACAGGAAGTCGTGAGCCAGTTCGATCGGCGTCGGCGCTTTGAACGAGGCGACGTGCACGCCGACGGGGTTGACGCCGTGGAACACGTGCTTGATGGCGCCGTCCTTGCCGCCGGTATCCATGGCCTGGAACACCACGAGCAGCGACTGCTTGGCTTCGGCGTAGAGGCGCTCCTGCAGATCTGCCAGCTTCTCGTTGAGCGCCGCGCTGGCGGCATTCGTCGCCTCTTTGTCGCCGGGCGCGTGAGGCGTGGCGTCGGGGTCGAGGTCCGAAAGTTTGATCGTCATGCGGCGCGGAGAGCCTCCATCCACTTGATGCGTTTACCGGTGCGGAGGATCGAGTTGCTGTAGATCGCACCGGCGATGCGCGCCATGACCAAAGATGCCACCAGGCTCACCACGACCACCAGCACGATCTGCCACGCCTGCACCGACCCGGTGACGATCAGCGTGGGCATGCACATCGGCGCCGTCGGCGGGAGATACGCCAGCACCTTGACCAGCGTCGACGGATTGGCGCTGCCGATCGACGTCAGCGAAGCGAAGTAGCCGACGAACAGCGGGACGGTGATGGGGAACCCGGCCGCCTGCGCGTCGCTCTGACGATTGACGAGCGAACCGGCGGCGGCGTACAGCCAGCTGTAGAAGCTGAAGCCCAGCACGAACCACCCGACGGCGGCGACCGCGCCGAACGCGTGGGTCCCTCGCAGCGCGTCGGAGCCGACGGCGCGCGACGCGATGATGGCAGTCGCCGCCACGACGAGCGCCTGCGCGAGACCGGTGAGTCCGATGCCGAGGATCTTGCCGCCGACGAGATGGCGCGGCCGAACCGCCGCGAGCAGCACCTCGGCGATGCGCGAGCTCTTCTCCTCGGCGACGCCGACGAGGATCCACGACCCGTACGTCTGGAAGAAGATGAAGATGGCGATGACCCCGACGACCGTGGTCGCCTGGTCGGTCTCGGCGGGTTTCGCCTTGCCGAGCGCTTCGATGGGCAGCGGCGGTCGCCGCAGCACCTGCGCCGCTTGCTGCGACGTGAGTCCGAGGTCGGTCAACGCCGTTTGTAAGCGCGCCGCCTCCGACACTGCCGCAATGAGTTGCACGCGGCCCGTCACGCGGTTGGGGTCGACCGGATCGTCGACGATGACGTGACGGCCGCCGACGAGCGCGACGTCGAGATCGCCGTGGTGCAGCTGCGCGCGGGCGACGCGCGCGTTCGCCACGTCGTGCACGTGCACCGTCGCGCTGACGGCCGGACCGATCGAGTTCACCGCCGCGCGAATCGCGGGATCGGTGTCGCCGACGAGTCCGACGTCGTAGCTCTTCGGCTTCTCGTTGATGTGGGGCAACACGATGAGCGCGGCGACGATCGCCGCGCTGATGATCGTCGTGATCCGAAACACACGACTGCGAAAGCGCTCGCGCAGTTCGCGCATCGCCACCAAGCGGATCGTGTCGAACGATGTCACGCCACGACCTCGCGAAAGACTTCCGACAGCTTGCGCTGCTCGTAGCGGAACTCGACGACGGGTCCTCGCTTTTGCGCGGCGGCGAGCACCGCCTGCGCGTCGGCGGTCTTGCCGAGCCGCAGCCGAAGGCGGCCCGACGCGTTGTCGACGACGGTGACGCCGCGCAAGCGCCCGGCCCACGTCGAACTGCTATCGCCCGCGACTTCGACGACCAGCCGCGGGTCGCCCCCTTGGCGCAGTTCGTCGATGTCGCCTTCGGCGACCGCCCGGCCTTTGGCGACGATCGTCACGCGCTCGCAGTAGTCCTCGACGAGGTCGAGTTGGTGGCTCGAGAACACGACGGCGACCCCGGCGTCGGCCTGCTCGCGCAGGATCGCACCGACGTTTTCGATCGAGATCGGGTCGAGGCCGCTGAACGGTTCGTCGAGCACGAGCAACTCGGGTTCGTGCACGAGCGCGGCCGCGAGTTGCACACGCTGTTGGTTGCCAAGCGAGAGCGCATCAACCTTGTCATCGATGCGCTCACCTAAGCCGAGTCGCTCGAGCCACTTGTGTGCGCTCTTCGTGGCGTCGGCGTGGTCGACGCCGTAGAGGGTGCCGAAGTACGCCAGCTCTTCACCGAGCTTCATGCCGCCGTACAAGCCCCGTTCTTCGGGCAGGTATCCGAACCGGCGACGGGATTCGGTGTCGACCGGCTTGCCTTTCCACGTCACCGTGCCGCTATCGGGTTCGGAGATCCCGAGAATGCTGCGGAGCGCGGTCGTCTTGCCCGATCCGTTCGGCCCCAAGAATCCGACAACTTCGCCGGGCGCGACGCGCAACGAAAGTCCGTCGAGCGCGATTACGTCACCAAAACGCCTGGTCAGCCCGTCCGCCACCAACATCCGGGCTGCACGTTAACGAGAACTTTGGCTGTAACCGCCGTCGACGCGGGTAAGTCAGACCCTTCGTGGCGGACTCTTCTGATGTGACCCTTCCTGCGCGCATGATCGAGGCCGCGGAGCGTGGCGGCGTCGTCCGATTCGTGAGCGGCGACCAGGTCGACGAGGTGCGGTGGAGCGCGCTGCTCGACGACGCCAAACGCGTGGCGAGCGCCCTCGCCGCCGCCGGCATCGGGCCGGGTGCGCACGTCGCGCTGCTGGGGACGACGAGCCGGCCTCTCACGACCACGATCCAGGCCACGTGGCTTTCCGGCGCGACGGCGATGGTGTTGCCGCTGCCGATGCGACTCGGTTCCGTCGAGGAATTCGTGACGCAGACGCGTGCGCGCATCCGCGCTGCTGACACCGATCTGATCGTCATCGACGACGACCTCGCAGCGTTCTACGAGCCGATCCCGGGCGACCCGCCGATCGTGCTCATGCGCGAGCTGTTCGCCGACGCGCGCACGCGCCGCGCCGAGCGGTTCTCGCTCCCCCCGATCGATCCTGATTCGCTCGCCGTCCTGCAGTTCACGTCGGGTTCCACGTCGGACCCGAAGGGAGTGATGCTGCCGCACCGCACGATGCTGGCCAACCTCGACGGCGCCGCCGCCGCCGCGCAGCTCACCGACGACGACGTCGCGGTGTCGTGGCTGCCGCTGTATCACGACATGGGGCTCGTCGGATTGTTCACGCTGCCGATGGTGCAGGGCATCGACCTCGTGCTGGCGTCGCCGCAGGACTTCATGGCCGCGCCGGCGCGCTGGCTCGAGTGGATCTCGGCCTACGGCGGCACGTGCACCGCGGGACCCAACTTCTCGTACGCGCTGGCGGCGCGCGCGCTGCGCCGCGCGACCAACCTCGACCTGTCGTCATGGCGCCTCGCGCTCAACGGTGCCGAGCCCGTCAACCCCGCGACCGTCGAGGAGTTCTGCGAGGCGGGTGCGGCGTTCGGCTTCGACGCCGGCTCGGCGTTCCCGGCGTTCGGCATGGCCGAGCTGGCGATCGCCGGCACGTTCCCCGTCCCCGGGAGCGGCTTACGCGTCGACACCGTCGACGGGCGCGTCATCGAGTCGGACCGCTACGCCGCGCCCGCTGACGACGGCGCCCCCAACGCCCGCGGCTTTGCACTCCTCGGGCGCCCGATCCCGGGGCTCGAGATCCGCATCACCGACACCGAGACGGGTTCCGCCATGCGCGAGCGCGAGGTCGGCGAGCTCGAGATCCGCGGCACGTCCGTCACGCCCGGCTACTACAAGCGCCCCGACGACACTGCGGCGAGCTTCAACGGCGAGTGGTTCCGCACCGGCGACCTCGGCTACTTGCTCGACGGCGAACTCGTGCTGTGCGGCCGCATCAAGGACGTGATCATCGTCGGTGGTCGCAACGTGTTCCCCGAAGACGTCGAGCGCGCCGCGGAGCGCGTCGAGGGCGTGCGTCCCGGCAACGTGATCGCGTTCAGCGTGCAGAACGACCGCGGCAAGGAACGCCTGGTCGTCGTCGCCGAGACGAAGGCCGACGACCACGAGCCGATCCGCAGCGGCGTCGCCACGAAGGTGCGCGAAGCAGTCGGCCTGCCGACCGACGAAGTGATCCTCGTGCTGCCCGGCAGCTTGCCGAAGACGAGCTCGGGCAAGCTGCAGCGCAGCCTGTGCCGCACCCGCTACCAATCCGACGAACTGCAGCCCGCGTAGACGCTCGTCACTATCGGGTGATGCCGGTCTACGCGCTGTGGAGCGCACCGCGATCGCGTTCGACAGCGTTTTTCCGATCGATAGTCGAGCGCGGGGATCTGCTCGCGCTCCACGAACCGCTGGAGACGTTGCACTTCGTCGGACCGGTCCGGGTCGGCGAGCGCACGTTCGAAGCGCCGTCAGCACTGTTGGCGTGGCTGGCCGAGGGATCGCCCGGCCGAAACGTCTTCCTGAAGGAGACCGTCAATCCGCCGGTCCAGGAGCTCGTGGTCGCGGAGACGCGTTTCCTCGCGGACGCCCGACACGCGTTCCTCATACGCCGTCCTGAGGAGATCGCGGCGTCGTTGCACGCCATCGTTCCTGACATGGGCGTCGATGCGATCGGGGTCGAGCTCCTCCACTCGCTGTACTTCGCCGTCCGCGACGCCGGTGGACATCACCCGGTCGTCATCGATTCCGACGACCTCGTCGCGCGACCCGAGGCGACGATGGCGGCGTACTGCGCGGCGGTCGATCTGCCGTTCATCCCAGAGGCACTCACGTGGGAGCCCGGCGAACGAGACGAGTGGCGACAGTCCGCGCGCTGGCATGCCGACGTCACCGCCAGCTCCGGCTTCGCGCCGAGCAAGCGCGTGTACCCCGATACCGCCGAGAACTCCGAGACGTTGGCGCGCTTCGCGGCGCACCACTTGCCGTTCTACGAGCAACTCCGCGCGCAGCGTCTCGACGTGACGGCCTGGGAGTAGCGGTGGCCTCTCGGCTTTTGAGCACCTTTACCGGGGTGATTCGGGGGGCGACGTCGGTGGATCACGCCGCCTCGGGTGCTCGAAACTCGGCGCCGGGGTTAGGACACCGAGCCTTCGCACACGATCGTGCCGTCGGCCTCGCGCATGCGGATGGTGCGCACCGTGTCGACGGGAACGGGACTGCGAGCACCGAGCGTGCCGTGCCCGTCCTTGAGCACGAGTTGGCCGACGGGCAACGTGCGGCCCGCGTCGTCGACAACCTCGAGGTTGATCACGTGATCGGTGTCGCGATACCGCATGTCCGCGTAGATCCAACCGGGTGAGCCGGCGTGCACCCACGCCTTACCGACGTAGTTGCCCTCGGCGCGCAGTGCGACGGCTTGCAGCTTCGGCGCCGGGGTCGGTGCGCTGAATCGGCCAACGCCGAGGCCGACGACCAGCAGCGCGGCGGCCGCCGCCAGCATCGTCAGCGCAGCGCGTCGCCGACGCTGACGCGTGGACGTGCCGAGACGACTCAGGACCGCGGCTTCGAAACCGAGTGGCGGTTCCGCGCTCGGCGCCAGCGCCAGCACGCTGTCGGCGACTTCGACGTAGGTATCGGCTTCGGCGCGGCATTCGGCGCAGGACTGCAGGTGCTGTTCGATCGTCGAGCGGTCGCGCCCGTCGAGCGCGCCGGCGGCGTATTCGGGAAGCAGCGCGCGCACAGACGCGCAGTCGAGACTCATGGTGTTTCCTCCGCGACGTGCAGGCCCGACAGTTGGTCGCGCAGCCGGATCATCGCCTGGCGGATGCGCGTCTTGGCAGTCCCCAGCGGAATCGACTCGGCTTCGGCGACCTCGGCGGCGGTGCGGCCGCCGACGACCGCCAGCAGGATGGCGCGGCGTTGCGGTTCGGGTAACGCCGCGACCGCGGCGCGCACGAGTTCGGTCTCAGAAGCTTCGATCGCCGGGATATCGACGAGGCCGATGCTCGACGCCGGCAGGATGTTCGCCAGCACGTCGGGATCTGCCGGCGTTACCCGGCGCATACGCACCGCGTCGATGGCCGCGTTTCGCGTGATGGTGAGCAGCCACGTGGACACCGACGCGCGCCGGGTGTCGAACACGGCGGCCGCTTTCCACGCGCGGACGAACGCTTCCTGCGAGACGTCGTCGGCCAGGGTGGCGTCATTCGTCACCGCGAACGCGAGACCGAACACGCGGCGCTGGAATCGCCGCACGAACGCGATCGCTGCGTCTCGATCCCCGGCCGCCATTCCTGCCAGGAGCGCGTCGTCAGTCGCGGCCCACACGCTCATATACGAACTGTGGGGCGTGGCGGATTGTTTCGCTAGGCGGCGGACATGTCCATGAAGTATTCGGACATGCCGGTGATATCCAGAATGCGCGTGACGGCGCGGGAGGGGGTCACGATCCGGACCGCTCCGGGCGACCGACGCTGACTCATGACGAGTGCCGACACACCGGAGGAATCGATGAACGACACCTCGGACATGTCGAGCAAGATCGGGAGGCGATCGGCGACCGCGATGGCAGCACCGATCGCGGTACGCAGTGTGGGTGCCGTTGCGACGTCGATTTCGCCGGCGATAGAGAGTCCTGCGGCCGTAACGGTTATCGCAAGAGGAGCATCTGAAACCATGGGTGTTGCCTTCCTTTGCGCGAAGCAAATGGCAGGCAGCGAGCTGTCGGTTAGATGCTTTTAGCAATTAGCGGAGTCGCTTCTGCAACTCCTTGCGCAGTTTACCCAAAATTGGGTCGGTTGAAACGGCTAACCGGCCTTTAGGTCGGAAACGACCTGCGACCACACGTCGCGGTCACCGGCGTACGGCGCGTAGAACGACAAGCGGTCGAGGATGTCGCCGTAGCGCCCGAGCAGACCCTGCGCCACCTTGTCGGGCGGGGCGACGACGGCGAAGGCGTCGAGCACGTCGTCGTTGATCGCGGTGCCCATCTCTTCCCACTTGCCTTCCTTCGACATCGCGTTGAGCCGCGGGTGCAGGTCGTCCCAGCCGTGGAGTTCGAGCACGCCCTTGTAGGCGGGCGTTGACCCGTAGAACGCGATCTGGCGACGGACGCCGACTGCGGCTTTCTCCATCTCCTCGTCGTTGCTGCCCGTCACCACGAAGGCCGGGATCGACAGCTCGAAGTCGGCGCGGTCGCGGTTGCCCGCTTTGAAGCCGCGCTCGAGCGCCGGCAGCGTGACTTCGCGGATGTAGCGCTCGGTGGTGAAGCCGTGGACGAGCATGCCGTCGCACGTCTCACCGCACACTTCGGTCATCTTCTCGCCGACGGCCGCGAGGAACACCTTGGGCGCGCCGTACGGATTCGGTCCCGGCGAAAAGAACGGCGTCATGAGCGAGTGCGTGTAGAACTCGCCCTTGAAGGCGAGCTTCTCGCCCGTCTCCCAGCTGTGCCAGATGGCGCGCATGGCGAGCACGAACTCGCGCATGCGCGGTGCGGGATGCGACCACGGCATCGAGAAGCGCTTCTCGATGTGCGGCTTGATCTGACTGCCGAGGCCCAGCAGGAAGCGACCCTTCGACGCCAACTGCAGATCGTTCGCAGTCATCGCCGTCGTCATCGGATTGCGCGCGAACGCCACCGCGATGCCGGTGCCGAGCTCGATGGTTTCGGTGTGCTCAGCCGCGAGAAGCAGCGGGAAGAACGGGTCGTGCGCGGTCTCCGCCGTCCACACGCCGGCGTAACCCTGATCCTCTTGCAGCTTGGCGAGCGCGCCGACGCCGTCGGTCGATCCGCCGAAGCCGAGTCCTCCGTCAACTTTCATGCTCGGCACACTAAGCCAGCGCCGATAACCTGCGCGGTGTGGAGCCCGGCGGCCTACGGCCCCTCCGAGTCGGTGAAACCCTTGACGTCGCGATCAAGCTTTATCGCGCGAACTTCGGCCACCTCGTGCGCATCGTGGCGATCGTCACCGCGCCGGCGCAGGTGTTGCTCGTGCTGCTGCAAGCGTCGTTGCCGACGAGCGACAGCTTCGCGTCGTCAGGGTCAGGCTTCGAACGGTTCGGGCAGCAACCGGTCGATCCGGAAATCGACGGGAAGAAGTTCGCGGCGTTTCTCGTCGGCACCCTCGCCATCGGGACCATCAGCTTCGTCGCCAGCGCCATCGCGACGGCTGCGAGCTTTCGTTCGATCGGCGCCGCCTACCTCGGTGAGCAACAGGACTGGCAGGACAGCCTGCGGTTCGCCGCGCGGAAGTGGCGTTCGATCGTGTGGCTCACGATCCTGAACGGTCTGCTCGTCGGTATCGGCTTTGTCGCCTGCATCGTCCCCGGCGTGTACTTCTACGCCGCGTTCGCGGTGGCCATGCCGATCCTGATGCTCGAGGGCATCAAAGGCCGCAAGGCGCTCAGCCGGTCGCGGGCGCTGGTCAAAGGCCGCTGGCGGCCCGTCGCCGGTGTGCTGTTCATCGCGTACCTGATCACCGGGATCGTGAGTGCGGGGTTCTCGGGGCTCGTCGCGGGGGCGCTGTTCGCGGGCAACGAAATCGCGTCCGACGTGGCGCGCGTCATCGCCGGCATCGCCGGTTCGGCGTTGACCGTTCCGGTGTTGGCGGCCGTGATCACCGTGCTCTACATCGACCTGCGCGTCCGCAAGGAAGGTTTCGATCTCGAGCTGCTCGCCGAATCGGTCGGCGTCGATCCGACCGGTCTCGCCGTGCCGTCGTTCGTGAGCGACCCCGTCGTCATCGGCGACGACGACGAGCAGCCGCCGTTCTGGCCGCCGCCGCCGGGATGGAAGCCACGCTCGCAGCGTGACTGACCCGGCGTCGCTGCAGCAGCGCGCGCACTCCATCCTCGGCGAACGTCGCTTTCACGGTCGCCGCACGCCAGGCCCGTTCCGCGGCGCGCTGCGGTGGCTCGGGGACCGACTGCATCCGGTGTTCGCGCCAGTTGGCCGCGCGCTGGCACGGGTCGCCAATGTCATCGGCGACTTGTGGAGTCACGCGCCCACACGCATCCTCCTGCTCGGCGGCGTGCTGGTGTTCGCCGCGCTGCTGAGCGTGTTCGCCGTCAAGCGCCGCGGCGCCAGCGCCGTCGTGCGCGAGCTGCACCGCAACGCGAACGTGAGCGACGACCCCCGCGTGCTCGAACGCGCCGCTGACGACGCGGAGCGCGCCGGCGACTTCGCCACCGCGTTGCGGTTGCGGTTTCGCGCCGGCGTGATCCGCCTGCAAATCGACGGGCGGATCCGCCGCGGTCGCACGACGACCACGCGCGCCATCGGTCGCCAGCTGAAGCTGCCCGCGTTCGACGATCTCGGTCGCACGTTCGACGCCATCGCCTACGGGGGCGCGCCGGCGAGCGCCGACGACGCGCGTGTGGCGCGCGAGAACTGGCGCGCCGTGCTCGAAAGCAAGGCGTCGTGATCGAGCGCTGGAACGCGCTGTCGCTGCGCGCGAAGCGCTGGTGGACCGTCGCCGGCGTGGTGCTGGCGCTGTTCGTGCTGATGTCGTCGCTCAACGCTCTTGGACGCGCACCGGGCGGCCCGGCGCTGTCGGCGAACTCGACCGGAGGCGATGGGCTCGCCGCGTGGTCGGAACTGCTCGACGTGAACGCGCACGCCACCGCGCAGCTGCGCGCCGACCTCGCCCGCGCCCCGCTCGACCCGCAGACGACGGTGATCGCCATCGGCCAGGTGTTCACCCGCAAGGAGATTGCCGCGCTGCGCCGGTTCGTCGACAGCGGCGGCATCCTCGTCATCGGCGACCTCGAAGCCCAGGCGACGCTGCGCGCGTTCGGTGATCGAGCGGTGCGCTGGGAGCCGGTCGGCGGAGCCTCGCTCGCCATCACCGGCACGTCGCTGTCGGTGCGCGGCGACGGGTTCGGAAGCTGGAACCGTTCCTCGGGCGCGCCGCTGACCGGCGGCGCGACGCACGCCGGTGCCGTGCAGGTGTCGTACGGACGCGGCTCGGTGGTCGCGCTGGCGGATCCGTCACCGGTCACCAACGCGTGGCTCGACCGCGCCGACAACGCGTGGTTCGCCGTTCGTATCGCCGGCGGCGACGGCCGTCGCGTCATGTTCTCCGAGCACGGCCACGGCTACGGCACATCGAGCGGGTTCGCGGCCCTTCCGGCGCGATGGAAGACCGCACTGTGGTTCGCGGCGTTCGCCGCCGTCATCGGCGCCTGGGCTGCCGGCAAGCGCCTCGGGCCCGCCGACGTCGCCACCGACACACCGCCGCCCGAGCGCGTGCGTTACATCTACGCCGTCGCGTCGACGCTGGCGCGCACCCGCGACCGGGAAGGTGCCGCCGACCCGTTGCGCGCCCGCGGGCGCGAGTTGTTGGCGCGCCGGTCCGGCCGTCGCGATCTCGCCGACGAGGTCAGCGTGCGCGCAGCGGCGCGCGCCGTGGGCCTTGACGCCGCCGACGCCGACGCACTCGTCGCGCCGCTCGACGACGACCAGGCGCTCGTGGCGCTCGCCCGTTCTGTTGCTCATCTCGAGGAGATCTGATGCCCCCACGTACCTCTCGTTCTCGCGCCAGCTCGCTCGCGGAGTTGCGCGACGCCCTCGGGACGGAGGTCGGCAAGGTCGTCGTCGGACAACACGACGCCCTCGACGCGCTGCTCGTCGCCCTCGCCGTCGGTGGCCACGTATTGCTGGAAGGCGCGCCCGGCGTCGCCAAAACGCTGTTGGCCACCACCGTCGCCCGCGCCCTCGGCCTGGATTCGAACCGCATCCAGTTCACGCCTGACCTGTTGCCGTCGGATGTCACCGGGACGATGACGCTGCGCGGCGCGCAGTTGGCGTTCCGCCCCGGGCCGGTCTTCACCAACCTGCTCATCGCCGACGAGATCAACCGCACGCCGCCGAAGACGCAGGCGGCGCTGCTCGAAGCGATGCAGGAAGGCCAGGTGACGGTCGACGGCCAGCGCCGCGCCATCGACGATCCGTTCATGGTCGTGGCGACGCAGAACCCGATCGAATACGAGGGGACGTATCCGCTGCCGGAGGCGCAGCTCGACCGGTTCCTCCTCAAAGTCGACGTCGGCTATCCGGACGAAGCCGAGGAGTTGGCGATGCTGGCGCTGGCGCATCGCGGCGTGACCCCGGCGACCCTCGACGACGTGCAGCGCGTCGCCACTGCGAGCGCGATCGCGTCGCTGCGCGACGTCGTCGACGCCACGACGGTTGCGCCTGAGGTTTCGGCCTACGTGGTCGCGCTCGTTCGCCAGACGCGGGCGTTGCCGAGCGTGTCGCTCGGCGCGAGCCCGCGCGCCGCGGTGCACCTGTTGGCCGCGGCGCGGGCGATGGCGCGACTGGCCGAGCGCGACTACGTCACGCCCGACGACGTGGTCGCCATCGCGCCCGCGGTGTTGCGCCACCGTTTGCTGCTCCACCCCGAAGCCGAACTGGAGCGCTACCGGCCCGACGACGCCGTGAAGGCGGCGATCGCCGCCGTGCCCGTTCCGCGATGAGCCCGACGCGCCGCGCCGCGTACGTCATGGTCGCCATTGCGCTGGCGGCGATCGTCGTGCCCGTGCCGGTCGCCGTGCTGGCCGTCGTCGCCGTGCTCGTCGTCGCCGCGGTCGACGCCTTCTCGGTGCGCTCGCGCGTCGAAGTCGTGCGCACGACGTCGCCGGTCGTTTCGCGGGGGATCGCGTCGCCGGTCGTCGTCGAGCTGGCGCACGCCGTGCCCGGCTCCGTCGTCATCCGTCAACCGGTACCGGACTCGTTCGCGCTGACGCCCGACGAAACCCCCGAGCGCCTCGACGGCAACGTCGTGCCGCGCCGCCGTGGTCGCTACGAACTGAAGGCGCCGGTGGTGCGGCGCATCGGGCCGCTGGGAATGGGTCGGTGGGACCGCGCCGTCGCCATCGATCCCGTCGAGCTGTCGGTGTTCCCGGACCTCGTGAACGCGCGGCGACTCGTGATGCGCGTGCGCCGCGGCCGCTTCGGCGCCGCCGGTCGCCAAGCGCGGGGTCCGCTCGGTCTCGGCACCGAGTTCGAACTGATCCGCGAATACGCGCCCGACGACGACATCCGCCAGGTCTACTGGCTGGCGACGGCGCGGGTCGGGCGCCCTATGAGCAACCAGTACCGCGTCGAACAGGAACGCGACCACGTGTGCCTCGTCGACACCGGCAGG
>JBEEFV010000027.1:0-105856 GCA_041166405.1 Actinomycetota bacterium | reverse complement strand
CTCCCGTGCCAGCCACGGAAGCCGTCGTCAACGAAGTCTCGTCGTGCGAATCGTGCGCCGGTACCGTTCGCAAGTCATTCACGGCGCGACAACGGTGGTCGCTATAATCGAAGCATCATCCGGCAACTGCACCTCTACCGGCGTGCCGAAGTCGCCGAGTTCCATCGAATACGACACCGTTCCCGTGAACGCAACGGTCGACGAGCGCGCCACGGTCAGCTTGCCGAGGTCGATAGAGAACGAGACTTTTCGAAGCCGGCTTGAGCTGTCGAGCCAGACGTCTACGGGCAACGTCTTGAGGCCAACATTCGTTGCGACCTTCCGCACGTTTTGCCCAACGCTCGCACCAGCGGTCAGATCAAGCGACGTCTGGTAGTGAGCAAGAACGCCAGTTGGCGACGACTCCTCGCCGAGCCTCATCGGTTCTGTGGCGATCGCAGAATTCAGATAACTCATGATGGTGGCGGGATCGATGAATCCGACGCTGACGCGAGTGGTCGAGGGAAGCGTCAACCGGTCGAGCTTGTTCCAGCCAACTTGCCCGTTCGCACCCACAACCGGTTGCTGAAGGTAAAGAGAAGATGCGTTCACAATCACGTTCGTTGGGCCAACGCCCGGAACTGACATCTCGAAGGTGCCTCGGCCTCGATTGAAATCGTAGACGCCCTGTCCGCTGATCGCCGACGCCGGCGCGCCGGCGCCGGCGAACGTTGTCGCGAGCACGACCCGGGCGGTCGTCGGTTGCGAGACGTCCAGCGCTTGCATCAATGGTTCACCCACGCTCGACTCAGCATTCATGTAGTGGCGGATGACCACGGTGCCGGCCGTAAGAGCCAGTGCCACGACCAGCGCCAACCCAATCGCGAGAACCGACTTCGGCACATCTTGAGCCAGCGACCGGCGACGCTGATGCTCGTCGTCATCAGCGGTGCGGGCGAGCGTGTGGCCTGTGTCAGTCATGGTCGACGCCGTTCTCCAAATTTGCATGTGAAGTTGTCACGGGCGACTGAGCCTTTCTAAAGAGTCGCGTTGCGCTTGCAACTCCGACTGGACTGCGGGATGCGCGAGCACTCGGTCTTCGCTTCCACTCACGTTGAAATCAATATCAAGTTCCGTTGATGCTCTCCGATCGGCAGCTTCATATCCTTGAACTGCCGCCCACACCGCATCTTGTGCATCGCCAGACGCGAGACACCGAAGCGCATAGGTCAACGCAATCACGGCGTTCTGAGCGCCGCCCGTCGAAGAGGTCCAGTCTTCGTCCTCGTCTGGCACCATCTGCTGGCACTGTGCCGCGGCTGTTTCAATCGACTGTGGGTTCGAGCGGTCGGCCAACGCATCAGTCGCAATCGTCATGAATTGGTGGAGGGCGTTCACGTCGCCTTTGCCGGACTCGTTGTGGTAGCGCTCGTAACAGGGAGTGAGTCTTCGCGCACACTCGACTGCAAACCGTGCGCGTTGTTGCGGACGCATCTCGTTGAGCTGAGCCAGTAACGCGTCTTTGTGGAACCGGAGTAGAGCGGTCATGACCCCTCGGGATCGAGCCACTCCGCGGTACGGGAGCTCGTGAGGACCGCGCCAGTGTCTTCAAGCAGTTCGGCGCAGGCTGGGCAGATGTTTCTCGTGGCTGCGATCGCCTTGGGCTGCAGACCGAGGTTGATCGCGGTTTGCACTGCGGTTACCTCGGCGTGGAGCCCTGGCGCTTTCGCGAGAATGTCAGTCGCGGCCGCGAGTGCTCGTTGAGCCGGGGAGAGATCTGTGCCACCGCCCGCGAGAATATCGACAGGGTCGGCGCCGTCGGACTGAGCAACCAATACGGCCGTTGTCCGGCTGTTTTGGGCGATGGGATCCAACACGTCGTGGATCTGCTGAGCGCGTTGCGCGATTCGTGAGGTCAGGCCCTCACTGTCGTCAGAGACGGCATCTGCGACTTTGCCTACAACGTCGTTTGCTTGGTCGGTGGCCTCGGGATCGTCGGAAGCAACGACCGCCGTAACCTCTGCTCCCACCGCGCCAACCACGAGTGCGCCCGCGACGATCTCCGGTAGGAACACGACCACAGCGGCTACCGTGACTGTCGCAAGCAGGCCGACTGCGACTGTCTTGAGGATCGCCTTGGAGTGTTTCTTGATCCACTTGCCGATGTGAATACCCCAGTGGCCGTTGTCGAAGAAGCTCACCGGGTTGGCGGCAGCAAATAAGAACCGGTTCCCGGTGAGGGTGTCGGTGCCAAGTTGAAGGTCAAGCGCTCCGGCGACGAGGTTGTCCGGCGTGATGAACCGTGCCGTCGTCGGGTCGTATTGCCGAGCGCCGAGCACGAGCGTTCCGGTCTTGGAGTCTGTGACCGCTGAACCGAACCCGAGCGTTGAACCGTGCGCGCCCGGGGTGCTGCCGTTCGCGTCTTTGCCGCCGTACGGCTTGTAGGCGTCCTGTTCGGTTACTCCGCCGTTGTCATCGACCTGGGTCGCAACGTCACCGTGGGCATTCTGCAGCAACCAGGTCCACGTTGGCGTTCCGACTCCCGGCGTCGCATACACCTCTTGCGCAATCGGATTGCCTGACTCGTCGGTGAGATAACGGACCGAAGTGGCGCCCGAGCCATCGGACTCTTCAGCGAGTGAGTTGCCAAGACCCCAGTAGAAGTACAGCGTTGTGGTAGCCGCGCTTCCGTTGGCAGGCGTGTCGGTGCGAGCGACGAGGCGGTCGAAGCCGTCGTAGACATAGCTGGTGATCGATCCGGTCGCGGAGCCCCCGGTGCCCGACCGGTTATCGCTTGACTGCATGCGGCCGGCAGGGTCGTACTTGGTCGTTGAAGTCGCCGTCGAGTTGCTGATCGTGACGTCGCGCTCAATTTCTTCGCCGAAGCCTGAGTACGTAAACGTGTCGACTTCTTGGGGCCCGGCTGGCAGGGTGTTGTCGACGGTTCGAGACATCAGCCGGCCCGTCGTGACCGTGGACGTAGTTAGCGCTAGTTGTTGGCTCGACGAGCCAGTGACGCGCTCGGTCTTGATGTTGCCGCCATCGTCGAGGGTGTACGTCGTAGTCGGCTGACCGTACGTTCCTTGCTGGAACGGATCCTTCCATGTCAAGAGCCGTCCCGCGGCGTCGAAGCTCATTGTTGCGCCGCCCGACTTGGTCGAGCCGTCCGTCTGCGTAGCGGAAACAGTTTCGCCGTTCATTGTGCCGTCGAGCTCATACTGCATCGCTGTTTCGGACCGCAGTGCGCCGCCACCAGTCTTGCTCCACGCCAGCGAATCGATGGAGCCATCAGACTTATACCCGATGATTCCCGTGGTTGCGACGCCGCCTCGCGTCTCAGTCTGAAGGGCGCCCGACGCAAAGTATGAGTTAGTCGTCGTGCGATTTCGCCAGTCCGTCATGAGTTCGAGCCAGCCGCCGGGCGAATACGTATTAAACGTCGTCGTGTGGCCGTCGTGGACGATGCTGGACGCCGTCGCATCGGGGTTGTAGTTGTAACTTTGCGTCCGCGTGAAGTTGTTCCCTGTCTGTGGCGCACGCACAGTCTGGGCTGTTGTCGCGGGCAAGCCCATGCCGTTGTACGTCGAGCTCACGGAGGCGGCCTGGATGCCGCCGGTGCACCCGATCGCGCCGTAGAGCGTGCGCATGACGAGCAGGTTGCCGTCGGCGTCGTAGCCGGCGAGTGGGTCAGTCCCCGAGTAGTCGCACCGTGTCACCGTGCCGTTGGAGGCTCCGTTCGAGTCGTACGAGGTTGACAGTGTTGACTGCTCGGTGCCGTCGGCGTTGTAGAGCGTGTCAACTGTGCGGTACAGGATGTTCGACACCTTGTCGGTGCGGTTGGTTTGCTGCCCTTCATGGTTGTACCCGAAGGTCACCGTGTGCGACCCGTTGGCGTCGTCGCGTGGCTGACCCGACACGCGGTTCAAGGCGTCGTACGTGTAATCCGATTCGAGGAAGGCGCCCTGACCAGTTGGCTGCTTGGTCGTCTTCTGGTTCCCCGCGGGGTCATAAGTGACGAATGTGCTGATCGAGTTTGTCGCGTCGATGTTCTTCTGCGTGCGCGTCACCTCCCCAAACGCGTCGATCGTGAGAGTCGTGTCTTCGTTCGTCCGTGGACCGACTGCGTCGATCGTTTCGCCGAACGCGTTGTAGGCAGATTTCGTCACCGCGCTCTGGCCAGCGACAGGCGACGATGTCGTGTAGGTCGCGATCGAGCCTGACGGCGTGTACGTGGCGTCTTCCGTGGGGCGATCCGTGGAGTTCACGAGAGGCTTCTGCACGTGCTTGGGGCGATTCGCACGGTCATAAGTGAAGTCCGTGACTGCGGTGGCACCCGTTCCCGCGGGAGCCGTGATCTTCTGGAGAGCCATGTTGTTGAAGTACAGGTAACTCGTCTGACCGCCGATCGGACTCGTTGTGGTCGCGCGGGTCTGATCGCCGTTGTAGGTGGCGAGCGACTCGGAGCGGCCGGCCGTGCGGGTCGTTGGTGTAGCGCAGGTGTCTGTGGCCGGCGCGAGCCCCGTTTCCCCTGGTGCCGAGAGTTTGACGAGCTCCTCGACGGTGTCGAAGCACGCGAAGGTCGTGTAGTCATCGACAGTGGCGGTCTGCGATCCGCGCGGCGTAGTAACGGCGACTGGATCATCATTCGCATCGAAGCGGTACGCCGTCACATGTCCGAGCGGATCCGTGACTTGAACGAGGTTATTGCGCTCGTCGTACAGAGACTTCGTTACGTGTCCGTCGCGGTCCGTGAGTTGCGACACGGGTCCGTACGGCGTGTAGGCGTATTGGCGAAATTGGCCCGCCGCATCCGTGATCTTTGCGGGTTGACCGGTGCGGTCGTAACCGCCCCACGTTCCGTCTGCGGTGTCGCCGTACGTCGTCTTGTCGAGTACGTCGGTGGCGTCGTCGCGCGCGCCGTTGACGGATTTGAGACCGCCCATGGTGTAGTAGTCGAACGTTGTGGTGCGGTCGTTCGGCGAGGCAGAGCCGTCAGGATTGGCGCGCTGCGTGATTGTGGTTACGTCGCCGTATGCCGGGTCGTGGCCGTAATCGGTGATGCGGCGCGCGCTGTCGCTGTCGGCGAGGCGGACCTGGTTGAGTTCCGCGACCATGTAGCACCAACCCTCGTTACCGATTGACGCGGTGGGCGGTGTCGGGGTCGGATCGGTGCATCCGAACGTTGGCGAGTTGTCATATCGGAACGCCGCCGGATAGCCGTAGTTCAGGACCGTCGTGACCGCAGTCGTTGGAGCGCCGGCGGGAAGGTCCGGACGTGCCGGGTCGTTGGGTGACGGCTTCGTGATCTCCTTGAGTAGTCCGAGGTCGTTGTACTTGTAGCTCGTCACTGCATTGGCGCCGTCGGTCACTTTGGTGAGCCGGTTTTGTGTCCACTCATAGCCCGTGGTCACTGGGCCGCCGTCGTTGCCGGCGTCGGCGATCGAGGTGATGTTGCCGCCGGTGATCCGTTGGTCTGTTCCTCCGACCGCGGTTCGTCCGGAGATCACGTACGTCGTTGCGTTACCGCCGGGACGCCCCGCGATGGTTGTGCGCCCGCCGTTGCCGTCGGCGTTGCCGTAGGAGTACGTCCAGTTGTTAAGCCGCCGGTCCTTGATGTTCGTGACTTGCCCGGACGTGAGCGAAAACTCTGTCGGGTTGTTGCGTCCGTCGGTGACGGTGACCTTGTTCGTCGGGTAGGCGAAGCTAGTGAGGCGTCGGCCGTCGGTGCCGCCGGCCGGCAGCGCCTGGGTGTTTTCGGTGACCGAGGTGAGCTGATGTGTGGTGGCGTTGACGCTGAAGTCGATCTCGCGTTCCCATGAACGTGTGAGACCGGACGCGGCGTCGAGCGTGTTGTATCCGGGGAGGCTCTTGATCCATTGCAGGTCGCCGGCGGGCGTGTACTGGAGCGAGGCGACGGGCAAGGGGTAGCGAGTGTCGGAGTTCGTGACCGACACCAAGCGAACTTTCGTCGGCACCGGGCCGTACGCCGCGTAGGAGTAGTTCAGCTTGTTGCCTCGCCGGTCGGTGACGGACTTGACGCGCCAGACGGTCGTGGGCAGAACCCCGCCGAGGGTGATGGGCTCGGCGCGGTAGACGACGCCGTCAGGTCGGACGAATTCGTAAGCGCTTGGCAGGTGCGTGACCGCGTCGAACTCCTCGCGGATCTTCAGGCTGACGCCGGGCGGCGTATCCCAGCGCGCGCAGGGCGGGCCTTGGCGGACGAAGCGGTGCGTTGTGCCATCGCCGTCGGTCAGTTCGACGACCTGCCCTGCGGCTTGGAACACGCCGCCGACGATTTGGCCGAACGAGCTGACCTTGATATCGGCTCCGGGGTCGATTGTCGCGACGGCGCCACTGGTGCCGCCTTCGCCGACTAATCCGTCGATTCCAGCCGATGCGTCGGCGACGGACAGACTCCAGCCTTTGCCGAGTCCTTCGTCAACTTGGCTGGTGCTGTTGTAGGTATGTCGCACGACGGTATTCAGGCCTTGCGCCGGGACGGTTGTGTCGTCGTACTGCAGCACGAGGTTGCCCGTGCGGAGGTGTGTGTACGCGGATCCGGAGCCAACGTCGGTTTTGACGTAGGGCTCGTGCTGCTCGAGGCCGAGTTCATCGGACTGCGCTACTAGCCCGCTGGTGAGTGTCGACGCGAGTTCGAACCCGCCGACCGCGCCGCGATCACGCACGAAGACGTCACGCTTACCGTTGGTATCGCCATTGACGAGCGCGGTGTCGTTCGAGTCCATGTCGATGTAGCGGCCGTCCGCGGACAGGCTACCGCCGAGGGTGTCAAGCGTTGTTTGTGCGCCGCCGTTTGTCTCGGATACGCGGGAGAGCGAGCCCGTCGTCCGGTCCTTGACGTAGACGTCGCTGACGAAGTTCGTGTCCGCGCCGAGCGCGCCTCCGGCGGTCGCCAGGGAGGTTGTGGTGTTGTACGTGCCGTTAAGCGCGTGTCCGGACGTGTCGGTCGCGGTTGTGGCACCTGGGATGGCTTCGCCGAGCCGCCAATAGGCGAGGGGGGTGTTGGCGAGGACGGAGCCCTTGTAGTCACCGGACCTCGCTTGGAAGTGGGCGAGGACTTGGGCGGTGTTGAGCGTTCCGGAGTAGATCGCGACTTCGTCGAGGAGGCCGTTGTACGCTGCGTCGGTCGACCAGTTGCTCTTTCCGATGAAGTTCGACGTGCGGCTGACGTTCGGGGGAACCGGCACGCTACCGGTGTTGATCGCAGAGCCGTTCTTGTAGATCGTCGCTGTTCCGGCCGCCGAGATAGTCGCGGCGAAGTGCTGCCACTTGTTCAGCTCGAGCGCGTTCGTCGCGTCGAGTCTGCCGGCAAGGGTTGCGCCGCTGTAGACGAGCAGGCTGAGGGTATTGGTGGTGCCGTCGCGTGTCAGCACGATGTTGTTGCTGGCTTGGCCGCCGCCAAGGTCGACGATGCGGGCGTTGTTGGCCACTACGAGCGGATCGGCCCAGGCTTCGATGGTGATGCCTGTCGTAGTGAAGTTCGCGAATCCGGTAGGCAGGCTGACGTTCCCGCCCATGAACTGCATGCTTTTGTCCGGGTCGCCGCCGAGCGCGGCGCCGCCGCCGGTGTAGAAGCTGAGGTATCTGCCATCCGCCGAAATGCTTGTCGGGAAGCTGCTGCCGCCCGTGTCGCCGCCGGTGGCGGTGGCAGAGTCGCGCACGGTTGCACTAGTGAGCATGTCGTGGCTGAAGACATCGCCGTCGGTTCGCTGTTGACCATCGAGAGGATCGTTGGTGAGCCACGCGACGACGCGGCCATCGGCTGAAAGCAGGGGCGGCCCGGCGATAAAGAGAGTGGAGTTGGCGTTGAAGACTTGTGCCCCGGCGCTCGTGACGGAGGCGCGGGTCGTTTGGTTGGCGGTCCGGTCGCGGTAGAAGGTGTCGTTGAGTTCGTTTGTGTCATTGGAGAGTGCGCCTCGCCATCCGGCAGAGGATCCCGCGGCGTAGGTGCCGTTGCGGGCGTTGCCGGATGCGTCGACTGCTGTGGTCGCGGCGTTGGCTTCGCCAAGGCGCCAGTATCCGACGGGATGATCGGCGTTGACGGCAGTGGCGTATCCGCTCGTGCGGGCTTGGACGTGCGCCAGCAGGCGCGCCGGTAGCAGCGCCGTGTTGTAGACCGCCATCTCGTCGATCTTCTGGTCGAAGTAGAAGCCGTCTTCGCGGGCGCCGATGCGCATCGGGTTGGTGTTCGTGGAGACCGCGCCGGAGATCGTTCCCGTGCCGGACGCGACACCGTTGATGTAGAACGTCACCGTCGTGCCGCTCTTAGTGACGGCGACGTGGCTCCACTGGTACGACGGGACGGTGGCGGTCGCGACCTTCCCTTGCCAGGTGCCGGCGTACTGCACAAACTCGGGCTTGTTCGTGGGGTCGAGCATGAACTGGAACGTCGAGTTGGTTGAACCGTCGCCGACGCCCTTGGTTGCGATCATGCGGAACGCGCCCGTGTCGCGTGGGTACACCCAGGCTTCGAGTGTGAGGTTGCCCGTCAGGTTGAGCGCGGTCTGGTTCGGCACCGTGACTTGGCTTTGGATGCCCTGGGTCGGCATCGATGCCATTGACAGGTCGAGGTCACCGCCGAGGAGGTTCCACGCGGTCGACTGATATGCGACCTTGCTTCCATCGCCAGACAGCGCCGGAGGCCCGACGTAGGACGCGTTGGGATCGAGCATCACGCCGCCACTCGATACCGACTCGCGCGTCGTGATGTTGGTCGTCCGGTTCCTGACGTAGACCTGTTTGATACCGACGTTCGTGTCTCCGGAGATCATGTTTGTCGCTGCGTTTTCGAACGCGACGATGTTGCCGTCGGCGGACATTGCGGGGTTATAGGTGGTGGCGTTCGGCTGCGCGCCCGCAGCCGTTAGACCGACCAGACTCGTTGTGCCCGTGCCGATGTTGTAGACGAACACGTCAGAGCCGTCGTTCGCGTCCTGCGTGAGCGCGCCGTTGTTCCCGAAGCCATAAAGGTTGCCGAGATAGGTGCCGTCGCGTCCGTTGCCGGACGCGTCAACGGCGGTGGCGCTCGAAACGTGCGTTGCGGGGACAGGTTCGCCTAGGCGCCAAAACCCGTAGGGCGAGTTCGTCTTCACCGCGTTCGAATAGCCCGTGTAACGCGCCTGGTAGTGCGTCAACACCTGTGCGCTGGTAAGCGCAGTCGTGTTGATCGAAACCTCGTCCATGCGGCCGTTCCAATACGCGTTTGCGCCAAAGCTGTCGAGACCGATGAGGTTCGTCGAGCGCGTAACGTTCGGCGGCAACGTCGTCGTTCCGGTCTTGATCGACACACCGTTCCGGTAGATCGTCACCGCTCCCGCCGGTGTCATTGTCACAGCGACGTGCTGCCATTGATTCAGCACGAGCGCGTTCGTCGCGTCGATTTCCGTGACCTTGGTCGCACCGTTGTAGACGACGAACATGAGCGTGTCCGTGGTGCCCTGACGACCGAACGCGATGTTGTTGTTCGACGCGCCGTTACCGAGTTCAACGATACGAGCGAAGCTGGTGACCGCTGTTGGGTTGACCCAAGCCTCGATGGTGAGCCCGGTGCCGAAGTTGGCGAATCCTGATGGCAGCTGCACCCGGTCGGCGGTGCCATCGAACGTGTACGCGAAGTTCGGGTCGCCACCGAAATATCCGGGATCCGTGGTGTCGTACGCGACCTGGTTACCGTCCGCTGAGACTGCGAAACCGCCAGGGTTCGGTACTGCAAGTTTCGTTGTCTGGTTCGTGGTCCGATCGCGGCGGTACAGGTTCGTTCCCGTAGTTGTCTGACCGTCAACCAGGGTCGTGGCAGCCGACTTGAAGAACGAGTAGCGCCCATTCGCAGACATCGTTGATCCCAGCGTGTCAGTGTCACCCTGGGCACCCGCGGTACTCGTGGACTGTCGCGTTACCGGGTCAGCGGCCCAGGAAATCCCCGTTGGGAAGGTGCAATTCGTTGCGGCCGTCGCCGCCTGTGCTCGGAACACCTTGGCGGCTGCGCCAAGGACTCGTTCCAATGGCAATACAGGGAGCACGGCGCTCGCCGCCGCGATCGCAACCGCCAGCGCAACAACTCTCTTGGTGGAACGGATACGAAGAGCTGTCATCGATTTACCTCGACGCTGACGCCAACCGCATTCCGAACCGAGAGGTCGGCGTGCGCGAAACACGCCAAAAAGCCGAATCGTTGTGAACTCACGTCCGGGAGTGAACGGGAAGTTCCAACGCAAGTCACTGACTATTCCGAGAATGCCCCCAAGGGACTAGTACGACACCCCCGCGTTTGCGGGTGGTGTACACGGCATTCAGCAGTCGGCTGTTGTGACTAAAAAGGGACCTTCGGCCCTAGGCACCGCGTCTAATCGAATCTCACGCCATCGCGTGCAGCACCGCGGTCGCCGTCGGTAGCGCAAACCAAGAAGGGCGCTGCAGCTTGGCGCTTCGACTCCGTAGGCACGGGCCGGGTCGCTGGTGTGCTCACCCGACGTGCAGGAAGACGCCTTAGCTAGGACGTTCGACGTCTGATCGCTTTAGGTCGGACCTAGCGGCCTCGCCGCGGAACTGCCGCTCGTTCTGCGCCGAGCACCGCGGATCGCGCACGCCACGATCAACCAGTCCGCAAATTCAGGGCTGTCGCGACCTTGCCGACCACCCGGCATCGACAGACCGTCGCCCGGCATGCGCGGTCATGCCCTCGGTCGGCTGCACGGCGGACGTCGAGGAGTTCGCGCCACGGCCGCGATACGGCCCGTTGACACAGAGTGCGTCAGTAGGACGGCTGGGCCAGGTGTCACACGGTCTCGCTGTCCGGCCAGCCCTCCTGATCCTTCAGCCAAACGAGGGTCGCGGGGTTCGCCACCACGTCTTTGTCCATCTGCAAGCCATTGTCGGCGGCCTTGCCTCGGAGATCGCTGAAGTTCGAGATCGGCGTGTCGACCACAGATCCGTCCTCGAACGCGATCGTCGCTCGGCAATAACCCTTGCCGCTCTCCGGATCGTCGACTTTGATTCGAATCGCAGCCCTCTTCACCATGGCATGAGCGTAAGGCGCGCTCGGCGACAACAGGGTTGTGCGAGTTCGGCTGCCAACACTCAGAGCCACCGAGGCCCGGCGTCGCGCTTTGAGGCGACGACCTCGAGTTGATGCCACGGCGGTGTCCCGAACGCGCCGAGGGCCGGTACCGAAGTACTGGGTCGTGCAGAATGCTCGTGTGATCGCCGAGAATTAGGACGTGAGTCCTCCTCTCATCCGAAGAACTCTCGGCCGCTTGATCGACGATCCGGGCGGCAGAAAGAACGTGGTAATCGGACTCCTCGGTCTTGCAACCGCGATCACATTGGGGCTCGTCGGGATCGGGGCCACGCGGAACGCGGAAGACCCGAGTGGACAATCTGCAGGGACCACTACTTCTCTTGGTCGAACGTCCTCGGTCGAGGGGTGGCAACGAGTGCCAGAGTCGCCGGGCGTCTTCGGCAATGGCGATCTCGAACAGTTGACTGGCGTGATTTTTGACTCAGGCCATTTCATAGCCGTCGGATCGCACAGCTATGAGCCCGCGGTGTGGTCCGCGACTGACCCACTTCATTGGACACGGCTTGCGCGAGTTGAAGAAGGAACGAGCGAACGTCCAGCGACCATCTGGTCCATCGCCGTGAGCGATCACAGATATGTAGCGGTCGGTGAAGAGGGTGACCGCGCCGCGGTGTGGAATTCAAACGACGCTGTCACGTGGCGACTCGGCCCCCGCCCGCCTGAGACGTTCGGGACAGCCACGCAATACTCGCGCATGTCGGCAGTGGTTCACTTTCGGGGCCGTTGGTACGCCGGCGGATCGTTCACGGCCGGCGGCCGGGATCCTGATGTCGCGGCTATCTGGACTTCCGACGACGGGGAGGAGTGGACGCGTCTAACCCCTTCGACTGAACAAGCGCGGGTTACGGGCGACCGGCCGACCATCATCGCAATGCACGCGACCGACAAGATGATCGTGGCGGTTGGCAACAACAACTCGCTCGCGGACGGAAGGACGACCTGCGATATCTGGAACTCCCTTGACGGGAAAACGTGGTTGCCGGCTGACGTGCCCGACGGCGCTCTCGAACCGCCAGGCGAGCGATGCGTCCTAGACACGGTCTCAGAGAACCGCGGTCACTGGTTGGCGGCTGGCGCTGTGGGCAAGAGTCCTCAGGTGTGGACGTCTTCTGACGGCACAAACTGGCAACCTCTCACGGACGCGTTGTTTACGAACGACTATGGCGACACCATCGTCAACGGCCTCATACCGGCCGGAGAGAACTGGATCGCGATCGGCAACGACGCAGGACCACGGCTCGTATCGGATGCAGCCGTGTGGGAAAGCGCGGACACCCGTCGGTGGGTACGAGTGGATCCAGAGACGGAGGTCTTCGGCGGGCCCGACAGACAAGTCATGAACGCTGTAACCATCGGAAAAGGAACCGTCGTAGCAGTTGGTTGGGACTCGGCGACCGGGGAGGCCCACGGCTCGGTCTGGGTTCAACGTCGCTCGTGAGCGCGATCACCCTCAGGTGCCGCGACGGCTCACCATGATCCACGTGGCAGCGGAGCGAATCAGCGAGCTGCTCACTGACGACCGCGGTCGCAAAGGGGTTCTCATCGGCCTCGCCGTCCTTTTCCTGACTGTGTTGTTTGGGCTGCCGCCCTTTCTCTCCTGGACGAGGACTGTGTCGCGACCAGGTCGCATCGCCGACACCCACTGGCGACGCGCCTCCCAATTGACCGGCCCTCAGGACTGGGCGTCGCCGAACTCGATCGCATTCGGAGACGAGCGGTGGGTGATGGTCGGCTCAATCGGAACAAGCGATGCTTCCCCTGCAGCCTGGTACTCGACCGACGGACAGGCTTGGAAACCAGCCAGCGTGGAGGTCGATCCGGCAGGAGACACGACTGCCGCTCAGATTGCCTCGGTGGCGTACGCCCACCGGACGTGGATAGCGGTCGGCAGCGCGATCGCGTTTGGACACAGCGACGCAGCTGTCTGGCAGTCGAGCGACGGGGCCAACTGGCGACGCGTCGCTGCCGGAAGCACCGCACTAGGCGGACCGGGCCTGCAAACGATGTTCGATGTGGTAGCAGATTCGTCGGGTTGGCTCGCCGTCGGTGCCGAAAACTTTGGAGGCGACGCGAACGGCGCGGTGTGGCGCTCCAGCGACGGCACCAACTGGACACGCAACTCTGACGCCGGCGACGCATTTGGTGGGCCCGGCGATCAGGTGATGGCAGCCGTTACGCACGCGGAGCCTGACCTTTGGATCATCGGTGGCCGGCAAGACCTCGACGAACATTCCGACGCCGTTGTTTGGTCGTCGAGTGACGGCGTCAGTTGGCATCGCCAGGACGCGCGCGAGTTCCAGGGTTCGCGGGATGACGCCATCTACGACGTCGCCACCGCGGACGGCAAGATCGTCGCAGTAGGCGCGACGCGGCTAGATCAGGAAGTCGACGCGGTGATCTGGACATCGCGAGACGGCAAGGTGTGGACGCGAGTTCCGTTTAGCCGCGAGATCTTCGGCGGCGTGTTGCAGCAGACAGCGAAGGCATTGACTCACGCCCCAGGCCGGTGGATCGCCGCAGGAGAGAACGAGTCGTCTGGTGCGTTCAACCCCGTCGTCTGGACTTCTCGTGATGGCAGCCATTGGGCTCGCGTCGAGACCGACGAATTCAGGGAGGCGCGCCGAAGCCGCATGATCAGTGTTACTTCTCACAAAGACACGATCATCGCTGTCGGTACTCGCGATGATGGCGTTGGCCAGCTTGGCGCGAGTTGGCGGCGGCGCTCCTAGAAGCACTCCTCGTTCGGAGGCCGGAGTGCTGTCTGCCGCGAGGTCAAGGGGCAATGGCAGCTCCTGGCCGAGGCGCAGAGTGCCGCCACTCGACCATACGTTTGGTGGCGGGGCCGGCCACACGCCCTAACTGCGACCCTTGAGGCCGTCAATCGTTCGCGGCGTGGTGATCGGTGCGCAGCGGTACTGGGGTCGGAGTGAGTAGCCGGGGAAGAATGTGCGCGCGTGGCGCGGATGGGTGGCGATGGTCGGGTCGGGCTTCGGCCCGGTGATCGACGTGGCACGCTCGGTGAGGGCTGTTTGGAGTCTCATACGCGACATCCCAGGTGATGCCCGTGCCGCTGGAGTGGCCCGCTCGTGCGAGCCAGTCGTTCTGCAACGGCCTGCGCGCCGAGGTCTGTGTCGTGCCACACCCGTGCCACATCGGAGGGACTTTTCTGGAGCTCGACGAGTCCTCGTGGTCACTCGCGGACACCGCCATTTTTAGTCGTCTAGCAGCTAAAACACCGCTTTCCCAAGGTCACTCGCCACGTTGCGGAACTCACGTGCGCGCGTTTTAAAAGCGTGAGGTCCTACGCCCACAGCGCGTTCCCCTACTCGTCTGGATCGTTCGGGATGTACGGCGTCGCCAGCAGCGAACGAATTAGTTCTCTGCGGGTCTCGATCAGCTCCTTGGCCTCGTCGAGAAACTTCTGGAGCGCGTCGATGGAGGGGGCCAAACCCTCGGATGCGAGCCGGCGTGGAGAAAGCGCGAGGATCGACTTACCGTCTCCGCGCTCAATTTCGAGATAGGCAACCGCGTCGTCGTCGAGCAGGGGCCAGGCCGGTCCCCCACTCGACGATCGCCAAAACGTTGCTGGCCCCACCGACACGGCGACGACGAGGTCCTCATAGTCCTGACGCACTCGGTCCGAGATCGCTGCAAGCTGCCCGCGAAATGTCAGGCCACCTGGAGTCGTGACCATGGATCGTGAGATGTCTAGCGACATGTGTGAGGCGTGAAGCTCGAGCTCTACAAAGTCAAAGAAGCGGTCGACGCGTTCGCGGATAGCTTCGATTGGGTCCTCGGCCACGACGCTCTTCATTGGCAGAACTGCTGACCAGCGACCGAAGCGACTGCGCCCACAGTCAAGGCGTGAGGGTTGCTCGCTGCGTTGTCGCGGCTGCGCGCCCACTCCAGATGAGTTTGTTTTGTTGCGCCCTCGAGAAACACGTGGTCGAGGTCTGCGTAGTCGTTTTGAAGCATGAGACCGGGCACCACATGCAACCTGTCCACGCTGAGTATCTGGACTTTCGACTGGCCGCGGCACGCTCGTGCCGGGTTGAAGTACGTCGAAAGGCCGTTCTGGGGCCATCCGTCGGTGTCTTTGCCTAGCCTCGGCGTGAGGTTCGTGTTCGAGCTCGAACCACCTCGGAAGAGATAGGCCGGGTGGTTCTCGCAATAGGTGCAGTACGTCATCACCTCGTCATCAGCGCCGCCGGCGGGTTCGGCCAGGATCACGTCGAGCGCTATGCCGGCGAGCGCGCCTCCGGCGATGTCCCCAACGAGTGAACCACCCTCCCTGAGTGCCAAGGGAGCACCTCGCAGCGACTGCCATCCATCCACAGGCAGCCCGGATGGAATCGCCACCGCCGACTTGTGCGGACCTGTCGGACGCTCGCCGGATGGATCCGTTTCGACGGTCGGCCGATCGCTTGCATACACGTACGCTGCGACGTATGGATCGTCGAGCGGAGGCGACAAGGGATCGGTGGTGGTGAGGCGGCCGGTCGCGGGGTTGTAGTCGCGGGCGCGGAGGTCGTAGAGGTGTGTTGTGAGGTCGAGTTGTTCGCCGTTGAAGCGCATCTGGTTGGGCAAGGCGGTTGTGTTGAGCTGCGGGGCGATTGTGGTCCCCTGCGTGGCGCTCGTGGTCTTGCCAAATGGGCTGTAGCTGTAGGTCCATTGGGTGTTGGCGTTGGCGTCGGTGATGTTCGCGACTGATCCAAGCCGGTCGGTGAGGTAGTACGACTCCGCACGCGTAGTGGTGTCGCGCACCGAGATGCGGCGGAGGCCATACGTGTAGTCGCGGAGGGTTACGCCAAGTGGCGTCTCTTCGGCGGCGAGCTGAGGAACGGGGAGGTTGGTGTCCCACAGTTGACTGGTCGGCACTGTCCCGGTTTCGGTGGTGACGCGGTTGCCATCGCCGTCGTAGCCGTAGGCAGTCGTGACGCCTCCGGCGAGCGTGGCGGAGTGGAGGTGACCGGCCATGTCGTACCTATAGCTGGTGACTGGGCCGGCGGTCGTTTGGCGGCCGTCGGCATCGTAGGTCGCTGTCGTGAGGGATTGGCCAGCCACTCCCCATCCCGTCATCTCGTCTGCCGCGTTGTACGTGTAGGTGGTGGTGGCGGCGCCGACACTTTCGGTCAGCCGGTTACCGACGCCGTCGTACGTCCACTTGGTGAGGTCGGGCGAGTACACAGCACAACTAGCCGCGTGGCAGTCCTCGGTGAGTCGGCCGGCGGCGTCCCGGTTGAAAGTATCGATTCCGTTTGGAGTCGTGATGTCGAGCGGGTCGCCTTCGTTGCCGACCCGATACTGGAAGCTGGACAAGATGGCACCGTCTTTGGCGTTGGTGACAGACGTTTGATGGCCGGCTGCGTCCCAGGTGTTGGTGGCGATGTAGCCGTTCGGCAGTGATGTGGTGAGGAGCTGTCCTGCGGGATCGTAGGTGTAGGTCGTGGGTTCTCCGGCGGCCGTGGCGGCGACGAGTCGGCCGTCGGCGTCGTAGTCAAGACTGGTCGCACGCAGGCCGAAATAGTTGCGGCCGATGAGCTGGCCGGCGGCGTCGTACGCATACGAGATGGTGTTCGCGCCGCGCGTGACGCTCTTGAGGTGGTTTGCGTTGTCGTAGGTGCGGCTCTCGGTTCCTGCTCCGTCGCTCATCCCGATGCGGTTGCCAACGTTGTCGTAGGTGTACGAGACGTCTGGGGTGGTGTCGGAGTAGTCGATTCCCGTGAGTCTTCCGGCGTTGTCGTACGTGGCCGTCGTGGTGCCGAGGGCGGGGTTCGCGGCGGCGTTTGCGATTGCGTCGGCGGTCGTCACGCGGTTGCCGGCGGCGTCGTACGTATAGGTCCAGTGGTTGCCGAGGGCGTTGGTAAGTCCGGTGAGGTGTTGGTCCTTGTCGTACGTGTAGGTGGTTATGTGGTGGTTGGCGTCGGTGCGGCTTGTGAGGTTGCCGACGACGTCGTAGCCGTACGCCGTGACGGCACCGTCTGGGCTGGTGACGGTTGCGAGGCGGCCGAGGTTGTCGTACGTGTACGAGGTTGTGTGCTTCAAGAGGTTCGCGTCGGTGGTTCTCGAGGTGAGTCTCCCAGCTGCATCGAACGTGCTATTTGTCAGAATGTGGAGCGGGTCGGTGACCGCGGTTTGGTTGCCGGCGGCGTCGTAGCCGTAGGTAGTGCGGTGGGCGGCGGGGTTGCCGCCGCTGGCGTTGCCAAGTGGGTCGTCTTGGTTGACGAGGCGGTTGTCGGCGTCGTAGGCCGAGGTGGTCTTGTTGCCGAGCGGGCTTGTGATCGAGAGTTGGTTTCCTGCGTTGTCGTAGGCGTAGGTCGTGGTCTTGCCGAGTGGGTTGGTGACCGACGTGAGTCGGTTGAGCGCGTTGTAGGCGTAGGTGGTGGTTTGGCCGCGGGCGTCGGTGACGGCGGTGCGGTTGGAGTTGGGGTCGTACGCGTAGGTGGTGGCGTGACCGTTGGCGTCGGTCAGGGTGACGGGTCGGTTGAGCGCGTCGTAAGTGGTTGTCGTTGTGTGGTTAAGCGGGTCCGTACTGGCCGTCTGGTTGCCGTTGGCGTCGTAGCCGTAGGTCCAGGTCTTGCCGCGGGGGTCCGTCATCGCGAGGGCGTGGCCTTCGCCGTCATAGGTGTACGAGGTGACGGTACCTTCACCTGTGGTCGAGGAGGCGACGAGACCGCGGTCGTCGTAAGACGTCTGCGTCGTACTGCCGTCGGGCGCACGAGTGACGATCAGTTCGTTCGCGGCGTCGTAGGCGTAGGTCGTCGTCTTGCCCAATGGGTCAGTCGTGGACGCGAGGTTGCCAGCGGCGTCGTAGGTGTGGGTGGTCGTCTCGCCGAGTGGGTCAGTCGCGGTGAGTCCGTGTCCGCCGGCGTCGTAGGTGTACGTCGTGGTGAAGTTGGCTGGGCTCGCTCCGGTTGCGTTGCCGCGTGGATCAACAGTCGTGAGCACTCGGCCAGCGGTGTCGTAGGCATAAGTGGTCTTGTTTCCGCCGGCTGTGGTCGCGCTGGTCCGGTCGCCCGCGGCGTCGTAGGTGTATGTGGTTGTGTGACCGTCCGCATCGGTAGCGGTGGCGACGTTTCCGGCCGAGTCGTACGTGATCGTTTGAGTGACTGACCCCGGAAGCGTCGTCGTGATCAAACGTCCCGCGGAGTCGTACGCGTAGGTCGTCGTGTTGCCTCGACCGTCGGTGTAACTGGTTGGATTGTTCTTGCTGTCATATACCCAGGTCTGCGTGAATCCTCCGACGGACGCGGGTGCGGTAAGTGCCAGGAGGTTGCCGGCGTCGTCGTAGGTCGCGGCGCACACGAACCCGCGCTTGTCGGTGAGAATCGACGGGTTGACGTTGGCGTCGTGCGTGACGGTGGTCGTGCCGGATGGTTCGACGCTGTCGATGATGACGTTGTCGTCGTAGTGGTCGATCCACGTTGCACCGACGGCGTCGGTCATGGTTGAGGTTTGTGTTGCTGGGTCCCAGGCGAAGGTTGTGTGTTTGCCGAGCGGGTCGTATTGGTCGGTGACGCGGCCGTTGGCGTCGTAGACGTTTTCGACGACGGTGTGGCCGTTCGGATCGGTTTCCTTGTCGAGTCGCCCGGCGGTGTCGTAACGGTAGGTCGTTGTCTTGCCTCGCACGTCGGTGACACCCGTGAGTTGTCCGGCAGTGTAGGTGTAGTCGATGTGCCTGCCGTCGCTGAGCGCGAGACGTGTCAGCAGACCCGAGCTGTACGTGAACGTCGCGGTTCTGCCCGCGGCATCCGTGGCGGATGAGAGGAGACCGCTCGCGTGTGCGAGGGTGACGCCTTTGCCGGTGAGGTCTCTGATGTTGGTGAGTATGCCGTTGGTGTCGAACGCGTAGACAACGCCGTCGAGACGTGTAACGGTGTATCCCCCCGCAACCGATTTCAGGGTCGATAGGACGCCAGGGTCAGAGACGTAGGAGCCGTCGGGTTGCAGCGTGAAGCCGAGTTGCGCCCCGTCTTCGGCGCGGAACGTTGCGTTCGTGGCTGTCGTAGCAAGAGATGCGTTGTACGAATGCGTCCATCCGGCGCCGAGAGGGCCACTGGTCGTGTCGCCGGACGTGTAGGAACGCGTGAACGTGAACGGCACGCCTGGCGCCGGCACCGCGGTGTCAGTTGCTTCGTGCACGAACGCGCCCGTCGCGGTGTCGACAGGGTCCGCACGGCGAACCGTTGTGCAGTTGCGGTTCTTGCGGGTGCACGGACCGAACGTCTGCCCGCGCGGCACGGACAGCCCGCCAGCGGCGACGTGCGCGAGGACACGCGATGCGCTGAGCGCGTGGTTGTAGATGGCGACTTCGTCGAGATCGCCGTAGTACGGATTCGGGTTTGCGTAGTAGTTACCGTCCCATCCCCACGCCGCGCCCGTCGTGTCCGGGTAGACATCGTCAAACCCGTACCGCGGCGGTTCGGTCATCGCTTGAGTTCCGATGAGCGCTCCGTCGATGTACAGCTTGATCTGCGAGCTGTCCTTTGTGAAGGCCAGGTGGTGCCACTTGCCGTCGCGCGATGAACTGGGCGCGGTGATGCCGTAGCCGGCACCGGACGCGCCGTACACGCTTGCGCTCACGACTCCGTTGCTGACGCCCACGATTTGCCCGAAGGTCCGCCAGCGGTAGATGAGCCCGTAGCCGGTCCATCCGTCCTTGATCTTGAACCACGCCTCGATCGTGAAGTTGTTCGGATTCAAGCTCGAGGCAGTGCCTGTGTACACGCGGCCGCCATCGAACCGCATCGCCTTGTCGCTTCCGGGCACGGCGCCGGGCACGCCCTCGGTGACCGTGCCGCCGCCAACAACGCCTGCGTTGATGCCTTGCTCGTCGGCCGCGGTCGTGCCGCTGGACTCGCCGAAACGCCAATATGAAATCGGCGTGTCCGTCATGACGACGCTGCGGTATGTCGGCGCGGCCGACCGTGCGCGCTCGTGACCCGGCCCACCACTCGCGACATGGTCGATCCAAACAACCGCGACCCCAAAGACCAGCAGCAACGCCACCGCTGACGCCAGCGCCTTGCGTGAACCCAACCAATTGATAGCCACGTTCATCGCCCGGGCCTCCATGCTCAACGGCTTGTGATCTCGACAACGGAGGGTGCGACTCACAGCGCGCCGTTACTAGGCCGCAGCATCGGAATTGGCGCAACATTGTCAACAAGGCTTCAGATCGTGGGGTCGGCGCCGAAAGATTGATCCGTGGGAGGGAGATCGTTGGGCGTTCCGGCGCAAAGGGTTGAGCGGTCGCTGCTCGTCGCGGCTGTCCTACTCGTCTCAGCGGGTGCCCTCGCTTCTTCAGCGCTTCGATCGCCGGCTCGAGCCGAGACACCGATCGGCCAGGGACAGGTCGTATCGCTTGTAATCGGCGTCAACGACTACGGCGACCCCGAGATCAACCTCGTCTCTTCCGTCAACGATGCTCACGCGGTCGACGACGCGCTCGCCGCCTCCGGCGTACCCGACGCAGACCGGACGGTTCTTACCGACAAGGCGGCAACCGCGACGAACATTCGAAACGCGATCCGCGAATTCGTCGCTCGAGCCACACACGCTAAAACCGCCGTCTTCTTCTTCGCCGGTCACGCCCGCAAGCTCGCCATCGGACGCGAAGCGATCCTCGCCGCGGACGGAGAACAGATCCAAGACACTGAACTCGCGGCCCTGCTCGCACCCGCGAGCCGGCCCATGTGGATCGGCATGGCAACGTGTTACGGCGGCGGCTTCGACGAACTCCTCGCCCCAGGCCGCGTTCTCACCGCCGCAGCGGACGCCAACTCAGAGGCATACGAGAGCGACAAACTGCACCACTCGTATCTCGTAGACGCCCTCATCCACGACGGACTCAGCAACAACTTCTCAACACGCAGTATTCAGTCGGCGTTCTCTGTCGGAAGCGACGAGCTCCGCCGTCAACACCCGAACCGGCTACCCGTTCTGCTCAGCGATTCGCCGTCTCCTCTCGTCGTGGTGCCGTCAACGCCCCCAGCCGTTGGCTAAGCAGCTCACCCGCGTCATCGAACCCGGTTCCCGCTTGCTCCCCGATGCGGCCTGCTGCAACGCCATCGGGCACGATCTAGTCGCGACCGACAGAGCCCCACACGCGCGTGCCCCAAACGTGCCCGATGCAGCGGTCTTTTCTGGATCCCGACGAGTCCTGCCGGTCACTCCCAGTCACATCGATTTCTCGCCAACTACCAGCGGAAACATTGATTTCCCCAGGTCATGGGGCACGTTGCGGATAACTGCACCCACCGCCTGAAAAGCGTGAGGTCACCGGATCGACGCCGGTCCCGACCACCAAGCCGAAATGACGCGTCACGAATCGTGCGCGTGTGGTGTCCCTGTTCATGTGAGCGCCATCTTGCGGGCTCGAACGCAGCGCGTCGCCCGAGTCGGCGCCGCGGTCGCACTCTCGATCTTGACCGGGTGCGGATCGTCAGGAACGAAGCTCAACGCCAACACGACGTCGACCACGGCACCACGGTCGGCGAGTTGCGGCGGGCCCGACGAGGCGTTTCCGGTCGACACCGCAACCGGCCCCGCGCCCGATCAGTCCGCCGTGTTCGCGGACCCGCCCGGTGCGGCACTGCGGGCATTCCTCGACGCCGGCGGTGATCCCGGCGGCGGCGGTTTCGTGTGGACGGGCGGCGAGTGGCTGGTCCTGCACCGTGGCGACAACGTCGTGGTCTACGGCTATCGCGCCGACCGCGGCTTCGCGTACGCGGATGCCGATCTCAAGGACGGCCGGTGGAACGTCAGCCGGTACGGCACGTGCCACCCGCGGGTGGTGGGCTCGTCGGGGTGGGAACGCGACGGCGAGCCCGATCCCAGCGCGTCGCACGTCTTGGTTCGGTACTTCACGCAGGCGTCGTGCTATCCCCCAGGCGACCCGGTTCCGCTCGACCGAGTCGACGTCGACGAGTCGCCCACCGAGGTCGGGCTCACGCTGTTCCTCAAACCCGACGACCCTCCGGCCGGCTACACGGGAGCCGGTTGCAGTGGTCTCGAGACGAACCCGGTTGAGCGCCACACGAGGGTCGAGCTCAAAGCGCCGCTCGGCAGTCGTGCGTTACTCGACTACGGCGCCGTGCCGCACGCCCCGCCTTCCTCCGGCTAACTGACCAGACGCGGAACCGTCGTCCGTCGTCGAGACTCGTAGGAGAGTGATCGCCGGCGAGTTTTCCGAACTGGTCCAGTTCGGTCGTTCAGGCGGGCGCGGCGTAGACGTAGACGCCGATAGTCGTGTCGCGGATGGCCGCGGACACTTCGGCGACGCGGCGCCACCCGCAGCGGTCGTAGAGCGCAATCGCGTTCGACAACTCTTCCCAGGTGTCGAGGATGGGTTCGCGACCTTGCGCCCGCGCCTCCGCGGTCGCGATGGCGAGCAACGCTTCGCCGATCCCGCGGCCGCGTCCGGCCGCGCCGACGAACAGGCGCGCCACGACGCCGAGCGCGTCCTCCGGCACGCCGAGGGCGGCCGACGCTGCGATCATCGTTTCGTCGAGCGAGCGGTCGTGCAGGGCGACGTGGCCGACGATCGCCCCGTCGACCTCGGCCACCCACGCGGCGCGTGCCGGATGACCGAGCAGGAACGCACCGAGGTCGTCGCGGGCGACCAGCGGCGGGTACCCGTCGCTGGCGTTGACGTCGGTGAGCAGCGCGACGAGCGCGTCGCTATCCGCGTCGGACCGCGGACGGATAACCATGTCGTCCAATGTAAGTGGCGGCTTTAGGATCGACCGGTGGGCACAGCGATGCAGCGGACGTTCGGCTCGCTGCGCAATCGCAACTACCGGTTGTTCTTCGCCGCTTCGCTCGTGTCGTACACCGGCGAGTGGATGCAGAACATGGCCGAGGCGTGGCTCGTCCTGCAGCTGACCCACAACGGCACGGCCGTCGGCGCGACGTTCGCGTTCCGGTTCCTGCCGGTCCTGCTCTTCGGACTGTGGGGCGGCGCGATCGTCGACCGGCTCGACCGGCGCAAGCTCATGCTCGTCACGCAGTCGCTGGCTGGTGTGCTGGCGTTCGCGCTGTGGGCGATCGTTGAGGCGGACGTCGCGCACGTGTGGATGATCTACGCCCTGGCCGCCGCGCTCGGCTTGGTGGTCGTGTTCGACCACCCCGCGCACAACGCCTTCGTCGAGGAGATGGTCGGGCGCGACCAGGTGCCGAACGCCGTCGCACTCAACAGTGCCGTTTCCAACTCGGCGCGCATCACGGGTCCGGCGATCGCGGCGATCCTCATCGGCCGCTACGGCGTGTCATGGGTGTTCTTCGTCAACGGCGTCAGCTTCCTGTTCGTCGTCGCCGCGCTCCTGCTGATGCGCCGGCGCGAGCTACTCCCGATCCACCGCCACGCGGAAAAGCCGCGCGTGAAAGACGGTCTGCGGTACGCGTGGTCGGTACAGGACATGCGCGGCACGATCATCGTGCTCGGCGTCGTCGGCACACTCGTGTGGAACTTCCCGACGTTCACGACGCTGCTCGCGCAGCGCACGCTGCACGGCAGCGCGAGCCTGGCCGGCACGCTCATGGCGATCCTCGGCGTTGGGACCGTCATCGGTGCGCTCGCAGCCGCCCATCGCGCCACGACTTCGGCGCGTCTCGTGCGCGGCGTCGCGCTGGCGCTCGGCGCGTCGATGCTGGCGACGGCCTTCGCCCCGAATAAGCCGCTGGTGATGCTGACGCTGGTGCCGACGGGCGCGCTCGCCGTCATGTTCGGAGCGGTGGCGAACTCGCACATGCAGTCGCTGTCGTCACGCGAATTCCGCGGCCGCGTCATGTCGATTTACAGCATCCTCGGACTCGGTACGACCGTCGTCGGCGGACCGTTCGTCGGCTTCGTATCGCAGGCGTGGAGCCCGCGAGTCGCCATCGCCCTCGCCGGGTTCGCCACTGCGGCCACGGCTTTGGTTCTGTTCGCGACCCCGGCCGGCCGCGGGCGGCCGGCGCCGATCGCGCATGTCGTTCCCGAAGACGTCGTTACCTAGGTACCCTTTGCCCGAGATGTCCGAGGGGGTGGCGACGGGGACATGACGATGAGCACGGTCACGGTCCTGTTCACGGACCTCGTGGGTTCCACCGGTCTCCTCGTCGGGCGCGCCGACTTCGACGAGGTCCGGCGCACGCACGACGACCTCCTGCACGCCGCGATCGAGTCGAACGGCGGAACCGTCGTCAAAGGGCTCGGCGACGGCGTCATGGCCACGTTCACGTCCGCGAAATCGGGCGTGGCTGCGGCGCGCGCGATCCAGCAGGCCGTGTACCGCCACAACCGACGCGGCCGCGGTCCCGAGCTGTCGTTGCGCGTCGGCATCTCCGTCGGCGACGTCACCTTCGACGGCCTCGACTGCTTCGGCGCACCCGTCATCGAGGCGGCGCGACTGTGCGCGCTCGCGGACGGCGACCAGATCTTCGCGACGGACGTGTTGCGCGCCATGGCACGCGACACCGCGTACCGATCCGTCGGCGCGCTCGAGCTGAAGGGCCTGCCCGATCCCGTCGACACCGTCGAGATCGACTGGGACCGCGTCCAGACCTCCGACGCGCCGCTGCCGCCGCGCCTCACCGCCGACGGCGCGACCTTCGTCGGTCGTGACGACATCCTCGAGAAACTCGACACCACCTACGAGCGAGTGCGGCGCACCGGTCAGCGCGCCGTGCTCTTGATCGGCGGCGAACCCGGCGGCGGCAAGACGACGGTCGTCAGCCGCGCCGTGCGCGCCTGGCACGACGGTGGCGCGACGGTCGCCATGGGACGGTGCGAAGAAGACGTGCGCGCCCCATACCGGCCGATGATCGAAGCCCTCGACCACATCGTCGGCAATGCGCGCGCCGAGCTGCTCGAAGCGCACGCCGAACGCCACGGCGTGGGTGTGCTGCCGCTCGCCCCGTCGCTGGCGCGGCGGCTGCCCAAGCTCGCGGATCCGATGTCGACGGACCCCGAAAGCGAGCGGTTCCTACTTTTCTCTGCGGTCGGTGACCTGCTGCGCACGATCGGCGCCGAAGACCCCGTCGTCGTGTTCCTCGACGACCTGCATTGGGCCGACGCCGCAACGGCGTCGCTGCTGCGCAGCCTTGCCACGTCGCCTGAGCCGGCGCGCCTGCTCATCGTCGGCACGTTCCGCGACGCCGAACTCGCGCCCGACCACCCCATGGCCCACGCTCTCGCGGCGTTCCGCCGCGTGCCGTGCGTCGAGCGCGTACATCTCGATGGGCTCGACGCCACCGAGGTCGCAGAACTGCTGACGCACTGGACCGGCGCGACTCCCGACGCCGGGACGACCGAACTTGCGGAGGGGCTCGTCGCCGAGACCGACGGCAACGCCTTCTTCGTCACCGAAGTCATCCGCCATCTCGACGCCACCGGGCAACTCGAGGACCTCAGCGCGCGCGGCGGCCTCACCGGGCCGTTGGCGCTACCCGAAAGTGTGCTCGAGGTGCTCGCCGAGCGCGTCGGGCGTCTCGGGACGTCGGCCGGCGAGATCCTCGGGGCGGCCGCGGTGGTCGGGCTCGAGTTCGACCTCGCGGTGGTCAGCGGCGTCACGGGCACGAGCGACGAGAAGGTCCTGTCGGTGTTGCACGACGCCACGAGCGCGGCGCTGGTACTCGAAGTGCGCGACGCGCCCGGCCGGTTTCAGTTCACGCACGCCCTCGTCCAGCACGCGATCCTCGCCAACCTCGGTCCGACGCGCGAGGTCGGCCTGCACCGCCGCGTCGCCGAGTTCCTCGAGCAGGCGGGCGGCGATCGCGCCGCGACCGTCTCGAAGCTGGCGCGCCACTGGCTGCACGCGACGCGCGTGTCCGACACCGCACGCGCACGCGACTCGGCGCGATCGGCGGGCCAGGCGGCGCTCGACGCGTTGGCGCCCGGCGACGCGGTGGCATTCTTCCGCCAGGCGCTGTTGTTGCACGAGCAGGCCCCGCAATCCGACGTCGCCACGCGGATCGACCTGCTCACCGAACTCGGCACGGCCGAGCGGCTGTCGGGCGATCCAGAGCACCGCGAGACGCTGCTGCGTGCGTGTCGTCTCGCACGGCGCGAGGGCGACGGCGCGCGCCTCGCGGCAGCCGCGCTCGCCAACAACGTCGGAACGTTCAGCACGTACGGCGGCGTCGACAGCGAGCGCGTCGAGATGCTCGAAGCCGCCGTCGACGTGACGAGCGACCCACACCCGCGCGCGCTGTTGCTCGCCACCCTGGCCAACGAGTTGACGTACTCGGGGAACTACCCGCGGCGGCGCCAGATCGCCGACGCAGCGCTGGCGGCGGCGCGCGCGACGGGCGACGGCGTGCTCGTCGTGCGGGTCATGAACATGATCTTCTATCCGCTCTGGGTGCCCGAGACGCTCACGGAGCGCGTCGCGCTCACCGAAGAAAGCCGCGCCATCGTCGCCACGATCGACGATCCGCTCGTGCTGTTCTGGTCCGGGATCTCCAACTACCTGAACCTCGTGCAAGCCGGTCGCGTCGTCGAGGCCGACGAGATCCTCCACGAAACTCAGCCGCTGGCGGACCGTCTCGCGCAGCCCGCGTTGCAATGGCGTTCGGCGCACCGCATCGCGTGCCGGCACCTCCTCGGAGGCAACGCCGACGCCGCTGAAGAGTTCGCGCGCCGCGCGCTCGACTACGGCGAACAAGCCGGCGACGCCGCCGCGGTCGTGTACTTCAAGTCACAGACCATGTGCGTGCACTGGATTCGCGGCACGCTCGAAGAGCTCGGCGCCCGCATCAAGGGCGACGCGCCGCGACCGTCCACCGCCGTGGCGTCGCTCGCGCTCATCTTTGCGGAATCGGGTCGCCTTGACGACGTGCGCGGGCTGCTCGACCGCGAAGCCGCCAACGGGTTCACGAACCTCGCCCGCGACCCGGCGTACGTCACGAGCATGGCGCTGTTCGCCGAGGGCGCCGTCGCCACCGAGCACCGCGAGGCCGGCGACCTGGTGTACCAACTCCTGGCTCCCTTTGCCGATCAGATCGGCTTCGACGGCGTCACCACCGTCGGCAGCCTCGAGCACTACGTCGGCGCTCTCGCGGGGTTGCTCGGTCGGCACGACGAAGCCGTCGCCCGTCTCGAGCGCAGCGCGGCGATACACGAGGACATCGGCGCACCGTTCTTCGAAGCGCGCAGCAGGCTGCAGCTCGCACACGCCCTGGTCGCACGCGCCCACGACGACGACGTGGCGCGCGCCGAACAGGAGCTGGCACGCGCCGGCGTGCTGGCGAAGCGCCACGGATGCGCACTCATCGGTGAGCGCACCCGCGCGCTCACCGCATCCCTCACCGGAGGCTGACATGCAACGGATCTCGTCCCGACCCGAAGAGCTCGAGGCGTCCTACGAAATCGTCATCGTCGGGTCCGGCTACGGCGGGTCGATCATGGCGTCGCGTCTCGCCCGCGCCGGGCGCAACGTGTGCCTGCTCGAACGCGGCGCCGAGCGCCTGCCGGGCGAGTACCCCGACAACATCATGGAAGCGGCCGACGAGTGGCAGATGACGACAGGTGGCGGCCACCACTACGGCAACCGCCAGGCGCTCTACCAGTTCAACATCGGCGACGACATCAACGTGTTCAAGGGCTGCGGGCTCGGCGGCACGTCGCAGGTCAACGCCGGCGTCGCCATCGAGCCTGACCCGCGCGTGTTCGAAGACGAACGGTGGCCGGCACCGTTGCGCGCCGATATCGCGGGACTTCGCGCCGGTTTCGACCGGGCCCGGCACATGCTCGGGTCGACGGCGTATCCCCAGGAGCGCAGCCCGCTGGCGAAGACGACGCTGCTCCAGCGCAGCGCTGAGGCGCTCGACGAGCCGTTCCTGCTGCCGACGATCAACGTGACGTTCGAAGACTCGACGAACGCGGCAGGCGTTCACCAACCCGCGTGCATCGGCTGCGGCGACTGCGTCAGCGGGTGCAACACGGGCGCCAAGAACACGCTGATCATGAACTACCTGCCGGACGCGCAGCGCTGGGGCGCCAAGATCTTCACCGGCGTCGACGCTCGCTTTGTCGAGCGCTGCGCGAACGGCAAGTGGAACGTGCACTACGAAGTGCTGGGCGCCGGGCGCGGTCGCTTTGGGGAGGAGCCGCTGACCCTCGAAGCCGGCATCGTGATCCTGGCGGCGGGCGCGCTCGGAAGTACCGAACTGTTGTTGCGTTCTCGCGAGCACGGTCTGCAGACCTCCGCGCGCCTCGGGCAGTCGTTCAGCGGCAACGGCGACGTGCTCGGCTTCGCGTTCGACTGCGACGAACCCGCCCACGGCATCGGGTGGGGCCACGAAGCGCACCCGCACCGCCCGCTCGTCGGGCCGTGCATCACCGGTGTGATCGACGAGCGCGCCGACCGCCCGCTCGAAGACGGGATCATCATAGAAGAGGGCTCGATCCCCGGCGCACTCGCACACGTCATCGCACCGGCGTTCGCGTTCGCGCCGGAGGAACCGCTCGAGGAACACCATCGACTGCGCCGTATCAAGTTGGCCGCCGAAGCCATCCTGGAGGGCTCGTACCGCGGACCGATCAATCGCACTCAGACGTTCCTCGTCATGGGACACGACGACGGCGCCGGGACGATGTCGCTCGAGCACGACCAGCTGCGCATCAACTGGCCCTCCGTCGGTGGGCAGCCGCTGTTCAAGCGCGTCGACACGGAACTGCGCAAGGCGTCGGAGGCCGTCGGCGCGACGTTCATCCCGAACCCGATCTGGCACGAGATGCTGCGCCATCCGCTCATCACCGTGCACCCGCTCGGCGGCTGCCCCATGGGAGACACCGCGGCGACGGGCGCCGTCGACCACATGGGACGCGTGTTCACGGGCGACACCGGTGACGCGGTGCACGACGGGCTCGTTGTGTGCGACGCCGCGATCATCCCGCGGCCACTCGGTGTCAACCCGCTGCTCACGATCTCCGCGCTCGCGGAACGCAACGCTGCCGAGTTGGCAGCGTCGCGTGGCTGGGCGATCTCGTACGACAGCGCTCCGGCGCACGACGCCGCGCATCCGGCGGACGCGTTGCTGCTCGAGTTCACCGAGAAGATCAAGGGCTTCGTCGGCGTGGGCGAGACCGACCCTGCGGCGGGGTTCACCAAGGGGATGGTCGACGCCACGGAGTGCTGGTACGAGATCTCGATGGCCGGCGACGCACGCGCCATTGCGCGCGACCCGTCGACGGTCGCGGCGATCACCGGACTCGTGGGGTGCCCGGCACTGTCGTCCGACGCCCTCACGATCGAAGGCGGCGAGTTCCAACTCTTCGTCCCGCGCGACGGCGACCCCGCGGATACGAAGATGCTGTACCGCCTCCCGCTGCGCGCCACCGACGGTTCGCGCTGGTTCCTCGACGGCTACAAGCAAGTGCGCGAGGGCGAACCGTGGCAGTTGTGGCACGACACGACGACGCTGTTCGTGACGATCCACCACGACGACATCAATGGCGCGATCTGGGGTGCGGGCGTGCTGCGCATCTCGGCACCTGACTTCGCCAAGCAACTCACGACGATGCGGGTATCGGGCGCCGCGCCCCTGGAGCACCGCCTCGCCGCGCTCGCCAGCTACGGCAAGATGTTCGCGGGGCACCTGTTCGAGTACTACGCGGGGCCGGTCGGGTGGAAGCACCTGCATCCCGCGACGCCGCAGGCGACGCCGTGACCGCCGGGCTGCGCTTCGACGAGGAGATGCGCGGCTTCTGGGCACCCGACGGCGCGCCCGACGCCGGCGACACGCAGCAGTACCTCGACGCCGCGGCCGCGGGCAAGCGCGCCGAGCGACGACTCGTGTTACGCCTCACGCTGTCGACCGACGACGTGCGCGCGCTCGACCACGACCTTGACCGCGCGATGCAAGCCGCGGGCGTCGTCGCCATCGGCGGCGACATTGGCGACGTCGCGATCGCCGGCGGCACCGTGGAACTCGTGAAGGCCGATGACGCGGTCACGCCGACCACGCGGCACATGCGTTACCACCTGCCGCTGCCGAGCGCCGGCTTGCACCTCGAAGGGTTCAAAGTGCTGCAAGAAGGCGACCTCACCCAGCTGTGGGGCGCGTCGACGACGCTGTACTGCACGTTGACCCGCGACAGCGCGAACGGCGCGGTGGTCGGGCGCGGTGTCGTGCATATCGCGCCCAGCGCGTTCGCACACCAAGTGTCGACGATGCGGGTAACGGGCGAAAACGGTGAGCTACGACGCCTCGAATTGCTGGCGCAGTTCGGCGCGGCCTTTTTCGGCGCGCTGTGGCAGGACTACGGCACCGTCGTGCACCGCTCGACATCCATCGCGCGCCACGCGGCACCACGCGTCCACCGACCGCTCGACCTGCCGCCGGCCGAGGTGCACGCCTACCGCACCGAAGACGGGGTCGACCTGCGCCTCACGCGCTATCGCGGCGGCGACAAGGGCCCCGTCGTGCTCGTGCACGGCATGGGCGCGAACCCGCTCACGTACACGCTCGACACCGTCAAGCCAAATCTCGCCGAGTACCTCGTAGCCCACGGTTACGACGTGTGGCTGCAGGAGTGGCGCGGCTCGACGCAACTCCCGGCGTCCACCGCGCAATTCACAGGCGACGACGTCGCCAACTTCGACCACCCGGCAGCGGAGAAGGCGATCGTGGCGTTGACGGGCCGCCGCGATCTGCACTGGGTCACGCACTGCGTTGGCTCGATGACGTGGATGATGGCCACACTCGCCGGCACCGCGAACCCGGCGTCGCTGCTGCTCTCGTCGGTGGGCGCGCACCCGGTCGCGCCCCGCCTGACCCGCCTCAAGGCGGACCTGCGCGCGCCCGGCCTGTTGCGCAAGCTCGGCGTGCGCGTCCTGACGACCGACAGCTACGACGACGAGTCGTTCGGAGCCAAAGCCTTCGACGCGCTGTTGCGGTTGTATCCGATCCCGCGCGAGGAGCGTTGTGCATCCGCGGTATGCCGGCGGCTGTCGTTCATCTACGGCATCGCCGTGCACCACCCCGCCGTCGACGAGCAGACGCATGCGACGTTGCACGAACTTTTCGGCGTGACCGACCTGACGATGATGTCGCACCTCGCGACCTGCGCGCGCGTCGGCCATCTCGTGGCCGCCGACGGCAAAGAGGCGTACATGCCCAACGTGAAACGCGCACAGCTGCCGATCACGCTGTTCCACGGCGCGCACAATCTCGTGTGGCTTCCCGAGTCGACGAAGCAGACCTACGACTGGCTCGTCGCCGAACTCGGCGCCGACTCCTTCGAGCGCATCGTGTTCGACAACCACGGCCACCAGGACAACATGATGGGCGCGCAGTCCTCGCAGGCCGCGTTCCCCGCGGTCGTCCGCCACTTGGAGCGCGCCGGCGCGTAGCGCTCGTCTTTCGTCGAGCTTCGTGGTGGCAACACCCTCAATACGCCGGTGACTACGGTTTTTCCGGCACCGGCCGATCCGTAGCGTGCGACGTATGAGGCGGATCGCGATCGTAATGGCGCTCGTGTTGACGGGGTGTGCCACGAACGGGTCGGGCGGCGCGCACGCACACCAGGTGCTCGTCGATTACAGCCCCGACGACTTTCCGGCGTCGTTCTTCGGATACTTTCCGCGGGTCGTGGAAGCACATCCCGGCGACACCGTCGACTTCCACCAGACGTGGACCGGCGAACCGCACACCGTCACGCTCGGCACGATGCTCCAGCCGATCGGCGACAAGATGCGGCCGCTGCTGCTGCACCGCAAGCCGTTGACCGACGACGTCGACACGTCGATCTACGGCGTCCCATCGGTGTTCCCCGATACCAACGGCACAGGCAACGACAACATCGTGCTCAACCAGACGGCGTCGCAGCCGTGCTACGTCAAGGCCGGCCCATTGCCCAGCGGCGGCGAATGCCCGAAGACGCAGCCGGCCTTCGACGGGACACAGGCGTTTTACAACTCCGGCTACATCCCCTACCGCGGCCGCAAGAGCAACGAGTTCGCGCTCCCGCTGTCGAAGGCAGTCAAGCCCGGCGACTACTTCTATTACTGCCTCCTGCACGGGCCCGGGATGGGTGGCTTCGTCCGCGTGAAGCCGACGGGCGAGAGCCTCGCGTCACCCAAAGGACTCCACGACCGAGACCTCGAGGCAGGGCGCAGGCTCGCCGAGAAAGCGCGGCGCGTTGCCGCGAAACCGACGTTCCGGTTGCCCGGCAGCGACATCCAGGTCGGCGTCTTCACTGACGCCGTCAACAACGGTTTGGCGCACCCGGTGTCGACGAACCAGTTCTTCCCCTCGGCGTTCCACACGAAGGTCGGTCAGCCCGTCACGTGGAGTTTCCTCGACGGCCCGGGTCACACCGTGAGCTTCGCGGTGCCGAAGTATCTGCCGGCGATGCTGTTCCGGCCCGACGGATCGGTCGAGGTCAACAGCAAGTCGATCAACGCCGTCGGTGGGCCGGGCTACCCGCAGACCGAGGAGCCTGCGCCGGACAACGGGTTCGCCGTCGACGTGGGCGACTACGACGGGAGTCACTTCCTGTCGAGCGGCTTCCCCGACGGGCGCATGCGCTACAGCGTGACGTTCACGAAGCCCGGTACGTATCCCTACGCCTGCCTCATTCACCCACTGATGCTGGGCAAGATCGTCGTCAGCCGGTAGCGCCTATTCGGCTTCGCTGATCCCGCGCTCGACGTGCATCGCCGCCTCTTCCGCGGGCAACGACGACTCGCGCTCTTGGCCGATGTCGTCCTCGTCGGAAAGGCTGTCCTGGTGTTCGTCGGCTTCGTCGGCGCCCGCGCCGGCGTCCCACTCCTCGGGTTCGATGAACTTCTCGGGGATCAGGTCTTCGGGGAGTTCGTCCTCGTCAAGGGCTTCGGCGTTGGCCTGGGGGTCACTCATAGCTAAGGCTTACCCCCTACAGGTCGGGCAGTGTTTGCTGGAGCCCGATCAGTTCGCGTAGCGGGTCGCCCTTCGCCTCGAGGCGCTCGAACACATTGCGGACGTTCCACTTGTCGGGCTTGAGGCGCGAGTCGCCGATCTCCTCCCACTCGATCGGCACCGACACGGACGCGCCGGGCATCGGCCGCGTGCTGAACGGCGCGATCAACGTCTTGTTGATGGCGTTCTGCGTGTAGTCGAGCCGCGCCTTGCCGCCGCGGTCGGCCTTCTGCCAACTCCAACTCACGAGGTCGGGCAGCGTGCCACCGATAGCGCGGGAGATCTTCTCGACCCAGTCGCGCGTGTCGTCGAACGTGTAGCCGGACTTGACCGGCACCCAGATCTGGATGCCGCGCTTGCCCGTCACTTTCGGGCACCCGACCACGTGCAAGTGGTCAAGGGCGACGCAGTAGAGGTGCGCCAGTTCACGCGCTTGGGCGAAGGTCGTGTCGGGACCCGGGTCGATGTCGATGAGCGCCCACGACGGTTCTTGTGGTTTGTCGCCACGCGACGTCCACGGGTTCAGTTCGATGGCCGCGAAGTTCGCCATCCACACGAGCGTTGGCAGCGAGTCGACGGTGATGTACCACTCCGTCTCGCCCTTGCCGAAGTCGTCGTAGTGCCAGCGCTTCACGAAGTCGGGCGCATGGTCGGGACGCGCCTTGTTCCAGAATCCCTGCTTCTCGATGCCGTCGGGATAGCGGTAGGCGTTGACGGGCCGGCCGGCGAGGTACGGCAGGATCCACGGAGCGATCATCGCGTTGTAACGGATCAAGTCCCGCTTGGTGACGGGTTTGCCGCGCGCGCCCTTCCCCGGGAACAGCACCTTGTCGAGGTTCGTGACGCGCACGGCCTCGCCGCCGACCTCCCACTCGCCTTCTTTCTTCAGTGCGTCGAGCGCCTTGAGTTCGTCAGGCGTCGCCGCTTGAAAGGGACCGAGCTTGCGCGCCCACGCGGCGACGGTCGGGATCTTGCTCGTCCACTGCGCTTTCGGCTTCTTCAGCACTTCGTCGTTGGTGCGGCCCGACTTCACCGACTTCGGGTGGTCCTCGGCGTCCCATCCGTCGACGGCTTCGTCGTCGCGCTTGTGCAGCAGCATCCACTGTTCGCGCTCGCCTTGCGGTCCGCGCCGGATGAGGATGAACCGGCCGCGCAACTTGTCGCCGGTCATGTCGAAGTGCAATTCGCCGTCGGCGACCGCCTTCGCCGGGTCGTCCGTGTGCACCGGTTCGTACGTGCCCCAGTCCCACACGATCACATCGCCGGCGCCGTAACCGCCGCGCGGGATCACGCCTTCGAAGTCGAAGTACTCGAGCGGGTGGTCCTCGACGTGCATCGCGAGGCGCTTCGCCTTCGGGTCGAGCGTCGGACCTTTCGGGACGGCCCAACTCGCAAGCACGCCGTCCATCTCGAGGCGCAGGTCGTAATGCAAGTGGCTGGCTCGGTGGCGCTGGACGACGAAGCGATGGCCACCTTTCTTGCTCGGCTTCTTGCCGGGTGCCCTGCCTTCGGGCTCAGGAGTCTTGGCGAAGTCGCGCTTGGCGACGTAGCGGTCGAGGCGGTTACGCGGCATGGCTTCTCCCGAACGCCGCGAGGCGTTCGCGCAACCACTTCGCGTCCTTCACGGCGTTGCCGTGCCAGTCGTTGTTGAAATAGGCGTACACGTCCGCTCCCTCCTCGAGCCACTCCTGCATGCGACGCGCGTGCTTGCCGAGCCGGATCGGTCCGTAGCGGCCGAAGTAGGCGCGCTTGGTCGCCGCGGGGCCATGGAAGCGCACGTAGGTCCAGTCCGTCGTGCGGATCCACGGGTGGTCGTCGATCAGATCGTGCACACACAGCGCCGCGTTGTGCTTGCGCAGCACGTCGTACACGTCGTCGTGCAGCCAGCTCTCGTCGCGCGCTTCGACAGCCCAGCGAATGTCGCGCGGCGCGAGAGTCAGGAACTCGTCGAGGCGTTCGGCGTTGCGCTTCCAACGCGGCGGCAGCTGCACCAGGTTCGGCCCGAGGTGCGCGCCGAGGCGGTACACGCGATCCAGGTGGTTGACGAGCCACCCGCTGTCGGCGTCTTTCAACTTCTTGCGGTGCGAGCCGAACTGGCCGAGCTTCAACGCGTACGTGAACCCGGGCGGCGCCTGTTTCTCCCACCCTTCGGCGGCCTGCTCCGTCGGGAGCCGGTAGAAGCTGTTGTTGATCTCGACCGTGTCGAAATGGCGCGCGTAGTACTCGAACCACTGCGAGGTCTTCAGCTCGCGGGGATAGAACAGGCCGCGCCATTCCTTGTACACCCAGCCCGAACAACCAATGTGCGCGACTCCCGACACGTGAGGTCGGGTACCCACTTTGCATGCCCCGCTCGATTTGGTCGGGCTCGATCAGCTTCGGCTTGGTCAACGTGCCCGTGAAGGCCTACACAGCTGTCCGCGACCACAGCGTTCACTTCCACCAGCTCGACCCCAAAGGAAGCCGGATCAAATACGAGAAGGTGTCCTCGAAGAGCGGCAAGGAAGTCGACGCCGAGGAGATCAAGCTCGGCTTCGAGATCTCGAAGGGCAAGTACGTGGAGTTGACCAAGGACGAGGTCGAAGAACTCCAGCCGGCGTCCACCAAGACCATCGACATCGGCGACTTCGTCGACCTCGCAGAGATCGACCCGATCTTCTACGACCACACGTACTGGCTCGCCCCCGACGGCGACGCCGCCGCCAAGGCCTACGCGCTGCTGCGCGACGCCATGGAGGACGAGCAGCGCGTCGGCATCGGTTCGGTCGTGATGCGCAAGAAGCAGTACCTCGCCGCCATCCGCCCGGTGAAGGGCGCGCTGGCGATGTCGACGATGCGCTTCGCCGACGAAGTCGTTCCCTCAGCCGACATCGACGGCATCCCGAAGCGCGCCGGTACGACGTCCGACAAGCAGGTGAAGCTGGCGCGACAGATCATCGACGCGTTGGCGAACGACTGGAAGCCCGAGCGGTACCACGACACCTACACCGAAGAGCTGCGCGACCTCATCGAAAAAAAGCGCAAGGGCAAGAAGGTCACCGCGGACGAAACGCCGGAGCCCGATCGCGGTGACGCCGACGTCGTCGACTTGATGGCTGCGCTCGAGGAGAGCGTCAAGAACGCGAAGGCGCGGAAGCGGCCGGCGTCGCGGACACGCAAGAAGGCGTCGTAGCGCGCGCGTCGACTCAGACGAGGACGTGCACTTCCTCGTCGTGCGGCTTGTCAACGCGTGCGATCCAGAAGTGGAGCGCGGGGCCGATCAGGAGGCCGGTGATCACCGTCCCGATGCCGATCGTGCCCCCGAGCAGGAAGCCCATGACCATCCACGACGCTTCCATCGCGAGGCGCACGGTCCGGTTGCTGCGACCCGTGCGCTTGCTGAGCGCCAGCATGCACAAGTCGGGCGCGGCGGCGCCGACGCGTGCGCGGATGACCAGCGCCCCGCCGAGCGCCATGAACCACGTCGCCACCGCGACCACGACGAGTTGCACGACAAGGCCGTGCGGCACGGGCGTGTGCGGCAGGAACGCGTCGAGGTAGAGGCCCATGATGAAGGGCAGCGCCACGGTGCCCGGTCCCGGCCACATGCGCAGCAGCGCGGCGATGACGCACAGGGTCGCGCCGACGACCATGACCGCGTGGCCGAGCGTGATGTCGAGGTGCCGGGAGACGCCTTGCTGCACCGTGTACAGCGGGCCGAGCCCGAGGTCGGCCTTTACCGTTAGCGCGTAACAGGCGGCGCTGAGCGCGCATCCTCCGAAGAGAAGGCCGACGCGTGCGGCCCACTCTCGCGCCTGCCCCATCGGGTGATGCTAAACGCCGCGACGGCGACCAGCCCCCATGCAAGAACGGCCCACATGCGCGGGAAGAACGCGACTTCGGCGCGCGTCAACGGGACATGGCCGCGGCGGAACGTCTGGCGGAACCGGGCGTCGTTGTTGTGCACCGTCACGCAATAGAGCTGGTACGCCGGACCGCTCGCCGACGCCGCGACGCGTGCCGTCGCCGGAACGTCGATCTGCGTCGTGGTCGTCCGCTCTCCGTTGTCGAACAACTGACTCGTGCCGTCGGCGAAGAAAAGACGCGTGGCGACGATCGGGCACGGGGCGGTGAACGTAAACCCTCCTCCGGCGACCGTGCGGTCGGCGAAGGAACGATCGACGACGGGAGCGACGTTGCCGAACGCGCCCGCGCTGTACGCGGCGCGCATGACCCCCGGCGCGTCACTGGCTTCGAACGTCAGACCGATCGCGGCGACCACGCCAAGCGCGACCAGCGACCAGCGTCGGAAGGCGCGCTGCGCAGCGAATGCCAGCGCGACGGCAACGGCCGGCAGCGCAACGTACAGGTGGCGTCCGGCGATGTCGGAGCGACCACCTGACAGGTGCAGGATGACGAACGCCATCGTGGCGAACGCGATCGGCCACGCCGCGAGCAGCCACGCGAGCACGGCGACGTCGCGGTGCTGTCGGCGCCGCCACAACACCACGAGCGCCCCGGCGCTCACCACCGCCGTGACGCCGAACCACAACAGCGAATAACGCGACAGGTTTGTGTTCAAGAGCTGCGCGTCGAAGAACCCGTGGCCCGCCTGGCGCAGCCGGGTCGCCATGCCGTGCAGGTTGAGCGGCGGGTCCGACTGCAACGAGCCCGTGATGGCGTCGAGTTGCTTCGACGCGGTGAGCCCGCCGTAGTGCGCGTGGTTGAACAAGAGCCAGGGCGCCAGCATCACCGCCGCAACCCCGCCGCCGATCGCGCCGAACCGCACGTAGTCGCGCCATCCGCGAGCGGCGATGAGCGCGCCGACCGCAACCACACCCACGAGCGCAAGCCCGGTCGTCTTCGTGAGCAACGCGGCGCCGACCAACATGCCGACCGCCAGTGCGCGCCCGTCCGAAAGCCCCCGGCGAACCGTGCGCGCCATCGCCAGCAACACGCCCGCGGCGAACACCGTCATCAGCCCGTCGTTGGCGACGATGGCGAAGTTGCCGTTCACGCCCGAGAACACGACGACCAAACCCGCCGCGACAAGACCGACTTCGGGCGAGTCGGGAAACAGTTCACGCCCGATGAGCCATACGAGTGGGACGAGCAGCAGCGACAACAACAGCGACGCGATGCGCAGCGCGTAAATCGACGCGATTGTCCGGGCGCCGTCGGTGGCTCGCCACACCGGCGCCATCACGGCGTAATACAGCGGCGGCTGCGCCGCTTCGTAGCTCTGACGCGCCGCGTGCCACTGGCCGCGGGTGGCATCCGCGGGGACGGGCACCGATCGCCATGGCGAAGTCGGCGATGATTTTTCGATCCGCAGCACGTCGTCGTGCACGTGGGTCTTGCCGACGATGGGAATGCCGTCGCCGCTGCCGATGGCTTCGACGAAGTCGTAGTGCGCCTGCTCGTCGATCGGGCTCCACACCGGCGTGGTCGCCACCCACCACATGCCGCGCAACAGCCCGACGCACGTGATGGCCGCAACCAGGACGCGCTGGCGTGGTGCGCCCGACCCCCCGATCACAGAGCGGCTCCGCTCCGCGTTATTCAAAGACCGAGCAGCCCCGGCAACTCCGCATAGTCGGTGATCGTAAAGGTCGCCTCGGGTCCGTTCTCGGCGGGGTCGTCGAACACCCCGGCGTAACGGACCGCGACCATGCCCATCGCGAGCGCCCCGGCGATGTCGGTGCGCCGCAGGTCGCCGATGTGCGCGACGCGAGCGGGCGCCGGATTACCGAGCGCCGCGAGCGCGTGATCGAAGATCTCGCGCGCCGGCTTGTAGTGGCCGACGTCGTCGCTGAACGCCCAGCCATCGAAGTACTTGAGCAGCCCACGACGCTCGAGGTGTTCGCGCAGGTGCGCCGACGGCGTGAAGCCGACATCACACACGATCCCGAGCTTGAGTCCCGCCGCTTGCAGCGTGCGCAGCGTGTCTTCGATTCCTACCGTGAGCTCGAAGTCGGTGTTGGCGCCGGCCAACACGAAGTGCTCGACCAGCTCGCCGTGCAACTCGTCGGTGATCGGCAGATCGAGGATCGACAGCGCGTAGCGCGCCGCGTCCTCACCGCTGCGCTGCACGCCGGCGTGCCAATCGACGGTGAATGCCTCCCACACGGTCGCGAAGGTGCCCTGCAAGAGTTCGCGTTCGACGGCATGGCCCTCGTCGTGCAGACGCGCCACCCAGGCGTCGATGCGCTTGTGCGAAAGATTCGAGCCTTCGGCTTCGTAGACGAGGGTGTTCCAGTGATCGAACGTAACGGCGTCGAGCGCTGACGCGCTCGCTGTCATATCAGCGTTCCCCGGCCACGCAGGCCGAAGTGAACCGCTCGCTCACTGGCGTTCGCTCACTCGCATCTTGCTTCACCTCACGACGCCGTCAGCGCGGGCGGCTTGCGCGACGTCAGCGGCCACGAGTTCGACGACCTTCTTGTTGAACACGCTTGGCACGATGTAGCTCGGCGACAGTTCGCTGTCGGAAACGGTGCGGGCGATGGCGTCGGCGGCGGCGAGCTTCATGTTCTCGGTGATCGTCTTGGCGCCGGCGTCGAGCGCGCCGCGGAAGATGCCGGGGAAGCACAACACGTTGTTGATCTGGTTCGGGTAGTCGGAGCGACCGGTGGCGATGACCGCTGCGAGCCCACTCGCCTCTTCGGGAAGGATCTCGGGAATCGGGTTGGCGAGCGCGAACACGATCGGGTCGTTGTGCATCGCCCGCAGGTCGTCGCGGATGAGCATGCCGGGGCCCGACACACCGACGAAGACGTCGGCGCCTGGCATCACTTCGTGCAGCGAGCCTTGGCGCAATTCGGGGTTGGTGTTCTCGGCGAACCATTGCTTCGACGAGTCGGTCTCCCCGCGCCCCGAGTAGATAGCGCCGCGCCGATCGACACCGATGACGTTGGGGACGCCGGCCGCCTGCAGAATCTTCGTGATGGCGACGCCGGCCGCGCCCGCGCCGGCGATGACGACCTTGAGGTCCTCCATGCGCTTGTCGACGACCTTGAGGGCGTTGCGCAGCGCCGCAAGCACGACGACAGCGGTGCCGTGCTGGTCGTCGTGGAAGACCGGGATGTCGAGTTCCGCCTTGAGCTTCTCCTCGACCTCGAAGCAGCGCGGTGCCGCGATGTCTTCGAGGTTGACGCCTCCGAACACGGGCTCGAGCCGCTTGACCGTTTCGATGAGCTGGTCAGCCGAGTCGACGTTGAGGCAGATCGGGAAGGCGTCGATGCCGGCGAACTCCTTGAAGAGCATCGCCTTGCCTTCCATCACCGGCAGCGCAGCGTGCGGGCCGATGTCGCCGAGGCCGAGCACGGCGGTGCCGTCGGTCACGATCGCAACCGTGTTGCGCTTGATCGTGAACTTGTGGACCTCCGAAGGGTTCTCCTCGATCGCGGTGCAGACGCGCGCGACGCCGGGCGTGTACGCCATCGACAAGTCGTCGCGATCGTGCAGCGGCATCTTCGAGCGCACTTCGATCTTGCCGCCGACGTGCATGTCGAAGGTGCGGTCGCGCACTTTCTGCACGGTGACGCCCTCGACCGATTCCACCGCAGCGCGGATGCGCTGAACATGCGCTTCGTCCGCGGCGAAGACGACGACGTCTTCGACGATCTCGGCGCCTGCGGACTCGACGATTTCGAGCGAGGAGATGTTTCCGCCCGCGTCACCGATGGCGGTCGCGAGGCGACCGAGCACACCGGGGACGTTGCGCAGCGAGACGCGAATGCGCACGGAATAGGAAGCGTTCGGAGTCGCCACCTACACGAAACTAATTAAGCCGCGCCGACCCAAAAGAATCAGGAGGCGCGAACTGGTTTTGTTGGCGGCGGGGCTACGCCTCGTCGCCCATGTGCTCTTCCATGTCCGCGAGGGCAGCGATGACCTCTGCGGCGCGGAAGCGGCGGTGACCGCCGAGGGTACGGATTGCGTTGATCCTGCCGGCACGGGCCCAACGAGTGACTGTCTTCGGGTTCACACGGAACATGGCTGCTACTTCGGATGGAGTGAGCAGCTTTTCCTGTGCATAGACCTGGGCCACAGCGTCGCCTTTCGTTTGTTCGTTCACGATGGGCCCGACGGTACGGAATGACCGAGTTGCGGTCGATAGCGCAAGAGGACCATTACGCGGTCCCCGACCGGACTAGTCCGATCGGGCAAGCCGTTGATTAATCGGCGAAAACGGCCCGGCTGTGCTGGATGAAGTACGTGTGGTCGTGGCCCTTGTTGGGGTCCGCGCTGTTGTACTTCTTTCGGGGGGTGCCGTCGGGCACGTCCTCGTCGGGGTAAATCGCACCGACGGGGCAAACGTCGGGCTGGTAACACGCGGTGCAGCTGGTGCACTCGTCGAGATTGACGTAGAGGATCGTGTCGGCGAACACCGCCACCTCGTCGGCGTTCGGTGTGTGCGTGTTTTCGATCTCGCCGCTGTCGTGCTCGTCCTCGGAAAAAAGGATGTTCTTCGCGGCGTCGAATTCGTAGATGCACTGCACGGGGCAAACGTCCACGCAGGCGCGGTCTTTGACGTCGATGCACGCCTCGGTGATGACGGCCAGGCCTGCCATGCATTGTGTGATACCCATGGAGCGCGATGGGAACCGCTGAGGGGACCTTCCGGGGATTCCCGGTGAAGGAATTGGTCGAAGATCTCCGTCGAGCCCACATTTCCCGGTGCCTCGACGATCGTGAGATCGCGCTGCAAAAGCAGAGCCGCGTGTTCTTCCAGATCTCGGGAGCGGGCCACGAGGCGCTCCTCCTGGGCCTGGCGCGGAGTCTTCGGCCTGCGTACGACTGGTTCTTCCCCTACTACCGCGACCGCTCGCTGATGCTGGCGCTAGGCGTCACGCCGACCGAAATCCTCTACGAAGCGGTCGGCTCGGTGCTCGACCCTGCCTCCGGCGGGCGCCAAATGCCGTGCCACTGGGGTCATAAGGAGCTCAACATCGTCAGCCAGACGAGCGCGACGGGCACGCAGTGCATCCCCGCCGTCGGCTGCGCCGAGGCGGCGCGCTACATCGGCCGCCGTGACCTGCCCGGCTGTGTCGCCCACGGCGACGAGCTCACGTATGTGTCGCTGGGCGAAGGCGCGACATCCGAAGGCGAGTTTTGGGAGAGCCTCAACACGGCGTGCACCGAGCACCTGCCGGTGCTGTACGTCGTCGCCGACAACGGCTTCGCCATCTCCGTGCCGGCCAGTGAGCAGTCGCCGGCGCCGGTTGCCGAGCTCGTGCAGGGCTTCCGCGGCTTGGCGATTCATCGCTTCGACGGACGCGACTACTTCGAAGCGCGCCGAAAGGGCGCCGAAGCGATCGCGCGCGTGCGGGCGTCGGAGGGTCCCGCGCTGATTCACGCCACGGTGACGCGGCCGTACTCGCACTCGGCGGCCGACACGCAGAGCAAGTACCGCTCGTCTGACGAGTTGGCCGACGAGGCAATACACGACCCGATCACAGTCCTGGAAGCGGCGCTGGTCGACGGCGGCGTGCTGAGCCCTGACGAGGCGCAGGCGTTGCGTGACGAAGCGTTCCAAACCGTCGCCGACGCCGCGAAGGAAGCGATGGCGGCGCCTCGCCCCGATCCGGCGACCATCGAGTCGCATGTCAAAGCGCTTCCGCAGTTGACCGAGCGCGCCTACGACCCGTCCGAAGCCGGCGCGCCCGTCGCGTTTGGCGAGGCGATCAAGCTCACGCTGCACGAGATGATGGCGAAGGACGAGCGCATCCGCGTGTTCGGCGAAGACGTCGGCGACGCGCGCGAGACGTTGCTCAAAGACGTCGAAGGCAAAGGCGGCGTGTTCGGCACGACGCACGGCCTCCAGCGCGAGTTCGGACGCGCACGTTGCTTCAACACGCCGCTCGCCGAGGCCAACATCGTCGGGCGCGCGGTGGGCCAGGCGTTCCGTGGTTTGCGTCCCGCGCCCGAAGTTCAGTTCTTCGATTACATCTGGCCGGCCATGCAACAGATCAAGACCGAAGCCGCCACGGCGCGGTGGCGGTCGAACGGGGCGTTCAACGTCCCGATGGTTCTGCGGGTCCCGATCGGCGGCTATCTCACCGGTGGCGCCATCTGGCACTCGCAATGCGGCGAGTCGATCTTCGCCCACGTTCCCGGGCTGACGATCGGGTTCCCGTCACGCGCCCGTGACGCTGCGGGCATGTTGCGCGCCGCCTTCGCCGCCGAGGACCCGATCATGTTCCTCGAGCACAAGCACCTGTTGCGCCAGCCCTACACCGTGGACCCGTTCCCGCCCGAGGACTACGTCGTCCCGTTCGGCAAAGGCGTCGTCGACAGTGAAGGGTCCGCGCTCACGATCGTGTCGTACGGCGCCACGATGGAAAAGACGCGGCGCGCCATCGCGCAACTCGGCGTCGACGACGAGGTCGAGTTGATCGACCTGCGGTGGCTGATCCCGTGGGACCACGACCTCGTTGGGTCGTCCATCGCCAAGACGGGACGCTGCCTCGTCGTCCACGAGGACGTCATCACCTGCGGCTTTGGCGCCGAGGTGGCGGCGTGGGTCGCCGAGCACTGCTTCGAGTCACTCGACGCGCCCGTCCGCCGCGTCGCCGCCATCGACACCCACGTCGCCTACGAACCGACCCTCGAAAACGCCGTCCTCCCCCAAGTCGACGACATCGCGGTGGCGATCAAGGACCTTCTCGCCTACTGACTCTTGGCGTCTGGGCGTAGCGAGGGCGGCCTAGCCGCCCCCGAGACGCCCACGGTCACATCAATCCGTCGTAAAAGTTTCGGTCGCGGCGGAGGCGGCCGAGGGCGGCGAGGTCGAACCGGATCTGGAGCGGGGTGTCGTCGCGCCAGGCGCCGATGTGCACGTGCGGATGCCAACACATGCCGTTGTTGCCGATCAGCGCCACGACATCGCCGGCCACGACGCGAGCGCCTTCGGCGACGCGCACGTCTTGCACGTGGCCGTAGGTCACGCGCACGCCGTCGTCGCCGAGGAATTGGATCGCACTCGCCGGCGGTTTGCCCATCGTCCCCGGCGTGTTCGTCTCGGGATTGATGCGGACCTTCTCGATCGTCGACGCCATGGGCGCGAGCAATGCGACGTTCCAGCCGTACCAGTCCTCGTTGCGCGCACCGTCGTTCTCGTAGTCGCGCGTCCACCCGTCAATCCATCGCTTGACGACGACGTCGACGCCGAGTGCGTCGCCGATGTATTCGAGTTCGCCTTCGGCGTGTTCGGCGCCGGCGAAGAACTCGAATACCGGCGGGTGCAGCACGACGGCTTCGATCAAGACACCGGGCCGTCGTAGTCGAAGCCCAAGTCGGGCGCGGTGACCAGGGCGACAAAGGGGATGCCGGCTTCGGCGGCGTAGCCGGCCGCGGTACCGCCCCGGTCGACAAGGGTCAGCATGAGGATCGGCTCCGCTCCCTCGGCGCGGACAGCGTCGGCCGCTTCCAGGATCGAAACGCCGCGCGAGGCCGTGTCTTCGGTGAGGACGACCTTGTCGCCCGGGTCGAGGGCCCCGGCGATGCGACCGCCGCCGCCGTGGTCTTTTACTTCCTTGCGGACGGAGAACGACTTGAGCGATCGGCCGACCGTCGCCGCGTAGGCCGCCGTTGCGAACGCGATCGGGTCGGCTCCCATCGTGAGCCCGCCGATGGCCGTGGCCTCTGCGGGGATGACTTCGAGCGCGGCCTGGGCGACGAGCAAGACGCCGTCGGGGCGGCACGCCGTCTGTTTGGAGTCGAGGAAGTACGGGCTCTTCTTGCCCGACTTGAGCGTGAAGTCGCCGCGCTTGACCGAGTACTTGAGCAGATGCTCGACCAGGGCGGCGTTAGGCAAGGTGAACCTCGCCGCCGCCCTCGACGATCTCGCCCACCTGCACGGCGCGATGACCGGCGGCGCGCAGTACGTCGAGCGCTTTGTAGGCGTCGCTCGGGGGCACGACGACGATCATGCCGAGACCGAGGTTGAACGTCGAGGCCATTTCTGCGTCGGGGATCTCACCGATGTGCTGGATCTCTTGGAAGATCCGCGGCGTCTCGAAACGCCGGCGGTCGACGACGGCGTCGCAGCCGCCCGGCAGCACGCGGTTGAGGTTCCCCGGGATCCCACCGCCGGTGATGTGTGCGACACCGTGCACGTCGACGTGGCGCAGCAGCTCGAGGATCGCCGGCGCGTAGATGACCGACGGGCTGAGCAGTTCGTCGGCGAGCGAGTGGTGCGCGCCCTTGTACGCCGGAGCGTCGAGCGAGCGGCCGTCGACTTCGAGCAGCGCTTTGCGCGCCAACGAGTAGCCGTTCGAGCGCAGGTTGGGCGACGGCAGGCCGATGAGCACGTCGCCGGCGCGCACGTGGTCGCCGGTGATCAATCGGTCGCGCTCGACGACGCCGACGGTGAAGCCGACGAGGTCGAACTCGCCCTCCTTCATCGCGCCGGGGTGCTCGGCCATCTCGCCGCCGACGAGCGCGCACCCCGCGATGCGACAACCTTCGGCGATGCCGGCGACGAGTTGGTCGATCTGGTGCGGGTCGAGCTTGCCGACCGCGATGTAGTCGTTGAAGAACAGCGGCTCGGCGCCCTGGCACACGATGTCGTCGACGCACATGGCGACGAGGTCCTGGCCGATCGTCGTGAACCGCCCGGTTGCCTGCGCGATCAGCGCTTTGGTGCCGGTGCCGTCGGTCGAGCTGACGAGGACCGGGTTCTTGTAGCGGCCGGCCGGGAAGCCGAAGAGTCCGCCGAACCCGCCGATGTCGCCGATGACTTCGGGACGGAACGTCGAGCGCACGTGGTCGCGGATGCGCCGCACCGCTTCTTCGCCGGCAGCGATGTCAACGCCCGCGCTTTTGTAGCTGAGCTTCTTGTCGGGCTTCGCGTCAGGCACGACTGGCTTCGAGGACTCCCTTGGACAGCGCCACGTCGGGCGTCACGGGGTACTCGCCGGTGAGGCACGCGGTGCAGAAGCCCGCGCCCGGTGCGTCGATGGCCTCGACCAACTTGTCGAGCTGCAGGTAGGCGAGCGAGTCGGCGCCGAGGTAGTCGCGGATCTCGTCGACGGTCATGTTGGCGGCGATCAACTCCGCCTTCGTGCCGGTGTCGATGCCGTACACGCACGGCCACTTCCACGGCGGCAGCGTGACGCGCAGGTGGATCTCGGCGGCGCCGGCCTCGCGCAGCATGCGCACGACGGCTTTGTGCGTCGTGCCGCGCACGATCGAGTCCTCGACGACGATCAGCCGCTTGCCGGCGACGTTGTCGCGCAACGGGTTGAACTTGCGGCGCACGCCGGCGTCGCGGCTTGCCTGGTCGGGCGCGATGAACGTGCGGCCGATGTAGCGGTTCTTCACGAGTCCCTGGCCGTAGGGAATACCCGAGCGCTTCGCGTAACCCTCGGCCGCCGGCAGGCTCGACTCGGGCACGCCCATGACCATGTCGGCGTCGACGGGCGCCTGTTCGGCCAGCAGCTCGCCCATGCGGCGACGCGCGCCGTGCACTTCCTTGCCGTAGAGCTGGGCGTCGGGACGCGAGAAGTAGACGAACTCGACCATGCACAGCTTCGGGGCGACGCGATCCGTCGGGAACGGGTGCAGCGAGCGCAGGCCCGACGCGTCGATCACGACCATCTCGCCGGGATCGATTTCACGGACGAAGTGAGCGCCGACGATGTCGAGCGCGGGGCTCTCCGACGCGATGACCCAGCCGCCGTCGATCTTGCCGAGGCACAGCGGGCGGAAGCCGTTCGGGTCGCGCACGCCGACAACGTGGCTGGCGTCCATCACGACGAGGCTGAACGCGCCGTCCAACTTCGGCAGCACTTGCACCATGGCGCGCTCGAGGTCGCGCCCGTCGGCTGACTCTTCGGCCGGGTACGCACGCGAGATCAGCTCGCCGATGAGGTCGCTGTCGGACGACACCGTGCCGGCGAGCATCCCCGACTGTTCGACGAGCGACACGGTGTTCGTGAGATTCCCGTTGTGGCCGAGCGCGAAGCCGGCGTCGCCGACCGTGCGGTAGATCGGTTGCGCGTTGTGCCACTCCGAAGAACCCGTCGTCGAGTAGCGCGTGTGGCCCATGCCGAGATGCCCGGTGAGCGCGGCGAGGATGTTCTTGTTGAAGACGTTGGACACGAGGCCCATGTCCTTCGTCACTTCGACGAAGCGGCCGTCGGAGACCGCCATTCCCGCGGACTCCTGCCCGCGGTGCTGGAGCGCGAACAGCCCGTCGTAGATCGCGTACGAGACGGCGCGGCCGGGCGCGTAGATGCCGAAGACCCCACACGCCTCGCGCAGCTCAGGCGCGTCGGCGGAGGTCACTTGTCGGCGCGGAGGGTCTTGGTGAGAAGTTCGGTGACCGCGGGCACGAGACCAGTCTGGCCTGCGGGCGGGGCGACGCTGGACGAGGTGACACCGGAGCGGTTGGCGGCGGGCGGTGCACTCGCCGGAACGTCGACGTGCGGTGCGACGATCGGGCTGGTCTCGGCGGTGACGGTGCCGGTGAGCGTCCGCGTGCCCGGGGTCGCGGGGACGCTCGGGACCGTGGCGGTGACTGCCGGAACCGGCGGCGGCGTGACGTGCGTGCTCGGCGCGCCGAGCCCGAACGGCGCGAGCGCGATCGCGCCCGCAGCAGCGGCGGGCGCGGCTTGCGCGACGACCGACGGCATTCCGGGCACCATGCCCACGGTGGCGGCGACGTGGTACGACGCAGCGGCGATCGCTTCCGATACCGACTGCGCGAAACGGCTAAGCGTGCCGAAGTGCGTGACACCCGCACTCACGGCGGTGACCGCGGTGGTGGTTGCGGCGCTGGCCGCACCGGACTCGGTCGACATTGCCTGCACCGACGCGGCCAGGCGACGGCGCGCCCGCAGCAGGAGCGAGTCGACGGCGCCGAGCGACAGGCCGAGCGCGGCGGCGATCTCCGGCGGGCGGCGCCCGTCGACGTCGCGGGCGACCACGACGTCGCGCTGACGATCGGGCAGCGCGGCGAGCGCACGCTGGATAAGCACGGCTTGCTCGGCGCGCAGGACGGCGTTCTCGGGCGCGTTCTCGGCGGGCTCGGCGCTGTCGTTGCCGACTTCGTCAGACGGGGTCGTCCGCGCGGCGGCGCGCATGTGGTCGACGCACAGGTTGTTGGCGATGACCTGCACCCAGGCGCCGAAGCGACGGTCACCGGTGCAGCGGTCGAGACGTTCGTACGCACGAACGAAGGCGGCTTGCGCGACTTCGTCAGCTTCGCGGATGTCGTGCAGACGGCGGGCGCAAGCGCGGCGCACGGTCTGATAGTGGCGGCGGAACAGTTCGGAGAAGGCGTCGGCGTCGCCGTCTTGCGCGGCGAATACCAGCATCGCGTCGGTCTCGACGTCGAGTGGTGAAACGGCCACCAGCAGCTCCCAGATAATTGGACCCGCCGACACGGACCCGCCTGCCCCAAAGGGTACCAGCCGATACGCGCAACTACGTTTCGCCGCAGTGCAGGTTTCCTTCGACGGCAGCGCTGATTCGGTCACAGTGCCCAAAGTGGTCAGCGACCTGTTCAGTCACGGCGTATTGGCGCTGTTCCGCAACTACGAGGCCGGGCGCGGGCATTCGGATCCCGCCGGTATCTCGGCGCTGTGCGACGAGGAAACGTTCCTCGGCGCGGTACGCGGCCTCACCGACGAGATCTACGCAGCCGCCGGCACCGAGCGAGTGATCGACGCCTCGCCGGGCAACGCCGCCGTCGAAGACCTCATCGCCCGGGTCTACGGCGCGACCCCACCGCGCGGCGCGCAAACCCCCCGGCTCGTGGCGCCGGTATTCGTCGTCGGCGTGCCCCGTAGCGGCACGACATGGGTGCAGAACATGCTGCTGGCGCACCCGCAGCTCGACGGCCCCCGCGTGGAGACTGCGGTGTTCGTGTCGTTGCAGCCGTTGTGGAACAACGCGGCGCTGCGAGAGTGGATCTCCCGCGACGCGTTGGCCGCAGCGATGCGTGGCTTCGTCGCCACGCTGTTCGCCGATTACGGACCGCGTCTTGTCGAGAAGACTCCGCTGCACGGCGAGCACCTCGAACTCATCAACGCCGTGTGTCCCGACGCGTCGGTGATCTCGGTGCATCGCGACGGGCGCGACGTCGTGCGGTCGTTGCTCGAGATGGAGTCAGGCACCGACGACGTCGTCGTGGCCGCGACGCGATGGGCCGAGATCACCCGCGACATCTCGGCGGCGTTGTCGTCGCTGCCGCACGCGCGCGACATGCGTTACGAGTCGATGCTCGACGACCCCGTCGGCGCCATCTCGGATGTGTTCGAGTGGCTCGGGTTGCCGGTCGACGACACCATCACCGCGGAGGTGCGCCGGCGCGCCGAGGAGCGCGTGAGTCAGTACAACACGACCGGCGACGTCGGGCCGGGGAAGTGGCGGACGCTGTCGCGGCGGCAGTTGCGCGTCGTGTACCGCCACGCCGGCGACCGGCTCGAAGAACTCGGGTACCGGTGAAGGTCACCGTCAACATCGCGGTCAAGGACCGACGCGCCATGTTGCGCTCCTGCCTCGACGGCCTCGCGGCGCAGACCTATCGCGACTTCGACGTCGTCGTCGTGGACAACGGGTCCACCGACGGGTCGGCCGAGGAAGCCGCGATACCGCGCGGCTTCGCGGTGAAGGTGCTGAAGGAACTCGGCTCCCTGGGCGCTGTGCGAAACGCCGGCGTGCGCGCCAGCGAGGGCGAGATCGTCGCGTTCGTCGACTCCGATTGCGTGCCGACGCCGTCGTGGCTGGCGGAGGGCGTCGCCGCGTTCGACGATCCTGGCGTCGCCGTCGTGCAGGGCATGACGCGCCCTGACCCGTCCGCGACGCGCCGGCGATGGGACGCGACGCAGGACATCACGGACTTCACGCGCCGGTACGAAGCGTGCAACCTCTTCTACCGGCGCGACGCGTTGGTGGCTGCAGGAGGCTTCGACGAAGCCATTGGTTTTTTCGGCGAGGACACGATGGCGGGCTGGGCAGTGCATCGACTCGGACACGACGAACGATTCGTCGCCGCGGCCGTCGTGCACCACGCCGTGACGTACGCAGGGTTGCGGTGGCACCTGCGGCGGTGCCTGCGCTACGGCAACTGGAATAAGCTCGTGCGCCGCTACCCCGAGATGCGCGAACTGCTGTGGCACCGCTACTTCCTGCGGCGTTCGAACGCGGAGACGCTGCTGGTGGCGCCGATGTTGTGGCGCCATCGGCCCTACACGTGGCGGCGCCGTGACGCGATCGTCGACGCGTGCGGCGGGATCCTCTTCGATCTCGCCATCGAGGTCGCCTTAGTGTGGGGCTCGATCCGTGAGCGCACCCTTGTCCTCTGAGCAGGGCACTGAAAAACGACGCGGCCGGGCTTCCGCCCGTCTCCGAAAGGACAGTTGTCAAACTTGACTGATCAGGGGCGGAAGCCCGACCGCTTTGTTTTTCAGGGTCCTGCTGATTCGCGCCTGTGGCGCGTCCTCGTCATCGGTAATTCGATGACGACCATCGTGCCCGGCCGCACGTCGCGCCTCGAAGGCCCGTACTCCGAAGTTCTCGAAGGGCTGTTGCGCGAAGCGGGCATCAACGCCGAGGTACGCAACGCGGGACGCGAATACGAACTGATCAACCGCGGCATCCACCGTTACCAAGAGGAAGAGCGGGCGTGGTCGCCCGACGTGCTCGTCGTCAACTACGGCATGGCCGAAGCGCAGGCACCGGCGATCCCGAAGGGCGTGCACAACCATTTCATGACGTGGGAGAAGGGTCTGTCGCGGCCGGCATCCGCGTACCGCCGGCGTGTCGCGCCGCACATCTGGCCGCGGCTGCGCCGGTATCAACGGTGGGCGATGCGGCGCCTGGGCACGCGCACGTGGCGGATGTCGCCGCCGCGGTTTGCCGCCGAACTACGGCGCGTCATCCTGCTGGCGCGGAGCGATCATCGCCTCGTGCTCGTCATCGACATCAACCCGCCGGGCCCGCGCCTGCTTTACAACTTGCCCGGGATCGATCAGCGCCAGGAGATCCTCAACGGCGTGCTGCACGACGTCGTCGGCAAAGCCGCCGCTGAGGACCCCGACGTCAAACTGATCGAAGCGTCTCGCCTCGCCGACGAGATGGGAATCGACGCCGCGATCCCTGACGGGTACCACTGGTCGCCGCCGGCGCACCGACGCGTCGCCGAGATGCTCGCGGCGGAGATCATTCCCTGGATCAAGAACTTCTGAAGTCGAAGCGGCCGTGGAAGTCGGCGACGCCGAGCGGTCCGCTGCGTCCGTGGATGAAGAAATGGACGGGGCGGGCTGACGCCACGATCTCGAGCGTTTCGTGCTCGGCGACGCCGAGACCGGCTTTGTACGAACCGGCCACGAGTTCTTGGGGGACCTCGACGTGGAAGGTCGTCGTATCGCCGGGCGCGAACTGGCGGCCGGCACGCACGCCTTCGCCGTAGACCATGTAGCCGCGGTCGGTGGAGATGTTGAAGGCGAAGATCGGGTCGTCGACGGCGGAGGCGAACGACACGATCGCTTCGAACACGAGGTTCTCGCCGGCGTCAGCGTCGGCGCGCTCGCGCAGCAGCTGCCACGACTCGACCGTGGCCAGGCCGCGGACTTCGTCTTCACCGACGACTTCTGCGTCGAGGTCGCGCTCCTCACCGAGCAGCTGGTGGTACAGCGAGATGGCGTCGGGCGTGAATCCGTAAAACCGCGGCGCGCCGTTGTGCAGGACCAGGGTGTGGTCGCACATCCGCCGTACGGCATTCAGATTGTGACTGACGACGACGACGGTGGCACCTGAGTCGCGAATCTCGGCCATCTTGTCGAAGCACTTCATCTGGAACGCGAGGTCGCCCACCGCGAGCACCTCGTCAATCAGCAACACCTGCGGGTTGACGTTGACGGCGACGGCAAAACCGAGCCGCACGAACATGCCCGACGAGTAGAACTTCACCGGCGTGTCGACGAATCCGGCGACGTCGGCGAAGTCGATGATGTCGTCGAGGCGCGCGTCGACTTGGCTGCGGCTGAGTCCGAGAATCGCCGCGTTGACGTAGACGTTCTCCCGACCCGTGAGTTCCGGATGGAACCCGACGCCGACGGAGATCAGCGGCGCCACCTTGCCGCGCACCGTCACGCGTCCTTCACTGGGCGCGGTGACGCCGGCGACCATCTGCAGCAGCGTCGACTTGCCCGAGCCGTTGCGCCCGATGACGCCGATGCATTCGCCGGGCGCAACGTCGAGGTCGACGTGACGCACGGCCCACAGCTGCGAACGCGTCGTCCGGGCGCGGAAGCGCAGCGCGGCCGACACGAGCATCGGCGCGTCCTCGAACTTCGTGTAGCGCTTGCCGGCGTCGCCGAGGGAGATGAGCGGTGCCGGCACTAGAGGCGATCAGCGAAGAGGCGGTCGAAGCGGCGATGCAGGAACAGCGCCAGCACCAGCAGCACCACGACCCACGCCGCGGTGACCAGCAGCGAGACGCCCCAGTCGGAGGACGCCCCGACCGTCGCATAGCGAAACAACTCGACGACACCGGTCATCGGGTTGACGCGCACGAACGGTCGCAGGGCGTGGGGCAACTGATCGACCTGGAAGATGATCGGCGTGACGTAGAGCCACACCGTGAGGGCGGCCGTCACCAGGAAGCGCACGTCGCGGAAGTACACGTGCACCGCGGACAGAACGAGGGCGAAGGCCGCGGCCAGCACGGCGACGAGCGCGACACCCGGCACCAGCAATACAAGCTTCGGCCCGAGGTGAACGCCGAAGCCGACACACATCGCGATGAGGATGGCGACGGTGACGACCGCGCCGTAGACGGCGCTGACGGCGCTCACGAGCGGCAGCACGGCGCGCGGGAAATAGATGCGGTTCGACAGCCCCGAGTTGTCGACGATCGCCGTCGCCCCGCCGCCGAGGGTCGACGAGAAGTACGACCAGGGCACCATGCCGGCGAACACGAACGCCGCGTAGTGGGGCGCGTGTGACTTGAGGAGGTGGCCGAACACGAGCGTCAGGATCGCCGCCTGGAGGAGCGGAAGGCCGACCGCCCACAGCAGGCCGAACGACGTGCGCCGATAGCGCACGAAGAACTCTTTGCGGGCGAGCACGGCGATCAGGCCGCGCGAACGCCACACGTCGCGCACCAGCCCGCGGACCGGCGGTGGCGCGGGTGTGAGATCAAACCCCTCGGCAATGCTCACGCCGTGAACGATGGCAGACTGCGCCGTCGTGCGCGAACTACGAGTGTTGTTGACGCACACCTACTGCTGGCCCGAAGTGCGCCGCGGGGCCGAGCGCTACATCCACGAGTTGGGCGCCGCGCTCGTCGATGCCGGCCACGACGTGAGGATCGTGGCAACAGCACCCCACGCTGCCAAGGGAACGGTGCTCGACGTTCCCGTGCAACGACTCCGCCGCCGTGACGGGCCTGAGCGCTATCGCGAGTTCGCGCCGGAAGTTGCGTTCGGGCGCGACGTGCTCGTCCGCCATCTGTTCGATCGACTCGACGTGTGGCACGCGTTCGGGACCGGCGACGCGGCCGCCGCAGCGTTCTTGTCGCAGGTGCGAGTGTGGCCGAAAGTCCGCTCGGTCTACACCGACCTCGGCGGCCCGGTGCGGTCGTACCGGGAGCAACGCCCTGACCACCGACTGTTCCAGTACGCGGTGCGCAACCTCGATGCGTACCTGTGCTTGTCGGAAGCGACCCGCGCCGTCCTCGAATCCGACTACGACCGCCGCGGCATCGTCGTCGGAGGCGGCGTCGACGTCGTGCGGTTCGCACCGCCGGCGGCTCGCCGCGCCGTCCCGACGCTGTTGTTCATGAGCGCGGTCGACGAGCCGCGCAAGAATTTGCCGCTGTTGCTCAAGGCGTTCGACCTCGTCGTCGCCACGCGCCCCGAGGTGCGCCTCATGCTGGCCGGGCCCGGTGATCCGACCTCTGCGCTCGAAGCGTCGACGGAACGGGTGCGGGCCGGTACCGACGTCCACGGCGTCGGCGACGTGGAAGACGTCGCCGCGCTGTACGGCGCAGCGTGGGCGACGGTGTTGCCGTCGATTCGCGAGGCGTTCGGGCTGGTGCTCGTCGAGTCACTGGCTTCCGGCACGCCGATCGTCGCCATCGCGGAGAGCGGCGGCCCCGTCGAGATCGTCCAGCCGGGCATCGGTGTGCTGGCGCGCAGCCAGACCCCCGAAGCGTTGGCCAACGCCTGCCTCGAGGCGCTGGCGCTCGCTGCCAAGGGCGACACGACGCGCGACGCGTGCCGGCGTGAAGCGGTCACGAAGTACAGCTGGGGGACGGCGATCGTGCCGCGGCTCGAACAGATCTACCGCGGCGAACTCACGGAGAGTTAGCGCACTGCCAGAATCGACTTGGTCGTCGGCGTGACGACGGCGGGCTCACGAACGGTGAAGCCCCAGTCGCGCAGTCGCTGCGCGATGGCGAGCGGATCGACACCGCGACCGGGGTGTACGTCGAGCAGCACCGTCATCGGGTGCGTACCCGAGAACGTGGCGTGGCCGCCGTCGAACACGCGCGCTTCCGCGCCTTCGACGTCGATCTTGATGACGTCGACGCGCGTGACGCCGCGCGCCGCGAGCATCGCGTCGAGCGTTTCCGTTGGCACCGTGACCGCACCCGTCGTCGCCACGCCATCGGTCGCCACGAGGCTGTGCCACCCCGACTTCTCGCCGAGGTGCAGCGTTGCGTCGCCCGCGCGGTCGGCGAGGGCGACGCGTACGACTTCGATGCACCGGTAGGCATTGCGCGCCACGCTGCGTTCGATCCAGTCGGCGTTCGTCGCTTCGGGCTCGACGGCGATGACCTTTCCGCTGTCGCCCATCAGGCGGGCCGCCAACAACGAGAAGTCGCCTTTGTTGGCACCGACGTCGACGAACACGCTTCCCGGCCGCAGGCAGGCGCGCAACGCCGCCACCTTCGGCGCCTCGTAGATCCGCAGCACGCGCGCCAGCATCATCGGCGACTCGCGCAAGTCGAGGTACATGCGCCCGCCGGGCGCGGGATAGGCGTGGTACCCGCGCGGCAAGAAGCGACGCAGCGCGGCGTGACGCCGGACGATGCCGACGCGGATGTCCATCACGCCTCCGAGAACGGTCCGGGCCACACGCCCGCCGGTGGCGTCGGCGCCACGGGTGCCCGCTGCTTTTCGCACACGACCAGCATGTGACATCCGAGGCGGTTCACCAACGGAATGGCGCGACACACGCGTTCCAACACGTCGACCGCTCGGCGCCCACGGGCCCCGCGGGCGTCGAAGAACTTCGCCAGCTTCGCCTGCGGTGGCGGGAACTCGAAGGTCGAGAACCGGAAGCCTCCGAATCCCGCGGCGGCGAACATCGCCCGCGTCTCCGCGTAGATGTGATGCGTGTGCGGCACCCACACGTCCGGCGCGCCGGGCGGCAGCAACGAGCGGTCCACCTTGTAGGGCCAGATCCAGGGCCGCAGCGAGATGAGCGACGGGTGGTACGCGCCCAACGCCTTCTCCAGCCACGCGAACAGATGCGTGAGAGGCGAGCGCAGCGGCACTTCCGACGCGTTGTTCGTCGTCATCACGAGCGTGCCGCCGGGATTGAGCACGCGCGCGATTTCCCAGACGGCCAACTCCGGCTGCATCAGGTGTTCGATCACTTCGGAAAAGACCACGACGTCGAATGACGCGTCGGCGAAGGGCAGCGCTTCGGCTGCCGAGCGCGCGAACACCGTCGCCAGAGCCGCGTGGCCGGCGTCGTGCTTCGCCTTGGCATAGGCGATGTGATGGCCGCCGTAGTCGACGCCGACATAGGTGACATCGCGTCGCGCCAGCCGATCGGCGACCAGCGCCGAACCGCACCCGAGATCGAGCACGACGCCGCCGTCAGGGCAGGCACGCGACGCCGCGTCCGAGATCAGGTCGTAACGCATCTCGTGGCGGTGCTGGTGGTACTCGCCCCAGACGTCGAACTCCTCTTCGATCGTGACGACCTTCTCGTTGTAGACGCGGGAGAACGTCTCCCAGTTCGCCGTGCGCAGCAGCTCGCGCTGGCGCGCCGTTTCCGCGCGAGCGCCGGCGCGGTAACGCACGTAGGAATACGTCCACACCGACGCGAGGAGCCCCAGCGCCGGTACGCGCGTCCACCAGCGCGACCGCGGCCAGCCGAGCAGCGCCAGCAACACCAGCGGGACAGCCGGTTTGAGAGGACCAATGCGGCGCATACCCGTAGATTGTGGGCGCGCCATGAAGCCCGTCCAATTCCTCCGCGACCATCAGCAGGAAGTCGTGGTCGCGTGGCGCCGCCTGCGGCAGGCGATTTTCGTCGCCCGCGTCCAGCTGCTCGCGAAGTGGGAACGCGCCAGCGTGTCGTTCGAGATGGCCCCCGACGTGCGTATCGGGCGCGGCGTGCGCGTGTACGTGTGGCCGGGAACGCACACGTCGTTCTCGATGGGCGCGAAGTCGCGTATCGGCGACAACGTCACGATCCACATGAAGGGTGGGTCCTTCACCGCCGGCATCCGCACTGACCTGCGCGCCGGTGTCGCAGTGCAGATCGAAGGCCGCATCACTCTCGACGGCGAGAACACGATCAGCTACGGCTCCGTGCTGCACTGCGGCGACTCGATCCACCTCGGGTACGCCGCGATCATGGCGGAGTACGCCACCGTCGCCGACTCGACGCACTTCCACACGACCGCCGACGAGCCTGTCGGTGAGAACGTGAAGTTCGCACCCGTCGACATCGGCCGCAACACGTTCATCTGTCCCCGCGTCTCGGTCGGGCGCGGCGTGACCATCGGGCCGTGGACCGTGATCGGACCGAGTTCGGTGGTGGCGCGCGATATCCCTGCGGGAGTGTTCGCGTCAGGCGTACCGGCTGACGTCGTGCGCTCACTCGATCATCCGTGGATGCGCGACGTCGAACTGGGCACAGACGGCGCGCCCGATCCTGACTGGCCGGCGTGGACGAAGCACAAAGCGTGAGCGATCCGAAGATCTCCGTGGTCGTGCCGACCGTCGATCGCGTGGCGCTGCTCGAACGGACCCTTCGCGGACTGGCCGCACAGGACGGCGTCGATTTCGAAGCAATCGTCGTGCACGACGGCGACGCCGGCGTGCGCGACCTGTTGGCGGCGTGGAGCGACCGCCTGCCTCTGCGGGCGCTGCAGATTCCCGACCGCGGCGCGGTGGCGAAGCGCAACGTCGGCTGGCGCGCCGCGCGCGCGCCGTTCGTCGCGTTCACGGACGACGACTGTGAACCGGCGCCCGGGTGGCTCAAGGCTGCGGTCGCAGCCTTTGACGACGCCGACGAGTCCGTCGACCTGCTGCAGGGACGCGTCGACGCGCACCCGGAAGACGGCGATGTCGCCGGCACGTTCAAGCGCACGATCGAAGTGCACGAGCGCTACGAGGGCTATCCCAACGCAAACCTCGTGTACCGCCGCCGGGCGCTGGAGCGCGTCGGCGGCTACGACGATGCGTACTGGGGCGCCGGCGAAGACTCGGATCTCGCGCACCGTGTGATCGAGTCCGGCGGCGCGGTGCGCTACGTCGACGACGCCGTCGTCTGGCACGCCGTGCGCTCCGTCGACTTCATCGACCACCTCGGTTCGCTCGCGCGCTGGGCGAACGCGCCGCTCACGATCAAGCGCCACCCGCAGCTGCGCCCGCTCATCCACCGGCGCATTTTCTGGAAGCCGTCGCACACCACCGGCGCGCTGGCGCTCGCCGGTGTCGTGTTGGCGCCGTTCGGCCTGCGATGGCTTGCGCTCGTCGTGCCGCAGTTCGCTCGCCGCGCGCGCAACAACGGCGCGCGTGCGGGTGCGCAGCTTGCCGTGGCCGACATCGCCGAAGTCGCCGTCACCGTCGCAGGCTCGGTGCGTTACCGCACGCTGTTCATTTGACGCGACCGCCGCTGTCGATCGTCGTGCCGACGCGCGACCGGCCCGTCCAGTTGGAGCGCTGCTTGGCATCAATTCGCGACGCCATGCGCCCCGTTGACGAACTGATAGTCGTCGACTCCGCGTCGACACCGCCTGTCACGACCGCCGACGTCCAGCTCGTACGGGTCGACCGACCTGGTGTGAACCGGGCGCGCAACCGCGGCTGGCGAGCCGCTCAGCACGGCCTCGTCGCCTACGTCGACGACGACGTGGTCGTCGACGCGGAGTGGGCCGACGCGTTCGCAGCGAGCGCGGCGGCACATCCCGAGGCCGCGTTCCTCACCGGCCGGCTGGCGCCGCTCGAAAGCGTCGGCCGGAACGACGCGATGGTCGCCGTGAAAGACGACGACGAGCCGTGCGCGCTCGACCGCACATCCCGCGGCGACCTGGGCCACGGCGCCAACCTCCTCGTGCGAACCGAGGCGCTCGCTGCCATCGGGGGGTGGGACGAAGCGCTGGGCGCCGGCGGCCGTTTCAAGTCGGCGCCGGAGGCTGACCTCTACGACCGGCTGTTCGCCGCGGGCTACGTCGGTCGCTACGAGCCCGCGGCGCGAGCTCGGCACGAACAGTGGCGTTCGTCGCGCGAGCTCGTGGGGCTCGACTGGCGCTACGGCTTCGGCAACGGCGCACGCCTGGCGAAGTTGGTCCGCACCGATCGTCCACGAGCGCGCGTTGTCGGCACCGAGGCGGTGTGGGGCTGGGGTCTCGCGCGCGTCGCCGCGCCGCTGCGCGATCGTAACAAAACCGAGGTCGCGCGGGTCGCGGCTCGGCTCGCCGGAACGACCGTTGGGTTCTCTCGCGGGTTATTTGTCCGAATCAACGACGGCCATTTCGTGCCGGCTGATCGAAAAACCGGCGGCGAGCGGCGGTAGGCTTCCGGCGACCGGCTGGGACGTATGGGGTAGTAGACGTGCACGTAAAGCTTTTGCGCAACGACATCACGAAACGATTGGCAGTACTGCTGGTCACGGTCGCGACGTTGCTGTCGCTGACCGGGACAGCCTCGGCGCTGCCGAAGATCAAAAAGGCGCAGAACAACCCGATCACGGGCAAGTTCACCGTGAACGGAACGCGCATCCTCGGTCCGGACGGCAAACTCTTCATGCCCCGCGGCGTGAACAAGAACGGCCTCGAGTGGACCAAGAAGGGCTACGAAGAAGGCTTCTGGAACTACCAGCGGATGAAGAGCTGGGGCGCCAACGTCGTGCGCGTCCCGCTGTCGCCGGCGTTCGCGCTCGCCCGCATGTGCACGTACGACAAGAACTACATGGGACGCGTCGACAAGATCGTGCGTTGGGCGGAGCAACTCAAGATGCTCGTCATCCTCGACGACCACGTGTCGACGCGCGGTCTCACGTGCGGCGTCGGCCATTGGTCCGGCCCGCAGAAGGCCGCAGACATTCACAGCGTCGACTTCGTGAAGATGCTGGCGAAGCGCTACAAGAACCACCCGTACGTCGCCATCGACCTCTACAACGAGCCCCACGACATCCCCGATGCGGTGTGGCGCAACGGCGGAGTCGTCGACGGATGGCGCGCCGTCGGCATGCAGCAACTCCTCGACGCGGCGCGCTCGACCGGCAACACCAACCTCGTGTTCGCCACCGGCAACCAGTGGGGCAACGACCTGCGGATGGTCGTGAACAACCCGCTGATGAACGACAAGAACGTCGTGTACGGCGCGCACACGTACCCGTTCCAGTGCAACGGTCGCGTCATCTATTACGAAGAGGGCTACAACTGCAACAACAAGCAGTATCCGCCCTTCCTCGACCTGCAGATCGCACCGGCGGTGGCGCGGCGCGCGGTCATGATCACCGAGTTCGGCACGCAGCGTTCGATCCCCGGTGAGATGCAAGCGCCGATCGACTGGGCCGAAGCGCACCACATCGGTTGGGCCGCATGGTTGTGGGGCAACGGCAAGATGACCGACTTCTGCCTGCTCGACGCCAATGGGAACCCGTCGGTCAGCGGTAAGCCGGTGAAGGACGCGCTGGCGCGCGCGACGGGGAAGTAGTTCCGCGCCGGCGGAACCTGATCGCCGGTAGCAGCAGCGCCAACTCTGCGAACACCAGCGTCGACGTCACCGGAGCGGTGCGCGCCCACGTCGGGCGCGCCTTGATCGCCGGAGTCACGACCGCGATCCGCGTCGCGCCGTGGACGCGCTTTGCGACGGCGATGAACGTTTTCTCCGCGCGCTGAAGGTCGTTCCGCGTGCGGGCTTCGACGCGCACGAGTCCCGTGCCCGGCCCGGCCTGGAGTGGATCGAAGCAGTCGAATTGCACGTGCGCCGATACGTCGAGCGCGCTGCGCGCCGAGTCGCACGTCGCCTGGACGAGTACACGGCCGACGAAGTCGGCGTGCCCGGTCTCGGTCTGGGTGAGATAACTCGGGCTCAGCGTAAACATCGACAGTTGCGCGGCGACGTGCGTGGGTGTCGCGACGGCGACCACCGCGCCGAGCCCGAGACCGAACAACGGCAGCATCATTCGCCGCGGCGAGAGCTTGACGGCGCGTGGTCGCAGCGGCTCGTCGCGCGCCGCCATGACCTCTTCGTAGAGGCCGACCCCCAGCGCAGCGAACAGCCACAAACTCCAACTCGGCAACGGACCGCTGAGCGAGTCAAACGCGAACATGGCCAGCCCGCCCGCGACGAGCCCGCCCGCCAATGCGCCCGCGAGTGGCCCGTCCTCACGCGAACCGAGCACGCCCGCGGCAACCACGGTGAACACCGCGGTCGCCAGCGCACCGGCGAGCGCCGCCACGCCGACGACCCCCGTTCCCGCGTACGTGCCGAGCAGCGCCGAGTCGGTGGAGTCGATGCCGCGCTCGGTCGCACCGTCGAGCCCGAAGCCGGTCCACGTGTGGTGCGTCAGCTCGTTCGTGAGGATGCTCAGCCGCCGCGTGCGCACGGTCTCCGACTCGGGATCAGCGGCTTGGTACGGATGACGCACGGCCGCGCTCGACAGATACACGGTGCCGGCGACGATGGCGACGGCAAACACCGCGCCGATCACGCGTCGGTCGCCGCGCGCGAACAACAGCAAACACAGCGCGCCTGCAAGGAGACCGGCAAACACGCTGCGGGTGATCGTCAACACGATGGCGAGCATGACGATGCACGGTGCGGCGAGCGCGACGAGGCGGCGGGCGCGCAGCGCGAGGAGACCGACGAGCGGCATGAAGAAGGCGAGCACCCACGCGAACTGCAGCGCGAAGTCACCCGTCGCCCGGACGCGGACGGTGCCACCACGCGTCTCGAGCCGCAGGCCCGCGAGGCCGAATTTCGTCTGGTGGCGAAACCACCAGTGGGCATAGCTGCCACCCGTCCACCGCTCGAGCACTGCGATACAGGCGGCGAACACGACCGCGACCGCTGCGTAGCGCGCCACCACGCGAACCCCGAGCACGCGCACGACGACGGTCGCCGCCCACAAGAACAGCAACTGGTCGAACAACAGCAGCCACAACTCGAACGCGCGCTGGCTCTGCGACGGGTAGGGGCCGCCGGCGACACCGACGACGTACGCCAACCCGACGAACAGCCCCAACGCCACGAGCGCGCGCGACGGCCGGAGGTGGAGCCGATCGATCTCACCGGTGGCGGCGCGCACCAGCAGCCCGGCGCACGCCGCCCACAGCCCAAGGCGCACCACGAACACATACGCGGGCGCGTCGGGGAACAAGATCGCGCCGGGGATCACGAACATGGTGCCGACGAGCAGCGCCGCCGAGACCTTCAACGGCGCGCGCAGATGGACCGCCACGAGCGCGATCGCAATCAGTTGGATCGCGAGGGTCGACACGAAAAGCGCTACTGCTGTTGTCGACGCGCCGAACGCAACTGCAGCCCGACGTAGGCGAGGAGCATTCCCGCGGCCGCGGCGACGCCCGCGACCTGACGCGCACGCTGCGGCACCGGCGACACTTTGTTGCCCGGGCCCGCGTTCTGCACGATGCGCAGGCTGAGGCGCTCGGGCGCGGCGAGGCCCGTCGCCGCCTGCTCGTCCTGCACGTACTGCGACAGCGTGTCGGCGGTGGCCTGCGCGATCTTCTGCGCGCGTTGTGGGTTGTTGGTGCGGGCGATCGGCAGCAGCGTTAGCGAGTTCTGCGGATACAGCGGACGCTGCGCGGCGCGCATCTCGCCCACCGAGAGTCCCGCCTCGCGCGCCGCCGGCGCCATGATCTCGCTCGTCAGCAACAGCGCGGCGTACTTGGCGCGCAGCAGGTTGAGCTTGACGACCACGCCGGAGTCACCCTTGGTCAACGCCAACGGCTGGTCCATCAGCATGATCGCCGAGGACTGGTACTCCGCCGGCTGTCGCATGACGTCGGCGTATCCGAGCCCCGCGCAGAACAGCGCGATCGCCAGCGCCACCAGCAGGTTCGCGATCGACAACACCATGATCGAATCCCACGCGTTGGCGTAGGCGACGCCCTCAGGAGCGAATCGCCTCGGGGCGGCGCTGCGCACCGGGCGCACTGGGCGCACGGGGCGCGCCGGTTCGGCTTCGGGTTCCGGTTCGGGGTCGACCCGTTTGACGGCTACCGGTCGAGGTTTCGGTCGCGCGGCCACAGTGTTCGTAGGTTAGAAGCCGTGCGCCGCTTGCTAGTGATCACCGACACACTGGCGGGTGGGCTCGGTGCGCTCGTGCGCCTCCAAGCGGAGTGGTTCAGCTGCCGCCACTGGGGCGTGATCGTCGCGGCGCCCCGAGACGGACCGCCGCCGGATCCGCCCGCGATATGGGTCGAGGTCCCGGCGGTCGTGACGGCGCGCCAGCCACGCGCGATGGCCGCCGCACGCCACGCGTTGCGCGAGTTACGACTTCTCGTCGACCAGGACACGGTCGTACACGTGCACGGCATGCGCTCGGTGCTCCTGGCGCGCCTCGCGGGTCTGCCCACGCCGTTCTTGTCGGTGCACGGCGCGCACCCCGACCAAAGCGACCCGCTCGGGTACGCGCAGCTGCGCCGGCTCTGGCTGCGCACGCTGCCGCGCCTTGCACACCGCGCGTCGACGGGCGAGCCGGGATATCCGTCGCCGTGGGTGTACGAGCCGTACGCGAGTCCGGCGTTGCACCGCCTCGACGTCATGCCGCTACCGAACGCCGAGGTCCCGGTCATCGCGTGGCTCGGGGCGCTCGACCAGCGCAAGCAACCGGACGTATTCGTCCGCGCCATCGCCGAGACCGCTCGCCGCGGTCACCGCGTGCGCGGACTGCTTGGTGGCACGGGCGCGCGCGAGCAAGAGATGCGCTCGCTCATCGCCGAGTTGCGCGCTCCCGTCGAGATGCTCGGGCACGCCGACCCCGCGGCAGTCCTGCGGCGCGCGTGGGCGCTGGCGCTGTTCGCGCGTAGCGAGGGCACCCCACTGGCGGTCATCGAAGCGATGTGGAGCGGGCGCACCGTCGTCGGCTCGCCGTTGCCCGGCATCGAGTTCCTCGTCGGTGACACCGGTTTCACCGCCGCGACCGTCGACGCTGCGGCTGACGCTTTCGCGCGCATCGCGGCCGATCGCGAGGCGACAACGCGCCTCGGGCTCGCGGCCGCCGAGCGCGTGCGCACGCTGTTGGGGCCGTGGTCGCCGTGGGACACCGTCGAGCCCGTCTACGAGGCCTACGTGGCGCGCCAGCAGCGGTGAAGATCCTTCTCGTCCACAAGCCGTACGCCGTCGCGGGCGGCGAGGAGCGAGTCGTGGCGACCCAGGAGGCGGTGCTGCGGGCGCGCGGGCACGACGTCGTGCGCTCCGACGGGCGCGACGTCGCGCGTCAGCGTCCCGACATCGTCCACGTCCACAACCAGTTCCCGATCGTGCGCCCGTCGGTGTACGACGCCCGTGTGCCCGTGGTCCAGCACGTGCACAACGCGCGGGCGGTGTGCGTGCAGCCATTTCTCGTGCGCGACGGCAAGTTCTGCGACGACTGTGTCGCGCGCTCGCCGCTGTCGGGAGTGGTGCACCGTTGTTACCGAGGGTCGGCCGCGTTTTCTGCCGCCGCGACGGTCGTGCAACTGAGCCATCGTCGCGCCTGGAGACGCGTGACCCGTTTCGTCGCGGTAAGTGACGCGGTCGCGCGCGCCACGAGCAGCGCCATTCCGGCCGCGCGCATCGCGGTGTGCCATAACGGACTCGACACCGATCCTTCGCCGCGCGATCCGACGCACGACGACGGTTACGCGTTGTACGTCGGTCGACTCTCGTACGAAAAGGGCGTCGACTTGTTGCTCGACGCCGCAGCGCGCCTGCCGACCATGCGCTTCGTCATCGCCGGCGATGGGCCCGAACGCGACGCGTTGGCGCGCACCGCGGGGCCCAACGTCACGTTCATGGGCCGGCTCGACCGGCAGGGCGTGTTCGACGTCTTGGCGCGCGCGCACGTGCTCGTCGCACCGTCGCGAGGCCAAGAGCCGTTCGGGTTGGGAGTGATCGAGGCCGCGGCCGTCGGCGTTCCCGCAGTCGTGACCGGCGTCGGCGGCCTCCCCGAGATCGTCCGGCACGGCGAGACCGGGGTCGTGGTTGCACCTTTCGACGCCGGCGCGATCGTGGACGGGTTGGCCAACGTGCGTGCGTCGATGGGCGCGGCGGCGCGCCGCCACTACGAGGCGCACTTCACCCCCGACGCGTTCGCCGATCGGCTCGAAGCGATCTACGACGACGTGCTGGGGTCCTACGCGCCGTAACGGCGCATCCACACCGCGGGGTCGTAGCGCATGTCGTCACGGCGCTGCAGCACCAGTCTCGGGGCTACCGCCATCGCCGCGCCGCGCAGCGCCACGGGCCGGATGCCGCGCAGCGCGCGGATGCCTGCGAGGCGCGCCGCCGTGGTGTTCCCGTCGGCTGCCCGCGCGTAGGCGCGCACAAGCTGCGCGGCCGCGCGGTTGTGGCGCTGCCCGACGCGCAACGCGCGCTTCTCCTCGGCGCCGCCTTCGCGGGCCGCCGCGTCGAGCACGGCGCGTTTGGCAGCGACCATACGGTCGTCGCTCGACAGCGCCGTGCGTGACAGGCGGTAGAGGACCGTGGGGTGATCGGGGCGCGCCACCGCGGCGCCGGCGCGCACCATGCGGATCCACAAGTCCCAGTCCTCGGTCCCGTGGAACTCCGCGCGGAACCCGCCGACGGCGTCGTAGCGGGCGCGAGAGAATAGCGACGAGATCGAAAGCCGGTTCTCGGCGAGCAGCCACCCCAACTGTTTCTCGCGCGACGGCAGCGGCGCGTTGTGGCTCAGCGGTCGTCTGGCGACGGCGACACCCGGGATCCACGTCAACGTGTCGGCTGACGCCAGCCCGTCATTCGTGGTTGCGTGCGCACCCAGCATCGCCTCGAGGTGATCCGGGAGCCACACGTCGTCGGCGTCGAGCAGTGCCACGACGTCGGCGGTCGCCGCGGTGATGCCGGCGCGCCGCGCCGCGGACGGTCCCGAGTTGGTCGCAGTGGCCACGACGGTGATCGGCAATTGCGCGTCCCACTGCTTGGCAACTGCGACCGTGCCGTCACTCGATCCGTCGTCGACGACGACGACTTCGTCGGGCGCATACGTCTGCGCCGCGACCGACGCCAGCGCGCTACCGAGCGTCGACTCCGCCTGGAACGCCGGCACGATGACTGCGACGGGCATTGCCAGGGAACGTAGCCTCGCCCGCTGATGCGCCTCGCCTTCGTGAGCCGTCACAACCCGACGCCCGAGGGCAGTCAGGACGGCAAGATCTTTCGCGCCCTCGTCGAAGGGCTCATCGCCGACGGCCACGATGTGACGGCGATGTCGTGGGCGCACGACCAACCGCACGACGAAATGCCCGACTGGTGCGAGTTCCGTTACGTGCCGCCGGAGGCGCCGTGGACGATGCACGCCCGCGCGGTCGTGCGGCCGCGTTGGGACGCGGCGCGGATCGACTGGCGCCCGCCCGCGGATGCCTTCGCCATCGCCGAGGACCCTCTGTCGTGGGCGGTCGTGGCGCGCCACCCGCGGCGCGCCGTGGTGTTCCACTACCTCACGAAGATCGACGCCCCCGCGCTGCGGCGCCCGACGCCGCCCGACGTTCAGGACATGCGCCACGAGCGCCGTGTCGGTGCCCACGCCCCGTTCGTGATGGCGATGTCGGAGCGCGTCGCCCACGCCATCGACCGACGCGCGCACGTCGTACCGATGGCGTATCCGGTGCCGCCGACCGCGCTCGATCTCGTCGACGAACCCGTCGTGGCGCTGCTGGCGTCGTGGAACTGGGCGCCGAACCACGCGGCGCTGACGCGCCTCCTCGGCTACTGGCCCGCCGTGCGCGACGCCGTGCCCGGCGCGCGCCTGGTGCTCGCAGGCCGCGGTCTCGATCCGGCGCGCGTCGGCACCATCGGCGGCGTCGAACACGTCGGTGCCGTCGGCGTGCCGGGGGACGTGCTGGCGCGTGCGGCCGTCGTCGCCTACCCGTGCCCGGGTACGAGCGGTCCCAAAGTGAAGGTGATCGAGGCGTTGGCGTACGGGGTGCCGGTCGTCACGACTCCGTCGGGTGTCGAGGGATTGCACGTTGCGCCGCAGGACGGTCCCGTCGTCGCCGACGACGCACGTTTCGCCGACGCGCTCATCGCCGTGTTGCGCGATCCGGCGCGCCGCGCCGCGATGGCGGCGCGGGGGCGCGACGCCGTCACGGCCGCGCACGCGCCGGCCGCAGCGGCGCGTGCGCGCGTCGCGGCGATCTCCGGAGTGTTCCGTGACTGAACGGTGCGCCGTCATCATCTGCACGCGTGACCGCCCGGCGATGCTGGGCGACGCGCTCGACGCGACGCTGCCCACGTTGCGCGACGGCGACGAGGTGCTCGTCGTCGATTCCGCGTCGACGAGCGACGACACACACGCGGTCGCCGACAGCCGCGGCGTACGCGTCGTTCGGGCGCCGCGCAAAGGTCTGTCGCGGGCGCGCAACCTCGGCGTTTCCGAGACGTCGACGGACGTCGTCGTGTTCACCGACGACGACTGCCGGCCGCAACCGAAGTGGCTCGATCACCTCGCCGGCGGCTTCGACGCCGCCGAGGTCGGCTTCGCGCTTGGCCAAGTACGCGCCGACGTCGACGACCCGCACCTGCCGTTCGACGCCGCCCGCCCGCGACCGCGCGCCCGGTTCGCGGGAGCGACGGACCCGATCGAATTGGGCAACGGCGCCTGCATGGCGTTTCGGCGGGCCGCATGGGACGCGTGCGGCGGTGCCGACGAACGCCTCGGCGCCGGCACGCGGTTACGCAGCGCCGAAGACCATGACCTGTTCGTGCGCCTGCTGCATCACGGCTGGACCGGCGTGTACGAGCCGGACGCGCTCGTACTGCACCGCGACTGGCGCACGCACCGAGAGGTCGTCCGTTACAACTGGGGCGTCGGACTCGGCACCGGGGCAATGGTCGGCAAGCTGTGGCGCATCGCCGACGCCCGCACCGTTCGGCCGCTGTTGCGCCGCCGCCTCGTCACCGATGGCGTCGTGGAACTCTCCCGCAACGTCGCCCACCGCGACCGCTCGGCGATAGTCGCCCACACCCTCAAACTCACGGGAACGCTCGCCGGACTCGCAGTGGGTCTCGCGCTGCCGCGTGACGGCGAGCGGTTCCGATAACGCGCGTGGACTAGCGAGCTCGGCGTCGAATCTTGGGTTCCACGGCGAAGAGAAAGGCGCCGATCCTGTCGGCGAGTTCGTCGGTGCGGGCGAGCCGGCGCACGGGCACGAAGGTGTGGAGTTCGGCGAAGCGCCGCGGGAGGTCTTCGGCGTCGTCGGCCGCGAGCACGTGGTGCAGCTCTTCGAACTTGCGCGCCGTTGCCACCTGATGATCGTTGACGTGCTCGTGGTAGCGCTTGCGTCGCGGCAGCACGAGCAGCGGCTTGCAGTTGGTGACGGCGAGCGAGATCGTGCCCGAGCCGGCGTGGCCGATGAGCATGTCGGCGTCGCGCATGCGTCCGTCGTAGCGGTTGCCCTCGATAAACCGCTCGTAGTGCATGTGCCTTGGCTCGTACGCGCCCAAACCGATCTGCGCGGTGATCTCGTCGGTGATCTCGCCGCGGTCGACCATGTCGTCGACGGCGCGCACCAGGCGATCGAACCCGTAGCGGCTGCCCACCGTGAGGAAGATCACAGGACCTCTCCGGCGTACTCGACCTTGCGGAACCGCGTCGCCACCTCGGGCCACTGCGTCAGCGTCAGGTGCGCCAGCGCGCGGATGACGCGACCCGAAAGCGAAAGCGTGTCGACCTGCGACAGGCAGTCGACCCAGGCGATCTTGGCGCCGAACAGTCGGCCCCACACGCACATGATCGCCATCGGCATCGCGCCGGTGGTGACGATGGCGTCGGGTCGCTCCCGCCAGATGACGCGCAGCGTCTGGGCCGCGGCGATCGCCGCGCTGATGGGCGTGCGGCGGTCGGCCTCGCGTACGACGTAGGCCTCCACGCCCTCGCTGCGAAACTTGGCGGCGCGGACATTCGACGTCGTGACGTACACCGAAGGCCGGTCAGGCCACATAGTGTCCGCGCGTTCCAACAGCGCGCCGAGGTCGTTCGCGTGACCGCCCGCAGAGGCGGCTACCAGTAGCTTCACGTCGTTCGCGTCGTTGTGGTCATCAGTAGGGGGCCCGCCGCTGATTCTGCCTGGTGGCTTGCACTAAACAACGGTTCGGCCGGAGAAAACTTGCGGAAATCTGCCCAAAGCGTACAACTCGCAAACCGCGGTAATCCGCGGGACCGGCGCGCCTGAATGTCTGCCAACGTCATCCTCGTCGTGTTCGACACCGCACGCGCCGACGCCTTCGAGCCCTACGGGGCGCCGGCGGGCGCGACGCCGGCGATCGCCGAGTTGGCGCGCCGGGGCGCGGCGCACCCGCGGGCGTTCGCCAACGCCAGCTGGACCGTGCCGTCGCACGCGTCGATGCTCTCGGGTCAGTTGCCGCGCAGCGCTGGATTCCAGCACCGCGGCGACACGAAGGCCGCGTCGTACGTCGAGGCCAACCGTCGCCTCGTCGCCGCCGGTCAGTCGTTGCCGGAAGTGATGCGACGCGCCGGCTTCGACACGTTCGGCGTCAGCGGCAACACGTGGATCAGTGACCACGGTGGGTTCGACCAAGGATTCGACCGCTTCGAGGTCGTCACCCACCGTCGCCAAGCGCGGCTGCACAAGACGGGTCTGCGCGATCGCGTCGCCTGGCGCGTCGACGCCGTGCGCGCGCAGCTCGACGACGGCGCCGACGCGGTGAGCGACGCGCTCGACGGCTGGCTGGCGCAACGCGCCCACAACCCGTTCTTTCTCTTCGTCAACCTGATCGAGTGCCACTCGCCGTACCTCCCACCGAAACCGTTCAACCCGCTCGGTCCCGTCGACCGCTGGCGCTCCGCGGCAGAGGCGAGCAGGTACCTCAACGTCGAATCGATCTGGCGTTGCTCGCTCGGCGGCTTCGACGTTCCCGACGACGCCATCGCGCGCATGCGCGAGTTGCACGCCGCCAGCGCGTCCCAGCTCGACGCGTGGTTGGCGCGTCTGTTGAGTGCGCTCGACCGGCACGGACTCGTCGACGAAACCCAGATCGTGTTGACGTCGGACCACGGCGAAAACCTCGGCGACGGCCAACTCCTCGGCCACGCCTTCTCGCTCGACAACCGGCTCATCCGTGTCCCGCTCGTCACCGCCGGCCCGGCGACGCTGGCGACCGACGGCGTGATGAGCCTGACGCGGCTGCCGCGTTTCATAGCCGAGTCCGCGGGCATCGACGATCACCCCTTCGACGACGGACTGCCCGACGGCGTTGCCGTCGCGCAGCTCGACGCGCCGGGCGACGGCGATCACGCGCGCTGCGTCTCCGTCACCAGCGCATGGGGACTCGGTCCTGACGCGGCGACGCGGATGGGGACGTCGGTCGTCTGCGCTACCGACGGGAGGTTCAAGCTGCTGCGTCCGCAGGGCACCGGCGCCCGCGCTGCCGGTCTGCCCGAAGAACTCCTGATCGACGTCGACGCCGATCCGCTCGAAGTGGCGCCGACGACGCCGACCGCCGTCGACGACGCAACGCTGGCAACGCTGCGGCGCGCCCTCGACATCGCGGCGGAATCCGAGCGCCCCAAGACGCCGGTCCCCTCGAGCGCCCCCGCCGAAGACGAAGCCCTCGCCGAGCAACTCCGCCACCTCGGCTACCTCTGAACCGCAAACTTGCGTTCTGTCGCACACGATTCGTGTGCGACAGAACGCAAGTTTCGAGGGCTAACGGATGGTTCCCTCGACGAAGGGGACTTCGAGGACCTTGTCGTGGGCGATGGGGCCGTGGCCGAAGTACCCGCCTTCACCGAACAGCTCGCCGTGGTCCGACGTGACGACGATCCACGTGCGCGGCGGCACGACGTCGTACAGCGCGCCGATCAGCGTGTCGGCGTACGACGCGGCACGCACCTGACGCGCCCGCAGCTTGTCCATCGTGGCGTCGTCGAAGAACTCGGGCGCGGTGTCCGCGTGCTTCAGCACGCCGTGGAGTCCTGAGATGCGTGGCAGGTCGGACAGATCGTCGCCGGGGACCGCGTAGGGGTAGTGCGTCTCGCCGACGTTGAGCATCCAGAACGTCGGACGGTCGGCGTCGAACCGCAACCGCTGCACGATGCCCGCCATGTCGTTGTGCGACTCCATCAGTGCGTACTCGTCGAAGTCGCGGTTGACCGCCGTCGCCGGATTGAGCACCGGCATCGACACGAGCGCCGCCGTGCGGTACCCGAGCACGTTGCGCAGGTACGTCGGCATCCAGATCGAGGGCAACATCGATGCGAAGTCGATACCGGGCACGCCGAAGCGTTCGCTGTAGCGCGTGAAGTCGGCCTTGTAGTACTCCGACGCGTACACGCGAGACGGACTCGTGTGCGGCAGCAAGCCCATCAACAGGTTGAAGTGCGAAGGCGCCGTCCACGACGCGTAGCTCCACCGCCGTTCGATCTCCCCGAGGCGTGCCGTGTTCGTCATCCCGGCGGCGATCGCCGAGTCGAACCGCAAACTGTCGAGAACCACAACCACGACATTGCGCGCGCCACCCGGCGGCGACGGCCGCACGTCGACGGGCGCGACGTCGGCGCTAGTGGGCGGTGCCGGCCGCGAGCGCTGTCGGAAGGGCATTGGTTCGAGCGGCGGCGAGGTCGGCGACGGGGACGTCGATGAGCGGCTGGAAATTCGTGCCGAACACGAAGAGCCGGTCGCCGCTGCACCGTCCGAGGTGGGTGAACTCGACGTCGGCTTCCTCGAGGCGGTCCTCGAACTCTTGGAGGTGTTCGTCGTCGACGACGAGCAGCACGCGCGAAGCCGCTTCGCTGAACAACTCGCCGTGGCCGTCGACGCCGTCGACTTGCGCGCCGCACTGACCGGCGATCGCCATCTCTGCCAGCGCCAGACCGAGGCCGCCGTCGGCGACGTCGTGCGCGCCGACGACCAACCCGTCGCGCACACACGCCACGACGAGCGACACGAGCGCGTTGTGCATCTCGAGGTCGAGCGGCGGCAACTCGCCGCCGCCGTGGTCGTGACGGGCGCGCGCCCTCAGCGATCCGGTGAGCACGTCGCTGCGCGCGCCCACGAGCACGAGGCGCGCCCCGTCGACCAGTTGCGCGCCCGGCGGGCGACGGTCGAGCGTCTCGATGAGACCGATCATGCCGATCACGGGCGTCGGATCGATGTTGGCGCCGCGGCTCTCGTTGTAGAAGCTCACGTTGCCGCCGACGACCGGCGTGTGCAGCGCGCGGCAGGCGTCGCCCATGCCGTCGATGGTCTCGGAGAACTGCCACATCACCTCGGGATGTTCGGGGTTCCCGAAGTTCAAGCAGTTGACGACGGCCTTGGGCTCGGCGCCGACGCACGCCAGGTTGAGCGCCGCTTCGGCGACGACCATGGCGACGCCCTGACGCGGGTCCGCCGCACACCAGCGGTGGTTGCCGTCCGTGGTGACGGCCATGCCGCGGGTTCCGGTCGTCGGCACGCCGGGAGCGGCGAGACGCAACACCGCGGCGTCGCCACCAGGGCCGGCGACGGTGTTGAGGAACAGCTGATGGTCGTACTGCCGGAACGCCCACGCGGGGTCGTAGAGCATCGCCAGCAGTTCGTCCGTGCAGTCGTCGGGCGCGGGGAGCTCCGCCGGGTCCGCGGCGCGTTGCGCAGCGCGATCCGGTTCCTGCATCGGCCGGTCGTACAGCGGCGCGTCCTCGCTGAGCGACGGCGCGGGAATGTCGGCCTCGACGGCGCCGTCCTTCGTTGCCAGGATTCGCAGGCGACCGCTGCTGTTGACCTCGCCGATCACCGAGGCGCGCACTTCCCACTTCTCGGCGATCGCCAGCACCTCGTCGAGGTGCTCAGGGGTGACGAAGGCGAGCATGCGTTCCTGGCTCTCGCTCGTCATGATCTCGAACGGCTCCATGTTCGGTTCGCGCTGCGGCACGCGGTCGAGGTAGACGTCGAGGCCCAGCCCGGCGTTGGACGACGTTTCGCTCGTCGCGCCCGTCAGCCCGGCAGCACCGAGGTCCTGAATGCCGGGGGTGAGGCCGCCGCGGATGATTTCCAGGCACGCCTCGATGAGCTTCTTCTCTTCGAACGGATCGCCGACCTGCACGCTCGGCCGCTTCGCCGCCTCCTCCTCGGCGTCGCCGAAGCCCGCGCTCGCCAGCACCGACGCCCCGCCGATCCCGTCCCGCCCGGTCGAACTGCCGAGCAGCACCGCCAGGTTGCCAACGCCACTCGCGGTCGCCAGTACGAGGTCGTCTTTCGGCAACAGCCCGATGCACATGACGTTGACGAGGGGATTGTCGGCGTAGGTAGGGTCGAAGACGAGTTCGCCGCCGACGGTCGGCACGCCGACGGCGTTGCCGTAGCCCGACACGCCCGACACGACGCCTTCCGCGATCCAGCGGTTGCGGGGCTCGTCGAGCGTGCCGAACCGCAACGGGTCGAGCACGGCGACGGGACGCGCCCCCATCGTGAAGATGTCGCGCAGGATCCCGCCGACGCCGGTGGCGGCGCCTTGATACGGCTCGACCGCGGAGGGGTGGTTGTGGCTTTCGATGCGCAGCGCGATGGCGACACCGTCGCCGCCGTCGATCACGCCGGCGTTTTCGCCGGGACCGCAGATCACCCACGGCGCTTCCGTCGGCAGCCGGCGGAGGTGTTTCTTCGAGGACTTGTAGGAGCAGTGCTCGCTCCACATCACCGAGTACATCGACAGCTCGAGGCGGTTCGGATCCCGCCCGAGGATGCGCTTGATCGACTCCAACTCGTCGTCGGTCAGCCCAAGCGCGCGATGTAAGGGGGTGTCGTCCGCCACGCAATTGAACCTACCTGACCCCCCACCCCGAACTGGTCCTCCCCACGACCGCCGCGCGGTCGTGGGGAGGACCAGTTGGGGACGGGCGGGCGCAACTTGAATTATGTGAATGGTGTAGCTACGAATTCCTTGTATGAACCGCACGCCGATGAGCGAAGAGCACAAGGTTGCGCTGGCCGCGGGCCGCGCCCAGGGCAAGGCCGTCCGCGACTATCTCGAGGCGCTCGAAGGGTCCAAGCCCAAGCGTGGCCGGCCGCGCACCGCCGAAGGCGTGCGCCAGCAGCTCGACGCCATCCCGAAGCAGCTCGAGGACGCCGACGCGGTGTCGCGCCTGCAGCTGATCCAGCGGCGGATGGATCTCGAAGCCGAACTCGAGCGGCTGTCGGGTCCGGCGGTCGACATCGGCGCGCTCGAAGAGGCATTTGTGCAGGTGGCGAAGGCCTACAGCGAATCGAAGGGGATCAGCTACGGGGCGTGGCGCGAGATCGGCGTCGACGCCGCCGTCCTGAAGCGGGCTGGGATTACGCGCTGAGCAAGGCGCGCAGCAGGACCAATCCGTCCTCGCTGCCGAGCAACGCGTCGCTGGCGCGCTCGGGGTGCGGCATCAACCCCACGACGTTGCCGGCGATATTGCTCACGCCGGCGATGCTCTCGACCGAACCATTGGGGTTGTCGACGTAGCGCAAAACGATCTGATCGTTGTCGCGGATCTCGGCCAACGTGTCGGGCTCGACCGTGTAATTCCCTTCGAAATGATTGATGGGAATGCGCAGCGTCGTGCCCACGTCGACCCCGCGGGTGAGCGACGAACGATTGCTCTCGACGCGCAGCGTCGTTTCCTGACAGAGGAATGACAATCCGGCGTTCTTCTGCAGGGCGCCCGGTAGCAGCCCCGCTTCAGTCAGGACTTGGAAGCCGTTGCACACGCCGACCACCGGCATGCCGTCGGCCGCCGCCTTGCCCACTGCTTCCATCACCGGGGAGAAGCGCGCGATGGCGCCCGGCCGTAGGTAGTCGCCGTGCGCGAAGCCGCCGGCGATGACGATGGCGTCCGCCGCGCCGAGCGACGTGGACTGGTGCCACACCAACTCGGCGCTGCCGCCGGCGCGCTCGACGGCGGTCATCACGTCGTACTCGCAGTTCGTCCCCGGGAAGACGACGACCCCGACTCGCGAACTCATGAAAAGGAGATCACCGCGTCGTCAATCACGGGATTGGTGAGGAAGCGGGCGCACAGGTCTTCGACGCGGGCGCGCGCCGCGTCCTCACTGTCGGCTTCGATCTTGAGCCGGATCGCTTTGCCGATGTGCACCCCCGACACGTCGGTGAACCCGAGCGTCGGCAGCGACTTCTCGACCGTCGCGCCGGCGGGATCGGCGATGCCCGGACGATTCTTCACTTCCACCAATACGTCGAACGTCATGCCCCGTACCAATCGCTGAACTTGAGTCCCGTGATCATCTCGTACGCCTCGATGTAGCGCGCGCGTGTTTCGGTTACGACTTCGTCACTAATCGGCGGCGGCGGCGGTTCCTTGTTCCACCCGGTCGCGGCGAGCAGGTCACGCACCGGCTGCTTGTCGAACGACGGCGGTGTGATGCCGGGCTTCCACTCGTCGACGGGCCAGAAGCGCGACGAGTCAGGCGTCAGCACTTCGTCGCAGAACGCCAGCTCGCCGTCGATGAATCCCAGCTCGAACTTCGTGTCGGCGAGGATGATGCCGCGCTGCGCCGCTTGCTCCGACGCCCGCACGTAGGCGGTGATCGACAGGTCACGCGCGCGCTCGGCGTTCTCCTTGCCCACGATGTTGACGGCCTGCTCGAAGGAGATGTTCTCGTCGTGATCGCCGATCTCGGCCTTGGTCGACGGCGTGAACACCGGCTCGGGCAGCTTCTCCGACTCTTGGATGCCGGCGGGCAACGGGCTGCCGTTCATCGTGCCCGACTTCTTGTACTCGGACCACGCTGAACCCGTGATGTAGCCGCGCACGATGCACTCGATGGCGAGCATGTCGGCCTTCTTCACGAGCATGGCGCGCCCGGCGTCGTCGGCTTCGATCGGCGCACCCGCCGCGGCGATCTCCGCAGGGTCACACGTGATCATGTGGCTCGGCGCCAGGTCGGCGAGTTGGCCCAGCCAGTAGTGCGTCATGCCGGTCAGCACCTTGCCCTTGTCGGGCACGCGCTCGTTGAGCACGACGTCGAACACCGACAGCCTGTCGGAGGCGACGAACAAGAACTTGTCGTCGCCGACGGCGTAGATGTCGCGGACCTTGCCGGAGTATTGGGGGGTGCGGGCCACAGCTATTGGATCTCCTTGAGTGCGTCGAAAGTTCGGTCGATGTTGCGCAGGGAACGGGTGAGGTCGAACGCCTCGTCGAGGACGTCGGGCGCGATCCCGGCTTCCTCGAGCAACGCCCGGAACGGCGTGCGCGTCTCCCAGGCCTGCATCGCACAGCCCTGCACGATGCGGTACGCCTCGTCGCGCATCATGCCGCCAGCCACCAGCGACAGGAGCACGGGCTGACTGAACACGAGCCCGTAGGACAAGTCGAGGTTCTCGCGCATGCGCTCGGCGTCGACGACGAGGTTCGCCACGAGATCGGTGGCCCGCGCCACGGCGTAGTCGGTGAGGATGGCGGCGTCGGCGAGCACGATGCGCTCGACCGAACTGTGGCTGATGTCGCGCTCGTGCCACAGCGCCACGTCCTCGAGCCCCGGACCGATGTAGCTGCGCATCACGCGGGCCAGCCCCGTGAGGTTCTCCGACTTGATCGGGTTGCGCTTGTGGGGCATCGCGCTCGAACCCTTCTGGCCGGCGCGGAACGCCTCGCGCGCCTCGCCCACTTCCGTGCGTTGCAGATGTCGCACCTCAGTGCCGATCAGCTCGAGCGTGGCGCCGATGGTGGCGACGGCGTACAGGAACTCGGCGTGGCGATCACGCGCGATCACCTGCGTGGCCGGGACAGCGGTGAGCCCGAGCTTGGCGCACACGTACTCCTCGACCGACGGATCGATGTTGCTGTACGTGCCGACCGCCCCCGACAGCTTCCCGACGGCGATCGCCTGGCGAGCGGCGCGCAGGCGCGTGCGGTCACGGTCGGCTTGTAGTGCCCACAGCGCGACCTTGGCGCCGAACGTCGTGGGCTCCGCGTGGATCCCGTGGGTGCGTCCGACCATCACCGTGTCGCGGTGGCGCTCGGCGAGGTCGACGAGCGCGCGCACGAACGCGTCCATGCCGATGAGCAGCGCGTCGACGGCGCCGGTGAGCATGTAGCACTGCGCGGTGTCGACGACGTCGGACGACGTCAGCCCGTAGTGGACCCAGGGCGCCGCCGTGCCGCCGATACGCTCTTGCACGACGTCGACGAAGGCGGCCACGTCGTGGTCGGTCGTGCGTTCGCGCTCGCTGACCGCTTCGGCGAATTCCTCGTCGACCTTCGGCGCGTTGGCGCGCACGGCCGCGGCGTCCGCTCCCGGGATCACGCCGATTTTGGCCCACGCCTCGACGGCGAGGATCTCGACCTCGAGCCACGCCGAGAAGCGCGCGACGTCGTCGAAGCGCGCCGCCATCTGCGGACGGGTGTAGCGATTGATCACCTAGCGGGCACCGTTCGCCTTGAACTCATCAATCTTCTTGGCGACGTCCGGGTCACTCACCCCGATGATCTGCGCCGCGAGGATCCCGGCGTTCTTCGAGCCGTCGACGGCGACGGTGGCCACCGGGATGCCCGAGGGCATCTGCACGGTGGCGAGCAACGCGTCGAGCCCGTTGGCGATGCCACCGCTGAGCGGCACGCCGATGACCGGCAGCGACGAGTGCGCGGCCAGCACGCCGGCGAGATGCGCGGCGAGACCCGCGCCGCCGATGAGCACGGAGTAACCGGCGTCGCGGGCGCCGGTGGCGAACTTGCCGACGTCGTGCGGGTTGCGGTGGGCGGACATGACGTGCATGTCGACCTCGACGCCGAACCGCTCGAGCATTTCCTTGGCGCCCGCCATCTTGCCTTCGTCGTTTGCCGACCCCATCAGGATCGCAACCTTGCTCATAGTGAACTCGCTTTCAGTGCAATGTCGGTCCGGTAGTAGCCACCCGGAAGGTTGATCTCGTTGACGCCGGCGTAGGCGCGCTCGCGGGCCTCGCGCAGCGTGTGCCCGCGGCCGACGACGCCGAGGATGCGCCCGCTGCCCGCGGTCACCAGCGCGCCGTCCCTCGTCTCGGTGCGCGCATGAAACACGGTTACCCCGTCGATGGCGTCGGCGTTCTCGACGCCGACGATGACTCCACCCGCGGGTGCGTCGCTGGCGATCATCACGATCACCGCGGCGTCGCGCGGGCGCCCGACGCCGAACGGGTCGAGCGCGCCGTCGGCGGCTGACGCCAGCAGCCCCGCAAGATCGCCCTGCATGCCGGGGACCACGACTTCGGTCTCGGGGTCGCCGAAGCGCACGTTGTATTCGACGAGCTTGGGCCCGTCGGGCGTGAGCATCAGCCCGACGTAGAGCACGCCGCGGTAGTCGACGCCGCGGCCGGTCAAATAGTCGAGCGTCGGCTGGACGAATAGGGGGCCGACCTGCAAGGCGTCGACGTCGACTCCCGGCACCGGCGAGTAGGCCCCCATGCCGCCGGTGTTCGGGCCCTCGTCGCCGTCGAACATGCGCTTGAAGTCCTGCGCCGCGGGGAGCAGGACGTAGTTGCGCCCGTCGCACACGGCGAGGACCGACAGCTCGGGTCCGGCCATGCACTCCTCGATCACGACCGTCGCGCCGGCGCCGCCGAATGTCGCGCCCGACAGCTTGTCGCGCACGTCGGTGATCGCGGCGTCGAGGTCGTCGGTGACGAGCACGCCCTTGCCGGCGGCGAGACCATCGGTCTTGATCACGTACGGACCGGTCGACGACCGCAGGTACGACTCGGCGGCGTCGGCGTCGTCGAACGTCTCGTACTGCGCTGTCGGCACGCCGGCGTCGCGCACGACCTGCTTCATGTACGCCTTCGACCCCTCGAGCAGCGCGCCGTCCGCGCCCGGACCGAAGACGCGCTTGCCCTGTGCGCGCAGGCGGTCCGCCAGGCCGTCGACCAGCGGCGCTTCGGGCCCGATCACGAAGAGATCGGCCTCGAGCTTCTCGGCCTCGTCGTCGACACAGGTCGCGACGCCTGCGATGCCCGGTGAACCGGGCGTGCACGTCACGTCGGCGGTCCGCGACAGGGCGACGCACAGCGCGTGCTCCCTCGCTCCCGATCCGACGACGACGACTCGCATCGCTGCGAGCGTAGTTGCCATCGCGGGCCCCTGCAACTACGTTGCAGACATGGCAAATGCTGCTGCAACGCCATTGCAGCTCCCGCTCGACCGGCTCGGCGCCGAGGCGCTGGAGCTGCCGCCCGCCGAGCGGCGGGCCGCCGACGTGCTGCTGGCGCGGTTCGACCGGTTGGATGGCGAGACCACTGCCTCGATTGCCAGCGTCGCCGGCGTCGACCCGGCGACCGTGGTGCGAACGTCACGGCGCCTCGGGTTCGAGGGCTTCGAAGCTCTCAAACTCGCAGCCGCCCGCGCCAGCGGCGCCAAGATCGCGGTGGCGAGTACCGACGATGCCCCCGCGGTGACCGAGGAAGCGGCGCTCGTGCGCCGGTCCATGCTCGGTGACGCGCAGCACATCGTCTCAGCAGCGGACGCCGTCGACGCCGAGGTGTTGGCGGCGATCGCGCGCACTCTCGTCACCGCCGAAACCGCGCTCTTCGCGGCCGTCGGCGGTTCGGGAACGCTGCTTGGTCTGGCGGCACTGCGGTTCTTGGCCCTCGGGGTTCGGGTCGGGTGGTATCCCGACTCGCAGGCCCAACTCACCGCGGCGAGCCAACTCGACGACTCCGGCGCGGTCCTCGCCCTGTCGCGGTCGGGCCGCACCCCCGAGGTGCTGCGGGTCGTCCGCGCCGCGAAGGAGCGCGGCGCCGACGTCTCGATCATCACCTCGGCGCGCCGGTCACCGCTCGCCGCGCTCGCCGACCGCGTCGTCGTGATCACGCCCGACGCGCTGAGCGATCGAGAGCGTTACGTGTCGCGCTCCGTCGACGGCGCCGTCCTCAATGCTCTCGAAGCCCTCGCATACCGGGAACAGGCCGCCGGCCGCCGTGATCGCCCAAAGAATGCGCTGCCGCGGCGAAACATGCCGCGGTCATAGCGACAAGCGGCGCTAGTGCTGCTTGGTTTCGGCGCCACCGCACGCCACGCGCACGCCACCGTGGAAGTTCGGGTCGTACGCCATGAAGCTCAACGGCAGCGACGCCCCCGTCTTGGTGAACATGCGCACGTGCGGGCCGCCTCCGGGGCCGGCGGCGGTGAGGATCTCGTCGTCTCCGCCGTCGGCGTTGCACGTCGCAAGCCCGACGCCGCCGTGGAAGTTCGGGTCGTACGCGTAGAAGCCGTTCTGCGCGTGGTAACTCGACCCGTCCGGGTTGAAGACCTGGACGTGGGGCCCGCCGCCCGGACCCGCGGCGGTCACGATCTCGTTCGAAATGTCGTCGAGCGCGAACGGGTCGTACGGATCGAACTCGGCGCGCGCCACCGACGCGCCACCACCGAACCCTGGATACGGCGCAAACGAGGTGTAGCCGTTGATGCCGCCGCGTTCGAACACTGCGACCTGCGACGGGCCGCTGGCCGACGAAACGATGAGTTGCTCGGCCTCGTCCTGCGTTTGCTCGAACCGCGGACCGCGGGCGACGAAGAGCCCAGTGTTGCCGAAGCCCGGCGCCATCCACTCCTCGAGGAGGTCGCCGTCGCCTGACCACACGCGCACGTGCGGTCCGCCCGGCGACGCCGGGACGGTCACGATCTCGTCGATGCCGTCACCGTCGAGGTCGACGGTCGCGACGTTGACGCCCCCGGTGTACGTCGGCGCATACGCCATGAAGCCGACGCCCGTGTCGGTTCCGTCGGACCGGAAGACGCGCACGTGCGGGCCACCGCCGGGGCCCGGCCCCGTGACGATCTCGTCGTCGAAGTCGCCGTCGACATCACCGAGCGCGACGCTGACGCCGCCCGTGAACTCCGGCCCGTACGCCATGAACCCCGCGACCGGTGTGCCGTCGGCGCGGAACGTCCGCACGTGCGGACCCCCGCCGGGGCCGGGCGCCGTTGCGATCACCGTCTCGTTGTAGATCGACAAGCCTTCGACGCTCGTCAGTCGCGTCGTCTCGTTGCCGCGGTCGGCGCGCTTGACGTAGATCGGCAGTGTGACGAGGCGATCGCTGCCGTCGGGCTGTACCGACGCGGTCGACTTGTACGCGTTCAGGAACGCGGAGTCGTTGCCCGTGCCGCCGTCGACGACGGTGTTCGCCACCGGGTCGACGTCGAGCGTGTCGTCGCCGCTGCCTGCCTCGATCCGGTAGCGCTCGAAGTCCGACGACCCGTACCCGCCGTCGGGGTGCGCATTGTCCGTGATGACGCCGCCGCGCGCGAGTTGGAGTTCGTCGGCGGCACCTGTGCCGCGGATGACTAGAAGGTCGTTGCCTTCCATGCCGTAGACGTAGTCGCGCGTCGCCGGCAACGGAGCGGACACGACCACGGTGTCGTCACCCTGGATTGCCTCGATGTGATCTTTGCCGCCGCCGCCTTCGAGGTCGTCGTTGCCCGTAGTCCCCGAGATCGAGTCGTCACCGGCACCACCGAGGACCGTCACACCCGCGTCCCCGAGATACGACATCTGAAACGCGTCGTTGAACGCCGTCCCGATGACTTTCTCGAGGCCGTTCACGGGATAGGCCCCGTAGATGCCGAACTGCACGCCCTGACCGGCAGACGGCGAATAGTTCGCGAAATCGAGGGTGTCCGTGCCCGCACCCATGTCCTTGCTGGCGGAGTTGTCGAGGACCGACGCGAACGTCCCAACGAGTTGCACCGTGTCGTTGCCGTCGCCGAGCGAAAAGCCGATCCCACCGTTGCCGACGGTGATCGTCTGATCGCCGGGCTGTGTCGAGTCGAAGTCGGTCGCGCTGTTGAAGCCGGGATCACCGGCCGCGAAACGGTTGTGCGTCAGCAAGCTCCCGTCGTGCGCGATGACGAGCAAATCGTCCCCGGCCGTGCCGGTGAATACACCGCTCGCGGCCGTCATCGGCCCGCCGGCGGTCGCGTGCACCGCCGATGGCGCGATGAAGCTGAAGACGGCGCCGACGACGAGCGCGGCGACGATCGACCCAGCGCGCCGCCTCACGCCGTGTGCACGAACTGATCGCGTCCGGGACCGGTACCGACGTACGAGATCGGGATGCCGATCTGATCCGACAGGAACTTCAAGTACTCGACGGTCGCAGGCGGCAACTGGTGGGGTTCTGTCACCTCCGTGAGCGACGTGTTCCAGCCCTTCAGTTCTTCGTACACCGGCACGGCGTTGTGAAAGTCGGTCTGGTGATACGGCGCGTACTCGAAGCGCTTGCCGTCGACTTCGTAAGCCACGCACACCTTCACCGTGTCGAGCGGGTCGAGCAGATCGAGCTTCGTGAGCGCGATTTCCGAAAGCGAGTTGAGGCGCACCGCTTGGCGCATCATCACGGCGTCGAACCAACCGACGCGACGGCGACGGCCGGTGTTCGTGCCGTACTCGTGGCCGCGTTCGATCAGGTCGTCGGCGAGGGCGTCGTGGATCTCGGTCGGGAACGGACCCGCGCCGACGCGCGTGATGTACGGCTTGGCGATGCCGACGATGCGCGTGATGTCGCGCGGGCCGATGCCCGCGCCGGTGCAGGCGCCGCCGGCGACCGGATTCGACGACGTCACGAACGGATACGTGCCGTGGTCGAGGTCGAGGAACGTCGCCTGCGCTCCCTCGAGCAGGATGTGCTCGTTACGCTCGAGCGCTTCGTGGACGAGCGACACCGAGTCGCAAATCATCGGCGCGATGCGCGGCGCATAGTCCTCGATGTACTTCTTGTACAGCGCGTCGATCGACAGCGGCAGCCGGTTGAAGATCTTCGCGAGGACGAGGTTCTTCTCCTTGAGCACAACCTCGAGCTTCTGGCGGAAGATCTTCGGATCGAGCAGGTCCTGCACGCGCAGGCCGATGCGTGACGCCTTGTCCGCGTACGCCGGACCGATCCCCGACTTCGTCGTACCGAGCTTGTTCTTGCCGAGCCGGCGCTCCGTCAGGGCGTCGATCTCCTGGTGGTACGGCATGATCAAGTGCGCGTTGCCGGAGATGCGCAGGCGGGAGCAGTCGATGCCGCGAGCCGTCAAGCGATCGATCTCGTCGAGCAATACGGCCGGGTCGACGACGACGCCGTTACCGATGACGGGCGTGGTGTGCGGGTACAGCACGCCGCTCGGCACGAGCTGGAGGGCGTACTTTTCGCCGTCCACGACGATGGTGTGCCCGGCGTTGTGACCGCCCTGGTAGCGCACCACCATCGACATTTCCTTGGCGAGGAGGTCGGTGAGTTTCGCCTTGCCCTCGTCGCCCCACTGCGTCCCGACTACAACCGTTGCTGGCACGTGTGCCGAGTTTAGATGCCTGCGGTGAGCGCCCGGAAAGTCAGCGACGTTTGGTGCACCTCGTCGACCGAAATGTCGATGCTGTAGCCGCCCGGGACGGGCACCACGACGTTGTCGAGGTTGATCACGAGCGGCAGGATGACCGACTCGCCGGGCTCGAGCAGCGGGTTCGGCTCGCCGGCGTCGAGATGCCCGTTGGCCTGCACGACGACGTCGCCGTCCTCGGTGACGATGCGCGCCATGACGTCGTGGGCGAACTGGATCTCTGTCGGGGTGAGTACCACTTGGACGACGAGGGTCACCTGCATCGGCGCCGGGAACTCGGAGCGGTGCAGGCGCGTGATCCCGCCGCCGAGGATGTGCAGGAGTCCCTCGCGCACGGTGGCGGCGTCGCACAGCAACGCAGATGCGACGCGAGCCATCTCAGACCGATCGCGACGGCACGAAGGTGAGGTTCTCTTGCCGATCCTGGTTTTGCTTGCGCGCACTCGACAGCGTGAACCCGCGCGCTTCCATGAAGGCGACGAACTCGGCCTTCGTCGGAGCGCCCTCGTACAGCGGGCGCTCGGCCAGGTCGACCTCGGCGTTGATCTTGGCGATATCGCGCAGGCGGTCACCGGCGGACTCGATCACCATCAAGTCGGCGCCCTCGGCGTCGACCTTCAAGTAGTCGACCTGCGAGATGCCGGCAAAATTCATGAACGTGTCGAGACGAATGGTCGGCGTCTTCACCCGCGCCTCGACCTTGAGGTCGTAGTCGGACCACACCTGCTTGCCGTGTTGGGTCATCTCGAGCAGCGAGCTCGACCCGTCGGACGAGTTGACGAGGAAATCCGACCCGCCGTCGTGCGTTGACACGGCCATCGGCAACACGATGTAGTTGTCCAGCCGGTTCATCAGCGCGCGCGCCAGTTTCCAGTTCGGTTCGAACGCGTACACCGTGAGGCCGCGGTTCGCCCGTGCGTGCTCGAGCGTGGTCTCACCGATGTGCGCGCCGACGTCGATCCACGTTTCGCGGAGGTGTCCCAACCGCAACCGGCTATAGCCGTGTGAGTACGCGAACCGGCGCACCGAGGCCTTCAACGACATGAGCGCAGGCTATATCCGAGGGCTGGCAGCGACCTTGTAGACCTCGTCGACGAGTGACTGGCCGCGTTCGTTGAGCAAGATGCCCGGGCCCATCCGGTTCATCGTGTAGCCCATCGCCAAACCGATCGACGGATCGCAGAACCCGATCGACCCGCCCATTCCGACGTGGCCGAAGGCGTGGTCGCCGATCACGACGGAGTCCTTGTCGTACTTGTCGCGGTTGTCCATCGACAGCATGAACCCGAGGCCGAACCGCGTCGCGATCTGCAACACCGCGTCGTAGTTGGTTGCCACAGAGCACCGGCGCGCCCGCTCGAGGGTCGCGGGGTCGATGACGCCGCCACCGCCGAGTGCGAGCGGCGTGTACATGCCGCACAACCCGCGGGCGTTCGTGATCCCGCCGCCGCCACCGATCTCTGCCGCGTGCCAGGCGCGGCCCTGCGTGGTCTGGCTCATCATGTTCGCCATCGCGTGACGCGTCGCCGATTCCGGCTCGCTCATGATCACCTTCATGAAGCGGCTGACGTGACCCCCGGTGTCGGGCGGCGGCGACTGGATCATGTTCGACACGCGCGGCTCGTGCTCTTCGGGCAGCCCAATCCAGAAGTCGAGCCCGAGCGGCTTGGCGATCGCGTCTTGGAAGAACGTGCCGAGCGACTTGCCCGAGACGCGCCGCACGATCTCACCGACCGTCCACCCGAAGTTCACGAGGTGGTAGCCGTTGCGCGTCCCCGGCTCCCAAAACGGCGCCTCGGCGGCGATGCGATCGACGACCTGGTCCCAATGAATCATGAAGTCGCCCGGCAATTCGCCGCGGATCGCGGGAACGCCGACGGAGTGGTCGAGCATCATGCGGACGGTCGCGTCTTCCTTGCCGTTGCACGCGAACTCCGGCCAGTACTCGCGCACCGGCGCTTCGATGTCGAGCAAGCCTTGCGATGCCAGCACGTGGGCGCACAGTGCGACGGCGCCCTTCGTGCAGCTCATCACGATCGAGATCGTGTCGGCCTCCCACGGCGCGCTCAGCTCACGGTCGACCGCGCCGCCCCACACGTCGATCACGTTCTCGCCTTCGAACGACACGCACAACGACGCGCCGACTTCGTCGCGCTCGTCGTAGTTCGTCACGAACTCTTCGACGACCGACCGGAAGCGCTCGTCGTACTCCCCCTGCACGACACCCGTCGGGACGTCGACCTTCACGCTTTCCATGCCGAGACTTTTGCAGACCTACGCTTTTCGTGTGGAGGCGCGTCCGGAGAGCATCTACGACGCGTTCGCCAGCCCGACGACACGCGGCACGTCCTTCGATCCCGCGTTGAGCCCGTTGTTCGAACGCGTGGCGTTCGTCGTGGGCGCGCCCCGCAGCGGCACAACGTGGCTGCAACAGCTGCTGTACGTCCACCCCGAGCTGGCGACGGGCGGCGAGAGCCACCTCTTTTGCGAAGGCCTCCCGGCGGTCTTCCGCAACTTCGAACACCCCAACGGCATGTCGCATCTGTCGACGTGGGTGTCGCGGCCGGAGTTGGTCAGCGCGGCGCGCGCGTTTTGCGACCGCGTCTTCGTCGCGCAGCGCGATGCCACGCGACCGGACGCGCGGATGGTTCTCGAGAAGACGCCGAACCATCGCCTGCAGGCCGCGCTCCAGGCCGAGCTGTACCCCGACGCCCGTTACGTCCACATCGTCCGCGACGGCCGTGACGCCACGGCGTCGCAGCGCGAACTCTGGGGTGGGGCCGACGCCGAATTTGCCGACCCTGACCGGGCCGCGGACGCGTGGGCCGCGGCCGTCCGCGACGTCCGCGCCCATTTCGGCGCGCTGGCGTACCTCGAGCTTCGTTACGAGGACGTCATGGCCGACACTCCCGGCGCCCTTGCCCGGATCTTCGATCACCTGGGCCTGCCGCACGACGACGCACTGTGCGCCGCGGCCGCGTCGTTCGGGCGCGCCCCCGTGCACACGTCGCCGCAGTCACCCGGCGTCGCCGTGCGCAAGCACGCCGACGATGCGGCGGCAGCCCGGGCGGTCGCGCGCGCCGCCGGGGACCTGCTGGTCGAGCTCGGCTACGCGACACCCGACGAAGTGGCTCGCGACGCCGCCATCCGCCCGCCGCGGCGCACGCGGCTACGCAAGCGACGCCACCAGACCGACACTGGCGAGGTGCGCGGCGTCGTCGACGCGCTGGCAGCGTCGCTGGCCGACGGGAAAGACCCGGCGTTCGCCAAGCTCACGGGCGCCCGGGTCACCCAGCGGCGCGTCGTCGGCGACGCCGCCACGTTGACGTTCGTGACCGCCGAGTCCGAGCGCGTGGTGCTGCGCGTTGTCGTTCGGCGTGGGACCGCGGTGACGGTCGAGGAGCTCTAGGCGAGGGTGTTGGAGCTTCGCGCCCGCCGCACGGCGAGCGTGAGCACGAGACCAACCGCGAGAAGGGCCACGCCGACGCCGGCGATGTCGAGCGCGTGGTCAAGACCGGTCTTGCCGAACACGCCCGAATGACTGATCGAGCGCGCACCGCCGGTTGTGTTGTTGACGCTTTGGCCGAGCACCTGTGAGTCGGCGAGGACCAAGATCGGATAGTCGACCACGCGCGGCTGGCCGTCGGCACCCAGACCCGAAAGGCGCAGCGTGTGCATGCCCGGCTCGACCCTCGGTACGAGGAACGTGGCGCGCACGACACCAGTGCTGTCGGCGTTCACGTCGCCGAGATGGATCACGGTCGAGAAGAAGTCGAAGGCCACGGGCGTGCCCGGCAGCCATCCGTCGGACTCGATGTGCATCGGGTCGCCGACGTGGAGGCCGTGCGTGCCGTCGACGATGTTGCCGTTGGCGTCTCGCACGACGGTCGAGCTGTTCGCGGGGTAGGTGCAGTTCGGGTTGTGCTCGCCGGCGTGGCCGTTGTCGCACGGATTGCCGTTGCCCGCCGCGAGCGCGACGCCACCGCAGCAGAGCAGAAACGCTGTTACCAGCAATACGAGCGACTTACGGAACACAGATTTTCCTCACAGCAGAGCGCAGCGATGCGCGGACTGACCCAGCAGGGGTCAATTGTGACACAGCGTGGCGGCAAAGAGGAAGGACCAACGGCTCTAAATGGGCAGCTTGAGGTGCACATCGTGCGAAAACGGCCCGCTTTGGCGGACGTCGTCAGCGCCGATTCCACGCAAGTGCAGCGACAGGAGGTCGTCGGCGATTACAGGCTGGCGCACCAGGTCTAGGCGGTAGTCACTTCGCCCGGCGACGAATCCGACGAGCCGCAACACCACGGTGCGCGTCGCGCCCGCCGGGACGTCGACGAACGCCGAGTTCGCCAACCGCCCGAGTTCCGGCGCGCCGTCGAGTTCCAACGGCCTTCCGTCGATCGTCGCGGCGGTCGCATGCAGCGGCGAGTACACGGTCATGAACAGCCGGTTCTGGCCGGCGACGAATCGGCCGTCGTACGGGCCGATGACGTATTTCGGTTCGCCCGTCTTCGGCGCGTCGTTGCGCAGCTTGACGGTGACGGTGGCGTCGACGCGCAGGTTGCCGCCGCTGCGAGAGACGTTGGCGTCATAGGTGACGTCGCGGTGGAGGTAGTAGTCGAGCTTGTTCCCCGCAGCGTTCTGCGTCGTGACCATCAGCGAGTCGCCGCGCGGCCTGCCGAGTGCACCGTCCGCGTCCGTCCGCGCGAAGAACCGCTGTGCGCCGGCGCTGGCGGACCAGAACTGCAAATGGCGCGACGCCGTGGCGTCGTGGACGGCCGTGCCCGCCTTGATCAGGTCGCCGAGTCCGCCGTTGGTGAGCCGGTCGAACACCGTCTTGGCGACGCTGCCGAGAAAGTCGATCCGCCTGTCGATCTGGTTGTCGAAGGCGATGTACTCGTCGTGCAGCGTGACCTTGACGACGTTGTCGGCCGTGATCGGCGTCGGCCACCCCGCAACCTGCACCGGCCCGGTCAGCCGCAGTAGGTGGCTGAGCGCGATCGGGTCGACGACGACGATGCCGTCCACGTTCGTGCCGCTGAACTGCTTGTACTGATCGGCGATGACCTTCGCGACCGTCGGTAAGTCGGGCGACATGTTGACGTTGGTCCACTCGCGGTTCACGTCGAAGCGCGAGTAGCGCCGCGCGTATTCCTTCGACGCGTGCAGCGTGCGGTGGGGCGCGCCGGTGGCGTCGAACTCCGACGTGCGGCGGAACTCGGGCAGCGTGACGTGGCCGTTGTCGGCCACGAGGATCCCGTAGTTGGCGATGTAACCGCCCGTGGCCCGGCTCTCGGCGTTGTTCTGCACCGCGATGAAGAACCGCTTCGGCTTGTCGTAGCCCAGCAGCGACTCGGCGACCTGCTCACCGTCGAGCGTCGTGTCGATCCGGTGCGAGACCGAGTCCAGCTGCGTGCGCAGGTCGGCCACGCCCGTGCGCAGTTCCGGCACGAGCAGCTCGGTGCCGTCGGCCGAGCCGAGGCGGTTGCTGGCGCGGCGCACGTCGGTCTGCACGCCGCGGAGGCCGTTGCCGAGCCGCGTCAGCCCGCTGCGGTCGACGGTGGCGGCGCGAATGGAAGCGGCGTTGACGTTCACCGTGTCGATCAGTGAACGCGCCGAACCCGCGAGGTCGGCGGCGACGTGCGAACTCGACGTCGCGGCGCGCAGGTTGGCGCTGAGGAACGGCACGAACCGTCCCGCCTTTACCGCGGGCTTGTCGAGCCGCGACGCCGATGCGGCGAAGGTCTGTTGCAACGACGCCAGCTGCGCGCTCGTCGTCTTGAGGCTGCCGGCGTTCGCGCCCACGAGACCGCGGCTGGTCGCCACTGCACGGTGGATCGGGTGGTACACGTCGAGCAGCGCGCCGGCCGCGGGGACGGCCGCCGCCGCGGACACGCCGCCGAAGATCAGGACGCCAAGCAGGGCGCGCCCGCGCCCGGGCGCCTCGAGCGTGGCGATGTACGCGAGCGCGCACACCGCGCCGACAGCGACGACCGCGGCCATGGCGACCGGTGAACCGAGCGCGGCGCGGACCGCCAACGCGCCGATGACGATCCCCGCCAGGCGCGACCCCATACGACCGAGGACGCCGGCGCCGAACGGCGACACGGCGACGACCGCGAACACGGCACCGGCGACGAGCAGCGCGAGCTGCTGGTCCTTCGCGCTGTCCACCGCGTACGCCGCGACCGCAGTAGCGACGGCGGCAGCGAGAGCCACGAACCATCCGACCGAGCCCAGGATGTCGAGTTCGCGGATGAAGCTGGCGAAGCACGCCAGCAGCAGCGCCGTCAGCGCGACGTCAGGCGCGCGGATGCCGTACGCCGGGATCTGCGCGTCGAGCGTGAACACGACGACAGCTGCGAGCGCCCACAGGATGCCGAAGGAGAGCAGGCGGCCGCCACGCCGGAGCAACGCCGTGTTCGAGAGCGCAGCGAAGGCCGCCGCCGGCAGCACGAACCAGCTCTGGCCGAGCTTGCCGGTGACGAGCGCGGCGAGACTGAAGCCGATGACCAGCGCAGTGGCGCCCGGCCGCTCGACGCGACGGAACCGCAGCCCGCGGCGCGTCGAGAACCTCTCGTAAGCGGATAGGCCGGCGCCGGCGAGCAGCGTGAGCAGGATTGCGACGCCGAGAAGCCAGGCGTCAGCCACCATCGGGGGGTGGCGCGTCCGGAGCGGGCGTCGGCTCCGGACTCGTCGCATTCGCCGAACCGTTGCTCGCGGTCGGCGACTGGGTCGCCGGTCGGGCCGGCGGCGACGTGTCGCGCCGGTGCTGCGGACGCGTCGAGTAGTGGCGGTAATAGTTCGCCGACCGACCGCCCGCCTCGGCGTTGAGGACAACGCCGATCACGTCGGCGCCGACGTTGTCGAGCATGGAGCGCGTCGCCGCCGCGGCGTGCAGCGACGTGCGGTGCCAGCGGCACACGAGCACGGTGCCGTCGACCTGCGCCGCCAGCACGGCGGGGTCGGCGACGGGCAGCGTCGGCGGAGCGTCGACGATCACGATGTCAGCGACGCGCTTGGCCTCTTCGAGTACCTGCACCATCGCTTGGGAACCGAGCGCTTCTGACGGGTTGAGCGTGTAGGTGCCGACCTGAAGGATGCTCAACCCGCGGCTCCACGGCACGAGCGCCTCGGACAACGAGGCCTTGCCCAGCAACACGTCGGTGAGTCCCTTGCCGACGGGAAGGTCGAACATCGTGGCGAGCCTGGTGCGGCGCAAGTCGGCGTCGATGAGGATCGTCTTCGCGCCGTCGAGCGACATTGCGATTGCGAGGTTGGCAGCGATCGTCGACTTCCCGTCGCCCGCGGCCGCGGAGGTGACGAGCACCGTCTTCAGGTGTTGTGAGGACTCGCGGAACCGAATTGCCGTGCGAAGCGCGCGGTACGCCTCGCCGGTCGGCGAACCGCCGCTCTTCAACGCCACCAGCGGATCCGACGCAATGCGGCGTTGTTTCGGGATCGAGCACAGCACCGGCGCACCGAACACTTCGGCGGCGACATCGCCCTCGCGGATGGTGCGGTCGAGCGCGTCGATCGCCAGCGCGATCACGGCACCCAGGGCGAGCCCGAGGAACGCGCCAACGGTGATGTCGCGTCCCGGCTTGGGCGACACGGGATCGACCGGTCGCGGCGCGCGGCTGAGGATCGTCGCCTCGATTCCGCTGGCCTTGCCGAGCTGGTCGATGACCGACTTCAACGCCTCCGCGGTTTCGTTGGTGAGCGTGGTCGCGAGCGCCGGGTCGGGGTCACCTCCGCGAACGTCGATCAGGAACGTCTGCGGGAGCGCCGACGCCGAGATCTTGGCGCGGATTCGGTCGACGGGTACGCGGGCGTTGAGCCGGTTGAACACGCGTCCGGTGGTGATGTTGTCGTCGACCATCTTGGCGTAGGTCTGCATCAGCTCCGACGTCACCTGGTTCGCTTGCACGGCCTGTTGCACGTTGATGACGTCGGGGACCGAGACGAACAGGCGCGCCGTCGTCGCGTACTGCTTGGTTTGCGACTGTGAGATCGCGGCTGAGCCGGCGAGGCAAATCACGAACGCCAAAACGACGATCGGCCAGCGTCGCCGAATCAGGCTGACGAAGGCCTGCAGTTCCATTGGCCGAAACGCTAGTCCGCGCTCGCCCTAGCTCCGGTGCGCGGCGGGACCCATTTGCAGCGGAATGCCCGGAACAAGTTCCGTGTCGTCTCCCGCTGTGTCGTCGGTCGCGCGCTGCACCGCCGACGCGACGAGGGCGATCCCGATCCAGAAGATGTGCGCGAACTGCGTGAGCAAGTTGACCGTCATCAGGTTGATGAACGCCGCCAGCACAGCAGCGGCCCACGCCTTGTCGAGCACCGAGAGGCGATCGATCAACGCCGCCTTGCCGATTCGCAGGCCGATGAGCACGAAGGCAATGAGCGCCAGCAGACCGAAGCCGATGTAGATCAGCGCGTACGCATTGTCGAACGACTTGATGCCGACCTCAGCGCCCGCGGCCTTGGTGAAGCCCAGCCCGTCCTCGTCGACGACCTGCTTGCCGACGAGCGAGAAGTTCGAACGGTCGGACACGACGCGCCAGATTTCGAGCCGGTACTCCCCGCTGAGGTTGACGCTGCTGCCCTGACTGAACGTCTCGTCGCGCAATTGCAGGACGTTGGCGAACGAACCGACGTTGACGAGCACCGCCAGCACGACGGCGACCACCACGCCGCGGCCGTAGTGCCCGCGCCGCGACTCGCTGATCAGGAGCACGACGACGGCGAACGCCAGCATCAGCAGCGGTCCGCGCACGAGGTTCTCCGTCAGTGCGTAGACGCAAACCATGGCAGCGCCGTACAGCACCCATCGCGGGACCCGGACGCGCTCCTCTTGGCGCCACGCCAGCGCCAGCGCCAGCACGACCGCCAGGGCGAGGAACATGCCGAGGGCAATCGCCTGGCCGAACGACGCCTCGGGGCGTGGGTGGCCGAGTCGGATGTCGGAACGCGCGAAGAACGCGTGCGCGTGCCCGCCCGGGAACAGCGCGAAGAACGGATTGCCGCGGCCGCTGTATTCGCCGACCGCGACGTACGACGAAACGACGCCGCCGATCAGCACGCCGATCGCTGCGGCGGTCGACATCTCCCGCCGCAGGCTCAGAAGCCGGAACGTCGCGTAGGGCAGCAGCGACGAGAACATCGCGCCGGCGATCGCGCCGACGAAACCGCTCTGTGTGTTGACGAGATAACCGATCGTGACCAGCACGGAGTATGCGATCACCAACCGATCGAGGACTCCGATGCGGAGTTGCTTGCGCGTCTCCAGGGCCGCCGGCATCAACGCGGCGCACACGAGCACCACGGGCGACGCCGCCACCGCCGTGCCGGGGAAGTTCGGCGCCCAATAGATGGGGATGATCGCGACCATCGCGAGGCCAATGACCACGCCGGCGTAGGTGCGCCGACGCGCGGCCGTCGCCGCCAGTGCCCAACCGAGAATGGCTACGGCAATGTGCAGCCAGCGAAACGACGCCCACGCCGCGACGACGAGCACGACCACGAGGCCGACCGCCCGGTTGCGCGACTCGCTCACCCGGGGAATTCTGCCCCGCGCGAGGCAGCGCGCAGGACGCGGTAGTCCGATTCGCTGAGTTGGCCGCTGACCCGCCGCAGGCGCCAGCACAGCGCGGCGGCGCGGGCGTACCGTTTGGCGCGTCCGGGCCCGAACCACCGTTCCAGGTAGAGCCGCTGACTCCGGAACTGGTGGTACAGACTGAAGCGCGCCACTTGCGCCCGGGAGCGCTGCGCCGCGTGCACCGCGTGCGCATCGGCCAACAGGTCCACCGTCCATCCGGCCTCGATGAGGCGGTGCGCGAGATCCATCTCCTCGAAGCACAGGAAGTAGCGGTGGTCGAAGCCGTTGATGGCGTCGAAGGCCGCGAGGCGCACGAGCATGCACGCGCCCTCGACGTACCCGACCGGTCCGGTCGGAACCTTCGCACCGTCGATCTGGCGCGCCGCGATGCGCGCGCCGACGAAGCGCGGTAGCAGCGGGCGCAACTCCGTCCGCGGCGTCGGGAGTCGCCCACCAGGCGTGCGCGGCGCTCCGTCGGCGTCGCGTAGCGCGGGGCCGACCAGCCCGCACGTCTGGTGTTCGTCGAGGTACGCCGCCAGTCGGTCGATGTCTGCGGCCGCGATGACGCAGTCGGGATTCAGGAACAGCACGAACTCAGTGGAGTCGGGAAGCCGTGCCCGTCCCGCGTCGTTGCCGGCGCCGAACCCGACGTTGTCCTGTTCGACGACCTCGACGTTCGGGAGGCCGAGCCCGCGCACGACCTCCACGGTGTCGTCGGGCGAGTTGTTGTCGACCACGACAACGCGCGCGAGGTCGGAGGTGGGGAGCCCGCCGAGCGCATGGCCGATGTCGGCGGCCGAGGCGTACGTCACGATCACGACGCCGACTCGACCGAGGCGCGCGCGGTTCACCGCCGCATCATCGCGTGTGTCAGGGTTGCGACATGCCAACCGCCGCACCGTGGCTCTTGGTAACGCCCGCTCGCAACGAGCGCGATCGGCTACCGCAACTCGCGGCGTCGCTGGCGTCGCAGAGTGACCAACCGCTCGGGTTGTGGGTCATCGTCGACGACGGCAGCGACGACGGGACCGCGGACTGCGTCGACGCCGACACCATGCCGTTCCCGGTCGCGGTGTTGCGGCGCACGAACACGGGCGGACTCCTCGGCGCGTCCGAACGCGTGGCGTTCGCCGACGGCGTCGCGCTCGGGCTCACCCGCGTGCCTGATGCGGAGCGCGTCCTGAAGATCGACGCCGACCTCGTGCTCGCTCCCGACCACTTCGCAGCGTTGGCGAAGGAGCCGGCGAGCGTCGGTGTGATCGGCGGCGTCATCGCCGACTTGGCGGACCGGTCGCAGCCGCACCACGTGCGTGGCGGTCTGCGCGCCTACAACCGCGAAGCGTGGGACGTTGCGCAAACGGTCCCCCTCGCCCTCGGATGGGACGTCCTCGACGAAGTCGCGATCCGCGCTGCCGGTTTGGAGATCCGCGTCGTGCCGGGCGCGGTCGCCACCAGTGCGCGTCGCACGGGTACGAGCGAGGGACTGTTACGTGGCCGGCGCCGCGGTGGCGTCGTCGCTCGCTGGACGGGATACCACCCGATCTACTTCGCGTTGAGGCTCGTCCGCTACGCCGGCAAGCGACCTTTTGTTACGGGCTCTGCCGTGATGCTGTGGGCCTACGTCACCGCCGGCAAGGGACCGTTCGCGCCGGAACTCAAGCGCGCCAACCGGGCCGAGCAGACGCAGCGTTTGCGCGCACTGGCGCGCTCGCCGATCCGCTGGGTGCGGGAGAACATGCGTGGCTGATCGGTCACAACGCGGCCGCGACGCGGCGTTCGGCAAGCCGAACGTGCTCGACACGAAGCTGCGCAAGTACTTCCACGCCGGGTTCAAACGGCTGGCGGTCCCCGAACACCGAGCCAACATCGACGCGCTCGTGTTCGAGCCCGCACCACGCGACGCCGCAGAACTCGCCGACCTCGTGGCGCGCATCAACTGGTACCTCGCGGACGCGACGGTGCCGATCTACATCACCGGCGCCGACGACATCGCGTTCTCGCCGGCCGACGCGCCCCACATGGACGCGGCGCTGGTGCATCGCGACCGGATCGCGTCGGGTCCGGTTCCCACGCACCGCGGGGTGCGCCGCGTGATCCACCGAGTCGCGCCCGCCTCTGTCGCGCGCGTCCTGCCGCACGTCCGGTCGATGAGCATCGCCGATCCTGTGTTCGCGTACACGTCCGAACTCGGGTATCTCCGGCTGCGCGCCGCGCTGGCCCCCGCGCCGCCTCCCGAGCCACTGGCGACCGTGCCGCGGTTGCTGGCGCGGCGGGTAGCGGGAGGCAAGGCGCTCGCGCTGGGGACGGGACCGTCGGCGACCGAGCTCGACCTGTCCGCCGTAGACGCCGACATCCGCATCGTGTGCAACTCGGCGGTGCGCGACATGAACCTCATCACGGCGCTGCGTCCCGACGCCATCTGTTTCGCCGACCCGGTCTTCCACTTCGGCCCGAGCAGCTATGCCGCCGCGTTTCGCGCCGACTTACGCCGCGCGCTGGCGGCCTGCGACGCGCTCGTCGTCATCCCGGCGCGCTACGCCGGGCTACTGCTGGCGCACATCCCCGAGATCCGCGACCGCCTGGTTTCGCTCGACGACACGGGCACCGAATGGGCATGGCCGACGGAGACCAACGCCCACGTGCGGATGTCGGGCAACGTGCTCACCTATCTCATGTTGCCGGTGGCGTTCGCACTCGTCGACGAAGTCGACGTCGGCGGCTGCGACGGGCGGGTGCAGACCGAGAGTTACTTCTGGAAGCACAACGCACAGCTCCAGTACAGCCAGGAACTCATGAACGACGTGTTCGCCGCGCACCCGGCGTTCTTCCGCACCACGAGTTACGAGAACTACTACGAGCGCCATCTGCGCTACCTCGACGAGTTCCTGGCCGTCGGCGAAGCCGCCGGCAAGCACGTGCACGGCGTGACCCGCAGCCACATTCCTGCGCTGATCGCACGCGGCGCGACGCGCTTCGACTAGTCGCCGGCGTGCAACGTCAGTAGCTCGTCGGCGACCGACTTCCACGAGAAGCCGGTGACCGCGGGGTCGGGGTGATCGAGGCAGCCGAGGGCGAGGGCGTCACGCACGGCTGATGCGTACGCGTCGTCGCCAGAAGCGACGACGACGCGGTCCGACGCGACGGTGAGCGGCACCGGAGTGGCGGCGACGGGCAGGCCTGCCGCGAGGTACTCGAGCACTTTCATCGGGCTCATGCTCGTGGTGAGCTGGTCGACGCGATGCGGCAACAGGCCGACGGCGGCGGCGCGCAACAGCGCGGGGACGTCGGCGGGGGCTACGGGACCGACAAAGCTCACCCCGATATCGCTGAGCTCCTTCGCAATGGCGTCGTCGGCGTGACCGGCGACGACGACCGGCAGCACACGCGACGCCGCAGCCAGTAGCGCGAGGTCGACGCGCTCTTGGACGACGCCGATGTAGATCGCGAACGGTCCTTCGGGAAGACCCGCGGGTCGCGGCGGGCGCGGCGCGGAGTACAGGCCGACGTCGACGCCGTTCGGTACCGCGCGCGCCACCACGCCGAAGTCGGCGCGCAGCCGTTGCGCCAGCGCATCTGACACCGCGGTCACGCTGTCGCACCCGGCCGCAGTCGCGTAGCCGCGGCGGATGTGGCCGAGCACGCGGGCGGCAACCGGCAGGGCGCGCCAGTCGTCGACGGCGTCGAAGCCGCGGCGCTCGGCGCGCAGGTACGGCAGTACCGGCGCCCACAGCGGGGTCGCGGCAATGGCGACGCGCCGGCGTCCGGCACCCGGCAGTGCGCGGTCCAGTGCCGCCCCGGTCGCCCGCCACGCCAGCGCGTCCAGCGCCGTGGTCCGTCGGTACACGGGCACGCGCCCGGCAACTGCGGTGATGCGCGGGTCCCAGGTGGCGATCGGTTCGGCGCGTGGCCGCGTCAGGTTCCGCAACGACATCGACGGGAAGTCGACGACGCTGAGGGAACCGACCCGTGCGTCCTGTGCCCACTCCATGAGCACGCTGCGCCACCGGGTGTTCTGCGCCGCGAGGCGCGGCCACGGGGTCCCGAGGAGTACGACGACGTCCGAAGGCGCCAACGACTACTCGGTGCTGAGCTTCGAAGTGGCGCCGCCGTCGACGACGAGTGTCTGGCCCGTGATGAAGCCCGAGCGATCGCTGTCGGCAAGGAAGAGGACCGCTTGCGCGATCTCGGCCGGATCGGCGATGCGGTTGAGCGGCGTGCGCTCGATCAACGCTTGGCGGGCGGCGGGGTCGCCGCGCAGCATCGGCGTGTCGGTCGCGCCGGGGCAGACGGCGTTACAGCGCACCCCAGACGACGCCAGGTCGAGCGAGGTGGCACGCGTGAAGGCGACGAGCGCCCCCTTGCTGGCGGCGTACGCCGCGACGCCGCGCGCCGTCGCGATGGCGTGCACCGAGGCGATGTTCACCACGCCGCCCGTCGCCGCCGCCAACTGCGGCAGCAGCGCTTGGGTGAGCACGAAGGCCGGGCGCACGTTGGTGTCCATCGTCAGGTCCCAGTCGGCGACGGAAAGATCGGCGAAGGACTTGTCCATCATCACCGCGGCGTTGTTGACGAGCGCGTCGACGCGGTCTTCGGCGCGCAACGCCTCACACAGTTCCGCGAGGCTCGCTTCGTCGGCGATGTCGCTCTGCACGTAACGCGCCGAGCCGTCTTCGCCTGCAGGCGAGCGGTCGACGCCGACGGTGCGCCACCCCGACGCGTTGAACAACTCGACGACCGCAGCACCGATGCCGCCGCGCGCGCCGGTGACGACGACGGTCTTCGTCACCCGATCCCCAAGCTGCGCAGCGCGTTCGCGACCGCCTGCCGACTCGTCCGCGCCACCGCTTCGGCGGTGTTCGATCCGTTGTGGGCGCCCAGGATCACGTTGTCGAACCCGCGCAGTGGGCTCTCGGCGGGAAGCGGCTCGACTTCGAATACGTCGAGCGCGGCGCCGGCGAGGTGGCCGCTCGCCAGTGCATCGATCACGGCGGTCTCGTGGACGACCTTGCCGCGACTCGTGTTGACCAGGTACGAGCCCGGCTTCATGCGCGCCAGCATCGCGGCCGACACCAGCCCGTGTGTCTCGGGCGTCAGCGGGCAGTGCAGCGACACGACGTCGGCTTCGTCGAAGACCTCTTCGACCGACACCACGCGCACGCCGATGTCGGCGGCCCGCTTGGCGTTCGCCTCGAACGGTTCGCTCCCGATGACGTTCATGCCGACGGCGTGCGCGCGGACCGCTAGTGCGCGCCCGGTACCGCCGAGCCCGACGATGCCGAGCGTGTGGTCGCGTGGTGTGTGGCCTTCGAGCTTGGTCCAGTTGCCGGCTCGCACGGCGCGGTCGATCTGGTGAAGGCCGCGGAAGAGGCTGAGCACGTACCCAAAGGCGACGTCGGCGACCTCGTCGTCGAACATGCCGGGTGTATTCGTGACGTCGATCCCGAGTTCGGCGGCGGACCCCAGGTCGATGCCGTCGACCCCGATGCCCCACTTGGCGACGGTCTTGAGGCGAGGCAGGCCCGCGCGCAATACCTCGGCGGTGATCTCGTCGTCGCCGGCGATCATGCCGTCGTAGCTGCCGATGATCGGCGTCAGTTGCGCGGCGGAGAACTGCTGGCCCGGGATCGGCGGGCAGTCCCACTCAACGCCCGCCTCCTTGAGGCGCTGCTCGACGAGCGGCATCGAGACCTGCATCTGGCGGCACGTAATCAGCAGCCGGGGCGTGTCAGTCACCGTCGGCCTCCCGCTGGGCGTACAGCGTCTCCACGACCGTCCAGTCGATCTCCTCGTCGATGTCCCACGCCTCGGCTCGGTCGATCGGGAAGAGCAGCGGCCGGTCGCCGATGCGGTTGCCGCGGCGCTCGAGGGTGTCTCGGTCGAACAAGTAGATGTTGCTGTTCTCCTCGTAGATGGGTGGCAAGTCCTGCGTGCGCAGCAGCACCGCGGGGTCGTGGTTTACCGCACGCGCGCCGTCCCACCACAGCCGCGTTTGCAACGGCGTGACGCCGAACAGCGAGTCGTGCTCAGGCCGGGCGTCGAGCAGCGTCTTGATTGCGGTCGCGATCGTCGTGGCTCGCAGGAGCGGATTCGTGCTGTGCGTCTGGAGATAGAGGTCAGCGTCGACCTGCCGCACGTCGTGCAAGAGGATGTCGTTCATCGCGACGTGGCCACCGAGCAGGTGCGCGGGACGCGGGATCACTGTGACGCGATCGAAGTGCGCGGGCGCGTCTTCGGCGATGAACGGGCTGTCGGTGTCGATCAGGACGCGGTCGACGGCGCCCGACTCGAGCAGCGACGCCACGATGTGGTGGTACAGCGGGCGGCCACCGAGCATCCGGTAGTTCTTGCCACGGACCCTCTCGCTGTCGTGCCGCATCGGCACGAGACCGACGACGGTCGTCACGCGCCGTCCCCGTACTCGATGCGCCGCGCGTCGGCGCCGCCCGGTTCGTCGCTGCGTCCGATGCGCCCCGCGGGGTAGTAGAAGCGCCGCTTCAACTCCGCGTGCACGGGACCGCTCTGCGAGAACCCTTGGTACGAGCCGATGAACTGCGCGCTGCGGAAAGCGACGATGCTGCCGACGTTGCGCAGCAGCGCACGGTGACGCGCCGCGAACAGCAGGTCGCCTCCGATGTTCGCGACCGCGAGACCGACCGCCTCGAACCGACCCATGCGTTGCTCGTCGTAGATCGTCTTGTGGGCGATCGCCTCGCGGCGGTAGCGGTTGCGGATCTTTGCCCACGTCTCTTCGTGCACGTGCACGATGGGCGCGGTGGCGACGTAGGCGATCTTGCCTCCGTCCTCCAACACGCGGCGCGCCAGCGCCAGGTCTTCGAGACCGGTGAGCGACTCATCCCAGCGATAGCGCTCCCACACGTCGCGGCGAACTGCGCTGTTGGCGTTGTTGCAAAACGGGTGACGCTGATTCGGCTCGCTCTCGATGGGGAACCACTGCGTGAAGATGCGTCGTTCGGAGTAGCTCGTCCGGTCGTCGCCTTGTTGGCGCCCGTAGGTCAACGACGCGTCGGTAGTCGCGAACGGTGCTGTGAGCTCGCGCAGCCACGAGTCGTAGATCGGGTACACGTGCGCGCTGACCGACACGAGCACGTCGCCGGCGGCGGCTTCGCAGCCCATGTTCAGCGCGCGGCCGAAAGAGAACTCCTCGGGCTTGATGTGCACGACTTTGGTCGGATACTGCCCGGCGATTTCGAGCGTCGCGTCGGTCGAACCTGAGTCGACGATGACGATTTCGTCGGGCGCGAGCGTCTGCTCGAGCAGCCCGTCGAGCAGGCGACCGATGTGCTGCGCCTCGTTCAGACAGCGCACGATCACCGAGACCTTCACGCACAGGATTGTGGCAGGCGGCAAGCTTCAGGAGTGGCGCCGAACCAGCTTCCCGTCGTCGGCGTGTGCGTTCCGGTCTTCGACGAGGTCGGCGCCATCGTCGCGACGGTCCGTTCGATCTTCGCGGCGGACTACCCGCGTGAGTGCCTGCGCGTCGTGGTAGCGGTCGACGGCGGCGACGCGCGTGTCGCCGACGCCGCCCGCGCGGAGGGCGCCACGGTCGTCGAAGTGGTTCCGAATCAGGGCTCGTATGCGGCGCGTAACGCCGCACTCGCCGCACTCGCAGACGACGTGTCGGCCGTGCTGTTCACAGACGCCGACTGCGAAGTGGCCCACGGCTGGATCCGCTCGCATCTCGCAGCACTCGACGGCGCACCCTTGAGCGGCGGCGCGGTCGACTTCCGATTCGCCCGCGAAGTCCCAAACCCGGCGGAATGGGTCGACTCAGTACGCCACTTGCAACAACGCACGTACGTCGAGCAGGACGGGTTCGCCGCGACCTGCAACCTGGCGGTACGTCGCGAGGTGTTCGCGTCGCTGCAATTCGATCCGACGCTGCGCACCGGCGGCGACGCCGATTTCTGCTTGCGCGCCAAGGCCGCCGGCTTCGCGCTGGTGTACACCCCCGAAGCGCGCATCACGCACCCAGCACGGGCGCGCCGCGATGAATTGCTGATCAAGGTTCGCCGCATCGCCAGCGGTGCGCCGCGGGTGCGCGCGCTGCAGGGCAGCAGCCGGCGGCCGACGGCGCGCCTGTCGCTCGGGACGTACCGCAAGGCGCGCGCCGCGGGATACCGCGTCGGGCCGGTGTGGGGGCTGCGCGCCTGCTTGCTCGACTACCGCGCGCAGCGCATCCTCGAGCGCGCCTTCGCGCAACCGAAGCACTAGCCGCCGTCGCTACAGTCGGTGCCGCCATGCGGATCGTGTGCGTCGCCGGCGCGCGACCCAACTTCATGAAGATCAAACCGGTCGTCGACGCGCTCGACGCGCGCGGCGCCGACACGATGCTCGTGCACACCGGCCAGCACTTCGACGCCGCCATGAGCGACGTGTTCTTCGACGAACTCGGCCTGCGTCCGCCCGACCGTCACCTCGGCGCGGGGTCGGGCACACACGGCGAACAAACGGCGCGCGTGCTCGTGGGTGTGGAGACGTTGCTGGCCGAAGAGCCCGCCGACATCGTCGTGGTGGTGGGCGACGTCAACTCGACGGTGGCGGCCTCTCTGGCGGCAGCGAAGGCGGGTTGCCTCGTCGCCCACGTCGAGGCGGGCTTGCGCAGCCGCGACTGGACGATGCCCGAAGAGGTCAACCGCGTCGTCACCGACCGGCTCAGCGACTATCTGTTCTCGCCGTCCGCCGACGCCGTCGAGAACTTGCGCGCCGAGGGCTACCGCGACGACCAGATTCACCTCGTCGGCAACGTCATGATCGACACGCTGCTCGCCAACGTCGAGCGAGCACGGCGGCGGCCAACGCTCGGCGCACTCGGTGTCGAGGAAGGTGCCTACGGCCTCATCACGCTGCATCGTCCGGCGAACGTCGACGACCCCGCGATGCTGCGCACGCTGACCGACGTGTTGGGTGAAATCGCGAAGGACCTGCCGCTGGTGTTCCCGGTGCATCCGCGTACCCGGGCGCGGCTCGCGGAAATGGCGCTCGCCCCGGGCATCACGTTGACCGACCCGATGGGCTACCTCGACTTCATCGCGCTCGAGGCGTCCGCGAAGGTCGTGCTGACCGATTCGGGCGGTGTGCAGGAAGAGACGAGCGCGCTCGGCGTCGCCTGCATCACGCTGCGCGAGAACACCGAAAGGCCCGTCACCGTCGAGCTCGGCACGAACGTCGTCGTCGGTCGCGACCCGCAGCGCATCCGCGACGAGGCCCGGCGGGCGATCAACGACGGACCGAAACCGTCACAGGAGATCCCCGGGTGGGACGGCCACGCCGGCGACCGCATCGCCGACGTCCTCCTACGCGGCGGCGGTCCCGAAGGTCACGTTCGGCCGACGGACCGGTAAATCTCTTCGATCACGTCGAGGCTGTGCGCGTGCGAGAACGACCGCTCGACGTGCTGGCGGCCCTGCGCTCCCAATGCGGCGCGGAGCGCCACGTCGTCGGCGAGACGCACGATCGCCGCCGCGGCGGCCTCGTAGTCCTCGGGATCGATCAAAATCCCGGTCTCGCCGTCGAGGACGACTTCGGTCAAACCTCCGGCGCGCGCTGCGATAACCGGTAAGCCGCTGGCGCCGGCTTCGAGGGGGGCGACGCCCTGGCCCTCCTTTTGTCCCTCGCTGTCGACACGACCGGTGAGCAGGAACACGTCGGCGTCGGCAAACGTCGCCAAGACGACGTCGTGCGACTGCGCCCCGGCGAACGTGACGATGTCGTCGACCGCGAGTTCTTTGGCGAGGCGCTCCAAGTCGTCTCGGCGCTCGCCCTCGCCGATGATCGTGTAGCGCAAGCCCGAAACGCGGGCGCGGGCGGCGGCGACAGCGCGGATCGACACGTCGATGCCCTTGAAGTCGACTAGGCGCGCCACGGAGACCGCGTGAAAGTCGTTGGTGGCGTTGCGGGGCTCGGCGCGGAATGCGATGGCGTTCGTGTCGACCCCCTGGGGCCACACCGCGACGTCGGCGCTCGGAAAGCCCAACGCCTCGACGACCCCGCGCATGACCTCGGTGCCCGCGGTCACGCGCTCCGCCTTGCCGATCATGCCGTCGTAACACCCGGGCCATTGCTGCGCGATCACGTTGGCGTCGTAGCCGTGGAACGAACACACGACGGGAGCGTCGAACACGCCGGCGTCACGCAGCGCGACCGCCGCGACCCCGGTCGGCCCGAAGTGCGCGTGCAGCACGTCGAACGGCGCGGCACGGGCGACGCGGGTTGCGCACAGCAACCGGTGCGCAAACCGCTGGACTGCGAAACCGTCGCGCCCGAACGCGAAGCGCATCGGCGCGGCACGCCGCAGCGTCGTCCCCGCGGCGAGCAAGCGCGCGCTGTCGGCGACGCGGCCCAATCCGGAGTCGCGCGGTGCCGCAGGACCCTGACGCGTCCGCGCGATGACGTCCTCGAACGCCGGAGTGGCGAGATCGCCCTCGGCACGCCGCGCCTGGATCGGCACGACGACGACTTCGTGGCCCCGGGCCAGCAACCCGGCGGCGTGCTGCACGACCCAGGTCTGGGTCACGACCGGGAACTGGTTCGCCATGAGGCACACGCGCACGGCTAACGGCCTCCGGAGGTGGAGCTACGCGGACTCGGCGCCGGAGCCGTCGCGCGCCAGCCAGGGCAGGTCGAGTTCGCGCACGACCTTGGCGGGTACGCCCGAAACCAACACGCCGGGCGGCACGTCCTTCACGACGACGGTGTCGGAAGCGACGATGGTGTGGTGGCCGATGGTCACGCCGCTCGTGACCGTGGTCTTCGGGCACAGCCACACGTCCACGCCCAAGTCGATCGGCGCGGTGCGGCTGTTGAGGTAGCTCCACTCGTCGGGCGCGCTGTAGTAGTGGCTGCTGTCGACGATCGTCACGTACTCACCGGCGTGCGCAAACCGCGACATGTGCACCGACTCTGCGCAGTGCACGACGGTGCCCCACCCGAGGTTGTTGCAGCCGTCCATGACGAGCGAACCGCCGCCGATGTTGAGCACGACGCCGCCGCGGATGTCGACCTCTTCGCCCAACTCGATCGAACCGTTACGCAGCCGCAAGCGGACGTAGTCGCTGATGGTCGAGTTGGCGCCGACGCGCAAGCGGTTCGTGCTCCACGGCTTCACTTCGATGATCACGTGCTTGCCGATGACGACGCTCTTGTGGATGTCGACGTCGATCTTGGCGTGAAACCGCCACGCGTTGTATCGGAGGCGGAACAGCAGCGCATAGCGCCGCGTATCCGGGAGCATTTTGCCCAGCAGATCCGGCCACCGACGCGGACTGACCGGTGAGAGCAGACGGCGCACGGACGTCATCGCCGAAGAACTTAACCCCTGGGAAAGGACGGCTTAGTAGCTGCCGCGGCGGCGCAGGAGCGCCGGCAGCGTTGCGAAGATCACACGGAGGTCCAGCAACAGCGACCAGTTGTGGACGTAGTCGAGGTCGTAACGGGCGTAGTCGTCGAACGACAGCTCGTGGCGGCCCTTGATCTGCCACAAACCCGTGAGGCCCGGCTTGACGGTGAGGCGCTGGCGCAGGCGGTCGTCGTACTGCGCCACTTCTGCAGGCAGCGCCGGGCGAGGGCCGACGAGGCTCATGTCGCCCTTGAGCACGTTCCACAGCTGCGGCAGCTCGTCGAGGCCGAGCGGGCGCAGCTTGTTGCCGAGGCGGGTCACGCGCGGGTCGTGCTTGATCTTGAACAGCAGGCCGTCGGCTTCGTTGGACGCGCGCAGGTCGACGAGGAGTTCCTCGGCGTTGTGCACCATCGTGCGGAACTTGCGCATGCGGAAAAGCTTGCCGTTGACGCCGACGCGCTCCTGCGTGAAGAACACGTGGCGGCCGCTCGTGATGCGCACGGCCAGCGCCAGTAGGAGGAACAGCGGCAGCGTCAGCAGCAGCAACGCCGTGGCGCCGAGAACGTCGACGGCGCGCTTCGCAATGATCTCGACCCGACCGAATTCCCGCCCGACCGCAATCTCAGTGCGGCGCCGCCCTGCGACCGCGGACGCTTCCTGGAGAGAAAATTCAGCTAACGACATACGAGCCCCGGAACCGAAGAAGAAGAAGAAGAAGAAAGAAGAAGAAGTTCAGACCGCGGGAGCACCGCGATGCACGCGGACCTGCCACCAACACCGCGCGACCTGGAGGCAGAACAGCGTGTTGCCGACCAGGTAGCGCTTCCACATGCGACGCGGCTCCTTGACGAGCCGGTGCGCCCACTCGAGGCCCATGGACCGCGCCCACTTCGGTGCACGTGAGATGAGCCCCGCAAACACGTCGAACGAACCGCCGACGCCCACGACGAGGGCGTTGCCGAACTCGTCGAGGTGTTCCGACACGAGGTATTCCTTGCGCGGCGTCGGCATCGCCACGAACACGACGGCCGCGCCGGACTCGGCGATCGAGCGCAGTACTGCGGGCTGCTCTTCGTCGCTCCAGTAGCCGTCACGCGAACCGGCGACGATGAGCCCCGGGAAACGATCGGTGAAGTGCTTTACGCAACCGGCGAGCGCGTGATCCGTAGCTCCGAGGAAGTAGACGGGCCATCCGCGGTCAGCGGCCCGTTCGACCATGGCTTCCATGAAGTCGATGCCGGCGACGCGCTCGGGGACGCCACCGCGCAGCCAACGCGAGGCCCAGACGATCGACTGACCGTCGACGTTGACCATGTCGGCGTCCGCCAGCGATGCCCGGAGGCGCTCGTCGCTCTGCATGGCGACGACCTTGGCGGCGTTGACGCACACGTGATGGGCCGGGCGGTGGGCCTTGACCAGCAGCTCTGCTCGGTCAACGGATTCGCTCATCGTCAGGGCGTCGACGGAGATGCCGAACAGCTCGACGGTGGAAAGGCGCTCGGGGTCGACCGTCGGTGCGTCGAGGCCCGTCAGGTCGAGCGTGAACGAGAGATCGGTTGCCTCGAACCTATCGAGAAGAGTCAAATCCGTTACCCCCAAGGCCCCAGGGCCCCCTAGTGATGGGCTTTGCAGGGGGAACGTACAAACTCCGGCTTTCTTACGCCGAAGGTTTGAGAGATCGATCCAGGGTCCCAGATACCCGAATTTTTTGCGCTTTAGAGCACAAACACCTTACTGCGGATTGACCCCCGCACCATCGCGGTCACCTCGGCGGCGTCGATGAGCAGGGCGTGGGGCAGATATCGGGCCCGCTCGGGCCAGCTACCAGCCACGATCGGCCATTTCCGCAAGCGGAACCTGATCCACGGGATCGTCGCCAGCAGCGGGATCGGATTGCGCACGAGCACGGCGAGCGTGACGCCGCCGACCGCCACGATCACGAGCTCGTGGGTTTTCTTCCAGAACAGCCGGTGGATCAGCAGCGGGCGCGCCCGCTTCGGGTGCCGCGCCACGACGAGCGGGATGTCGAGCCACGACGACGCCTCCCGCAATGCGGCCCGGAAGCTGCCGACGGTGACGTCGTGGAGGACGAGCGCGTCGCTGGCGAAGGCGACCTCGCCGCCGGTCTCGAGGATCCGCCAGCCGAGGTCGGTGCCCTCGCCGCCCTTCGTGGAGAACTCCTCGTTGAACCCGTCGACCGCTTCGAGGTCGGCCCGGCGGTAGA
>JBEEFV010000026.1:0-53808 GCA_041166405.1 Actinomycetota bacterium | reverse complement strand
CGCGCAGAATCCCGGTTTTCGGGATTCTGCGCGCCCAGAACGGATGGGGGAGATGGGGATGCCGTTCGAGGTGGCCGACTACGTCGACTTCTACTCGTCGATTCATCATGCGACGAACCTCGGGCGGCTGTTCCGGCCCGACAGCGAACCGCTGATGCCGAACTGGCGCCACCTGCCGGTCGGTTACCACGGGCGCGCCGGCACCGTCGTCGTGAGCGGCACACCCGTGGTGCGCCCGAGCGGCCTCGTGCAGACGGAGGGTGGCGTCGTGCGCCAGCCGTGCGCTCGTCTCGACATCGAACTCGAAGTCGGCTTCGTCGTCGGCGTCGGGAGCGAACGCAATGCGCCGATCGCCGTCGACGACGCCGACCAGCACGTGTTCGGCGTCGTGCTCGTCAACGACTGGAGCGCGCGCGACATCCAGGCGTACGAGTACCAACCGCTGGGGCCGAACCTCGGCAAGTCGTTCCTCACGTCGATCTCGCCGTGGGTCGTTCCGCTCGACGAATTGCGCGCGTACTTCCGTCCGTCGCCCGCGCAAGATCCGTTGCCCGACGCCGGCTTGCGCGGCACGCGCGACTGGGCGATCGACATGCACCTCGAGATCGAGCGCAACGGCACCGTGATCAGCCAGACGAACTTCGTCGACCTCTACTGGACCTTCGCGCAGCAGTTGGCGCACATGACGAGCAACGGAGCGAACGTTCGCACCGGTGACCTGTTCGCGTCGGGCACGGTGTCGGGACCGGAGCCCGGCAGCTACGGGTCGCTCATCGAACTCGGCGCGGGGTTCCTGGACGACGGCGACACGATCGTGCTGCGCGGCTGGTGCGGTGACGGCGACGACCGCATCGATCTCGGCGACGTGGTCGGTACGGTTAAAAGCTGATGTTCTACCGACGCGTTGGCCACGTCCCGCCGAAACGCCACACGGTGCATCGCGACGGCGACGGCACGCGGCTGCTGGAAGAACTCGTCGGGCAAGAAGGGTTCTCCGACGTGTCGTCGTTGCTGTACCACCGACATTCGCCGAGCGCGCTCGTGTCGATCGACGACGCGGATGACGACCGCGCGCAGCTGTGCGCGCTGCAACCCGTCGCCCCGGTTCATATGCGCACCGCCGACGTCCCGACCGGACACGACCCCGTCCTCGGTCGGCGGTTGTTGATGGGCAACGACGACGTGCGCGTGTGCGTCGCGTGGGCCGACGCCTCGAGTCCGTTGTACCGCGACGCCATCGGCGACCAACTCGTGTACGTGCAGTCGGGTGCGTGCGTCCTCGAGTCGGTGCTCGGTACGACGGCGGTGCGCGACGGCGACTACGTCGTCGTACCGCGCGGCATCGCGCACCGCTGGGTGATCGACGCGCCCGTCGAGTTCCTGATCTTCGAGTCGAGCGGCCACGTGCGTCCGCCCCACAAGTACCTGTCGTCGACCGGCCAGTTCCTCGAGCACGCGCCGTACTGCGAGCGCGACATTCGCCCGCCGGAGGGTCCGCTCGTCGTGACGGAGGACGGGCCCGTCGACGTGATCGTGCGCACACGGTCCGGCTTGTCACGCCACCGCCACGCGCACCATCCCTTCGACGTCGTCGGCTGGGACGGCGGTCTGTATCCCTGGGCGCTGTCGATCCACGACTTCGAACCGATCGTGGGTTCACTGCACCAGCCGCCGCCCGTGCATCAGACCTTCGAGGGCCCGAACTTCGTCGTGTGCTCGTTCGTGCCCCGGCTGTTCGACTTCCACCCCGACGCGGTGAAGATCCCGTACTTCCACAGCAACGTCGACAGCGACGAAGTCATCTTCTACTCGCAGGGCAACTTCATGAGCCGCGCCGGCGCAGGCATCGAGCAGCGGTCGATCACGCTGCACCCCGGCGGGTTCGTGCACGGCCCGCAGCCGGGGTCCTTCGAGCGTTCCGTGGACGCGACGCGCACGGAGGAACTGGCGGTCATGCTCGACACGTTCCGTCCGTTGCAGGTGACCGAAACGGCACTGGCGGTCAGCGACCCCGAGTACTTCCGTAGCTGGTCGTCCTAGCGCTTACGCTCCCCCGCAATGGCGCGCCGGCTGATTGCACTCGTTGCCGCGGTCGGGATGGTCGTCGTCGCCGTCACCGTGCGCCATAACCGCGACAACACGCACGCGACGACCAACACCGCGTCGGGTCCGCTGCAGCTGGTGTGCGCCACCGAACTCGCCGCGGTGTGCGACGGCATCACTGCCGCCGACGCCGAAGTGACCGTCGAGCCGGCGACGGTGACCGCAGACCGTCTCCGCACCGCCGACGCCGACGACCCCGGAATTGACGGGTGGCTGGCGCCCGGCCCGTGGGGAGCCGTGGTCGACACCGCGCGCCCGTCGAGCGCGGGACGCCTGTTCTCCGACGCCGGCGCGCCGCTGGCGCGCTCGCCATTCGTGCTGGCCGTGTGGAAGGACAAGCGCGCACCGCTGGCGTGCGCTGACGCCGGCGACCTCGGCTGCGTCGGCGACGCCGTGATCACACGCGGGTTCCGATTGGGCGTCGCCGCCGACGACCAAGCCGAAGGAGTCCTCGCCGACGCTGCACTGGGCGTCGGGCACGCGAAGAACCGGAACTTTGCGACCAACGACCTCGAAGAGACCGACCTGTCGGACTGGCTGGCCGCCGTCGACACGAACAGCGACCGGGTGAGCCGCAACCCGGGCGGCCGGTCGTTCACCGAGTTGTTGACCTTCGGCGCGGCCGCGGCCGACGGGTACCTGTCGACCGAAGCAGACATCGGTCCGCAGCTCGTGCGGGCCGCGAAGCGATCGCAACTCGACCTCGTGTACGTCACGCCGCCGGCAACCGCGGACGTGTTGTTGTCGGTGCGTCCCGGCAAACGCGGCGACCGCGTGAAGGAGCTGGTGCGCAGCGATCGCATCCGCCAGTTGTTGCAGGCCAACGGCTGGCGGGTCGACGGACTCCCTCCCGTCGCCGGCGTCAACGCCACCCCACGATTGCCGGCGGACGACGGGCTACCCTCCGCAGGCGTGCTGCAAGCGCTGAGGGCCATCACGAAATGAACCGGACGCGCAAACTCGTCGCGCTCGCCGCCGCGCTGCTCGCCACCGCGAGCTGCAGCATCGACACCGGAGGCTCCGGCAACGCATCGGGCAGCGGTTGCACCAACGTGCCGTTGGCGACGTCGCCGGAGAAACTCGACCTGCTCACCGCGTTGGCGAAGCGGTACAACGGCGACGGCAACGAGAACAAGGTCGACGGCAAGTGCTCGTTCGTGCAGGTGACCAAGGTGTCCTCGGGAGTCGGCGCCACGCTGCTGAGCGACGGATGGAAAGACGAAGCGACCAACGGCCCGAAACCCGTCATCTGGTCACCCGCGGCCAGTTCGTGGGGCGGAGTGGTCAACGAACGGCTGGCGCAGAAACAACAACCGGCGATCGTGCCGTCCGACGCCAAGCCGTTCATGCTCACGCCGCTCGTGATCGCGATGCCGAAACCCATGGCGGAAGTGCTCGGCTACCCGCAAACGCCGATCGGCTTCGGTGACCTGCTCGCACTAGCGAAGACGCCCGAGGGTTGGGCGGCGAAGGGCCATCCCGAGTGGGGAGCGTTCAAGCTCGGCAAGACGAACCCGAACTTCTCGACGAGCGGCCTGTCGAGCACGATCGCGCAGTACTACGCGGCGACGGGCAAGCAGTCGGACTTGACGCTCGAAGACCTCAACCGGCCCGACGTCGACGCGTTCATGCGCGGCGTCGAGTCGTCCGTCGTGCACTACGGCGACACGACGCTGAGCTTCCTCAACAACCTGTACCGCAACGACCGCGCCGGACTCGGCTTGACCTACGTGTCCGCCGTCGCCGTCGAAGAGACGTCGATCATTGCGTACAACCGCGGCAACCCCGACGGGATCCTCGACCCGGGCGAGCAGCCGCGCCCACCGCGCGTCCCGCTCGTGGCGATCTATCCGAAGGACGGCACGCTGTTCTCCGACAGCCCGTTCTTCGTGATGAACGGCTCGTGGGTTACGTCCGCGCAAAAGCGCGCGGCGCGCCAGTTCGAGTCGTTCGTGCAGCAGCCGTCGAACCAACGCCAAGTGCTCGCCTACGGGTTCCGTCCCGGCAACCCCGACGTGCGCGTCGGAGAACCGATCTCTGCGAAGTACGGCGTCGACCCGTCCGAGCCCAAGACGACGCTCGGCGTGCCGGAACCCGCGGTACTCGTGCGCGCCATCGACAAGTGGGGCGAGCAGCGCAAGGCGGCCCGCGTGATGCTCGTGATCGACGTATCGGGTTCGATGGGCGAAGAGGTCGCCAACGGCGAGACGAAGCTCGACCTGGCGAAGCGCGCGTCGATCGACGCGCTCGATGAGTTCAAACCCGAAGACCTCGTCGGCCTACGCATCTTCTCGACGAATATCTCGTCGAAGGCGCCGCGCGACTATCTCGACCTCGCGCCGATCGCGCCGATCTCGGAGAACCGCGAGGTGATCGCGGCGCGCATCGGCAGCCTGCAACCGACCGAGGGGACGCCGCTGTACCAAACCGCGAAGGACTCCGTCGCCGAGATGAAGGCGGCGTATGACCCGAGCCGCATCAACGCCATCGTGTTGCTCACGGACGGCAAGAACGAAGACAACTACAACGACCTGAACGAAACGTTGGCATCGCTGCGCTCGGGCTCGGAAGGCCAGTCGTCGAGTCCGGTGAGGTTGTTCACCATCGCGTACGGCAAGGACGCCGACGAAGCCGTGCTCAAACGGCTGGCCGAGGCGACCAACGCCGGCGCCTACGACGCCACCGACCCGCTCACGGTGAGCAAGGTGTTCACCGCGGTCATCTCGAACTTCTGATCCGTGCTGGAGAAACTGCCCCAACGCGTTCGCACGCCCGCGGTCGTCGACGCTGCCCTGTCGCCCAGCGCGCTGCTGCTCGCGGGCGCCGGCGCGTCCGCCGTCATCCTCGCCGGGCTCCCCGTCGCCGCGGCCGCGGTCGCCGCCGGCGTGGGGTGGGCCGCACGCGTCGCGCTGGCGGTGCCGCGGGGTCGTGCGGGGGACCGCATCAGTCCGAGCCACGTCAGTGAACCGTGGCGCCGCTTCGTGGTCGACGCCCAGCAGGCCAAGGCGCGGTTCGACCGCACCGTCGGTCTCACGCACGACGGTCCGCTCAAGGAACGCCTCACCACCATCGGCGGACGCATCGGCGACGGGGTGCAGGAGTGCTGGCGCATCGCCCGCGAAGGCGACGTCCTCCAGAACGCGCTGCGCGAGCTGAACATCCAGGACGTCGAGTCGGAGCTCTCGGTGGTGACCGACGAGCTGCGCGGTGCGCCCGAGGCGAGACGGGCCAGCCTTACGCGCACGCGCGAGGCGTTGGTGGCGCAACGCCAGTCGTACCAACGCTTGCGATCGGTGTGGGACGACGCGCGGAATCGCCTCGAGGTGCTCAACGCGCAACTCGACGAGGCGGTTGCCCGCGCTGTCGAGCTGTCGGTGCACACCGGCGACCTCGACGCGCTCAACCCGTTGACCGAGAGCGTCGACATGCTCGTCGACGAACTCGAGTCGCTACGGCTGGGTCTGCAAGAAGCGGGCGGAGCCGCGCCAGGCGCTTCGGGCTAGCGAATCCCGTCCCACAGGACGCGCTCGTTGCCCGCGGGATCGTCGAGCATTCCGGGCGTGTCGCTGCCGAAGCGGCGAGTGGCGCGGCGATTCGTGTCGTAGCGATCCCACGGTTCGTCGCCGGACGCAATCGCGATCCATGCGGCGTTCGTCTCGGTCGCCAGCGCGCGCTCGGCGTCACCGATCTCACCGACGAGTCCGTCGACGCCGCGCTTGTGCACGTTGTCGAACACGAACGGGATCTCGATGGCGTGGCACGCGCCGAGCGCGCCGCCGAACGCCGTCGAGCGATGGCCGAACTCGTAGAGGAAGACGTCGGCGCGCTGCGTTGACTGGGCTTCGAGCAGACGGACTGCCGGAATGCGGAAGATGAAGTCGGTGACGATGGCGCTCCACACGTCGTCGGGCGTCTGGCCGGGACGGTTGGCGACGTACACGTCGACGAGATCGCCGCCGCGATCGCCGAGGGCCGCTGTTGCGCGCGCCCGCAGGCCGGCGACGTCAAGCGGTTCCTGCGTGCGCAGCATCGCGCCGAAGAGCTTGAACTCCTCAGTGGTCGTTCCGGTCACGACGCGCACGTCAGCAGCGTTGCCGTTGCGAATGGCGTCGATCGGCTGGGTCGGCAGCGTCGTCGTACCGGCCGCCGGTTGGAAGGGCATGCGTGCACCGTTCAACCCGACGCCGGCACCACCCCCGCCCGCTGCGGACTTCAGGTAGATCGCGCTCTGTGCCGCCATCAACTCGTCGACGCTCAACGAAAGCAGCGCCTCGGCGTCGGCCTCCTTGAGGCCGAGGTAGTCGAGCACCTTGGCGGTGACCTCGGCCGCGTGGTCAAGTGACGACGCGTTGTGCGCCGCGCCGCTTTGGGCGATCGCGGTACCGAACAGCCCGCGTGCGCGCGGCGCGCCGAGGATGCTGCCGACGCTCATGCCGCCCGCCGACTCGCCGAAGATCGTCACGCGGTTGGGATCGCCGCCGAACGCGGCGATGTTGTCGCGCACCCACTCGAGCGCACTGATCTGGTCGGCGATGCCGGCGCTGCCGGAATCGGCGTAGTCGTCGCCGAGGAGGTGGCCGACGTGCAGGAAACCGAGCGCGCCGAGCCGATAGTTGATCGAGACCACCACGACGTCGCCGTTGCGCGCGAACGATTCGCCGTCGTACCACGGCACGCTGCCGGATCCGCCGACGAACGCACCGCCGTGAATCCACACGAGCACCGGACGCGCGCCGTCGAGGCCCGGTGTCGTGATGTTGAGGCTGAGGCAGTCCTCGCCCTGCGCGCCCTGCTGTCCGCCGAGGACCGACTCGAGCGCCGACGGTGGCTGCGGCGCTGCGGGACCGCGACGAGTGGCGTCGCGTACGCCTTCCCAAGGCTCGACGGGTTGCGCCGGACGGAATCGATTGGTGCCCCCGGTCGACGCCGCAAAGGGCACACCGCGGAACTGCAACACCGGCGCTCCGCGCTCGGTGAGTTCCTTGCCCTCGATCTTGCCCGCAGTGGTCGTCGTGATCATGCGGCGAGTATGCCCGCATTTCGCGAACTGGTCCTCCCCACGACCGTCCTACGGTTGTGGGGAGGACCAGTTCGTGTGCGAGCGGCCCTCCTCAGCCCATCTGCGGCGTCTTTCCGCTCGACAAAGAGCGTCTCGGCTATTTCGGCTTCGCGGCGATCCGGATCCAAATCGTCGTCGTCGACCACCCGTCATCGTCTCGGGCGGAGAACTGCAGCGGCATGTTCTCGCCGGTGACGTATCCGGGGTCGCCTGGTTTGAAGTCGAGGTAGGAGCTGTCGCCGATGAACACGCCGTTCAGCGTCCACTCGTACTGCACGAGACCCGGGTCGTCGTCAGCCCCGAGATAGGCGCTGCCCTGCAACGGAATCGTCGTGCCCTCCATGAAGGACGCCCCGTCGCTCGGGCTGTCGATCACCACGACCGGAGGCGCATTCGGCGCCTGGTCTACGACCGCGATCGTTATCGACGCCGTTCCCGTGGCGCCTTCGGCGTCGGTGTAGCTCGCGGTGATCGTGCGCGTGCCGGCCTGCTTGAACGTGATGCGCGGCTCGCAGCCCGTGGTCGGGAACGGTGCGTCCTTGAAGTAGTCGCTCGTCCAGACGAGGTCACCGCACAGACTGGCTTCCGGAGCGTTGAGTTGATCCTCGACCTGACCGACGAACTTGTAGGTCGCGCCCGTCGTGAGCGTCTGGCCGTCATACGGCGACACGATGTGCACGCGGGGAACGCGGTTCGTCGCATTGACGACGATGCTCGTCGAGCCTGTCGCGCCGAGCCTGTCCGTAGCGGTCGCAGTGATCCGGCGCGTGCCGGTTGTCGGGAACACGTAGTCGAGGTTGTAGCCGTCGCCCATCGCGCCGTCGACGTCGGACGCCCAGTGGACGTCCACGGCGTTCGCGCCCTGTTCGATGTCGAGCGACTCGGCGGTGAAGTGCACTGCGTTCACGCTGCCGTAGTCGACGTTGTCGTTGTCATGCGGCGCGGTGATGCGCACCGACGGCGGGACGTTGCCGCCGAAGCCGCGCAGCACGCCGTAGCGGGCGTCAACCGGGCTCGTGACCGACGGATCGCTACTCGGCAACGTGACGGCGCCGTTCGACAGGATGCCTTCGACCTGATCGGCGGTTTGTGTTGGATCCGCAGCAAGGATCAGCGCCGCGACGCCGGCGGCGTAGGGCGCAGAGAAGCTCGTGCCCTGCTCGGTCGCGATCTTCACGTCTGCCGGGTTCGTGTTGTCGCCCGGCTGGACGCCGGTGTACACGGTGAACGGCGCATAGAGGTCGACGTCGCAGATGCCTTCGCTGCGGCGCTCGAGGCAGTAGTACGAGTTCGGATCGCGGTCGCGGCTGCCGCTCTTCAGGCCGCCGACACACATGACGCCGTCGTATTCGCACGGCGCGACGACGGCCTCCTCGACGCACACGAAGTAGCACGTCTCATGGTCTACGTCCTGCGAAGGCTTGCCACCGGTCGACGTCCGGTCGTTGCCGGCGGCGGCGAACACGATCACGCCGCGGTCGCGGGCGCGCTTCACCGCCGTCTCCAACGCGCCGGTGAAGATGCCGACGATTGCGGGATCGTCACCACCGAAGCTCATGTTGATGATGCGCGCGCCCGACGACACCGCGCCGTTGACTTCCATCGCGCTCTTGTCTGTCGTCATGTCGGTCGGCCACATGGAGATGCTTGCCACCGGACCACCCGTCCCCGCTGTGCCGACGCCGTTGTCGGGCACGCCGCCCGCGGTGTTCGCGACGTTCGTGCAATGCCACTTGTCGCCGCCCGCTACGGCAGGCAGGCCGTTACCGCCGCCCGTGCCTGGCGGAAAATCCGGGTTCGAGCCAGCGCAGCCGGCGTCGATGATCCCGATGCCGATCTTGTTGCCGAGGCGGTTGCCGACGGCGAGCATGCGCCACGCCTCGGACACACCGTAGTTCTCGGGTCCGCCGGCCTTCATGTACGACCACGCGGCGGAGTTCGACGAGTACGGACCGCCGGCGGGGTCCGCGACGCCGTTCTTGGCGTCCGTCGTGGCGCGGCTCACGAAGTCGAGCGGCCGGAACAGGGTGTTGAGCGCGACGTCGTGTCCCGCTGCCTTCTCCGTCGCCGCCGCCGCGAACAACTTGAGCGCGTTCGTGTTCGTGAAACCGTGCGTCCCGTGGGCCGTCGGGTCGAGGCCCATCACCGTCGACTTGAGTGCGCTCACATCGGCGCTGCTGGCGTCGACGCGGACGAGGTACGTCGGCGCGAGCGACGCGTCGGGCGGCGTGATCGTCTCCGTCACCCGACCGCGCCAACGCGCGACGACTCCGGCGAGTTCGCTCGCGCTCTTGGTCGTCACGAGCAGTTCGTTCGCGACGTAGTCGGTGGTGTCACCCATCGAGTCCGTCAACCGGGCGACGGGGCGCGTGGTGTCGCCGCCGACGAAGGTGACGTCGGGCTTCACCGATGCATCGGTGTTGAACACGACGGGCGGTGCGGGCGAACGAACCTCGACGCCGGTGAGGTTGCCGCGGTCGTCGAGCGAGGCGAGGAAGCGCAACTGGAAGGACTGCGGCTTCGCCGGGCTCGGCGGGTGCAGCGTGAACGTCGGCGTGAACGACGCTGTCCTCGCTGCCGGCCCGGGCGGGATGGTCGCGGTGTCCTTCGACTCGCCATTCGCCGTGTAGCGACCACCCGATGTGCGGCCGAGACCGTCGACGTCTTCGAGGTTCGACTTCAGCGTCAGCGTCCAGCCCGCGGCCGCGGAGCCCTTCGACTCGATCTTCGCCTTCAGCCTCCCCGCGAGGCCGACCGGCTCGTTCGTGAGCGCGTTGTACACGGTGGCCTTCAACGCGAACTTGTCGTTGCCTTCGGCGCGCGCGGCAGGCATATGTGCGAGCAGCGGCAACGCCACTATTACGGCGGCGACGGCGAACGCGAGGGGGTGACGGGCGGGACGGGCGCGAGTCATGCGGATACTTCCTTCTGCGAAGACACGGAGGCGGGGAGGAGCCGGTCGTAGGCGAACCCGGCGCGGGCGCTGAGTTCGGCGACGACGCTCTGGTCGTCGGCTTCGAACACCGACAGCACCGACTCGTCCGAGGGAACCAGCGTGGAACCGAGGTGATGCACTGCCCGTCCGCCGCCACAGAGCTGGTGCTCGGCGGCAGTGATGCGGGCCACGGCTGCCTCGAACATGGCGTGGGTGACGCCCGGCCAATGACGCTCGACGAGAAAGGTGCTCACGGCTTCGACCGTACGGAGCGCGTTCCCTGTTGGAACCGGGGGGTTCCCTACATCTGGGCCATTCGCTGACCGAGTTCCGCTCGTGACGAGATCCCGAGCTTGCGATAGACGCGCGCCAAGTTCGCCTCAACCGTCTTCGGACTGATGAAGGCCGCCTCAGCCACCTGGCGATTCGTGAGGCCCGAGGCCGCGAGTTCGGCGACGCGCCGCTCCGATTCGGTGAGCTCGGTTGGGGCCGACGGTCGCACGTTGACTCGGCGCAACTCGTCGCGGGCGCGCGCCGCCCACCCCGCGGCCCCGAGGCGTTCGAACTCTTCGAGCGCGGCCGTGAGAGACGCACTGGCGCGCGACTTCTCCTTGACCCGGCGGTGTAACTGGCCCTGCACCATCAGCGTCCGAGCCCGCTCGAAGGGGACGTCGGCGCGGGCGTGTTGCTGCAGCGCTTGTTCGACGAGATCAAGGCCGGCCGCGACGTCGCCGGTTGCCGCCGCCAGCAGCGCCCGGGCTCGCAACGCGGTGGCGCGGACCGCGGCGCGGTCGACCATGTCGGCGCGCTCCTCTATGTCATCGAGCACCGCCGCCGCCGCATCGTGCTGACCGTCCTGAATGAGCGCCTCGGCGTAGTCGCAGGGCCAACGAACGTACCCGGGCTCCACCATCCCCTCGTCGCGCATCTCGTTCCACGCCGTCTCGAAGTTGGCGACCGCGCGCGCGGCATCGCCCTGTGCGAAATACGCGAAACCGAGAACGGCGTTGGCCCGCTCGACGGCCCACTGGTCGCCCAGCTCGATGGCGACTTGGCGCGATTCGTCGGCACGCGCGCGGGCCGTCTCGAGGTCGCCGCGGTACGCGGCTAGCGACGCGAGGCTGCTGAGCGCCGTGCACACCTGACCGGCCTGCTCGGTTTGCTGCGCCAAGCTCAAGTGCTCGTCCGCCCAACGCTGCGCTTCGTCCCAATGGCCGAGCCAAAGTTCGGCCTGCGGTAGGTGCGCCACGACTCCGGCAAGTGCGGCGTCGTCTCCGGTGCGCTTGGTGCGGTCGTACTCCGCGAGCAACGCGTCGTGCGACTCCTGGAATCGATCCGCGTATTTCAACAACGCGGCGAAGGCCGCACTCGCACGGTCGCCGCCCTTGCGGGGCGACGTTGCGTGCGCTTCGAGTTCGATCGCCTTGGCGTAACGCGCTTCATCCAGCCCCTTGCCGAGACGGAAGTCGGCCCCGGCTGCTGCCAGCAAGGCCTCCCCGTACTGCGCAGGGTCGGCCGTGCCCGGCGGCAAGGAATCGAGCAGCGCCAGGGCTTGCGCTGCGAACTCCGCGGACCGCGCGCCTTCGTCAGCGATGCGCGCGCTGAGCACGAGCGCTTCGATCGTGCTTTTGACGTCGTCGCTCAACGCCCGTCGTGCGCTGGCCAGTTCGGCGAGCGCAGTGTCGCCTCCCTCCGTCTCTACGACAACCAGCGTCTTGAGTCGCAACGCAGCCGCGCGGCAGTGTTCGGGAACGTCGACGAGATCGAACTCCTTCATCAGCGCACGCGCGCGGCTCGCGTTCCCAGAGTCGAACGTGAGCTCCGCCAAACTGAGGCGACGCCGCCACCCGTCATCCGCGTCGGCGTTCGCCGTGTGCATCACGGCCAGCTCGGCCAACTCCGCAGCAGCGTGGAGGGCGCCGCGGCGGCGGGCCGCGTCCACGGCTGCATCGAGCGCGCCAGCGACGGACGCGTCGGGCTGTGTCGCGGCCAACGCGAGATGTCGTCCGCGCGCCTCTGTGTCTTGCGACAACGCCGCAAGGCGTGCGTGCGCGGCGCGCCGTTCGCCGGACGTGGCGCCGGAATAGACCGCGGAACGCACGAGGGGGTGGTCGAACACAACCCGATCGACGTCGACGCGCACCACTCCCGCACGCTCGATCTCGTTCAACCCGTCGGTCGACGCTGCCGACGCGACGACCGCAGCGCTCGCGTGCGGAGCCGCCGCCGCCACCAACAACGCCCGCCGGCCGTCTTCGCTGAGCGACGCGACGCGATCACGCACGAGCGCCGCGAGATTCGTCGGCAACTCGATCGGTTGTCCGGGCCGAGACCGCATCGGTGCGCTCAGAACACGCGCGAGCTCGAGCGCAAAGAACGGATTGCCACCCGACGCTTCGTGTACGCGCAGCAGTTGCGGGCGCGGCAACATCACGTCGAACCGCTCCTTGACGATGCGGAAGATCGCGGCGACGCTCAGCGGGCCCGGAATGACCTCTCGAAGACGGTCGCCGGGCAACGCTCCATTGATGCCGAGGGGCACGGCAGGCTCATCGGGAAGTCGCCGAACGAGGAGCCAGCCGATGGGTCTGTCCACGAGGCGCCGGGCGGCGAACGCCAGCGCGCGGGCAGACGCGACGTCCAGCCACAGCGCGTCGTCTACCGCGATTAGCAGTGGCGCCGTCGACAATTCGTGCAACACCGCTGTGACTGCAGTACCTACGAGTCGTTCCTCAAGGGGAACTCCTTCCGACTCGCGTTGGAGCAACACGACTTCGAGAACGGCGCGCAGCCGCGGGGTGAGAGCGCCCAGTACGTGTTCGTTCACGGACCCGAGCACGTCGGTAAGCCCCGCCATCGCCAGCTCGGCCTCCGCGGGCGCCGCGCGGTGCGACAACACCGTGAAGCCGCGGTCGCTCGCCGAGCGCATCGCCTCGCGAAGCAGCGTGGACTTGCCGATACCGCTCTCGCCCGTGACCAGACACGCGGCGGCGCTACCCGATGCCACGTCGTCCAAGAACGCGCTCAGCGTTGCCACCTCGTGCGTACGTCCCACGAGTTCAGCCACAAAGCCAGCGTAAGACGAACTGGTCCTCCCCACGACCGTCTCACGGTTGTGGGGAGGACCAGTTCGTGTGCGAGACGAGCCCGAAGTCAGAGTTGAACTGACGACCTACGCATTACGAGTGCGTTGCTCTACCACTGAGCTATTCGGGCGTGCCGTTTTGGCGGCTGACAAGTATGGCCTAGGAGGAGATGCGGGCCAAAAGTCCTTCGAGGAGCGGCATCTCGTTGGGGTTGTACTGCATGTCGTCGGCGGCCTGCGCGATGGCGTCGAGGGCCACGAGCGCGCGCCGCGCGTCGACACGGTCGGCCGCCGCTGCGCGGTCGCGATACACCGCCGACAGCACCGCGAGGCCGGCGCGCAGGTCATCGGTGCGGGCGCGGCGTTGGGCGCGCCGCTGCCGCACCTCGAGGTCGCGGCGTGACGGCACAGGCATACCGGCTTTGGCGCGCTCGGCGAGCTCTGCGTCTTCCCGCTTCTGCTGCTCGATGACGGGCGCGGCCGCGCCGTCGATCAACTCGGTGAGGGCTCCGGCGACGGCGACGACCGCGCCAGCGCTGCCGTCGAGTCGGTCGGGCACGGCGCGCCACACCGCCATCCGATCGCGCATGGGTTGATCGGCGGCGACTTGGCGGGCGCGGGCGATGGACCCGCACGCGATGGCGGCGGACTCCACGGCGACGTCGCGCGCCACGCCTTCGTTCACGAGCACGTCCGCGACCATCTCGTCGGGCAGCGGCGGGAACTCGACGCGCACGCAACGCGACGCGATCGTGACGAGGTCGGGCGTGACCTGATCCGCCAGCACGATGAACACCGCGGACGGCGGCGGTTCCTCGATCGTCTTCAGCAGCGCCGGCGCCGCCTCTTCGACGGCGTGGAAGTCGGTGAGCACCAGCACCTTGCGACCGCCTTCCATCGGCGAACGCAGTGCGAGACGGGTCACCTCGCGCGCCTCGTCGACGAGGATCGACGCACCGCTGCGCTCCACGACCGCGAGATCGGGGTGCGTGCCGTGCAGCGCACGCACGCACGCCGAGCACGTGCCGTCTCCCCCGTTCGGACACAACACCGCGGCGGCAAAGCCCCGCGCGGCCGCGAGGGCGCCCGCGCTGTCGGGACCGAGAAACAAGTACGCGTGCACGGGCGCGGCCGCCGACGCACGCAAGAACGCCACCGCGGCGTCCTGACCGACGACGCCGTCGAACAGCGACAAGACGGGAAGCTCGTCGGGCTTCATTGCGCCGCCACCCACTTGTCGTAGGCGTCGTTCACGCGCGCCGCGACCTCGTCGACCGAGCCGACGCCGTCGACCACCAACCAGTGGTCGGGATTCGCTTCGGCGAGCGCGACGAAGCCGTCGTTGACGCGGCGGTGGAACTTCTTGCCCAACCGCTCCATGCGGTCGCTCGGCCGGCGCATGCGCTCTTCGGCAACCTCCGCCGGCACGGTGAGGAGCACGTAGACGTCCGCCGGCCGGCCGTCGGTCGCCCAGTGCGACAGCTGCACGAGTTCCTCAACCGACAAGCCGTGCCCGTGGCCTTGATACGCCAGCGACGAGCCGATGTAGCGATCGGTCACCACGGTCTCCCCGCGCGCCAACGCCGGTTCGATCACATCGGCGACGTGCTGCGCCCGCGCCGCTGCCATCAGCAGCGCCTCCGTGCGCGGGTCGACCGATCCGCTCGACGGATCGAGCACGACCGAACGGATCTTTTCGCCGAGCGGCGTGCCGCCGGGTTCACGCGTGAGGCGCGCCCCGAGGCGCGCCGCAAGCCGCGCCGCCTGTGTCGACTTGCCCGATCCCTCGCCGCCTTCGAACGCGATCAATCGAGCCGTCACGTCGTGGCGTTCGTCGGGTGACGATCACGCGCGTCGGACGGGTCGCGCAGCGACAGCACGGAGGCGAGTCCCGCCAGGCTGATGATCGCGGCGGCCGCCCACAACGACACCCGCACGCCCGAGACGTGGAAGCCGAGCGTCAACGCCAGCGACCCGAGCAGCCGGCTCATGATCGGCGCGATCGTGAACGACAGCAACACGACGACGCGGATCATGGCGTACATCGTGGCGAAGATGCGCCCGCGCAATTCGTCCTCGACGTTCGTCTGGATGATCGTGAACCCGAGCACGTACACGCCACCGGCGCACAGCCCCAGCCCGCCGACCCACAACACCGCAGGCGTCATCGATGACGACGTCGCGCCGAGCGAGATGCACGCCGCGGCCACGAACAGGGAGCCGATGAACATCGGCTCGGGCTTGAGGCGCTTTTGGATCACCGACAGACCGATCACGCTGAGGGCGACGCCGAAGCCCAACGCCGAGATAAGCGCGCCGAAGCCGGCGGCGCCGCCGCCGAGGTCCTTCTTGGCGAACGTCGCCCCGAGCGGCACCAGCATCCCGCCGCCGAACAGGCCGGCGGCCAAACCGAGCAGCACCGAGCGCACCCGGGCGTTGCTGCCGATGTAACTCCACCCGTCGCGCAGGTCGCGCAGCACGTTCGACTCGACGCCTTCGGCCCGCACGCGTTCCTTCTTCGGGAACGTGACCGAACGCACGAGGAAGAACGACGCGATGAAGGTGAACCCGTCGGCCCACAAGGCCAACGACTCCTGGTTGACGCGCAGTTCCGACAACGCCGGGATGTGTCCCAAGCCCTTCGACACCGTCGCCAGCAACGCGAACGCCAGGCTGCCGAGAGGAAACGTGCCGTAGGCCGCGGCGACCGACGCCGAGTTGGCGGCCGGCAGCTGGCTCTTCGGCACGAGGTTGGGAACCGTCGCCTCCTTCGCCGACGACCATCCGATCGACAGCGCCTCGAGGAACAGCGACGCGAAGAACAGTCCGATGACGGTGTCGACGAACGGCAGGAAAACGAACACCAACGCGCGCCCGATGTCGCAGATGAGCATCATGCGGCGACGGTCGAAGCGGTCGAGCAACACGCCGGCGAGCGGCCCTAGGAAAAAGCCGGGGACGAGTCGGGCGGAGAGCACCAAGGCCACCGCGCTCTCGCCCGTGCCCTTCGAGACGCGCTGTGCGAGCGCGGTGATGGCGACGAGGCCGATCCAGTCGCCGAAGCTCGAGACGAGCGATGCCGACCACATCCGCCGAAAGGGCTTGATCGACAACACGCCCTTGGTCTTGGCCGGGGCTTCCTGCTCAGCCACGGCAAAACACTAAGCGTTCTACTTCTTCGCTTGTGCCTTCTTCGCCGGGGCTTTTTTCTTCGCGGGCGCGCGCTTCGCCGCGGCCTTCTTCGGCGCCGGGCCTTTGGCTCGCTTTTCTGCCAGCAACTCGATGGCGCGTTCTTCGGTCAGCGTTTCGATGGCGACGCCCGCGGGAATCGTGGCGTTGGTTTCGCCGTCGGTGACATACGGACCGAATCGCCCGTCCTTCACCACCATGGGCTTGCCGCTGATCGGGTCGTTACCGAAGCTGGCCAGCGGCGGCTTGGGCGCGCCGCGCCTGCCCCACTGCTTGGGCTGCGAGTAGATGGCGACGGCCTGGTCGAGGGTGATCTCGAAGATCTGCTCTTCGCTCTCGAGCGAGCGGCTGTCGTTGCCCTTGGTGAGGTACGGGCCGTACCGGCCGTTCTGCGCCGTGATCATCTCGCCGTCCGACGGGTCCGCGCCGACTTCACGCGGCAGCGAAAGCAACTGCAGCGCCTCGTCGAGCGTGAGTCGTTCGAGCGTCATCGTCTGGAACAGCGAAGCGGTCTTCGGCTTGTTCTTCGCTTTGCCCTTGGCGTCGACTTCGATCTCGCCGAGCTGCACGTAGGGCCCGTACTTGCCGTTCTTGGCGAACACCGTGAGCCCCGAAGCCGGATCGACGCCGAGTTCGCGGTCCGACGACGGCGCGTTGAACAGTTCGATGGCGCGCTCGACGGTCAGTTCGTCGGGCGGCAGGTCCGGCGGGATCGACGGGCCGTTCTCGTCGCCGCGTTGCAGGTAGGGCCCGTACTTGCCGACGCGCACGACGATGGGCTCGCCTTCGGGCGTCGCGCCGAGCAGGATCGAGTTGACGGCCGCGGCGTCGATCTCGTCCATGGCGTTGTCGACCATCGGCTTGAGGCCGATGTCGCCGTCGGCGCCGAAATAGAAGTGCGACAGCCACGGCACGCGCTCTGCGTCGCGTGACGCGATCCGGTCGAGGTCGTCCTCCATCGCCGCGGTGAACGCGTAGTCGACGTACTGGCCGAAGTGCTGCTCGAGGATCTGCACGACGGCGAAGGCCGCCCACGTCGGCACGAGCGCGTTGCCCTTCTTGAAGGCGAAGCCACGGCTCTCGTTGAGGATCGTGTTGATGATCGACGCGTACGTCGACGGGCGGCCGATGCCGCGCTCCTCCAACTCGCGAATCAGCGACGCTTCCGTGAAGCGCGCCGGCGGCTTCGTGTCGTGGCCCTGCGGCAGGTACGACTCCCCCGACACCTGATCGCCTTCGGCCAGCGGCGGCAGCACGCGCTCGGCGTCATCGTCGTCGTCGACCCGCTCCTGATAGACGGCGAGGTGACCCGGGAACGTGATGATGCGTCCGCTCGCCGAGAACTCGCAGTCCTCGCCCTGCGCGGTGAGCGCGTGCAGCCGCACCGACACGGTGTGGCCGCGGGCGTCGGCCATCTGCGACGCGACCGTGCGCTTCCAGATGAGCTCGTAGACACGCGCCTGGTCGGCGTCGACGAGGCGCCGCACTTCGTCGGGATGACGGAACGCGTCGCCCGCGGGACGGATCGCTTCGTGGGCCTCCTGCGCGTTCTTGACCTTCTTCGTGTACTGCCGCGGCGACTCCGGCACGTAGTCGGCGCCGTACAACTCCGTCGCCGTGCGGCGCGCACCGGCGATTGCTTGTTCCGACAGCGTCGTGGAGTCGGTGCGCATGTACGTGATGAAGCCGCCCTCGTACAAGCTCTGCGCGGCGCGCATCGTGCGCTGCGCCGTCATGCCGAGCTGGTTGTTGCCGGCCTGCTGCAGCGTCGAAGTGATGAACGGCGGCTTGGGCGACGACTTGTAGGGCTTGTCCTCGACCGTGCGCACCGTGACCGGGACGCCGTAGAGACGGTCGGCGAGTTCACGCGCCCGCGCCTCGTCGAGCAGCAGTCGATCGGCGGCCAGCTGACCGGTGTTGGCGTCGAAGTCCTTGCCGTCGGCGAGGCGCTTGCCGTCGACGGCGATGAGCCCCGCCTTGAACGCGGCGTCGTCCTTGCGGAACACCGCTTCGATGTCCCAGTAGTTCGCCGAACGGAACGCCATGCGGGCGCGCTCACGTTCCACGAGCAGTCGGATGGCCGGGCTCTGGACGCGGCCGGCCGTCGCACCGCCCGGTCCCTTGCGGCGCAGCACCTCGATGAGGCGCCAGCCGTAGAGCCGGTCGAGGATGCGGCGCGTCTCCTGCGCGTCGACCATCGCCATGTCGACGTCGCGGGGGTTCGCCACCGCGGCCTGGATGGCGTCACGAGTGATCTCGTGGAACACCATGCGCTTGACGGGCACGCGAGGCGACAGCACTTCCATCAGGTGCCAGCTGATCGATTCGCCTTCGCGGTCTTCGTCGGTGGCGAGATAGACCTCGCTGGCGTCCTTGACCAGACTCTTCAGGTCGCGCACGACGTGCTTCTTCTGTTCGGGCACGACGTAGAGCGGTTTGAAGTCGTTGTCGACGTCGACGCCGTCGCGGGACCACTTCTCCTTCTTGTATGCCTCGGGGATCTCCTTGGCCGAGCGCGGCAGGTCGCGGATGTGGCCGACGGACGACTCCACGATGTACTCGTCGCCGAGGATTCCGGCGATGGTGCGCGCCTTCGAGGGCGACTCGACGATGACGAGGGGTTTAGGCATCTCTTTTTCCAGAGTTGGCCGACAAAAACTCGTCTGTCAAACAGACCGCTGCCTAACCTCCCCGGCGATGTCGACTCTGCTGAGCCCGAATCACCTGATTGAAGCCTTCGGCACGATCGGCGTGATCGCGGTGATCTTCGCCGAATCCGGCCTGCTGATCGGCTTCTTTCTGCCGGGCGACTCCCTGCTTTTCACCGCCGGATTGCTCTCCAGCCAGGGAAAACTGAACTTTGGCGTCCTGCTGCTGGGGTGCTGTGTCGCCGCCGTCATCGGCGGCCAGGTCGGCTACCTGATCGGCGCGCGGGTCGGCCCAACGCTGTTCCGTCGCCCCGATTCGCGGCTGTTCAAACACGAGTACGTCGAACAGGCCGAGGGCTACTTCGACCGCTACGGCAGCCGCACCATCGTGCTCGCCCGCTTCGTGCCCATCGTGCGGACGTTCGCACCCGTCGTGGCCGGCATCTCGAAGATGCGGTTGCGCGTGTTCACCACCTACAACGTCATCGGCAGCATCGTGTGGGGCGCGGGGGTGCTCACGCTCGGTCACGTCCTCGGCGACACCATCCCCAACATCGACAAGTACCTGCTGCCGATAATCCTGCTGATCATCGCCGTGTCGGCGATCCCCGTCGTCCTCGAAGTACTGCGCGCTCGACGCACAGCCCGTGGATAACTTCGCCTAAATCCACGGTTAATCCACAACTAACGCGGGTTGCGTTCCACAGGTAGGCGGGCGCACGGTGACCTGCGTGGTCATCACCGCACCACATCTCGCTGCAGAACTCCGGCGACGGCGCAAGTGTCGTCGCGCTCTGGTTGAAGAGCTTGAGCGCTCCAGCGAGTCCACGTGGGTGCCTGACGACCTCAAACGAGCGCCAACGAACCTCTTGGTGCTTGCAGCTCTGAATTTGACGGGGAAGGGGGACAGGAAGATTCAGCCCGCGCCGTAGGTCCGTGATCGGAACCCACGGACCCGCGGCGCGGGCTGCACCTTCTTCCCTAGGTTTTGCGCGTGAGCGCAGACCTTCCCTCGTACGACGAACTCCCCGATGGCGCCTCGTGGCACGTGTGGCCGGGCAACGAGGTGTACGGCACGCTCAACCTGCTGACCGACGAGCGCGCCCGCACCGCAGCGACGCTCGTGCAGACCGGCCAGACGTTCGCCCTCAACTGGGACATGGAACTGCCGGACCCGCCGCTGTTCGGTCGCGGCGCGTTCGAACACGAGATCGTCGCCGGCACCACGCACCGCGACGACGTGCTGCACCACTGGAACACCCAGTCGTCGTCGCAGTGGGACGGGCTGCGCCACGTGTTCCATCCCGTGCGCGGCAACTACGGCGGCGTGGCGGACGAAGGACACGGCATGCACTTCTGGGCGCAGCGCGGCATCGTCGGCCGCGGCGTGCTCGTCGACATCGGGCGGTGGCGCGAAGCGAACGGGAAGCCGCTGCGCATGGATTACGCCGACGCCATCGAACTCGACGAACTCGACGCCTGTCTCGAAGCGCAGGGCATCGCACTCGAGCCGGGCGACGTGATGCTCCTGCGTACGGGCTGGATCGAGTTCTACGAGGCGCTGTCGCACGACGAGCGGGTCGCGCTGGCCGACGACTTGGCGACGCCGGGGATCCGACCCGGGCGCGCCACGGCGGCGTGGCTGTGGAACAAGCACATCGCCGCGCTGCGGCCGACAACCCCGCCGTCGAGTTGATGCCGTTCTCCCCGGAGCTGAGCCAGGACGAGCGGCGCGCGCAGTGGTCCGATCCCGAGAACCGCGGCGAGCTGTTCGGTCACATCCACTTCCTGCCGTTGCTCGGTATCCCGCTCGGCGAGATGTTCAACCTCGGCGCCCTCGCCGCCGCCTGCGCGGCCGACGGCCGCTACGCGTGCATGTTCACGTCCGCGCCGCTGAACCTCCGCCACGGCGTCGCGTCTCCGCCAAACGCGCTCGCGATCCGTTAACGCGAAAAACCTGTGTCCTGTCGCACCCGATTCGGGTGCGACAGAACACAGGTTTGACGGGAAGAGCAGCCTTACTTGTCGATCGTGAGCGCTTCTTCGGCGAGGTCGACAGCCGCCTTGGCGCCGTGGAGACCGCCGGCGGGTGCTTCGCCGCCGACCCCCGGAGCCTCACGCTTCGCGAACGCGATGGCGCCGATGAGGATGACGAGCGCGATACCGGCGATGGAGAAGCGGACGCCGTCGTTGTGCCGGAGCGAGATGATCGCCGGCAGCATGAGCAGCGACACCAGGTTCATCACCTTGATGAGCGGGTTGAGCGCCGGGCCGGCGGTGTCCTTGAACGGGTCACCGACGGTGTCGCCGATCACCGCCGCCTTGTGCGCGTCGGAACCCTTGCCACCCTCGTTGCCGTCCTCGATGAACTTCTTGGCGTTGTCCCACGCACCACCGGAGTTCGACAGGTAGTTGGCCATCAGCTGGCCGGTGAGGATGACCGCCGCGAGGAACGCGCCGAGCGCCTGGAAGCCGATACCGAAGCCGATGATGGCGGGCGTCAGCACGGCGAGCAGCGCCGGGGTGGCGAGCTCACGCAGTGACGCGGCCGTGCAGATGTCGATGACGGGGCCGTAGTCGGGGCGCTTGGTCCCGGCCATGATCTTGCCGTCGGCGAACTGGCGTCGCACTTCCTGCACGACGACGCCGGCCGTGCGGCCGACGGCGCGGATGGCAAGCGCCGAGAACATGAAGGCGATCGAGCCGCCGACGAGCAGACCGATGAACGTCTTCGGGTCCGCCACGTTGATCTGCAACGGCAGCTTGTCGAACACGCCGCGCGGTGAGCCGATGCGGGCGTGGATGCCCAGCTCGCCGCCTGCCGTCTCGATGAACGAGGCAAACAACGCCACGGCGGCGATGACGGCCGAGCCGATGGCGAAGCCTTTGGTGACCGCCTTCGTGGTGTTACCGACGGCGTCGAGGCTGACCATGATGCGCTCGGCCTCACCGGAGAACTCGCCCGACATCTCGGCGATGCCGGCAGCGTTGTCCGCCACCGGGCCGAACGTGTCTTCGGACACGATGACGCCCGTCGTCGCCAGCATGCCCATGCCGCACAGGGCGACGAGGTACAGCGACAGCACAAGGTTGCCTCCGCCCAGCGCGATCGAGGCGCCGATGGCGACAGCGATGGCGATGATGGCGTACACAGAACTCTCGAGACCCGACGCCGTACCCGACAAGACCGTCGTGGCGGGACCGGTACGCGCAGCACGCGCGATCTCCTGCACCGGGCCGTAGTGCGTGCCGGTGAAGTACTCCGTCAGGCGGCTCACGCCTTGGGCGAGCACGAGGCCGATGGTCACCGCGAAGAAGCACTTCCATCCAACGGTGTTGTGCACACCGTTGAGGTCGACGTTCTTCACGTAGCCGAGCGCTAGCGCCAGGGTGCCGACGACCGTGATGAGGCCGGCCGTCAAGAAGCCGCGGTTGATCGGCTTGAGGGCGTCAGTCTCGCCCTCCTTGGCGCGCACGGCGTACACGCCGGCGATCGATGCGACCACGCCGATGGCGCGAGCCGCCAGCGGGAACACGAGGCCCAAGGCCGGGTTCATGTTGACCGACCTGAACGCGGCGACGCCGAGGATGATGGAGGCGACGAGGGTGACCTCGTACGACTCGAACAGGTCGGCGGCCATACCGGCGCAGTCGCCCACGTTGTCGCCGACGTTGTCGGCGATGGTCGCGGGGTTGCGGGGGTCGTCTTCGGGAATGCCCGCTTCGACCTTGCCGACCAGGTCAGCGCCGACGTCCGCGGCCTTGGTGAAGATGCCGCCACCGACACGGAGGAACAGGGCCAGCAGCGAGCCGCCGAAACCGAACCCGACGAGAATCGCCGAGCTGGTGTTCTGGAACACGGCGATGATCGCCGTCGCGCCGAGAAGGCCGAGGCCGACGGTGAACATGCCGGCCACGCCACCGGTGCGGAACGCCACCTTCAGCGCCGCGGGCATCGATCCGCTGCGGGCTGCAGCGGCGGTGCGCACGTTGCCGCGCGTCGCCAGCGTCATGCCGATGTAGCCGGCGAGCGCGGAGGCGAAACCACCGAGCACGAAGGCGAGCGTGCGGAACGAGGCGGACTGGATGAACGTCAGCGCCGTCGTGTGATCAGGCCTGACCACCTTCGTCGACGTGAAGAACACCACGGCGGCGACGGGGATCAGGATGAATCCGATCGTGCGGAACTGACGCTTGAGGTACGCCCACGCGCCCTCCTGGATCGCGGTGGCGATCTCGATCATCGTCGGTGTGCCCTGATCGGCGGCGAGGACGCCGCGCATCAAGTTGAATCCGACGAGGATCGCGAGGATCGCCGATGCGCCTGAGAGGGCCAGTACCAATTTCTCTCCACCCTGGAGGGTGAAGGCTTGGTAGCCCCCTTCAGCGGCAAGCAGTGCTGCGCTCACGCTGTTTCCTTTCTGTTGCTTTTCTTGGTCGAAGGTTCGTCACGGGTGACGAAGATCTGGCGAGCGATGCGCTCGCCGACGGTCCGGTGCTCGCCCGCGACTTCGAGGACGAGGGGCCCGTCGAACGGGTGCTTCTCGCTGACGCGTACGCGCACGCCGGGCCGCAGCCCGAGCGTGTCGAGGAAGTCGATGACGGCGGGGTCGGTCGATCCGGGAACGGCGACGATCGCTTCTTCGCCCGGCTCGAGCGCGTACAGCGGCGGCAGCACCGGGATCTCGGCGGTCTCCGGCTCCGGAATCGGAAAGCCGTGCGGGCACGTAGCGGGACGGTTGAGCGCGATGTAAAGGCGGTCCTCGACCTCCTGCGGAAGGTCGTGCTCGAAGCTGCCCGCGAGGCCGGACGCGTCGTTCCAGGCGTAGCCGAGCATGTCGGACAAGAAGCGCTCGACGATGCGGTGACGACGGATCGTGGCGACCGCGATCGTGCGCCCCATCGGCGTGAGCTCGACGCCGCGGTAGGGCCGGTGGTCCACGAGGCCGCGGTCGGCGAGCTTCTTCACGGCGGCGGTCACGGTCCCGGGCGCGACGCCAAGCGCGTCGGCGAGGATGCCGGTATGCGCGTCGGGCGCGGTCCTGGTGGCTCGGTAAATCGCCTTGAGGGTCTCGCGCTCGGACTGCGTCAGATCGGACTGGGTGAGCTCAGCGTCCATGATTTTGACCAGGGACGACTCTAGTTTTCAGCACACCAAAATTCAAGGTGCAGACCTGTGGAAAAACTACGCGTCGATCTTCAGCGGGGCCTTGCCGACGTGGTACGGCACCGAAGAAACGATCGTGTTCTCGCGGTAGAGCAACGCCAGCTTGAGCGCCAATGCACTCTGGTTGTGCAGCGGCTGCTCGTACCAGTGGCCCACGACGAATTCGGGGATCACGACGGTCGTCGTCGTCGCCGCCCAACGATCGTCGAGCTCGTCGAGATAGCTCGTGACGGCGTCCACGAGTTCCCGATACGGCGAGTGCACGATCTCCAAGGGCACGTCGATACCGAAGTCGCGCCACTGCTGCTCGATGGCGCTCGTATCGTCGTTCTCGTACGCGACGTGAATGGCGGCGATGTGATTCGGTCGCATCGACTTCGCGTAGCGCAGCGCTTTCAGTTCGCCGCGCCGGATCTGGTTGACGAGCACGACAACCGTGCTCTTGTCAGCCTCGGGTGCGACCTCTTCGGGACTGATCGCCAACGCCGCACTCACCCGGGTGTAGTGCCGCTTCACCGCGGCGAAGGCCATCATCACGATCGGCACGATGATCACGACGATGTAGGCGCCTTCGGTGAACTTCGTCGTGGCGACGATGACCAGCACGATGAACGTCGCGACCGAACCCGTCGCGTTGACGGCCACGCCGCGCTGCCAGCCCTGTTCGCGTTCTTTCTGGTGGTGGCGCACCATGCCCGCCTGGCTCAGCGTGAACGACGTGAAGACGCCGACGGCGTAGAGCGCGATCAGTTTGTCGGTCTTGCCGCCGAACGCCACGAGCAGAGCCGACGCCGCCCCCGCGAGGATGAGGATGCCGTTCGAGAAGACGAGGCGATCCCCACGCGTCGCGAACTGCCGCGGCAGATAACCGTCGTGAGCGATGATCGAACTCAGGCGCGGGAAGTCGGCGTACGCCGTGTTCGCCGCGAGGGTCAGGATCGCCGCGGTGGCGAACTGCAACAGCACGTACAGCGGACCGTGGCCGAGCACGGCCCGGCCCATCTGCGAGAACACCGTCTCGTCGTGGCTCGGGACGGGATGCAGGTGGTGGGCCAGCACGGAGGTTCCGAAGAACAGCGTGCCGAGGATGATGCCCATCCACACGAGCGTCGTCGCCGCGTTCTTCGACTCGGGCCGCTCGAACGCCGGGACGCCGTTGGAGATCGCCTCGACGCCGGTGAGCGCGACGGCGCCCGACGAAAACCCTTTGAGGATGATGAACAGACCCAGGTTGCCGCCGAGCAGATTGATGTCGGCGGCGGGCTTCACGTCGTGGATGTGGCCGATGTGACCGAAGTACACGCGGCCGAGACCCCATACGACCAGCACCGTCAGGATCACGATGTAGATGTACGTCGGCACCGCGAAGATGCGGCCCGACTCCTTGATGCCGCGCAGGTTGGCGATCGTGATGATCGCAACCATCACCAGACACAACAGAACGCGGTCGCCCTGGATGTGGTTGCGCAGCGCCGGGATCGAAATGAGCGCGGCGACGCCCGCCGAGATCGACACGGCGACGGTGAGGATGTAGTCGACGAGCAGTGACGCGCCCGCCAGCATCGCCGGCCACTCGCCGAGGTTCTCCCGGCTCACGACGTACGAGCCGCCGCCCGACGGGTAGGCGAAGATCGTCTGGCGGTAACTGGTGACGACGATCGCCAGCAGGATCGCCACCGCGATCGAAATCGGCACGAGCGTCTTGAGACCGAGCGCCAGGCTCGAACCGGCAGCAGCGGTGACGAACAGGATCTCCTCCGCGGCGTAGGCCGTCGAGGAGATCGCGTCCGACGAGAACACCGCCAACGCGATGACTTTGCTGATGCGCTGGTGCTCCTGCTCGCTGGTTGCCAACGGGCGACCGACAAGCAGCCGCTTCACCAGAGATGCCACGAAACGACGTTACGACTCGGCGGCTTCCTTCTGCGAACTCGCGCCCGTCAGGTGATACGGCACCGACGTGACCACCGTGTGGGGCCGGAAGAGCAATGCCAGCTTGAGCCGCGCCGCGGTCTGGTTGTGCAGCGCCTGCTCGTACCAGCGGTGCACGACGAACTCGGGGATGACGACCGTGATCGTCGCGTCGTGCCAACGGTCCTCGAGTTCGTCGAGGAACGCGACGAACGGATCGACGAAGTCGCGATACGGCGAGTGCACGATCTCGAGGGGGACGTCGAGCTTGAAGCGGCGCCACTCCTCGACGATGTGCTCGACGTCATCGTCGTTGAACGAGAGGAACACCGCGGCGAGGTGGTTCGGACGCAGCGACCGCGCATAGTCCAGCGCCGCCAGCGTGCCCTTGGTGATGCGCCCGACGGGAATGGCAACGGTGTGGGTGTTGGGTACGCGCCGGACCTCCTCCGGCAGCGCTTCCATCTCGGCCTCCGACGTCGTGTAGTGCCGCTTGATGGCGAGGAACACGCCGATGATCGACGGGACCACGACGAGCGGGACCCACGCACCCGACGTGAACTTCGTCGAGGCGACGATGCACAGCACGACGAACGTCGTCGCGGCGCCCGTGGAACTGATGGCGGCGCGCATCTTCCAGCGCGGCCCCTTGTGTCGGCGTATGTACCGCACCATCCCGAGCTGGCTCAGCGTGAACCCGGTGAAGACGCCGACGGCGTACAGCGGGATCAGCGCGTTCGTCTTGCCGCCGAAGGCGACCAGCAACAGCGCGGCGGAACCGGCGAGGAACACGATGCCGTTGGAGAACACGAGTCGGTCGCCCTGCGTGCCGAACTGCCGCGGCAGGTACCCGTCCCTGGCGATGATCGAGCTCAGCCTGGGGAAGTCGGCGTAGGCGGTGTTCGCCGCGAGAGCGAGGATGGCCGCAGTGGCGATTTGCAGCGCGAAGTAGATCGGGCCCTCGCCGTACACGGCGCGGCCCATCTGCGAGAGCGCGGTCTCGTCGTGGCTCGGATACGGCTGCAGGTGGTGCGCCAGGATCGCGGTGCCGAAGAACAGCGTGCCGAGGATGACGGCCATCATCGTGAGCGTCATCGCCGCGTTCTTCGACTCGGGACGACGGAACGCCGGTACGCCGTCGGAGATCGCTTCGACGCCGGTCAGCGCGACGGCACCCGACGAGAAGCCCTTCAAGATCAAGATCAGCCCGAGCTCGCCGCCGGCCCGTCGCGCGCCTTCGAAGTGCTCCGGGTTGAACGGGACGTGGCCGATGTGGCCGAAGTACGTGCGGCCGAGCCCCAACACGACCAGGCCCGCCATGAGCGCGATGTAGCTGTAGGTCGGCACGGCGAAGAGTTGGCCCGACTCCTTGAGCCCGCGCAGGTTCCCCAGCGTGATCACCCCGATCAGCACGAGGCCGAGCACGACCCGGTAATCGGCCAAACCGCGGAACGCCGGGATCGAGATGAGCGCGGCGACGCCCGCCGAAATCGACACGGCCACCGTGAGGACGTAGTCGAGCAGGATCGACGCGCCGGCGAGCAACGCCGGCTTGGCGCCGAGATTCTCGCGGCTGACGATGTACGACCCGCCGCCGCCCGGGTAGGCGAAGATCGTCTGGCGGTAGCTCGTCACCACGATCGCCAGCAGGATGGCGACGGCGATCGAGATGGGCACGAGCACGTTCAAGCCGAGCGCGAGGCTCGACCCGCCGAGCGCGGTGACGAAGAGGATCTCCTCGGTCGCGTACGCCGTCGACGAGATGGCGTCGGAGGAGAAAATTGGCAGCGCGAGCGCTTTGGGGAGCCGCTGATGCTCCTGTTCGTTCGACGCCAGCGGGCGTCCCACGAACAAGCGCTTGAGCACGCCTGCCATTACGCGAACTTAACGGTCTCGGATTGGCACGCGACGCGTATCCCTAGTCAAATGTCGCGATGCACGTGATCGTCGTGGGCTGCGGGCGCCTCGGCTCCGAACTCGCGGTCGAGTTGGACCGCAACGGTCACTCGGTCGCGATCATCGACAAGAACCGCAATTCGTTCCAGCGATACCTCCCCGACCGTTGGAGCGGCCGTGCCGTGCTCGGCTTCGGCTTCGACCGCGACGCCCTCGAGCAGGCCGACATCAAGCGCGCCGACGCCGTTGCTGCCGTGACCGGCGGCGACAACTCCAACATCATGACGGCGCGCATCGCACGCGAGACCTACGAGATCGAAAACGTCGTCGCCCGCATCCAGGACCCCCGCCGCGCCGCCATCTACCAGCGGCTCGGCATCGCGACGGTGGCGTCGGTCGCCTGGGCCATGGACCAGGTCGTGCGCCGCCTCAATCCCGACGCCCACACGGTCGAGTGGACCGACGCCAACGGCGCGGTGTCGATGATCGAAGTGCCGCTGCCCCGCGGGTGGGCCGGCCACAAACTCGCGCCGCTGTCGTCGGGCGACCGTTTCCAACTCGTCGCCATCTCGCGCAGCGGCGGGGCGCGTCTCGCCGTGCAGGACGCCATCGGACAGGAAGGCGACGTGCTGCACGTCATCGTGCAACGCGACGCCCGCCCCGACCTCGACGCCTTGCTCGACCACGGCCCTGAGGGAGGTCACAGCTGATGCGCGTCGCCATCGCTGGTGCGGGCAACGTCGGGTCCTTCATCGCGCAGGACCTTCGCAAGGGCGGCCACGACGTGCTGCTGATCGAACAGAACCACGACCTGGTCAACCGGCTGCGCGACACCATTGACGTCACCTGGTTCGCCGGCGACTGCTGTGAGGTCTCGGACCTGCACGCGGCGGGCGTCGAAGGCGTCGACGTGATGGTGGCCGCCACCGGTGACGACGAGGACAACCTCGTCGTCTCGCTGCTGGCGAAGCAGGAGTTCGCGGTGCCGCGCGTCGTCGCCCGCGTCAACCACCCGAAGAACCACTGGCTGTTCAACGAGAGCTGGGGCGTCGACGTCGCGGTGTCGACGCCGCACCTGCTGAGTTCGCTCGTCGAAGAGGCGGTGTCGGTCGGCTCACTCGTGCGCCTGCTCACGTTCGAAGGCGGCGGCGCCCGTCTTGTCGAAGTCACGCTGTCGACGAACTCGCCGGCCGTCGGCAAGATCGTGTCGGAGCTGGGCGTGCCCCGCGACGCCAGCCTCGTCGCCGTCGTGCGCGACGGCCACGTCGTGGTCCCCCGCGGCGACACGATGCTGTTGAGCGGCGACGAAGTGTTGGCGCTGCTCGTGTCGGAAGAGGCCGAGGCCGAACTGACCAGCCTCCTGGTGGAAGCGAAGCCCTAAAGCAGTTCGTACTCGGGGTTGAGCACCTTGAGGCGCTTCGACTCGCCGAACGGCGCTCCCCGGCCCGACATCTTCAACCGGCGTCCGGTGCGGATCCCGGGCATGCGGCGGCGTCCCGTCCACATTGCGACCATGGCGCCCGTGCCGTCCTTGATCGTGGCCTCGAGCCACGGCGAGCCGTCGGTCTTCGGCACGATGCGCACGCTCGAAATCTCGCCGACCACCGTCGCATAGGTTCGCGGTTCGACCGCGGCGATCGGCGTGACGCCCGGGATGGACGCGCAGAAGTCGGCGAGCTTGGCGCGGTCGTGTTCTTCGACCGGGATGCGCAGCTTCTTCAGGATGCCCATTGCGGCTACGAGGCTACCGCTGCGGTGGCGCTAGTCGATCGCTTCGAGCGGGAGCCGGTCGACCTGCTGCTTGAACCACAACACGTGGACGAGCAGCGCCGTGACGAACGAACCGAGACCGATGAACTTCACCCAGTCGTCGCTCGGCGCCGGAAGGCTGGCGCCGCCGATCGAGATCAAGTTCTTGTCGTCCTTCGGCTTGTTCAGCGGACGCTCGCCGTAGGGCAGCGTCGGGTCGTACGTGCCGTCGGGCTCGCGTACCGATCCCGACCCGCCCGACCTCGCTTTCGGGTTGAGCAGGCTGCCGAACTGCGACAGGTCGACGTCGCCGCCGGGCGCGAACCCGCCGCCGTTCGTCGACCCACTGCGGGGGCCACCGCCGGAACCGGTCTGCCCTCGCGGGGACGTCGTCGTCGTCGAGCCGCCATTGCCACCGCCGCCGGTCGAGCCACCGCCGCCCGTCGAACCTCCGCCGCCGCCGCTCTTCTTGATGGTCGTGGTGGTGGTCGACGTCTGGCCACGGACCGTCACAGGTGCGGTGTAGGCCGACGGCTTGCCGGGGATGGTCCGCGAGCAGGCCTCGTCGACGTTGCTGGCGCTCTTGCACGAACGCGCGTGGCGCACGGCGGTCACGGCGTACTTGTACTGGCCGCCCGCTTGGCCGGCGAGGTCGTCGGTGTAGGACGTCTTGGAGGCGTCGACGGCGCCGACGGTCTTGCCCGCCGCGCCGGCGTACGACCGCACGATCGCGTACCCGGCGATGTCGGGCTCAGGGTTCTTCGTCCACTTCACCGTGACCACCGACGAGTCAGAGGCCATCGACGCAGTCACGCCCGTCGTCGCGGCCGGAGGGATCTCGACGTGAAACGACGTACTCGCCGGACTCGCGGAGGACGGTTGCGGTCCGGTGATCGTCTGGTACTGGCCGCTGGCGTTCACCGTCACGGTGTACGGGCCGTTGTACGCCGGCGCGTTGTTCGTCCAGTTGAAGTTCACGTCCGCGCCCCCGCCCGAGAAGACGCCACCGGCGGAGCCCGAGTAGGTCTGGGTGGTCGGCGCCGTCCAGCCGTCGTCGTCGGAGAGCTTGACGGTGACGTTGGTGATGGCTCCCTGGTTGCCGTCCTGGTGCGCCGAGCCGGTGATAGCGAACGGGGCGTTCTTCACGCTGTCCGCGGTAGGCGAGTCGATCGACGCGGTGGTGGCCGACGCCGCGAGGGCGCGGTCAGCGCCCGGGAACGCGAGCAGCGCGCCGGCGACGAGTGCGCCCGCGCCGATACAACGAACGAACTTCACGCGTCCTGCGCTCCACTCACGAGGTGGGCACGAATGACGAGGCGCTGCTTCGCAGAGCCCTTCGGGTGGCACGTGGTGAGCGTCAGGTTCCGCTCGCCGGGCGTGTTGCCGACGATGGCGATGTTCGCCGGGTCAACCGTGAACGGGTTGGGCGAGCCGCCTCGGTCGGTGACGACGTACTCGCACGATCCAACCGGGGTCTCCAACGTGATCTTGTCGCCGGGGCCCAGACGGTCGAGCTGGTTGAACGGCTTGCCGTAGGTAGTCCGGTGGCCGGCGATGGCGACGTTGCCCATCTCACACGGCAGCGGCGTGCCGCGGTAGTGACCCGCGCCCGCCTTCAGCGCCGCCGGAGTCGTACCTTCCACCACAACCGTATCGACACCGATCTTGGCGATCTTGATGCGCGTGATCGGATCGCCTTCCTGCACTTGGCGGTCCTGGTACTTCTGCTTCAGCGCTTCGGTCGTGAACTCCTTGGCCTTCTTGTCCTGGATGCGCCCCTGCTCGAAGTTCGTGTAGACGGGAAAGCCGAGCAGGCCGATGGCGGAGATCACGAGCACGAGCAACAGCACCGACAACCCCTGATACGCCAGACGGTTCCGGCGAAAAAACTGGAGTACGGCTTCCAACGCGACACCTCACGGGGGGGAAGGGAAATTCAGGACCAGAGCCAGGGTAAACGAAGGGCCCGGGGCTTTTGCCCCGGGCCCCCATCGTTTCTTGTAGCGGTGAGTCGCTACTTGGTGGTGGCCACCAAGCGGTAGCGACGGACGGCCACGATGGCGACTGCAGCACCGGCGAGGGCCAGCGGCAGCGCCGTCTCGGCGCCCGTGCGGGGCAGCGAGGTGGTGCCACGAGCGATGTCGATGCTCGGCGTGTCGAGGACCTTGGTCTGCGGCAGGCTGTCGATGGCGCCGGCCTCGGCGTGTGCCAGGTTCAGCACGATGCCGCCCGAGATGCCCTTGAGCAGCTCGACAGCGACGCCGTCAGCGACGGCCTTCTTGCCGTAGACACCGTCGTCGACGATCTTGCCGGCGCCGAGGGCGATGCGGCTTTCCAGCGGCGTGCCGGCGAGCAGGACGATGTCCTGGCCGGGCGTCACTGCGATGCCCTTGTCCTTGTCAGCGCCGAGCAGCAGCGTCGGGACGAGACCCTTCACTCGCACGATCGCGGGGTCGAACGTCGGATCGCCGACGGGCTTGCCCGTGAGGCGGTCGTACGTCGCGCTGGCGTTGGCCTCGCCGATCAGGATCTCGACGAGAGGAGTGCTCTGCAGCACGCCACCGATGGTCGGCGTCGGGAGGATCTTGATGTCGACGGCGGCGGAGTGCGCCTTGGCGGTGACGGTGTTGACCGTGTTGACCGTCTCGGACTTCGCATCGCCGATGGTGACGCTGAGCGTCTTGGTGTGAGCAATGCTCGACAGCACGTCGCTCAGGAGGTCGCCCACATCCGGCACGGTGTTCTCAGGAAGACCGAGCTGCTGGGTGACGCCGAGCAGGGTGTTGACGAGGCCGCCGACCTGCAGGCCGACGCCGTCGACCGTGGAGTCGAGACCGAGCGTGTGCAGGAGGCTGTTGACCGACAGTTCGACGTCGCCAACCTGGCCGCCGGCGACGGCGTTCATGAGGCCGTCCTTGTTCAGCGCGGCCGAGCTCGAGCCGCATGCGATACCGACGCTGAGGATCGACTCGATGTCAGCGGGCAGCTTCAGCGCGGCGCACGAAGCCGGCGTGTTCTGGGTGCCTTCCGACGTCACCGAAGACGTCGCGGTGGTGTTGCCGAGCAGGCTGAGCTGACCGGTGCCGACGGCCTTCGCGAGGAAGGTCGTGTTACCGGCGTCGTTCACGCCCTTGACGATGTTTGCAACCGTGTCACCGAGCGTGAGCTTTTGGCCAAGGATGCTGAGATCCAGCGCGCGTGCAGCCGCGCCGCCAGCAAACGTCTCGGGCTTCACGGTCACGGTGTTGGCAGCGTGCGCAGGCGTCGCGACGAGCGCGCCTCCGAGTGCTACCGCAACCGCGAGCGGAGCTAGCGAGCGAATACGCATGTGTTGTTTGGTTCCTCTCCCCGGGGCGAAGCCCGTCCTTATTGCTTCCTTGCTGGCAACAACATTGTGACCACGCAACGTTGTCTAGACCAGCAATTCCACGTGTTTCCGCAGATCTCCTGCTTTTTTTCTCTCTGCGTGGCGGAATATCCCACGTACCGTCACACTTCGACCCGAATGGCGGCCACTGCTCGTAGCCGAACATCCGGGAGAAATGCCCCAACGAGAGGTACTTCTGTCGGTGCAGAGTAACGAACGGTCACGGTGAGTGTCGAACCTGCTGCGCCGCGATCGGACGCGGAAACGGACATTCTGCGCGAATCGAGCCCCGACGACCGGATTGCCGCTCGCCGTGGCGCGTCGCGGTCGGGATCGACGGCTCCGACGCGGGCCGCTTCCCGCGATGCATGGACCGTAAGGATCTCATCCCGAACGACTAGTCCGAGCTGGATGATGGCCAGCAGCAGCACGATTATGAAGGGAATCGTCAGCGCCAGTTCGACCACGGCTTGGCCGCGATCGCGGCCAAGCCGGTGGTGCTCGGTCATTGGACCTTGCGCGTCACGGTGTCGAACACGGCGTTGAGCAGCTCGCCGATTTTGCCGGACTTGGCCGCCCAACCCATCAGCAGCACGGCGACCGCCGCCGCGCCCAACAGCACGAGGGCGTATTCGGCGGTGGCCTGACCCCGCTCGGACCGGCGCAGCCGGCCCGCAAGGCGCGTGGCGTTGACCTCGAGCCACAACAACGGAAACAGCATGAACATGAAAGGCACTCCCTTTTTCTGCAGTTAGAGGCCGAGCCCGCGGAAGGACCCGGCGATAAGTGGCGCCACGGTGAGGAGCGCGAACGCCGGAAGGATGCACGTGACCAGGGGGAAGAGCAGACGCACCGGAAGCCGCCGGGCCGCAGCCTCGGCGCGCTGGCGCGACGCGGTGCGTACGTCGACCGCGAGCCGGTCGAGCGTCGGACCGAGCGGCGCGCCGTAGCGATCGCAGGAGACAAGCGCGGCGACCAGCGGTCGCACGGTCTCGTCGAGTTGCGCCGGCAGCAGCTCGAGTGCGTCGGAGAGACGCCCGCCTCGGCGCGTCGCCCGCACCGCGCCCGCCAGCGCGTCGCCGAGCGGACCGTCGCCGTGCGCGGCAGCGGCGTCGAGCGCGCCCGGGAGGTTGGCGCCCGCACCGACGGCCAAACCGATCAACGCGACGACGTCGGACAGATCGTGTTCGACCGCAGCCGAGCGCTCCCTCGCCTGGCGTCGGCGCACGAGCAGGGGCCGCACGGCAACGCCGATCAGGAGCGCCACGCCCGCGGGCGCGAACACGAACGAGAGCGCGACGGCGAGCAACAGCACCGTGACGGCGCGCCGCGGCGACGGCAACTCGAGTCCATGCGGCGCGCGGATGGCCGATCGCGACGCACGCGGCACGAGCGCCAGCGCGCGCGCCGCGTCCACCGGCCGGGCGCGCGCCATCCAACCGGCGCACACGAACCCCCACGCCAGCGCCAGCGCGCTCGGCGCGCTCACGCCGCGACCGTCGCACTCATCCGGTGCATCCAGAACGCGCCGAGGGCGTCGAGCAGCAACCCGGTGACGACGCACGCCACGCCGATCGGCGTGCCGAACAACATGTGGGCGTTGCGCGCGTCGGTCGCGCACGTCACCAACATGAACGCCAGCGGCGCGACGCCGACGACGATGGCGGACAGGCGCGCTTGGGCGGCCAGCGCGTGTGCTTCGCGCGCCACCTGCTGGCGCGACCGGAGCGCCGACGCCACGTCTTCGATCACCCGCGCCGGCGGACCACCGGTCTGCGTCGCCAGCACCAACGCGCCGACGGCGAGGCGCACGGCGGGGCGTTGCCGCGCGCCGCGCCAGCCGTCGAGCGCGTCCGCGAACGGGCGGCCGCGTGCAACCGTCGTCGCGACACGCGTGAGGTCACGCGCGACCGGCCCGCGCACGCTCGTCGACGCCTCCGTCACGGCTTGCGGCAGCGACCCGCCTGACCGGACGCTGCGCGCCGCTGCGTCAAGCGCAGCCGCGAGCGTGTCGTCGTACGCGGCATCAGCTCGACTCCGCAGCACGAGCGCGATGGCGAGCGGCGAACCGCCCACGAGCACGGCGAGCAGGACGCCGAAGACGACGCCGATCAGCAACGCTCCGCCGAGCGCCGCGCACAACGTCGCCCACCGCCAGGCGCGCCACACGCGCACCGCGTCAAGCCCGACATCGAGCGTCGCCAGTTCACTCACGAGCCGTCGTGGTGGTTCGCGCAACGCGGCGAAGCCGAGTGATCGGACGCGGCGGGGGTCGCGGGGCGGCAGTTCCCCCGACACGCGTCCGATCACTGCCGCGCGGCGGCGCGCGCTGCCAGTACGCGCCGCGGCGAAGAAGGTCAGGCCACTGAGCACCACCACGACGAGCGCGGTGCGGGCGCCGGCCAACAGCGCGGTCATCGCGCCTCCCGCTGCATGGCTTCGAGCACGTCGGTATCGCTCGCAACGCGCCGCACGCGTGGACCCGTCGCCCCCGGCAACGCGACTTCGACCACCGACGTGATCCGCCTCCGCCCGTCGCGCCCGCGGCCGACCTCGATGATGACGTCGATCGCCGCGTGCAGCTGGTCGCGCACGGCGTCGAGCGGCAGGCCCTCACCGGCGAGCAACACCATGGTCTCGAGCCGCCGCAACGCGTCGGCCGGGCTGTTGGCGTGACACGTCGACATCGACCCCTCGTGGCCCGTGTTCATCGCCGTCAACATGTCGAGCGCTTCCGCGCCGCGGCACTCCCCGACGATGATGCGGTCGGGCCGCATGCGCAGCGCGTTGCGCACGAGATCGCGGATCGTCACCCGACCGACGCCCTCGGCGTTCGCCGGCCGCGCTTCGAGGCGCACGACGTGGTCTTGCTGCAGGCGAAGCTCGGCGGCGTCTTCGACGGTGACGATGCGCCCCGAAAGGATCGCGCCCGCCAGCGCGTTGAGCAGCGTCGTCTTGCCGGAGCCCGTGCCGCCGCAGACGATCACGTTGCGCCGCTCGCGCACGATGGCGCGCACGAAGTCGACGACGGCGCTCGCGCAGAACTCGTCGAGTTCCACGACGCGGGCGCGGAAGCGACGAATCGTGAGATACGGACCGTCGATGGCGAGCGGCGGCACGATGGCGTGCACGCGTGACCCGTCGGGCAGCCGCGCGTCGACCGCGGGGGACGATCGGTCGACGCGCAGCCCGAGGGGACCGACGATCTTCTCGATGATGTGATCGATCTCGGCGGCCGTCAGCGACACGTCGGTGCACTCGAGAGCGCCGGCGCGCTCGATCCACACGCGACCCGGACCGTTCACCATGACTTCGCTGACGGCGGCGTCGCGCAGCAACAGTTCCAACGGACCGAGGCCCGTGATGTCGGCGAGGACGGCGGCAACGGCCTGCTGCGCCAGGCCGACGTCGAGCAGTGGCGCCTCCTCCCGCACGAACCGTTCCACCAACGACGCGTCGACCACCGTCGACGGATCGACGTCGGTGACGAGGCGCGTCCGCACGCGTTCGGCGACACCGCCCGTCACGCCGCCACCGTCCGCATCGCCTGCAGCAGCTGCCGCGGGACCGCTTGACGCAACAACCCCTGATCGACGGCGTGCGCGATCTTCTCGTCCCATCCGATCTCAGCCGCGACGGGCACGCCGAGGATGGCCTCGACGTCGCGCGCCGTGAGATGACGCCGGCGGTCGCCGACGAGCACGACGGCGGTCGGGCGCGGCGCACTGTTGGCGCGTTGGAGCGCGAGGTAACAAGGCCGGAGCACGAGCAACGACCGATCGGCGGCGGCGACGAACGCTTGGGCGGCCGGCGACGCGGCGCGCCCGCAGTCGACGATGACGGGCCCACCGGTGCGCACGCTGCGGACTGCCTTGGCGAGGCGACGCCCGGCGTCGGCATCGGCGTGCACTGACGCGCCCGTGTCGGTGCCGCGGGGGATCAACGTGATGCCGTGCTGCGTGTCGTGGGCGATGCGTGCGAGCGCGTCGTGCGGCACGTCAGCACCCGCCGCCAACCAGTCGAGCACGCCCGGGCCCGCGGGTTCCGACAACCCCAACGCCACCGCTAAGTCGCCCTCGAAGTCGGCGGCGACCGCGTGGCGGCCCGCAGCCGTGGCGCCCAACAGCAACGCCGCGGTCACGACCGTGGTGCCACTGCCGCCTTTCACGGACCAGCAGGCCGTGAGCATCGCGTTCTCCTCAGCGGGTCAACGCGCGGTTGCGCGCGTGTTGCGTGCCGAAGGGGAAGCGGCGAAGAACTCATGAAAGCACCGCCGTGGGCCCGCCACAAGACCCAGTTTGTGTCAGCCTCTCTTGCGTGGAAGCCGCCTTCTTCGACCTCGACAAGACGGTCATCGCGAAGGCGTCGATGGTCGCGTTCGGCCGCGACTTCTATCGGGAAGGCCTGATCTCGCGCCGCACGATCGCCAGCGCCATCTGGGGCCACTTCGTGTACCAACACCTCGGCGCCAGCGAGGCGAAGCTCGAGGAGGTGCGCGAGAAGGCACTGTCGATGACGAAGGGATGGGACCAAGCGCGCGTGAAGCAGATCGTGCGCGAGACGCTGCGCACCGTCGTCGAGCCGATCATTTACGCGGAGGCCGCCGACCTCATCGCCGAGCACAAAGCCGCCGGCCGCGTCGTGGCCATCGTGAGCGCGTCGCCCGAAGAGATCGTGGCGCCGCTCGGCGAGTTCTTACGCGTCGACCGCGTCCTCGCGACGCGCGCCCGCGTCGACGACGAAGGTCGTTACACCGGGCTCGTCGACTTCTACTGCGCCGGTCCGTACAAGCCCGTCGCCATGGCCGCGCTCGCCGAGGAACTCGGCATCGACCTGTCGGCGTCCTACGCGTACAGCGACTCCGCAACCGACGTGCCGATGATGGAAGCGGTCGGCCATCCGTTCGCAGTGAATCCCGATCGCGTGCTCGCGCGCATCGCCAAGGAACGCGACTGGCCGGTGCTGAACTTCTCGCACCCCGTCCGCCTGCGCGACCGCATGCCGGTGCCTTCGGCCAAGTCCTCGGCGGCGACAGCAGGCGTCGTGGCGGCGGCGGTAGCCGCGTGGTTTGCCTGGCAGCAGCGACAGCGCCACCGCAGCGCCGCCTGACGAGTCACAATGAAACGTATGGGGACGAACTGGCGGCGCAGCGCCGCACTGTGCGCGGTCGTCGGACTGACGCTCGCGGGTTCAGGTTGTCGGGGCAGCTCGGACGACAAGGCGGCGTTGGAGACGACGACGACCGCGTTACCGGCCACGACGACGACGGCGCCGAGCACGGCGACGGTGTTGGGCGCGACGCTCGACGCGACCACCACGACCGCGCCGCCCAGCGGCGCGACGACGACCGCGAAACCCAAGTCGACGCCGAGCACAACGGTGAGCAGGTCCGCCGAGGGCGCCGACGTCAGCGACGCACCGCGGGACGCGCACACCGAGAACTCCGATAACTCCGGCAGCCTCACGTTCTCCCCGACGCCGACGGCGTCGTCGAGCAACGCCCCAAAGGCCGGCGATCCTCTCGAGTTCACGCTGGCGTGCCAGGTGGCGAGCGACGGCCACGGCCAGTGCAACGTCCACCTCGTCAACCACGTCACCCGCACGGCACAGTTCCCGGGTGGCCTCAAGGTCACGGTGACGATGGAGCGTCAGGGCGCGTCACCGGTGCAGTTCGTGTTCGCGCCGGGCAACGTCCCGTCGCTGCAACCCGGCGAAGCCGTCGAGGTCGAGGGCACGATCGACTTGGTCGACCAGGGCACCTACACGTATTCGGCGACCACAACCGTCGCCTGGCCGTAGTTCGCGGGCGGTTTTCCCGTTACCGAAGGGTAGGCAAAACCCTGGAAGGGAAGTCCACATGAAACGACTCGCATTGGTGGCCGCCGCGGTGGCGAGCATGCTCGGCCTCGGCTTCTTGGTGGCACCGTCGGCGCACGCCGCGACGACGACCTGCAACGGCATCCGCGTGCACTTGCAGATCAGCGGTGGCGACATCGTCAACCTCTGTCTGCCGGGCGATCTCGGTCTGTAGTCTCCGGCCATAACCGACTGGGTCGCCTGGCACGCCGAGTACGACGATCCTGAGTCGCGCCTGTCGCGGCGACTCGTCGAGGTACAAACGCAGCTACGGAGCGCGCTCGACCGCGCTCCGCAGGGATCACTGCGACTGATCAGCGCGTGCGCGGGACAGGGCCGCGACGTCATACCGGTTCTGCAGTCACACCCGCGCGGCAAGGACGTGCGGGCGCGGCTGGTTGAATTCGACCGCGACTTGTCTCACGACGCCCGCAACGCGGTGCTCGTCGCCGGTCTCGAACACGTCGAAGTGGTGACCGGCGATGCCAGTGACACCGACGTCTACGCCGGGGCGGTCCCTGCGAACATCGCGCTGTTCTGCGGCGTCTTCGGCAACGTCAGCGACGCCGACATCCGCAACACGATCCGAGCGCTGCCGTGCCTCTTGGCCCCGCACGGCGAAGTGCTCTGGACGCGCCACCGGAACGACCCGGATCTCACACCGACGATCCGCGCGTGGTTTGCCGAGGTCGGCTTCGAGGAGATGGCGTTCTTCCCGGACACGTTCAGCGTCGGCACGCACCGGCTCACGACGACGCCCGCCTCTTTCGAGGCGGGCGTGACGTTGTTTCGATTCTTGCGTTGACGACTAGCCGGTGAGCAGATCGCGAGCGCCGGTGTCGGAGCTCGGGTGGCGCAGCTTGCTCATCGCACGCGCCTCGATCTGACGGATCCGCTCACGCGTGAGGTTGAAGTGCTCGCCGACCTCTTCGAGCGTGCGGGGTTCACCACGGTCGAGACCGAAGCGGAGGCGCAGGATCTCACGCTCGCGCTCGTCGAGCGGACCAAGCAGGCGCTGAATCTCTTCGGGCAGCAGCGACGTGGCCGCCATCTCGAAGGGCGACTCCGCCGTCTTGTCCTCGACGACGTCGCCGAGTTCGGCGTCGCCGTCTTCGCGCAGCGGCTCGGAAAGCGACAGCGGCTCGGCGGCGAAGCGCAGCGCCTCGGTCACCTTCTCTTCCGGCATCTCCACTTCGACCGCGAGCTCCGCGAGCGTCGCCGGGCGGCCGTACTTGAGCTCGAGGCGCGAGCGCGCCTTCTGCAGACGGGCGAGCGTGTCACCGGCGTGGACGGGCAGGCGGATCGTGCGGCCCGTGTTGGCGATGCCGCGGGTGATCGCCTGGCGGATCCACCACGTTGCGTACGTCGAGAACTTGAAGCCCTTGCGCCAGTCGAACTTCTCGACGGCGTGCATGAGGCCGAGGTTGCCCTCCTGGATCAGGTCCAGCAGCGGCAGACCCGACGCCTGATACTTCTTGGCGATCGACACCACCAGGCGGAGGTTCGACTGCACGAAGGTGCGCTGGGCTTCGTCGCCCTGGCGAACGCTGCGCCGCAGTTCGCGCTTGCGCGCCGCGGTCAGGTCCTTCGCCTTCGTCACCTCCAGCTCGTTGCGCGACGCAACACCGGCCTCAATGGCCTGTGCCAGCCGGACCTCGTCGTCCTTGGTCAGCAACGGATACTGACCAATGTCGGTGAGGTACAGGCGGACGAGGTCTTCCTCGTCCCGTTCCACTCGTTCCTTCGCCACGCGTCGTCCTTTTGTGTGTTTCGTCGTCATTAGGTCCTGGTCACACAATCCAGGCCTAGATACAACGCCGCCCCAGGCTGTTTGTATTCCTGCTGATAACGGACCGTGTCCACCATACGGATGGTGTCAATAGGTCCTGAGTCCCCCGGCAACTGTTGACACTTATTCGGCGCCGTGCGACGCGCTTCCTACCGCGTAAGGCGCATAGCGTGACCGATCGTGCCTGAAGATGTCGAACTGACGATGGTGACGCTGACGCTCGAGGCGACCGACGAAGCGTCTGCAGCCAACCTGCTGGGCGTTTTGGCCAAGTATGTGGTCATCGCCCGAGGTCATGAGGGGTGTCGCAACATCGACCTGGTTGCGTCGGTGACCCACCCGTGGCGGTACCTGCTGGTGCAGAAATGGGACTCTCCGGACGCCCAGCGCACCCATTTCGACTCGCCGGCCATGGTCGAAATGGCCGAATCGTGTCGCGGGCTGCTCGCCCGCCCGCCGGTCATAGACCTCTGGGACAACATCTCCGCGCACGATCTTGCTTGACTGTTACCGGCGGTAACGTTACCGTCCGTAACATGACCACGGAAGAGGTGCGAAGCACGCACCGACAAGAGCGCCGGGAGCGTCGGGAGCGACGCCACGTCGACCGTGCGGATCGCCGCGAAGCGCTGCTGACCGCCGCGATCGACGGAATCCGCAAACACGGCCCGTCGGCGTCGATGGACGTATTGGCGAGCGAGGCCGGCATCACCAAGCCGATCCTGTACCGCCACTTCGGCGATCGCGCCGGGCTCGTGTCCGAGATCGCCAAGCGGTTCGCCGACTCGCTGCTGAGCGACCTGCAAGCGGCCCTCGGCCTGACGACGCCCGAACCGCGCCAGATCCTGACCAGCACCGTCGACGCCTTCCTCGGGTTCATCGAGCGCGAGCCGGCGCTGTACCGCTTCCTCGAGCGCAACCGCGACCGCGGCGACCCCGATCTGACGGGATTCCTCGAGGAGATCTCGAACCGGGTGGCGCTCGTGATCGGTGAGCAACTCCGGGCCGCCGGTCGCGATTCCGGCGGTGCCGAACCCATCGCGCACGGGGTCGTGGCCTTCGTCTACGCCGCCGGCGACTGGTGGATCGAGCGTCGCACGATGCCTCGCCCGCAGCTCGTGACGTATCTCGACTCGTTCTTGTGGGAAGGGTTCAACGGACAGGGGGTCCAACAATGAACGTCCTCGCAGCGGTTTCAAGCAAAGGAAACGCACTCACCAGCTGGACGCCGCTGTACCTGCTGCTGGCGGGTTTCGGCGCCGTGCTGGTGTTCCTGTTCATATTCGGCCGGTCGGGCGATACGTCGTCGGGGATCGCCCGCGCGCTGCTGCGCATCCCCGACGCCCTCGAACGACTCGTGCACATCCCCGGCTGGGCCGCCGCCACCGTCGGCATGGCGCTGTTCGGTCTGTTCACGGCCGGCCAGGCGTTCTACAACGACGTCGCCTGGCACGTCGCGCTCGGGCGCGACAAGAACCTGTTCACCGCGCCCCACACCGGCATCGTCATCGGGCTCGGCCTCATCCTGATGTCGGGCGTCACCGGCGTGCTGTTGGCGTCGCTGCAAGGCATCGACACCGCGCTGCGGTGGAGAGCCGTGCGCATCCCGTGGTCGACGTTGCCGTTGCTCGCCCTCGGCGGTGCCGCGGTCACCGGGTTCCCGCTCGACGAGTTCTGGCACCGCGCCTTCGGCGTCGACGTCACGATGTGGAGCCCGACGCACATGCTGATGATCCTCGGCGCCGCGTTCGTCGGCGCCGCGGCGTGGCTCGTGCTGGCCGACGCCGGCGTCAAGCCGCGCGACTCGCGCTGGGCGTTCGGCATCCACGTCGTCGCCGCGTGGCTGACGTTGCAGGGCCTGGTGGCGCCGCTCGGCGAGTTCTCCTTCGGCGTGCCGCAGTTCCAGCAGATCTTTCACCCGCTGATCCTCGCCATCGCCTCAGGGTTCGCATTCGTCGCCGTCCGCCTCGTGCTCGGTCGCTACTGGGGCATCGGGATCGCGTTGTTCAACATCGTCGGCACGACGAACCTGTTCAGCGACAAGTCGCCCATCCACACGCGGGTCGTCGGCATCTACGTGACCTCCGCGCTGGCGGTCGAGTTGGCGGCGTTGATCTTCGGCACCGAACGGCGGGCGCGTTTCGCGGTGGCGTCCGGCGTCGGCGTGTCGACGATCGGTCTCGCCGGTGACTACTGGTGGAATCACACGCACGCCTACCAACCGTGGAACAGCAACCTGTTCCCCGACGCGTTCGTGTTCGCACTGCTCGGCGCTGTCGCCGCCGCGCTGCTTGCCACGTCGTTCGCGCGCGCCGCGGGCTACCAAGACGGCACGCGGGCACTGCCTCGCCCGGTCGTCGCCGCTGCCGGCGTGTTGATCCTTGTACTGCTCGCGGTCCCCATGCCGCGTCACACCGGCAACGTGAGCGCCGACGTGCGCATCGGCCAAGTCGTGGGCGGTTACGCGAACGTCGATGTACGGCTGACGCCGCCCAACGCCGCCGAGCACGCGCGCTTCTTCCAAGCGGGCGCGTGGCAGGGCGGCGGGCTCGACCTGGCGAACATGCGACGCGTCAGCGAGGGCCACTACATCTCGGAGCACCGCATTCCCGTCTCCGGCGGATGGAAGGCGCTGCTGCGCCTGCACCGCGGCGGCGAGATGATGGCGATCGCGTTGCACTTGCCCGGCGATCCCGGGTTGCACAAGCCGGAGTTGAAGGCGGTCAATCGCACGATGGCGTTCCAGCCAGAGCCGCGCTACCTGCTGCGCGAGCAGCACGCCGGCAACAAGGTGTTCAAGAACGGCGTGTACGCACTGCTGACGGGCGTCGTGCTGCTGTGGATCGCAGCGTTCGCAGTCGCGGTCGGCAAGATCGCGCCCAAGGGGCCGCGCCTGCCACCGGCGAGTTCGCCGCGGCTACGCGTAAAACCTGTCGCCGCCTGACGCTGTCGCCGCGATACTGCGCGGCAATGGGGAACTACACCTACACGCTGCATAACCCGGCCGACTTCACCGACGACGACATCGCCGTCGGGTTGACGCTCGGCAACGCGATCCAACTCGAGGCCGTCCCTGAGGATCCACCGACGCCGCTCGAACAAGCCATCGCGTCGAACCGGGCGGTCCCGGCGCGCATGCGCCGCACGCGGGTCCGCGCCTGGGCGGACGACGGCACGCTCGTCGGCTCAACCGGCGTCGGCATCGATCCCGAGCACGACGACAACCCCGACATCCTCGCTGGCGCCGTGCAGGTGCTCGCCGCACATCGCCGCAACGGCGTGGGCACACAACTGCTGGCGTACCTCGTGGCGCTGGCGAAGCGTGAGGGTCGCCCGCGCATCGTGAGCGAAACCAACGGTCGGCTCCCGAGCGGTGAGCCGTTCTGCGAGGCGATGGGCGCGGAGAAGAAGCAGTGGACCCACGTCAACCACCTCGTGCTCGAGTCGCTCGACCGCGCGTTGATGGAGAAGTGGGTCGCCGAAGGGCCCGTGCGCGCTGAGGGGTACGAGATCTTCGGCTGGGACGGACCCGTCCCCGAGGAACACATGGCTGACTATCTCGACGCCGTGCTCGTCATGAACACCGCGCCGCGCGACGACCTCGCACTCAACGACTTCACGCTCACCGCCGAGCAAGTGCGCGAGGGCGAGAAGCAGGCGCTGGCCGTCGGCTACGACATGTGGCAACTCATCGCTCGGCGGACCAGCGACGGCGCGTGGGCCGGCATCCACGACGTCATGTTCGACCCCAACGAACCCGAGGTGTGCTGGGTCGGGGCGACGGGCGTGCGCCCGGAACATCGCGGGCACGCGCTCGGCAAGTGGCTCAAAGCGACGATGACGCTGCGGGTGCTCAAGGACAAGCCCAACGTGAAGGTCATCCGCACCGGGAATGCGGACAGCAACGACGCCATGCTCGGCATCAACAAGGAGATGGGCTACGTCCCGTGGATCTCCAGCACCACGTGGGAGATCGCAACCGACGCCGCCGAGAAGTGGCTCGCCTCGAAAGGTCTCGATCTCCCGACCGTCTGACGAACTGGTCTCGCGACAGCGCCATGATTGGAGCTCTCGCGAGACCAGTTCCGGGAGCCGGATTGCGTGTTACACCCCCGCGACAATCTGGCGTGTCATGCAATCAATTGATCAGCGACTGGCCGAGTTGACGAGCGCCAAGTTCGGCGCCACTGCCTGGCGCGCGGCTCGCGCTGCGAAGATCGACGCCCGCGCCTTGAACCGGCGTGTCGCCGATGGGGTCCTTCTGGCACCGACGCCCAACGTTCTCGTCGTCGCGGGCTCACCAGACACCTTCGAACGTCGGGCGACCATATGGCTCGAAGACGGCGGCGTCGGCTGTGCGCTCGGGATCGATACGGCATTGGCGTGGTACGGCGTCGCGGGATTCGACCTCGAGCCCATTCATGTTGATGCGGCCGCGCGGCAGCGTCCGGAAGAGCAGCGACGATGTCGTCTGGCACCGCTCACGTTTCCTGCCGGCTCACCATCTGCTCGAGGTCAACGGACTGGCCGTAACCACGCCAGCGCGCGCCCTCGCCGACTGGGCCGCAACGCCGAAACTGCATCCGGCGAAGTTCGCGCGCATTGTCGACAACTGCTTCGGCGCGGGCCTCGTGTCCAGGCGGGCCCTCGACGAGATGGCCGACGAATGGTGCGAGCGCGGCCGTACTGGCAGTGCCGCCTTGCATGCGTATCTCGAAAGCCGCCCGAAAGACTGGGTTCCTCCGGCGAGCAACCTGGCAGGCCGATTCATTTCCATCATCAAAGAAGCAGGCATGCCCGAGCCGCGATCCGAGGTGAACGTCGGCGACGTGAGGTGGCTCGGGCGAGTCGACTGCCTCGACCCCGATCTCCCGCTGATCGCTGAGATCGACAGCACTCGCTACCACGTCGCCCCGCTCGACGCCGACTCCGACGAGCGACGCGACGAGGCCTTGCTTCGTGCCGGCTTTGAAGTCGAGCGCTTCAGCGAACACGAGGTTTGGTACGACAAAGCAAACGTCATCAAGCGCTGGCGCGACGCTCGCACTCGGGTTCGCCGGTCCCGCGCAGACCCTGCCTGATCTGGTCTCGCGTCGCTGCCAAAAGTGGCGTTTTGGCGAGACCAGTTCGCGACCAGCTCTGAACTGGTCTCCCGACGGCGCCAGTAATGGCGTGCTGGCGAGACCAGTTCGGCGGTGGGGTTTGCTCAGGCGGGGGTTTTGGCGGCGGCGACTTCTTCGACGAGGGCGTTGAGTTCGTCCCAGGACATGTCGGTGGCGTTCCAGAGGGTTTCGAACGCAGCGTCGGCGACGTCGGTGAAGCCGTGGCGGTTGCGGAAGTGGTACAGCCGGCGGGGCTTGGACACGTCGATGCCGGCGCGCGCGGCGCGCCCGACGGCGTAGACGTCCCAGGCGACGGACTGGGGCAGCGGGACCTCGCCGTCGGCGGGCGCGTTGGCGAACTTGCCCGACTGGCGGTCGGACACCTTGAACAACAGACGGGACACGACGTCGCGCACGCCGCGGTCACTCAGTTGCCGCGGCGCCTTGGCGTTCTCGAACGCACCACCTTCGACTTCGATGACGATCGGGTCGATGGAGGACACGACAGCGCGGCCGAGCGGCGTCGCCTCGTCGATCTTCACCTGAATCTCGGTGTCGGGCGCGAGGCCGACGAGGTCGGCGACTTCGCCGACGAGGCGCGTGATCTGCGCCGCGTCGAAGTTCACGAAGTGGAACTCGCTCGGTTCGACGGAAACCTTCGCCATCGGTGTTACGACGCCTCGCGCCGCGCTTGCATCTCCGCCGCGGCTTCCTTGGAAAGGCCGGCGATCTCGTCGACCTCTTCGTGTGTGAAGCCGGCGAGTTCGCGGAACCGGCGGGCCAGGCGGATCGGGCTGTCGTCGTTCTCGCCGCGGGCGCCGCCCAGCGAGAAGATCTTGTCGACCACGCGCTGGAACTCGAGGGCGCGCTCTTGCCGCTCCGGATCCGTGGCGGTGAGCTTGCGCAGCCAGTCGGAACCCATCTTCACGTGGGTCACTTCGTCGGCGAGCATCCAGTCCTCGCAGAACTCGAGGACGGGGTCGCCTGCCTTGCGACCGAACTCACGCATCGTGTTGAAGACGTCGATGGCGAGTCCTTCGAGCGCGCGGTTGACGCCGGTGAGGCGCAGCGCTGCGTCGGGGTTGCAGGCGGCTTCGAACAGGAACGTCGACTCGGAGAACTCGCCGATCTCGGTGCCCATCCACTCCGACAACTTGATGCTGATCTCACAGTGCCGGCTCTCGTCCCAGCACTGGCGCGCCATGTCGAGCTTGAGCTCGAACGGCACGTCGGCGGCGCCGCTGCCGACCTCGAAGTCGAAGCACGTGCGGCCGGCGCCTTCGAGCGCCTGGATCTCGCCGACGAAGATGCCGTGCATCAGCGAACGTGCCTGATCGGATGCGCCCGGAAGATCAGGCGACAGGCGCATCTGGCCGCCGCCGCCGTACGAGCCGCCGCCGCCACCGACGCGGTCTTCGCCGCGCTTGGCGACGCGCTTGTCGCCGAAGCGGTCAGCCATGTTGACGCGGGCGAACCGCGCGTCGCGTGCGAGTTCGTCGGGAGCAATGAACTTCTTCATCGACCTTCTCCAATGTCGTACGGATCACCGATCGAACCAGGACCGGTGATGCCACCGGACTTCATGATCAACGTTTCCAACTTCTGCTGGTGAGCGGCGGCGCGCTGCACGTCGCTCTCGTCACGCAGCAACGACTGAATCATCATCTCGCCGTCGCGCCAGTCTTCGATCTCGTCGGCGATGGCGAAGCGCAGCGAACGCATCGTCGGCGCGTCGGTGATCGTCGACGTGTTGTTGAGGTGGTACGTGTACGCCGCGATCTTGTGCGGGATCAGGACGCGGTAGACGCCGACGAGCTTCTCGATCGTCTGGTCGGGATCCCCCGGCTCGGTCACGGCATCCATGAAGGTGACGAAGTCGTCGTTGGCCGGCAGCGTAAGACGGTCCTGATTCATCTCGCGGAGTTCGGGCAGGCGCTTGTGCCACAGCTCCGCATGCCACGCGTGGTGGTAGCAGTGCGTGCCAAGGCGCAGCTTGACGTCGAGTTCGGGAACCGTCGCCACCCAACCGCCGAGCGCCTCGAACAGGCGCATCTCGGTCCACTTGTAGTTGCCGACGCGACGAGCAGTCTCGTCCACGTCGAAGCTGCCCGGCAGCTCGCGCCGGTCCCACGGCGCAAACGGTGCACGCGGCGTGCGCGAATCCCCCACTGTCAACACTCCCTTGTCAGAACTGACGAGACACTAGCCCTTGACCGGACGGTCAAGTAGTTCGATGCCAAAGCGCGAAAAAGCCCGCCACCGTTGAGTGGCGGGCTTTTTCTCGATTGGAGACGACTACCGCTTGGCGGCAGCTTTCTTGGCAGGCCCCTTCGTCAGCACCGCGTCCTTGAAGCCCTTCAGGATCGTGATCTTGGCGACAGTCTTCGCCGCGATCTTGATCGGTTCGCCGGTCGCCGGATTGCGGCCCATGCGGGCAGCGCGGTCGATCTTGGCGAACTTGGCGAAGCCGCTGATGACAACGGGGTCGCCACTGCGGACGGTTTCGGTGATGACGTCGACAGTCGCCTTGAGCATGGCGTCGACATTCTTCTTGTCTTCGCCGGTGGCTTCAGCAATAGCGGCGACGAGTTCGCGACGGTTCACGTGGGTCCTCCCTGTATGGGGTCGTTGGTAGGCCATTCTGCCTTGTATTCATTGAGTTTTCGCGCATCCCCCACCTCTGCGACCGTGACACCAATCAAGATCAAGAGCGCGCCGAGCGCCCCAGAGGCGCCGAGGCGCTCCCCAACCGCGTACCCGATGAGGGCTGCGCTTACCGGTTCGATCATCAAAAGCAGCGCGGTGCGCGTCGGCGGGAGCACCGCCTGACCGCGCGCTTGGAGCGTCAGGGCGACCGCCGACGCACCGATCCCGGTGTAGGCGGCGCCACGCCACGCGACCCAACCGAAGCCGAACCCGCCTTGCAACAACCCGGGCACGAAGCAGGCCACGCTGACGACGCACAACTGAATGCCGATGAACCACAGCACGTCGACGCTGCTCGTCCAACGTTCGATCAAGAGGATGTGAATCGCGTACGCGGCGGCGCAGCCGAGCGTGAGCACTTCGCCTTTGCCGACGGCGTCGATGCCGCCCGTGAGCAACCACAACCCTGCGGTGGTGACAGCGACGGCGACGGCCACGACCGGCGGCGGCAACTCGCGGTGTTGGATCGCGGCGAACACCGGCACGAGCACGACGAGCAGATACGTGATGAACGCCGACGTCGACGTCTTCGTGTACTGCAGGCCGACCGTTTGGAACACGTAGCCGACTAGCAGTGCCGACGCCGTGACGAGCGACGGTACGAGCACGCCCTTCGGCATCGGCGATCGGCGACGCGCCAGCAGCACCAACGCGACACCACCGATGCCGAAGCGGACGCACAAGAACGCCGTCGGCGACGCGACGCGCACGGAGTCGCGCATGACGACGAACGTCGAGCCGAACAGCAGCGCGGCGACGACGACGCCGAGTTGGGCGCGTCGTTCTGTCACCCGTAGAAACGGTTGGTGATCGGCACGCGTCGGTCGCGCCCGAACGCCTTGCCGGTGATGCGCGGTCCGAGCGGCGTCTGACGGCGCTTGTACTCCGAACGATCGACGAGCCCGATGATCCGCCGCACGACTTCGGCGTCGTAGCCGTCGTCGATGATCGACGCCGCCGACGCGTCGTGCTCGACGTAACGCTCGAGGATCGGGTCGAGGATCTCGTAGGGCGGCAGGCTCTGGTCGTCGCGCTGGCCGGGCCGCAGCTCCGCCGACGGCGGCTTCGCCAGCACGTTGGCGGGGATCACGTCGAAGCCGGCGCGTTCGTTGCGTCGCTGCGCCAGTTGGTACACGAGCAGCTTGAGGCAGTCCTTGATGACCGCGAAGCCGCCGGCGGTGTCGCCGTACAGCGTCGAGTAGCCGACGGCGGACTCGCTCTTGTTGCCGCACGTCAGCACGGTCCAGCCGAGCTTGTTCGACAGCGCCATCACGAGCACGCCGCGGATGCGGCTCTGCAGGTTCTCTTCGGTGAGATCGGGCGCGCGGCCAGCGAAGGTCGGCTCCAGCATCTCGATGAACGTCGCGTGCGCCGGTTCGATCGGGATGGTCAGGAAATCGATGCCGAAGTTACGCGCCAGTTTTTCGGCGTCGCCTTCGGAATCGGGCGACGAGTAGCGCGACGGCATGGCGACGACGTGCACGCGCTCGGGCCCGAGCGCGTCGGCGGCGATCGCCGACACCAGCGAGGAGTCGATGCCGCCCGACAGCGTGAGCACCACGTGACCAAAGCCGTTCTTGTTGATGTAGTCGCGCGTCGACAACACGAGCGCGTCGTAGACCTCGTCGAGTTCGTCGAGGCGCTCGGCCACGGGGCCGTGGAGCTGGCCGTTGTCGTCGAACGTGACGATCATCGTGTGCTCGACGAGCTGCGGGGCGAACGCCGCCAGCGCGCCGTCGGCGTTGAGCGCGAACGATCCGCCGTCGAAGATCAGCTCGTCCTGCCCGCCGACTTGGTTCACGTAGACGATCGGTCGGCCGCACTCCTCGACGCGTGTCCGCAGTATCTCGATGCGTTCGTCGACGCGGCCGCGCGCGTACGGAGAGCCGTTGATCACGACGATGAGGTCGGCGCCGTCGTTGGCGGCGCCGGGCATCGGCCCACCGACCGCCCACACGTCTTCGCACACGACCGCCGCGACGTTCACGCCGTCGACCTCGACGATCGGCACGGGTATCGCGCCTTCGTCGAACCAGCGGTGCTCGTCGAACACTGCGTAGTTCGGCAGGTGCCGCTTGTGATGCTGCGCCACGACCTTGCCGTCACGGCACAACGCTGCGGTGTTGTACAGCCGGTGGCCGCGCCGCTCGACAGCGCCGACGATCGCCAAGACACCAGGAGCATCGGCGGTCGCCGCGGCCACACGCTGTAGCCCCGCCTCGGTAGCCGCGACGAACGCCTCCTTCAGCAGGAGGTCTTCGGGTGGATAGCCGCACACCGCGAGTTCGCCGAACGCCACGACGCGCGCGCCGTCGGCCACAGCCGACTTGAAGGCGTCGATGATGGCGTCGCAGTTGCTGTCGATCGCACCGACGGTCGGATTGAGCTGACACGCCGCGATGCGCAGGTCCGGCATGAGTTCAGCGTACGAGGCGATCGAGCCACGCCAAAACGGCGCCCGCGAACAAGTCGGCCGCCGGCGGCGACGTTTCGAGGAAGAGGTACGGCTCGACCAACTCGACTTCGATCACCACGTCGTTGCCGTCGTCGTCGCGCACGCAGTCGACGCGGGCGTAGAGCACCGACGCATCGATCGCATCGAAGACGGACTGCGCGAACGCCACGGGCGCGTCGGCGAGCGCTAACGGCTCGGACGACTGACCGTGCGCGAGCGACGCGTCGGGACGCGGCGCAGCGTCGCGCTCGAGGATGGCGCCCTTTCGAATGGCGTGCGAAACCCGTCCGCCGAAGAAGTACACCGCGGACTCGCCGACGGGGTCGACGCTAGCGACGTAACGCTGCACCAGCACATCGTCACCACGATCCAGCAACGTCTGCGCGAAGTTCGCCGCGTCGGCTACGTCGCTGAAACGGCCAGTGAAGCGCCCGCCCGCCGACACCGCGGGCTTCACGACGACATCGGACCACTCGCGCGGGATCTCCTCGCCGTCGCGCGGCCACACGGTCGGCACGACGGGAACGCCGCGCGACGCCAGCTCCGCGAGGTAGCGCTTGTTCGTGTTCCACCGAATCACCGATGCGGGGTTAGCGAGGCGCGGCACCGAGTCGGCCCACGCGAGGTACTCGTCGAGCCGGTCGACGTAGTCCCACGTCGAGCGCACGACGACACCGTCGTACCGCGACCAGTCGACGTCGGCGTCCCACGCGTGGACGTCGTGATCGATGTCGGCGCGCGCAAACGCCTCGCCGATCAGCGGCAAGTCGCCGTCGTACTCCATTGCGTCGCGCGCGGTCGCAAGCGCGACGAAGGGACGGCCGGAGCCGTCCCTTCGATCGACGTTTGGTTGCTGGTTAGGCGAGGGCAGAGCAGCAGGTGTTCGTGATGAGACGAGTCACGGTGTACGGATCGCAGTTCGCGTTCGGACGACGGTCCTCGATGTAGCCCTTCTTCTCGAGGGCGACCTGCCACGGGATGCGAATCGACGCACCGCGATTCGACACGCCGTAGGAGAACTTGTCGTAGCGCTCCGTCTCGTGCGCGCCCGTGAGGCGGCTCTCGATGTCGTTGCCGTAGTTCGAGATGTGCTCGTCGACGTTCTTGCCGAGCGCTTCGCACGCCTCGACGACGGCGTCGTAGTTCTCGCGCATCTTGTTGGTCGAGAAGTTGGTGTGGGCACCGGCACCGTTCCAGTCGCCGCGGACCGGCTTGGCGTCGAAGGTGACCGAGATCTCGAACTCCTCACCGAGGCGGTGGAGCAGCCAACGGGCGACCCACAGGTGGTCGGACACGTCGAGCGGGCTGCCGGGGCCGATCTGGAATTCCCACTGGCCGGGCATGACCTCGGCGTTGATGCCCGAAAGCAGCAGGCCGGCCTCGAGGCACGCGGTCATGTGCGCTTCGACGAGCGGACGACCGTAGATGTCGTCGGCGCCGGCGCCGCAGTAGTACGGGCCCTGCGGGCCGGGGTAGCCACCGTGCTCAGGGAAGCCGAGCGGGCGGGAACCCTTGAACAGCGTGTACTCCTGCTCGATGCCGAACCAGGGATCCTGGTCCTTGAACTTCTCGAAGACCTCACGCAGCGCGGCGCGGGTGTTGGTCGGGTGCGGCGTCATGTCGGTGAGGAGGACCTCACACAGCACGAGCTTGTTGTCGCGCTTGCGGATCGGGTCGGGGCAGACGAACACCGGCTGCAGCACGCAGTCCGACTGGTGCCCCTCGGCCTGGTTGGTCGACGAGCCGTCGAACCCCCAAATCCCCGGGTCGGCGCCGTCGGCGATGATCTTCGTCTTGGAACGCAGCAGCGGCGTCGGCTCGGTGCCGTCAATCCAGATGTACTCAGCCTGGTAGCTCATAGCCATAAAAGTTATCTGGCAACCCGTCCCAGAGCCGTCTCAGGAGTGTGAACGCTTTGTGAACGGTGTCGCCCGGCTGGACGGGTGGCGGGGGGTCCACGCGACACTTGTGTATGGAGCGCCAGCAGGATTACGTCCTCCGCACAGTCGACGAGCGGGGCATCCGCTTCATCCAGCTGTGGTTCACCGACGTGCTCGGCACGGCCAAGTCGTTCAACATCACGCCTGCTGAGCTGGAAAACGCCCTCGAAGAAGGCATGACCTTCGACGGCTCGGCGATCGACGGGTTCTCCCGCGTGCAGGAGTCCGACGTTTTGGCGAAGCCGGATCCGCAGACGTTCCAAATCCTGCCGCTGCGCCACGACCCGGCGGTCGCTCGCATGTTCTGCGACGTGCACAACCTCGACGGCACGCCGTTCGAGGGCGACCCCCGTCACGTGCTCAAGCGCACGCTCGACAAAGCGCGCAGCTCGGGCTTCACCTTCTTCGCCGCTCCGGAACTCGAATGGTTCTACTTCGAGGGCGCGGATGCGCCGCGGCCCCTCGACAGTGGTTCGTACTTCGAGCTCACGGTCGCCGACCGCGCCAGCGAGTTGCGCCAGCGGACGGTCCTGACGCTCGAGGACATGGGCATCCCCGTCGAGTACAGCCAACACGAGGACAGCCCGTCGCAACACGAGATCGACCTGCGACACACCGATGCGTTGTCGATGGCCGACGCCGTCATGACGACGCGCCTGATCGTGAAGGAGATCGCCACGCAGTCAGGCGTGCACGCGACCTTCATGCCGAAGCCGGTGGCCGGTGTGCAGGGGTCGGGGATGCACACGCACTTCTCGCTGTTCAACGAGGACACGAACGCGTTCTACGACGACAACGACCCGGTGCACCTGTCGCCGGTCGCGAAGGGATTCATCGCCGGCGTGCTTACC